>NZ_JAKKOB010000001.1:0-757500 GCF_026226765.1 Avibacterium sp. 21-599
CTTCTTCATTAGAAACGCCCTCACCAACTTCACTCCCATCAATGTAAAGCTTATACGGCATTCCTACATATTTCTTTTGCTCAGAAAAGGCTGATTGAAAGAGAGATAATTTAAGTTCCTGTTTTCCCTCTGCACTTTTGCCATGCACGGTTTTTGTGCTGTCATACACAGTAATCGTTGGAAAGGCATTGATAATCACCCCGCCACAACTGGTTTTATCTCCCTCTCGGGCTAACGCCTTACCGCCAATGGAGACGGTTTTTGCTCCGGCGATAATTACACCACTATGTCCTGGACATTCTACCTTATCACCAATACAAGCCGCCGCTTTACCCCCAAAAGTGATGCTAGATTGCCCTCCCACAACCTGGCCAACCGAACCATCAGGGTGTAGCACAGAAGCACCAATATGAGCAGGATTTTTGCCTTTCGGCGTAATAGACCAACGTTTTGGAGAAGAAATTAAATTTGAGTGTTGCATAATGGCGTTCCTTATGCTTATATAGATTGAACATTATTTCAGCATAGTTTATATATGCAATGCAAGCTAAACGATGCTCGACTTTGTATTTATTCATTAAGATGAAAGATTCCACAAAAACATATTTAGTTATATAATGTTTTACGTCCGAGGTTTAAGCAGGGTGTCTGTATTTTGCTTTTCCTATAGGCAGCCTCTTCTTTAGTTGTTAAATCTATTTTTAGTTTTTTTATTATTATCAGTAAAAAAACTAACACAAATTGGTATGGAGCAATAAAATGATAAGCGGAGACAATAAGACTCTAATCCTGAAAGTAACAAACTCTGCAAATATAGAGAGTGGCTGTCAGGCTTATTTTATTTTTGATTACAATGGAGGAACGCTAGGTAGCAGTAAGAATAATCTGTGGGTTATTCAAGATACCAAGAATAACATTCAGCCCGACCAGGCTAGAGTTGAATGGCGAGATAACCATTATTGTTTCCAAGTCACCGGTAAGAATGAGGTTTCAATCAATGGAAGTATGATAAATTCTCGTTCTGGTTTTATTAGATTAAATAAAAGTGACATCATCACCATTGGTAATATAGAGATTAAAGTTTATATTGAAAATGAAAAAGATGTTGATCTTAAATCTCTCGCTCTAGAACCAGTAGAAATTATCGGCACGCAAGATCATTTAAAACACCTAATCGGAGATAAAAAACAATTCTCCTCCCCTCAGAATAAAACAAATAATTTCCTCAAAGGGGATAAAAGTCTAGACCCTTTATCAGCCTTATCTAATGATGATCCAGCAGTTTCCTCCACAGGATTATCAAATAATGAAAGTCCATTTACTCACTCTTCGGCTACCTCTTCAAATATAGGACGCTCTACCATGTCTTCATCAAACTTTATTGATTTACCACAACCTGAACAACATCAAAAATCCGAATATATTGAAAATGCATATGTAACTATTTCTCCTTTGCTACGAGAAATGGATACGAAAATACCGTTAAACAATAGCCAAGACATCAATGATATTCTAAGTGAGATAGGAAGCACATTAAAAGCAACAGTTGATGGTCTATTACGTTTACAGCAAGCTCAAAGTAGTTTATCAGATAAACACCTACGCCCTATTGAGGATAATCCCTTACGTTTAAACTTAGATTATCCAGCCACAATGGACATTTTATTTGGGAATCAAAAAAGCCCTGTTCATTTAGCTGCGCCTGCTGCTGTATCTGAATGTTTAAATAATTTACTCATTCATAATGAAGCAAACAAAATGGCTATCATTAGTGCGTTATCTGCAATCTTACAGGCATTCTCACCCGAAATGTTATTGGCTCGTTTTGAAAATTATCGCCGCAGTAATGAACGGCAAGACATGGATCCATCCTGGGCTTGGCGAATGTATGAAAATTACTATCGAGAATTAACTTCAACACGTCAGCAAGGCTTTGAGAAACTGTTTTGGGAAGTATACGAACAAGCCTACGATAAAGCATTACGGGAACAGGGTAAGTAATAGGATTTAGTATGATTAGCAAATTTAGTTTTTTCCTGAAAATTGCTATTTATTTACCAATTAGCATGGTCTTAATTGGGTGCAGTAGCACTTTAGAAACTGCGACAAAAATTGGGCAGATAATTAGTGACCCTAGCACCCCAGTAGGACCAATTGAAGATCGGCCATCTACAATGACATTAACTTTATTAACTGATAATAATGTTAATCCTAATGATGATGGTGAGCCTTCCCCTTTAGAATTACAAGTTATTTATCTTTCTGAAGACTCAAAATTACTCGCCTCTTACTATGAACAATTTGAAGGAGATAGCTTAAAAGATATACTAGGAAAAAACTATATTTCTCATCAAGATTATGCAGTTCAACCAGATCAGTACAAGGTTATTTCTGATATTACATTAGATAAAGATACACGTTATTTAGGGGTTATTGCCTATTACTCAGATCCAGAAAAAGCACAATGGCGTAAAGTCATTCCAATCAAAGGTAAGGGATACCATTATAATATTTTAGTTTATTTAAAAAAATGGACATTTGATATTAAGGAGTATAAAGAATAAATATGGCAACAAGAAATCGCGTTATTTGGGGAGAAGGGACTTTTGTTAGACCTCAGCACTTCCAGCAACAACAACGGCATTTAGATTATCTACTGTCAAACCAGCTCCTTTCTCTGACAGGGTATAATTATGGATTACAATACGTAGAAATTGATTCGGAGCTTTTGAACTTAGGTAGAATTTCTCTCATCGCTGCAAAAGGTTATTTTTCTGATGGTACTTATTTTGATATACCATCTCAAGATGCCAGCCCAAATATTCTTGAAGTTAAACAAGGTGATAATGTCGTTGGACAATGCATTTATTTAGCATTACCTACTTTAACGAATACTATTAATGAAATTCAATCAGAAAATCAAAAAAATAATCATATCGTACGTTATAAAGAAGTTCATGAAGAAATAAGAGATTTGCATACACCTCATGGAGATACTTCAACCATATTTTTAGCTCAATTATCACCACGCTTAATGTTTGAAATGGAAGATAAGAGTGCTTATACCTATATCCCTATTGCTAAAATAAAAGAGCGATTGGAAAATGGCCAAATTATTTTAGATGAAAAGTTTATTCCAACCTGTATGACGATATCTGCCTCTGCAGTATTGAAAGATTTTGTCGTTGAAATGGAAAATACACTGGATCAACGAACATTAACATTGGCATCCCGCATTGGTTCTCCAGGACAGCGAGGCGTTGCTGAGGTTTCTGAATTTTTAATGCTACAATTACTTAACCGTAAGTTGCCATTTTACCGTCATTTAAATATTCATCCTAATTTACATCCTGAATATTTTTATCGAGAACTTGCTTCATTTTGTGGAGAATTGATGGTTTTTACTGATGCTTCGAGAACAGTAAGCCCATTCCCTCCTTATGATCACCTTAATTTGACAAAAAGTTTTCAGCAACTATGTTCAGAAATTAGAATGGCATTAAGTACAGTTCTAACACCTAGAGCTGTATCAATCCAACTTGCTATTAACGAACATGGCATTCGTTCTGCAGCAATTAATGATGAACAATTACTCAACACTGCAACATTTATTTTAGCTGTGTCTGCAAGAATACCTGTTGAAAATTTAACTCATCAATTTATGCATCAAACCAAAGTTACCTCTCAAGGTCGCCTACAGCAACTGGTAAGTGTACAAGTACCCGGTGTTTCTCTTATATCATTAGGCGCAGCCCCAAGAGAGCTACCTTACCATGCAGGTTATGTTTATTTTCAGCTAGATACAAATTCAGATGAATGGCAAGAAATTAAACGTAATCGAACTATTGCTTTCCATATATCAGGAGAATTTCCAGATTTAGATATGCATTTATGGGCGATAAGGAATTAATTTATGTTCGATCAGTCTGATTTATCATTACAAGAATATTATCATCTTCCATTGCGCGGAAATAACATTAATAAGATGATTGATGCTGCAACGCCATTACTCGGAATGATTTTACGCCTAAAAGAAGTAAATGCAGATATGATGCCAGAGAAACTGTATTCGCAAGTGGTGACGGATATACAGTCTATGGAGCAGTTACTAAGAGAAAATCATTATGAAGCTGGTATGATTGTCTCTTTCCGATATATTTTATGCACATTTATTGATGAGGTTGTGCTATCGCATGGATGGGGAAGCAGCAATAGCTGGTTAAATAAATCCTTATTGACTCATTTCCATAATGAGACTTGGGGTGGTGAGAAAGTTTATATCTTACTCGATAAGCTAATGTCTGAACCTAAACGTTATAGAGATCTCCTTGAATTTATGTATCTATGCTTCTCCTTGGGGTTTAAAGGACGTTACAAAATAAACAATCATAATGCTGAGTTTGAAGATATTTTTAAACGTTTATATGATTTGCTCCTCACATTAAGAGAGAATAAACCAGAACATCTTGTTTTATATCAAAATAATGATGAGCAAATACAACAACCTTATTCATTAACCAAAAAGCTCACAATTAAAAGAATTCTTATCTATCTCATTATCGTATTAACTTGTATTTATGCGGTCTATTTCTTTATGCTAGACCATCAAAGTGATGTAATTTTAGAGCAATTAAATAATTTACTTAATTAGGAAAATGTATGAAAGTAGAATTATCCAGCCTTATTGCCAAACTCTCTCCAGTTACTAAATCCATTATGGAAAGTACTGCTGCACAATGTATGTCAGAAAACCAAACAGAAATTTTGGTACCTAATCTGTTATTACAAGCAATAAAAACCCCACTTTGTGATATAAGAAAAATACTTTCTCATTTTGACATCGACATAGATACACTGTCAGAACAGCTCCAAGAAACATTACCTCAAACTCCATCTTTAGTTGAGGGGAACTACCCTAGTTTCTCACCATTATTAGTAGATTTATTACAAGATGCCTGGTTGCTAACAACCACTGAACTTAATCAAAAAGTCCTTAGAAGTGGCGCTATTTTATTAACTTTACTTGCAACACCACAACGTTACTTATTACCCAAAGTATCGAATATCTTAGTTAATATCAATCGTGATTTATTAAAGCAACAATTTGAGCAAATTACATTTGGCTCTAGTGAAAGCGATACTTTCGAAAGAGAGCAAAATAGAAATAACTATGAAACTGAACATCAGCTTCTTAATAAATATGCACAGAATGTGACCGCATTAGCAAGAGAAAATAAATTAGATCCTGTCTTATGCCGAGATGACGAAATTAACTTAATGATTGATATACTTTGTCGTCGTAGAAAAAATAATCCGATCATCGTTGGAGAAGCTGGCGTTGGTAAAAGCGCATTAGTTGAGGGGCTTGCCTTACGTATTGTGGAAGGAAATGTCCCTGAAAATATGAAAGATACCGAGTTGATGACATTAGATCTCGGAGCTATGCAAGCTGGTGCATCTGTAAAAGGTGAGTTCGAAAAACGTTTTAAAGGTATTATGTATGAAGTTAGTCATTCACCAAAACCAATAATTCTTTTTATAGATGAAGCTCATACATTAATTGGTGCAGGTAATCAACAAGGTGGGTTAGATGTATCCAATTTATTGAAGCCCGCACTTGCTCGAGGAGAATTAAAAACTATTGCTGCAACTACCTGGAGTGAATACAAAAAATATTTTGAAAAAGATGCCGCACTTTCTCGTAGATTCCAATTAGTCAAGGTTGATGAGCCAAATGTTGAAGAATCTATAGTGATCTTAAGGGGGTTGCAAAATATTTATGAAACCGCCCATAATGTATTGATTGAAGAGGAAGCGCTTATTGCCGCAGCTCAATTGAGTGAACGTTACCTAACAGGCAGACAATTACCAGACAAAGCCATTGATGTACTAGATACAGCTTGTGCTAGGGTGGCTATTAATTTCACTTCTCCGCCAAAACAACTAGCCTTATTTCAGAATCAATTATCACAGATAAAATTAGAAATTGAGCTATTAGAGCGTGAAATTTCAATAGGATTTAGCCAAAATAATGTTCGTTTAACGCAATTAAATAAACAATACAATCATATACAGAAGCAAAAGGATACCTTATCTAAACAATGGGAAAAGCAAAAAGATTGCGTAAACCAGATTATAAAATTAAGAGAGGCTCTTTTAAATAATGATGTTGCGAATAAAAGATCAAATATCAATAAGTTAAAACATTTATCCTCTCGTTTATCAAAATTACAAGAAACACAAATTCTTGTTGCACCTCAAGTGACGAAACAGCAGATTGAAAGTGTTATTGCAGAATGGACCGGAGTCCCATTAGACAAATTATCACAAGATGAATTGAATACAATTACCCATCTACCTCAATTTTTAACCCAAGAAATAAAAGGTCAGGATCTTGCAATTCACCACCTATATAAACATTTACTTACTGCAAGAGCTGATTTGCGTAGATTAGGACGCCCGCTAGGCTCATTCTTATTAGTCGGTCCAAGTGGTGTCGGTAAAACAGAAACAGTAATACAAATTGCAGATTTATTATTTGGAGGAAAACAGTATCTAACGACAATCAATATGTCTGAATTTCAAGAAAAGCATACTGTTTCTCGCTTGATTGGCTCGCCTCCTGGCTATGTTGGTTATGGCGAGGGAGGAATACTTACCGAAGCAATTAGACGCAAACCTTATTCCGTTGTCTTACTAGATGAAGTCGAGAAAGCGCACCCTGACGTACTAAACCTTTTTTATCAAGCTTTTGATAAGGGGGAGCTTGCGGATGGAGAAGGTAGATTAATTGATTGTAAAAATATTGTATTCTTTCTAACATCAAATTTAGGCTACCAAACTATTGTAGAGAATGCCAAAACGCCTGAAGTGATAACGGATAAGCTTTATCCTGAACTAGCAAATTTCTTCAAACCAGCTCTTTTGGCAAGAATGGAAATCGTTCCTTATTTACCATTGAATAAAGAAACGCTATTGACCATTGTAAATGGAAAACTCAATAGGCTCGTTAACCTACTCACTGAGCGTTTTAGTGCAAAAGTGACTATCTCAGAAGAAGTGAAAGAGGAAATTTTATCTCGTGCAAGTAGATCTGAAAATGGAGCTAGAGTTCTTGAATCAATTATAGATGGCCAACTATTACCTCCAATTTCATTATTACTTTTACAGGCATTAGCAAATAAGGAAAACATAGATCATATCCACTTTATCGTTGATAACCATACGTTTATTGCAAAAATTGGAGACAAAGAATGCAATTTAAGCTAATTTTATACGTGATCGGAATTCTATTTCTCCCTCTTTCTATACACGCCAGTGAAAAGGGAGAAAATTTAGATCTTTCCCTATTAAAAGACATAAAAAAATGCCGTGCGGTTCAATCTGTGTTAGAACGAATAGAATGCTACGATTCTATCTCTATTGGTCAAGAAACTGGGGAGCAAAACTCAAACTCCCCCAAAGGAGAGGCTTGGACTCGAGCAAATCAGCAGGAAGCAAAACGCGAAACGAATACTACCCATTTTATCTTAACTGAACACGGAGATACTAATCCAACAATACTATTAACAACACCCGCTTTAGGGTATCGTTCAAATAGGCCAATTCTTATGTTTAGTTGTATTGATAATATCACTCGATTACAAGTAGCTCTACCGGCTCCTATCAATAAAAAGAATAGTATTTCAGTGATATTGACAACAGAAAATTCGACATTCTCAACACAATGGTTTGTTCGTGAAAACTATTTTTTACTCGAGTCTAGCCGTGGTTTAGATGGGATCAAAGAAATACAAAAATTATTTAATGCAGATACATTAAAAATACAAGCTAAACATAAAGAATTTTCTGATTTGATCTTCAACATCAAAGAATTGGCTAATGAAATTAAGCCGCTACGAACAGCTTGTCACTGGTAAATAAATTTTATAACGTTGAGCAACACTATGGATTACTTAGAACAACATCCTTGGCGTCAGTTAATAGCTTCTCCTATTAGTTCGCCGATTGAGCAAGAAATCTCAGAACAAAATCTAGACTGGGAATATTTAGATGGCGAAATGGTTAAGCTAGGCTCTCTAGAACATGAACTATTGGATATTGATAACGTTCAAAAAACGGCCCTTTCTCTACTCTCTAACGAAAGTAAAGATTTAAGAATCTTAGCCCATTTATTACGAACGCTACAGCATTCTGGTGGTGTTTTAGAGGTATTACTTGCTCTGCAATTATTGAGTGATTATGTCGAGCTATATTGGGAAAACGCACCGCCATCTTCTGAACTAAAGAAATATCGTTTAACAGTACAAATCTGTAAACGTTTTGAAAATGCTGCTAACAACTTCAAGCAATCTGCCTCCCGAATAGAACAAGAAGTTGCACTTCAACTATTAAATAAACTTCATCAATATTGGCAAGATAACAAACTGGCTACGACATTGATGGATTTACTTTCTCGTTACGCTGTAGATCGAGAAATTACCATTACTCCTAAAGATCCCGAACAGAAACAACCACCGAAATCACAAAAACAAACGTTTAGTTCCTCTACGCCATCAAATCATTCTATTATTGACCCTATAGAAGTGGACGCAAGCAATGAGAGAGCCTGGAAAAATACCTTGTTTAAGGTGGTAGAATATTTATTAGATCGTGAAATATCCCAACCTTTAGGTTATTTACTCAGACGCTATGCAATTTGGAATAACATTACTACAATTCCTTTAGCTGAAGAAAATAAAACGCCTTTATCTCCACCTTCAGCAGATCGAATCGCCTATTATGAGTCATCAATAGCAAATGCAGATCTTGCATTATGGAAAGATATCGAACATAGTCTCACTGTTTCGCCTTACTGGTTTGAAGGACATTATTTATCTGCGATGATAGCTATTTCATTGGGCTATGATGAAGTAGCAAATGCTATTAGAGATTCCGTAAATAAATTTTTAGAACGTTTACCTCAATTAAAAGAATTGTATTTTAGCGATGGAACAGCTTTCTGCTCTGAACGTTTGCTACAATGGCTATCTGAGGATAATTTGTATATAAATGATAATACATCTGCACTTCAGGTTAATGGAACATCTACTGATGATTTATCTAATGAAGATATTGAAATTGCACTTGGATCCTTGAATAGAAAGAAACATACAGATTTAAAAGACAAGTTTTATGATCAAATTTTCTTAGCTCAACTACTAGAAGAGAAAGGCTTCAATGAGCTAGCCAAACAGCATTATTTTTCTATTTATAAATCCATAGAAAATCTTTCTGTAAAAGAATGGGAAGATAGTTTATATAGTACACTTAAACAAAAATTAGATAGAAATTAAAAATATAAGGTTTATAAAAATGAAATTACCATTAGCATTAACAACATTTAAACCACTTTTAACGAAAATTAGAAGTTCAGGAATTATGCTATGTATTATAGGGTGGTTTGCATTATTAATCTTCATCTGGCTAAAAGGAGAACACTTTGCTTTAGGTGAATATAAACCACTATCAAGTTTAACTTCAAGATGGCTAACAACAGCTATATTAATTATTATTGCAATAAGTTTTATTACTTGGAAAGTAATCCAAAGATTAAGAACACTTGAAGCACGTCAACAAGAAGATAAACAACAAAAGTATCAATCTATAAAACCTGAAATAGATGCACAACGTCGATATTTTGACCATTGGGTTAATCAATTCAAAAGACATATAAACCAACAAGACTATGCCTATTTCCTGCCATGGTATCTTATATTAGGAATTGAAGATAGCGGAAAAACTACATTACTGCAAGAAGGTGGAAATTTTACTAAATTATATAATGATGAAGAGGGTGAGCAGCGAGTAAATTTCTCGATATTTACTAATAAACAAGCCGTAGTAATAAACCCTAATCACAATCTCATAGAACAGCTCGATAATATTGAAGAAAAACCCAAATTATATAAAAAATTGTGGGGTAATTTATTACACCAAATTGCCGAACAAAGAGCAAGACAACCATTAAATGGCATCATTCTTACTATCGATATACATAGATTATTAGTGTCAGACAAAGCTCAGAAAGAAATGTATGTAAAGCTATTATCTCAGCGTTTGCAAGATATTTTTGAGATGACTCAGGGAGCATTGCCCATCTACCTGATTATGACAAAACTAGATATATTGCACGGCTTTGATAGTATTTACCATACATTAAATAAAGAACAAAAAGATGCTGCATTAGGTATTAGCTTTAGTCAACACGGTGAAAATTGGAAAATAGAGTTAGAGCATTTTTGGAATCACTGGATTTCTCAAATGAATGCTCTACTCCCTTCCTTACTCTATCAAACGACTTCTGAAAAACGTAGCCAACTTTTTAGCTATGTAAGACAATTAGCAACAGCAATGGATATATGCATTCCCTTTCTGGAAAGTTTAATGACGAATAAAAGTCGTTCATTTCATTTTCTAAAAGGGGTTTATCTGACATCTGCAACTCAAAAAGGGAAAATAGATGACATTTTTGTACAGTCTGCATCGGAACAATATCACCTTGGTAGACAAACCTACCCAATATGGGGAGTAAAAAATACTCAACCTTATTTTTGTAATGAACTCTTTGAGCAAGTTATTTTTAGCTATCCAAATCTCGCACAAGAAAGCCAAGGCTGGATAAAGCAATATCGCTCTTACATAAAAACATTTTGTTTCTCAAGTGGTATTCTTGCATTAGCTTTATTAGGAAGCTGGCATTACTTCTATTATAAAAACTATCAGGCTGGTATCAATGTACTTGAACAAGTAAAAGAGTTTAAAGCGATCCCTATTTCCTCTGAGCAAGATCATTTTGGAGATAAACAATTACCACTACTTAACCCAATCCGAGAAGCCACATTATCTTACGGCAATTATCACGATAAATCTTATATTTTTAAGGATATGGGACTATATCAAGGTAACGATATTGGCCCCTATGTAGAAAGCACTTATTTAAGGCTTCTTCAATTAAGGTTTATTCCAGCCATTATGAGTGGTTTACTAATCGAACTCAATAATGCGCCAGCAGAAAGTGAAGAAAAATTAGAAATTCTAAGGGTAATGCGTATGCTTGATGATAAAACAGGTAGAGATAACCGTTTTGTCAAAGAGTTTATGCGTAATTACTGGAGTAATGAATTTCCAGGACAAAAAGGATTACAAGATAATCTAATGTTACATCTAGATTATGCATTGCAACATACTAACTGGTTTAACGGTCGATTAAACGGAGATGAGATTCTCATTGAGGCTTATAAACCCTATGATTTATCCATAAAGGATGCTCAAATCGAATTAGCTCGTCTCTCAATTTACGATCGGGTTTACCAAAACTTAAAAATAAAAGCAAACACTGTGCTTGCGGCTCCTTTGAATTATAGGGATGAAATAGGCTCAGGTTTTGATACAGTGTATATGGCAAATAATGAGCAATTATTGAAGATCCCTAGATTCTTTACAGAACATGGACTAAAAAATTATTTTGTTAAACAAAATGAGCATTTAATTGATTTAATAGCAATGGATAGTTGGGTATTAAATCTTAAAGAAAATATGGAATACAGCGACGCAGATCGACAACGTATTAGCGAGCGTATTTCAGAACAATATGTGAATGATTATATTTCCACTTGGCGATCTGCGCTAAATAATTTAGATATTAGGGATTTTGCTAACCTGGAAGAAGCAATAAGTGCAATTGAAAAAATAACAGGCGGAGAACAAACAATTAAGCGAGCCTTGGTTATTTTAAGCGAAAATACGCTACCGCCTATATTACCAGATAAAGAAGGAAAGGAATTGCAAGAAGCAATAAATACGCTAGAGTATCGATTAATGTCGCAGATAGATCATAGTTTTGCTGAAGAAAAATCAGTCTTAAACGATGCAGAAAACAAAAATAGTGCATTGCAAGATATTTATCAGAAGCTATCTGATCTACATCGCTATCTTCTATCCATCCATAATGCACCAGATTCTGGAAAAGCTGCATTACAAGCAGTAAAATTAAGAATAGATCAGCGCTCATCTGATCCTATTCTAGAACTGCAGCAATTAGCAAAAACACAGCCTCAACCAGTTTCTCGTTGGTTAGGACAACTTGCGGAATATTCTTGGCGTGCAGTATTAAAATCAGCTATTGTTTCATTAGAAGTTGAATGGAACAATAAAGTGGTAAAACTATATAAAACCTATATAGATGGGCGTTATCCTTTTTCTGATAGCGCACAAGAGGTTCCACTAAGTGAATTCACCCGTTTTTTTGCCCCTAATGGGATTTTGGATGAATTTTATCAACATAATTTAAAACCATTTATCGAAAGCGACCTAACTGAATTATCAGAGGATCACTCACCATTAATTAGGAATGATGTCGTTGAGCAATTAATGCTGGCTCAAGAAATTAGAGATACGTTCTTTAATACAGGAAATGGAATTGGTATTCAATTTACCATTGAGCCAATCAATATTTCAGCAAATAAAAGACGTAGTGTATTAAATCTTGATGGTCAAATTATTGATTATTCACATGGCTTAAAAAAACAAACAAATATTGTCTGGCCAAATTCAATGAATGCGAATGTAGAAAGTAAGCTGACACTCGTTCCAACATCAAGTAATGCTCCACGTAGTTTAATCTTCAAAGGACCTTGGGCACAAATGAAATTACTTACTACTGGAAAAATAAGTAATGAAAAAGAAGGATCATTTGATATTCGCTATGATGTTGATGGAGGATATGCTACTTATAGAGTACATATTGATGCCTCAGACAATCCATTTTCTAAGGAACTATTTAAACTATTCAAATTACCTGAAACATTATATTAGTATGCTTTTTAAATGCTTTATTTTAAAGAATAGATATGAAAAATATGGATAAAAACATTACGGAAATCCAAGTAGGCAAAAACCCTTCTAATACAGATGCTTATTTAAAAATTAGGGAGCAAATCAACTTTCTCAGTCGTCCAGAAAAACGTATTGACTGGAGGAAAGTTGCTAATTTATCCTATGGTATATTTAACCAAAATGGTATGGATCTACAAACGCTTTGCTATTATACCGTTGCCAAATCTTATTTAGATCCCACTATTACACAAATAAATCAAAATCTAAGCATTATGGCTACTTTAATGAGTAATCACTGGTCTACATTCTGGCCTGATGGAATTCAGGCTAGGATAAATATCTTAAATTGGTTAAATAAACATATTAGTCCTTTAATCTTAAGTATAAACATTGATGATAAAACCTCAAAAGAGCTCTACAGGCTAAAAAATCACCTTACAGAAATACTAAATCAAATTAGTCTACATACAAATACATCTTGTAATCTGACTAATACATTAAACTTATTACAAGAGAAACTGAAAATAGAAAGAGAGCGGGATAATAATTTTCATATAGAAGAGAAGAAGAACATAAACGTTAAAAAAGAAATTCAAAAAACTCCCTCTAGAGCACAAAAGATAATAAACTATGAACATCCCAATGCCCCAGTGATAGAAGCAACTCATAGTTTTTCTCCACCTAAAAATAATAGACGCTACATTAGCCTTCTAAGTAGTTTTTGCATAGGTGTTATACTATCCTTTCTAGTTAGTTATTTTTATCTACAACAAAAAAGTGAGAACTTTCAACCTATACCACATAGTTCACCAGGTATCTTAACAATTGACTCAATGAATATTGAATTACAGTATCAATTAAACCAACAAGAAAACATTGTTAAATATGTAGAATACATTCAAAAAGAGTTGGCAAAAAATCAACTGAAACAGAAAATAACACAATTACAAAAAGAGCTAATTACAGCAGAACAAGAAAAAAAAGGAATAACAATTTCTCAATTAAAAACAGCACTTTATGATATGGAGCGCACTATAAATATAAATCCACCGATTGAGCAACAACTTTACCAGTACAGTCTTACGCCTCAAGATTATATGCTACAAACATCACTTGAAGAAAAGTTAATAGGTTTATTAGTATATTATTATAGAATACGTCAAGACAACCAAAATATTAAATGATTTAGATACATATTAAATTATATTTTTTAGATAAACCTAGAAGTATCTAGTCATCTAATAATAGGTATCTATTATTTATTAAGATTTTATCACCAAAAAATAATTTGGTATTCGGGACAAGATAACCTGTTAAGAATGACGATTTTTTAGGTCCAATCACCTTACAACGCCAAAAATTAGTCGTATCATCCTTGATCATTCGTTTTCTATGTAAGCCTAATGCTTGAAATTCATATTGTAAATTATTTACACATTCTTCATTATAAGGCTTCCCTTTTTCTTGTAAATATAGTTCAAAAGAACTTGGGCTAACAATAAATAAACAATCATTAACAATATGAACTTTTGCCGTACGATCATTAAAAGTGAGTTTATTATTTAGCAGTTTATCTTTTAGCCAATCCACAAATTTCTGACCTTCGGATTTTAAATGCTTATTTTTATCTGTTGAAGATACAACAACAGCCTCCGTTTCAACAGTGATACAAGTATCTAAATCCTCTGACTCAGATTTTAATGTCATTGTTGCCTCAGTTTCAGAATTCTCAGAAGATATATTCTCAACTTTTTGCTTATTATTGCTATTAGGTGCGAACATATTTAGTAAAAAATCAACACTATTCTCATCATTATTTTCTAATGTTGCATCAATATTATGTGATTGAAGTTCGGCATCTTTCTCTTGTAAGTTTGAGGTAGTCTCTGTATTTCCTTTTTTATTTATAGGTGCAGTATCTGCAACAGCATTTATTGTATTCGATGTATTTTCTTCTTCCTCATTTTCCTTTTCTACAACACGGATTGTTCCAGCAAATAATTCAGGGCGATCATCAACATTATCCCAAATTACCTCAGGTTTAATACGTAACAAGCTAAACTTATCTTTTGGTTTCCAACCTGCATCTGCCTTTAACTGACAATACCAAATCGCCATACCTTCTGACGTACTTTCAATAACTTGATGAGCTTGCATTTCATCAAACAGTTTACGATTATCATTCGGCGCACTAATCCCCTGTCCTATCAAATAAGCTCGAATTTGATCTGCCGCAGTTTTACTCATTAGCCATAACCCTTCTTCGGTAAGCCAACCATCTCCTGGACCTTTAGCACTGATTTTAAATTTTTGTGAAACTAAATAACGTAAGGCTAAAACAAGTTGTTTTGCAAAGGAAATTACTGGTTTTTGGACAAGTTTAGTAATATCACCGCCAAGAGCAAGAGCAACACTGTTTTGATCTGCTTTTTGCACAATTTCAGCTAATACACTCGCTTTATCATAATGTCCCGCCATAGCATACATTAATGCAGAAAAGACGTCGGGATAATTTGCTAGCCAATCGAAAGTTTCTTTGGAAATCAGTTGATTCGCGATAAATCCCCCTAATACTGGATGAAGCTCATAATCCCTTTTCTTTATATACTTAAACTTATACGGCAACGTTGGGACACCATTCCAAGCAAACCAACGTTTTCCATCTTGTAACTGTATTTCGATATCTACAATAGATTTACCAATATCGTGGACTAAGGCTAAATAAATCACTGCTGTGGTCCAAGCATCTTTTTGTTTTGCTTGTTCTTCTGGAGCTGCATTTAATGGTAAAACATAGTTTTGGCGTAATTTAGCCGCAAAAGAAATGACTTCTAAACCGTGGTCTAGCATCCCACCTAAATGGGCGTGATGATGTGATTCTGAGGCTGGCAATAGCTGAACCATCTCTGCATAACGCTCAATGGGTTTTTGATACAAATGTTCAAACATTTCCCTTGTCATTGAGACTTGTTGCCACAGCAAGCCAAGATAACGCTGCCGCAATTCTGTATTAAGTAATTCTTGGGCAGAATGAGGCTTAATCCAATCGTCTATATCCTGCTTTGGGAGAGCGTTATCTTTTACTATTTTAGATGTATGTGGTTTTGATTTAAAAAACTGTGTCAGTGATTTAAACATTAAGGTATCTCGCAAAAAATATGAATAATGAAAGAAAAGGCCATTTAGCCCTTTGGCCTTTTCGGGTAAGACCTTTCCCCTTGGAAAGGTTACCCTTAAATCCCTTAGGGGATTTCCCTTAGGCCTTTTCGGGTAAGACCTTTCCCCTTGGAAAGGTTACCCTTAAATCCCTTAGGGGATTTCCCTTAGGCCTTTTCTTTTTGAGGTTTTCGTGCGATTGTTTGACTTATACGCTCAAGTTGCTTCAATATATCTGCCGTTTTAGGCGAAATGTACCATAACACCTGTTTTATATTATTAAATACGTTGATAAGATCGATTTTACTTTCATCGAAAATTGGCTCATGGTGACAAATTCTATTCCTTAGATAACGTACTCGGCTTGTTATGTTATGTATCTCATTCACTATTAAATCACGTTCATCAGGGAAGGAAATACAAACATTAGGGAATGCTTTATTAAAATGATTTATCCATCTCATTCGATGAGTTCGTGATAACATATTTTCCCAAAATATAAAGTTAAGCTCTGCCACAACTTTTCCTGGCGAAATCTCATTAGTATCTATTCTTAATGGCTGTAAGCGTCCATTGATGAAATGGAATTCATAGGTTTTGTGTGAAAACAACTTATTTACAATACGGAGCAATTCTTCTCTTGTTGCAGGTTTTAATGCTCGAATAAAGTTATCATTTAGAATACTATGTGCCCTATAACTAGGTTCTAGCGCATTAATAATGGCATTTCGTAATGCTACTTCATATAAGCTAATCACTTCCAAAAGTGCGCCACTTATTTGTATGTTCCAAATATAGAGTTCATATGCCTGCATATCTTTTAATGAAAGGTCATCTTCATCTTTGAAGTAAGATAGATAGGTTTCTATTCTTGCTTGGGATAATAGAGTGTGAAGCTCACTAATTTTAAATGCCATAATTTTAAACCATATTAATTAACACATTGACAACGATGTCATTGAAGTATAGCATATAGGAAGACTTAGGGACTGTGAAGATAGCGATCATTGATTAGCTGGACCCCCCTTTGCAAAAGAGATAGCCCCAATTGATGAAATTGGGGTTTCTTTTTATTCATCAATTTCTGCTTCCACTCCTTCTTCCTCTATAATCACTTCTTCCCATTCATCTTCTGATAAAAACTGCCAATAATTACAAATCCAACCATCTTCAAATTTTTCCCATACCCCCGCATAGTTATACTCTGTCACTTCGGGATCCGCGTGGCAAATTTGGCCCGCTTGAATTTGTGCGTTGGCCCAACTTGAAAAAAGAAGAGTTATAACGATAATCAAGATTTTCATTTTTAGGTCATCTTATTCCTCCTGTTCCAGTATATTTATCCTAAATGACTTTTCCTCTCCTAAATTCTCTGAAATTTCAAAACAATTAATTCTCCTAAAATCTCCTGATATTTTGCAAAATAGCTACTGTCATTAGGGTATACCTCAATGGCACAGGCAAAAAGCCATTAAATGCCTCCGTCATTTAGACCGAAAATGGGGTTCAATAACAGGGTCATAAAAAAATGACCTTAATGAAGGTATATTGAGTATTTTATGTTCGCACGAATTTATATGCGGGTTTCAACCGAAGAGCAAGACCTACAACGCCAAGATAAATTGATTGAAGACGCAAAACAAAAAGGATTTTATGTGGTTGCGGTTTATCGTGAAAAAATTTCAGGCACAACGGAATGGGAAAAACGCCCAGAACTTACAAGATTGATTGGGGATTTACAACAAAATGATGTCGTGATTGCTGAGAGTATCGATCGTTTAACACGCTTAGAGCCGAAAAAAGCCCTTGAGCTGATTGATGCCATACAATCGAAAGGGGCAAAAATTCAGGTTCCTGAGGTCTTTGATATGAATACCCTCTCACAAAGTATTGGGGGACAAGCGAGCGTATTTGATCCTCACTTTTTGATGTCTGATTTATTTTCAGCACTGCAAAATATGTTTTTTAAGCTCGCGGTCAGTGTTGCCTATAACGATTATCAAAAACGTAAAGAGCGACAGCATCAAGGTATTGCCCTTGCTCGAAAGCAACGAAAATATCGCGGTCGACAACCTAACATTGAGCTACATAATGCCATCATCGAACAGCGTAAAAATGGCACGACTATCAAAAAGACCGCTGCAATCCTTAATACGAGTGAAAGTACGGTATTACGGGTTTGGCGAAAATATAATACTTAATATAATTAAAAACGGTAATGAGGAATATCATGAAAAATAATATCTTGGTGATTATTTCTGGAAAAATTGCAACATGAAAATCTACGCTCTTAAATAAAGTGGCAGAACAAAGAAACGTCATTCTGATTAACTATCTCCGATTTCAATAACAACATTTCTTTCCTAGATGAGAATACTATAACATTTTCATCCTTTCATTTTAGCCCTTGAAACTACCGTACAAACACCGTACAATCAGCATCTAAAAAGAGGATAACATTATGCCAGCAACAGCGAGATTTGAAGCAAGAATTAATACTGAGATACAAGCCTTATTAAAGCGTGCCGCAACCCTTGAAGGACGCAGTTTAAGTGATTTTGTGATTAGTGCAGCACTGTCGGCTGCGAAAAAAACAGTGGAAAAAAATGAACTTATTCACCTTTCCATCGCTGATCAGCAGTGTTTTGCAGAAGCATTGATTTCACCGCCTATGCCAAATAAAAAAATGCAAGAAACACTTGATTTAAGCACCTCATTATTGGGGGAATAATGCTCTCCAATATCAAAATCACTGCATTTGATAAAGCCTATCTACGCGATCAATTTGATTGTGGCGTTCCACCGTTAAATCAGTATTTACAAAAACAGGTTTCACAAGACATCAAAAGGCGTATCGCCTCTTGCTTTGCTGTCATTGATGAAAACAAACGTATTTTAGGTTACTATACTTTAGCCTCAGCAAGCATTCCTCTTGTTGATCTCCCCGAGAACCTTAATAAAAAACTGCCCCGTTACCCTAGTGTTCCAGCGGTGTTACTTAGTCGCTTAGCCATTGATAAGCAAGCAAAAGGCAATGGTTTAGGAAAAGCCTTACTCGGTAACGCATTAAAACGCATTAAAACGCATTAAAACGCATTATTCGTTCTGATATTACTACTTATGCATTGATTGTTTATGCCAAAGATCAAAGTGCGGTGGATTTTTATCAACAATTTGGATTCCTCCCTCTCTCTAAAGATTCCCACAAGTTATTTTTTCTATTAGTAAACATCAATCTTCTAACCTTCTTACAGTAAAAAAGCACTCAATACTGAGTGCTTTTATCACCATTATTCACGGTCAAATTCAAAATCGTCCTTCGAATAACCAAACTCCATTGCAATATTGAAAAGTTTCTCTACTGAATCAGGATATTCGCAATGACAAGTCTCTGTTTCATCGGAGCTTTGAATACCCGCAAATAGCATTCCTGGTTCAAAATAGACTAATCGAAAACTTGCTTCAGGGAACTGATGGGTAAGCTCAGTAAACCATTCTGAAGGTGGACACCATGCGGTATTAAAGCTCACACAAAAATACGTCTGCCCATCAAGTATATCATCGCAACATTGCGTATCCGCATTCCATTTTACGCCCCAATTTGCATAAGCCCATTCATACCAAGTAGGCGCATTATATTTAAGCTGATTATCAATATATTGCTGCCCTAAGGCTAAATCAAACTGAAAATAATCTTGCTCATTAGAATGACCGTTAAGCCAATGGATAAAATCACCCACAGTCCAGTGCCGCTCTCGTGATAATAAAGATAGTCGTAACGCTTTCTTGCCATCTTTGATAAATTCATCAATTAGCTCATCGGTCAGTTGCTGTAACCTATCTAACCCCAATAATTGAAATGATGGCCAACCATATCCTCCAGAAACAATATTCACTTCTTCAGGCATTGGGATTAACAAGTTAAAATCAACCACCTGCTGATTTTCTTCTTGATCGAAGCGTAGAACTTTCTCAACAATCGACTTCAGCATAACAGAATCTTGAGCTGAGACTTCAAGTGAATTTTCGCACCAATTTGGCATTGTGTATCTCCTTATTTAAGTTAAATGATAAAAGGGATACACTACCCCAAAGGGATAAATGTATCCCCATTGGGAAAAGTGCGGTTAAATTTCACCGCACTTTTAAAGGTTGAAAGGAAGAGGTGCATCATTAAATGATGCCACTCCGTATGGTTTACGCTGCTTCAGGATAGTAATGTTCATATTGTTTTTGAACATCAAGCGTCTCAAGCATATATTCACAGGCTTTGCGGGCAAACCCTGAGGCTTTGAGAATGGCACGATTATCCTCTTTCAAAATCTTGAGCCAACTTTGAATATAGGCGGCATTTTGTGGAACTTGGTTAAACCCAAGATGTGCACATAAAAATGCCCCGCCCATTTCAGCAATTAGCTCTTCAAACGCATAGACTTTGTTGCCAAATTTGGCTTTACCTGAGGCAATGCCTTCTCGATTTAAACGCGAGGCGTGCCCTGTGGCATGCGTCATTTCGTGCAAAAGTACACTGTAAAAATCCTGCTCTGAATGGAATTGCTTCATTTCAGGCATCACAATTTTATCGGCACTCGGTCGATAAAAAGCGTTAGGACTTGGTCCGATATTCACTGTCAGCGACATACCATCGATAATTTTGCGAATATCTGCGTAAATCTGGTATTGGGTCAGCTCAGCATCTACTGTACGTTCTTGAACGTGATCAAACATTACTTTCGGCAAACCGTCACATTGTTCGATGTTGAAAACAGGATAACGTTTTAAAATGGCAAACTGCTCCATTTCAGGGTTTCCTTCTTCATCACAAATCGGGTTACCCTCATCGTCGCATTTTTCACGTTCAATCGGACAATAGCTCGCCACAATCGTCGCGTTCTCACCTTTACGCACATAGCCACCTAATTTGTTGGCCGCGCGAGCGGTGATCCATTTACATTGTCGATAGCCATTTTCTGCACCCGCAAGCCATAAAAGTAATATATTTATTCCTTGATAGTATCGTCCTGATACCGCATTACGAGGGATACCTAAATTACCCTCAGGGTTATTCCAAGGTTTTAGCCAAGGAACCGTGCCCGCTTCAAGTGCGCTAATAATGCGATCGGTAATTTCTTGGTAAATATCTGTTTTCTGTGTTGAATTGTTCATTACTGTTCTCCTAAATAGAAAAAGGGAACAGCCCCACAATCGGGAATGTTCCCCGATTGGGTTGAAAAGTCAGTCAATTTATTGAGGCTGACGTAATTGCGTTAAGCCCGCCAACTTGTGTGCAAAGGTTCTTGCTTCACGAATAGCATCAAGGATTAAATAACGTTGACTGCCGCCGTAAGTAGTATCCTCACTCAAGCAAGTACACCAACTTAAAGAACTCTCACCCATTTGAATGCCGAGTGCTTTGTGATATACCGTGGCACTTAAATCAACGATTTTCATACCACTCAAGAT
Source organism: Avibacterium sp. 21-599 (assembly GCF_026226765.1). Lineage (NCBI taxonomy): Bacteria > Pseudomonadati > Pseudomonadota > Gammaproteobacteria > Pasteurellales > Pasteurellaceae > Avibacterium > Avibacterium sp. 21-599. The sequence continues at coordinate 21,496 of NZ_JAKKOB010000001.1, forward strand.
GGCTTCGCAAAATTGATTGGTATCCTCGTAGCCAAAATCTTCTGAGCTAAAATAGCCATAATGAAAAGGCACAGGTTCAACCGTAAATTCAATGCGATACTGCTTGGTGTTAATGGTGCGACGTTTTTCTTCTGGTTCAATATACATCGACTCCAGTAAACGATAACCGAGACGTTCCAGCATTGTTGAGATGGCTTTAATATATTCACCTAAATCCGCAATAAAGCTATCCCAGATTTCTCTGAACATTTCTTTATCTTTGTTGCGAATATCTCGAAAGCAAAACGCTTCTTCCGCTGGACGAGCATCAAGACTCATCGTATTACAATGTGAATAACGATACCCGAAATGATTACGCGTAATGTCAAGTACATTGAAATACTCATTCGCCCCGATATATTCGGCAATAAATGCAAATCGGCGATAGGCTTTCTCTGTTTGATCAGGATAAATGTGTTTATACAAATTTATCCAATCATCAGAATAAAGTCGCCCATAAAAAGCAACGCCATCGCCTTGGCTATAAGAAAGCGAACTTTCAATAGTTAATTCACTTGGAAAGCCTGCTTCAACCAATTTATTGTCAAAATAAGTGTGTAAAATATTCATTGTGTTTCTCCAAAATAAAAAAGGGGAAACACATTTCCTCAAGGGAAAGGTTTTCCCCTAAGGATAGGAATATCTTATCGTGATACGATTAAGATAGGTGTTGAAGGGTTAAACCCCCTTCAAGAACAGAAACGTTGTCTGAAAATAAAACCGTTCCTACAAGTCCCATCAGGTAAGCCCCTTTGCGTAAATCATCACTTAAGCGCAATAACGTTACTGTCTGTAAATGATGGAATAATGCTTTTAGCTTGGCTTTCATCTTGTTCGCCCTCCTGAGACCAACAAGGTATTTTCATCTTTTTGAGTCACCTCCAAAAAACGAAAATGTGAACCATGTTGTGCTGGCATTTTTTGTAAAAATCGCACCGCACTTTCTTGTGGTTGGCGAGCTGCCCAAACAGCCTTAGCTCGCTGAATAATTTCATCAATCAAGGCTTGCTGGGGTTTAGTATCAAGATGCTGATATTTCGGCATATAATCTCCAACTGCTGAGAATAAAATTTGCACTCTCATTGTGTTTCTCCTTAAAAATAGTGGGGAAACACAACCTCCTTGTGGGAAGCAATATGTTTCCCCAAAGGACGTAGCAAGGTTAACTAAATGTCAGTTTAGTAATACCAAAATAAGATAGCCGCAGACACCGCCCCCATCAGTAAGCCAATTAAGCTCATTGAGAGAACGACTTTTAAATGACGCCGCTTAAGTTTTTCGATTTCTTCACAATACGAAATTTCCTGTTGCTGTTGCAACATTTCGTGAAAGGCTTCTTGCTCAGCCAAACGTCGCTGAACATCGTCTTCAATACTGTGATGAACTGCTTGGCTCACGCCTGATAGTTTGTTGCGTGCAAAAACCACGGCTTTGCCTAAACCCCGACCTAAAACATAGGAAAAAGATTTTTTGGCTTTTTCGGGTTGTTGAGATGATCCAAAGGGATCGAAAGGAAGTGAATTGCTCATAATGCATTCTCCATTGAAGTTAAACATAGGTTCAAGGAGAAACGCCCTGCAGGGACATTTTTCCCTGAACAGGTGAGATAAAAGACACATTCACAGTGTAATCACTGAAACCTCTTTCAGAATGCTGAGGTTATTTCGGCAATGAACACAACTACCACAGCGGGCTAGTCCGTTGCTATTTCAGGTGTTCTGCAACGTTTTAAGGGCTACCAAAGTAGCTGACTTAATGCCCTTATCATACAAAATTCACTCCCATAAAAAAATCCTTTTTTGCTGTTTCTTTGCACAATAATTGTTTCTATTTCAAAGAGAATTAATTATTCAGTTCATTTTGGAAGTTCGCTAAGGTTGGGCTATTTCTCTTTTAGTTGGTAAAAGGTCATGATAAAGCGAACGCTCCTTGTATGTTTAAGTATCAGTATAGCTGCTTGGGCTGAACTTCCACGCGAAGTCAATATCACGGTTTTCAGCACACAAGCCTATCCCATTCAAAATGTCCAATTAGCTCAGCATCTTTACCATCTCGACCGCGTCGAACAATGGGAAGACCAGCTTAGCCAAGGCTTAAGTACCAATCCTACACAAGCGGAATATCAAGCTAAAGCGTTTTTTCAACGTCCTGATAGCCAAACCCAAATCCGCGAATTACAGCAGGCTTATCAAGGCGTGATCATGGGCTGGCAAATGGGCATTCGCAAAGTGCCCGCGATGTTATTTGACAGCCCACAATTTGGTCAAGGTGTTATTTATGGTGTCACTGATGTTCAGTATGCCATTCAACTTTGGAAACAATGGATAAATCAAAAAGAGGGAAAATAACGTGACAATAAAAATCCCGCAAAAACTGACCGCACTTTGTACCGCACTTGCTTTTACTACAACAGCACAAGGCGAAATCAATACCGCAACCATTATGGCATCGAGCGCCTCAACTAGCTGCTTAGAATACAAGGTGGTTGGCACCTGTTTCTGGCTCTTCTGCACTTATTTTGGTTGCAAAGTTCGCACTTCAACAAAAGTACGCCACTTTTTGCCTGAAATGGTGGTTTCAGCCTATAACCACGATGGACAAAATCCGTGGTCAGAAATGAATGTGATGTCTCAAGGGGTTAAAGGCGGGGAATATCGCTCACCACAAAAAAATTACAGCCAGCTTAATTTTAAAAATGCTACTGCACTTGGCCACCCTCAAGGGGCGATTGGTAATTTGTTAAAAAGTACAGGTTATTATTGCCAAACCCAAACAACACCATTTATGCCGTATTTTTTAAGTAGTCTTGATTACTTTGCTTGGCGACAAAATTTGCCCGAGATGTTTTACCCTGAAGCCCTCACGCCAGGAATGCGTGAAGTGCGTTCAGGGGCGGAGATGTGGGGAAATATTTTTCCTCGCGGTGGTGCGGTAACCCAAGTGGATGATTATAAGGCATCAGCCGTCATTGCACAGCGTGTTGCCGACATTGTTACCCGCACAGGACAACTCCATATTTATCAGCCTGCTGCGAGAACAGGCGGTGCAGGCACTTGGTATCCTAAACCCGTTAAAGAAGGCAATGCCAATAATCATAAATGGCAACAACTCTCCCCTGAGATGCAACAATCTTGCAGTGCATTCCCTGATACCCCGCCAACAATGTTATCTGAAAAAGGCAATTATGCCTGGGCGTTATGGCGTCCTTATAAATGCTGTAAGCGTCGTGGACAAACCTTTTTATACAGTATTGATTGGTATAACGACAACGAATAAAAGGAAACAAAATGAAACGACTCAATAAAGTCAGTGTTGCGGTACTTTTCGCACTCAGTACATCTCCCATTTATGCAGAGAGTTCCCTGTTAGACAACATTCAATTCAATAAATCCGACTCTGTTTTATCCGATCAAATTTACTATCAAATCGGCGGCGGTTCAGGCTATATGACACCACCGACACGAGCAAAATCCCTAAAAGCCATTGAATTTGGGATCGGCTGGAAAGCCAATTTAATGTGCGGTAATTTTGACATTAAAACCACCGTAAAAAACCAATTAAATGGCATCACGGAGGGATTTAAGGATTTAATGGGAAACGTGATGGAGTCGGCAAAAGGGGCGGTAGCCAGTCTTCCTGCGATGGTTATTCAGCGTGCCAATCCGCAGCTTTATGACATTCTGACTAATGGCGTTTATCAAGGACGGCTTGATTTTAATCGTCTAAAAACCAGTTGTGAAGCGATGTCCAAGCAACTTGCTGACTATACCCTAAATGGGCGTTGGGCAAAATCGGCGGATTTGGAAAATTATAAAGACATTGTGGCCACCGAACCCGATGCACAAAAAGCACAGAAAAAATCGGAAGACAATAAAGGGAAAAATGGTAAAGAATGGATTGGGGGACAAAAACGCGGCGGCGAAAATCAAAAACAAATCAAATTGATTGAAGATGTCTCTAAAGCAGGTTACAACCTCTTACATAACCGCAATGCCTTAGATGAAAGTCCACTTACAGGACAATCTTGTACAGGGGCGACTTGCCAAACCTTTGACTCACCACAAAAACTCTCTGATTTTTTAACCCGAACCATTGGTGAACAATCCATCTCGACCTGTACTGAAGATTGTGGTCCGAAAACCAGCTCAAAAGCGGGTGTTGGGCTGGCGCCTGCGATTGAAGAAGAAAATGTGCAAACCGTAGAGAAACTTGAACAAGTGCTGAATATGGATACACCAAGTAAAGAAATGCTAGCTGAACTGAGTTCCAATACCATTCCTGTTACACGGGGACTCATTGAAGCCTTACGCGAAGATCCCGACGTGGAAGTGCTTAGCCAACGTTTGAGTGCCGAAATCGCGACAGCCAAAGTGATGGAAAAAATGTTGCTAGCACGTCGAGCAATACTCGCAGGAATGCGAGAGCCTTATGTTGCCGCTGATAAGAATGCACAAGAAGAGTTGGAAAAAACCTTAAATAAAATTGACTTAGAAATTTCTCAAGTCAAACTTGAAATGGATATGCAAAAAATGATCACCAGTAACACCGCATCTGTTGTGATCCAAAACAAACTCAACCGCGAAGCCAATGTTGGCAATCATGGAGAGGGCTATGACAACGTGGATAAACGTGTCAATGACTTAGCTTACGGCACGCCAAATGCAGAAGATCATATGGAAGCAGGCGATATTGCCTTACCTCGCCGAAATATTGCCCTAGATATTCCGATTGTGAACAACGTTGTGCCTTATAGACCGCCTTATAACGCAAGCGGAAACTATTCTGGCAATTATAAACCGATTGCCCCCATCAACGGTTCCTCTCTTGATCAAGCGACAAATCTATTGAGAAAGTTTGAAGGATTTATTGGTACAGCAAAATGGGATATGAATGCACAGCGTTTAGGCTACGGCTCAGATACCATTACCAAAGCGGATGGTACGGTGATCAAAGTACAAGCTGGAATGACCGTAACCAGAGAAGATGCGGAGCGAGATTTAGCCCGAAGAACGAAAGAATTTGCAAATATTGCAAGAAGAAACGTTTCTGCCGAGACTTGGGATAAATTACCCCCAAATGCACAAGCTGTTTTAACCTCAATGGCTTACAATTATGGTTCTCTGAGTAAATTGGAGTCTGTGGTAAAAGCAGCAAACGTATCAGCTAATACAGGTGATATGACTGCATTAGCCAATGCAATCAGAAGACGACAAGTTGATAACGGCGGAATGAATGCTCGACGTCGAAATCAAGAGGCTGATTATGTCCTGAATAAAACAAACTAAAAAATAGTCGCATTTTTAATCATTCATTGATACATTATTAATGTCTCAAATAACAGGAGCTTCTTATGCGTAAATCTCTTTTTTCAAGCATTATTTTAACCGCACTTTTTTCTACTAATGCCCTTGCCGCAAATAATAGCAGTATTATTTTTTCTTGCACGGCAACAGATGGTAAACCCATTATGGTGAAAAAAGTTGGCAGTGATTATGAATATACTTATGGTCAATTTAGTTTTAAAAATCCAATCAAACAAGTCATCGCTAATGAAAACTCTGAAATCTCAGTAGGTTCAGGATTTATTACGAATGTGATGGAACTTAAAAATAACGGGATTTCTTACCGTGTTGGCTTTCTCCAAGGTAGAGGAACTAACACAATTGATAACCCTAGCGTTGACATTTACAAGAATGGGCAATATGACGACTCTATCGAATGTAATGTAAAAAAAGCGATTAAACAAAACTTTGCTTCAACCAAAATACGTCGTAGTGGTCTTTAGACTGTAACAAGGTATCTAAAAAAGGGGCGTTCCAATTTATTACGCTCCTTTTTATTGCAACACAAGATGAATTAGACAAGAGCATTGGCTATGAAAGAAACAATTTATATTCCGAACGTGATTGATACGAATATGACTCTCACCAATGACATTTGGGATAATTGGTTTAATAATGGACTGGTCGCATCAGCAGATTTTATGCCCGATAGAGAGCAACCGCAAATACAAGAAAAAGAACCTTTTTAATTGTAGCTAACAATTTAGTCTTTCAGAATTGCCTCAATAATATCTTGTGTTTCAGCTAAAATATAGTCAGGCACCGACTCCACTTTCTTTGCATTTCTTCCTTTAAAATCAATAATTCTGGCTTGGTACGCTACAATAACACCTTGTGTTTTACAACCTGTCCCACTTAGTGTCACGGCAAAACCGTTATTTCTCGCCAGTGTAGCATTACCTTGTGTAATGGGAGCAATCATCATAAATCCTAAATTATGAAAGGTATGGTTACTTAGTACCAATGCAGGACGGCTCTCCCCTTGTAACTCGTTTCCTACAACAGGATTCAAGCACACAGTAATAATGTCCCCTCGTTTAAAATTGTATTTAGCCATTAAATTTCATTCCCTATTGGCGTAAGAGAATCCCATTCTTCCATAACGGGGAGCTGTTCAGTAGAGGTCATTGCGATACGTTCAGCTAAGGTGAGTCTTCTTTTTTTCGGGGCATTAGGAACAATGACAATTTTGATTGTATTGTCATCCACCTTTTCTAGTTCTAAAAAATCGCCCATATTTAAATTCATTGATTCAGTAAAGTCTTTCGGTAAACGAATCGCTTTACTGTTGCCCCATTGTTTTACTTGTAATCTCATATTTGTGCTAGGCAAAACGTATATCTCTCGATAAACGAAAACTCAGCCTCTCCTTAATCCACTAGTCTTTCATTTAACCACAATTGTATCATTTTATGATACAATTTTAGTGTAGCTTTATTTTTTGTAATGTCAAATGATTACGCAAGTTCATTGTAAATTGCCTATTGACTTTTCCGCACAAGAGGACAAGAATAGTCAGCATATAAATTGTACAACCCTATGGAGATCATAAACGGAGGCAAAAATGAAAATGACAGGTTTTGCTAAATTCGTAGATAAAACAGAAAATATAATTAACAAATTTAAGCATTGGCAAGTGGCGAAATGGGTGAAAGTTATCGTTGCACTTAGCATTCTTAGTATGCTTTTCAGCTTATTTTATGTCGTCTATAAAATCCCTCAACTAATTATTTTGTTCCTGTTAGTTATGGGTATATGTTATTCAATTTTTATAGTTGAAAGCCCAGAAGTTTATCACCTTAGAAAATTAAGGGAAGAAGTGACCTGTCTTAGAAATGAGTTAAAAAGATATAAATAATCAGGACTATATGTTGCCAATTGATATAGGCAGAAATCATAAATAGGTCTATTTCTCTATATTGAAAATAGACCTAATTTTTTTACTTCATTTTTCTTATTGCAATATTCTCACCAGTCTTTCCAACTTTCTCACCTGATTCTTGTACTGGTTTACTCGCTTTAGCAAAGTGATCTGCTAATGCCCCCACATTAACCCCAGCCCAAGACATTGCCGTAACCCAAACACCAGGCAAAACCAAAAACATTACCCCCAAAACAAAGCTCATAATCACATCATCACGGCTATTTTGGAGAAACGCCCAACTGATTTCTGATTGATGGCCAGGGGAATTATACAAAATGCTAATCAGAAACGAATCCAACCAACGTGCTAGCTCCCACCAAAATGACACGGTCACTAATGCAAACTGCACAAACATCAACGTTACAATGGCTTTTAAGGAATACCCACTAAATATAATGACAATCGGCGTTAAAATAATGACTGCCATAATCAGTAAGGCTTGGATCATAGGCAACGCATTACGCATTGCATCAAAACCTGGGTACGCAGCAAGGCTGCCCGCCGTAATCCCCAATGCGGATACCACTGAAGAAACATTATTGGTTAGTGTAGAATCTAAACTGCCACCGTATCCTTCATAGGCTTTTCCCCTTGAGATATTAATATTTTCAGGGCGTAATAAGGTGCGAAGTAACGCCTCATCTTGAATATTCGAATCAGTAAACAGCTCGCCTAATTTCACCGATAAATTTTGTCGCATATCCGAAAGTAGCATATCTTTTAGCCCTACTTGGCTATCTGCCCACCATTCATCGCAATGAGGAAAACCGCCCTCACCCGTATTGGGTAATCCCTGATCACGGTTAGGTTCATAAGCCCAACGTTGCATCGGTTGCATCGCTCGATAACGAGGGTAAAGTTCACTATTGTTCACTAAAATTTTCCCCCCAAGCCAGCTTACTTCTCGGGCTTGTGCGGCATTCATTGCCACTTGGCTATCCAACACTTTGCGTCGAGCAGGCAAATAACATTGTTGCACAAATTGACGGACTTCGGTCAGCAGTGCGGGGTTGTTAATTTTTTCGTGTTGCACCTCAAAGCGAATTTGACGTAAGTCAGGTTTACAAGGAATGGTTGAAACCGCCCCATGCAAAATCCCCTTATTAATGGCGTGTACTAATCCCCACAACAAGGGTACTTTGGCTTGTTTATCGGCGAACTCACTCACCATACTGGCATAACCTGTTTTTTCAGGTGCTAACGGCACTTTATAGCCACAATGCTTCGATTGCTCCACATTGTAAGCCATATTATTCAGCGAAATCGGCAACATCGGGGCAAGGGTAATCACAATCACCAACATTGCAGGAAAAAATTGTATGCCTAGCCAATCAATCAGTAATTCGCCTTTGTTCCCTTCATCTGCCCCTTGCTTTTTCACCTCTAACCACGTTTTAATCAGTACGCCAATTAAAGGCGCAATAAATAAGCCTGTACTGGCAAGCAATCCAAATAAACCATTGTTGATTATCCAACCCAATAACGTGAGAAAATATTCAAGATAGCTATCCACATTAAACGTCATCTTATTCTCCCATTTATAATCGATACAGAAAATTCAGCCCTTCAACGGTGAAGAATACCGCTATCACTAATCCCCAAAGTTTAACGGAGAATGGACGAACACGATAAATGCGATACATTAATCCTATCACCACGACATACAAGAAAAATCGCCAAGCTATCCACCCATTGGCGGTTTCCTGCAACCATTGATTTAGATTCAGTCCTGGCATATAGGTAACCAATACCACGCCAAGCAAAAGCACACTAAAAAAGAGCAATACGCCGATTAAAAGTGCGGTCAATATTTTGCGTGTTTTTGAACGGGTTTTCATTGTGCGTCTCCTCCAAATAGTCCAGTCGGAATCGTTGGAGGAACAGCAAGCCTTTCGCTCAAGGCATAGGCAAACCAAAAGGCGTCAACATCATCGGCAATAGTGATAGAGAGACGCGTAGCCGTGTTATCATTGATAAATTGATAATACCCAACAATATTGAGCAACAGATAAGTTACCCCTTTCTCCCCCATAATTTTGATATGCCAAGCACGCCGTTTAAAAACACGATGAGGATACAAAATATACTGGTGTACTTTACCTACTCTGCCAATAATAAGCTCACTGAGCATAGATAAATCATTTAAAATTGGGTCAATATTAAACGATCGAATAATTGGGTCAGCTCGAAATAAGAGGCCCGTATAAGATGGCTTAATGCTTGTATTCGACATTCTCAATTCCTCTTGCTTTATCAATCTGTGTCGCCATAATTAGCGCTGCATCTAGTTCACTGCATTGATGTTCTGCCATAATGGCACGTCGTTGCGCTTTTTCGTGTTTTTCAGTCATTCCTAAAGCGAGATAAATACTCGGTGGCACAACACGGAAAAGGGCTTCCATATTCGTTGCCAGCACCACGCCTTCGGTATATTTTTTATCGGCTTTTTTCGCTGACAATAACATCAGTTTTTGAGCCTCCGACAATCGACGAAAACGGTTTACTTCTTCGATTTCATCATTGGTGAGATTCAGCAACTCCCACCATTCAATCATACTAAGCAATTTCGCGGCCTCTTTCGGAAAATCTTCCATATTTTGTGTGGCCAGCCACAACCAAATGCCTAGTTTTCGCCACATTTTTGACCCTTTTACCAAAAACTTGGCGAGCAAGGGATTAACGGTGATAATATGGGATTCATCGGTAATATTAACGATAGGACGAAAACTGTGTTGGTATTTTTCCCCAAGGCTATTGATATGGTTGATTAAGGAAATGTAAGCTATGGCAAGTTCTGCTTCATAGCCTTCTCGCGCAAACATCGCTAAGTCCACAATCGTAATATCAGCCTCTGGCCAAATCTCCCCTTCACGGTTAAAAAACTTCCCATTGATTCCCGTACAAAACATATCCATTGCCTCAGCCATTTCAGCCAATCTTGCACGGCGTTCTTCTCGGGTATCGGGGTGTTGACTCAACGCCTCTAACGCATCTCTTACATCACCCGCGAGGGTTTGTCTCCCCTCGGCATAGGTTTTTTCTGCGGCCATCATAATGGCGCGACGAATTTGGGCACGGTCGGCACGACTCATTTTGTCATCTTCTTTCATTTCACCGCCCGTGATCATTAAGCGCGTAGTCAATTCCATTTCAGCTAATAAATCACGTTGCTCACTGCCTTCTTCGTCCTCCTCTTCCTCATCAATAACTGCCTCAACATCGACGTTCATTTCGAGGAGTTTATGCGCTTCGGAAAAAAGCGGTAAGGCAATATCACTGCTCGGCTCAAGAGAGATACGGTTGACCGTTAAACCATAACGTTGGGCGTAATCGGCAAATAAGCCAAAGGAGTTTCCTGCTTCAACCACAAAGAGACGTGGTCGATGTACCGCCATCAGTTGTGCCATTTGGGCATTCAATGTGGCTGATTTTCCCGACCCTGTTGGTCCTAACAGCAATTTATGGGCATTTTTGGCTCTGTCTTTCGGATTAATGGGATCAAAATCCAAGGGTGAACCACCGCGATTAAAATAGGTAATGCCAGGGTGTCCAGTGCCTGTTTCACGCCCAAAGACAGGCAACATATTGGAAAGGTGTTGTACAAAATAATACTTGGTATAGTAATGCGTTTTCATATCCAACTGTGGATTGAAATTCATTGGCAACCAACGGAGATAACTGTTCAACGGCGCAATTTCAGCATTTTCTTTGACGGGAACAAGATTGTTACTCAATAAAATGGTTCTAAGCTCACGAGAACGTCGCTTGAGTTCTTTTTCATCTTTACCACGAAGATAAAAAGCCAGACTGGCTTGATAGAGCTTGTGACCATCTTTGAGGTATTCCATCACGGTTTTAACATCTTGTTTCAGGTAAATCGATTCATAATTTTCGCCTACCGCACGGCTGCTAATTCGTTCAAGATGGGCTTCTAATTTGTCTTGCGGATACACCACAATGGTTGTAACCATAATGGTCGATTCAGGCAACAAGTCGAATAAAGCATTAATATTCTTACCACGTCGTACCTCACCGGTAAAATGCCCAATGGCGGGGGTATTTCTTAAATTATCGACAACCACTACCTCATGCGGTAGTCCATCAAAATACCAATAGTCATCTTTACTTTCAGGTTGGTTATAAAAGAGATTTTCAGAAAAATCTTGCCCAACAAACGGCAAGTCATCGCTTGTTGGTTGATGCAGTTTGTCATAACAGCTACCATTATCAAGATCAAAAGCCATCGCAGGATTGGGATTAAACCAACGTAGAAGCCATTGATGGATCTGCTCGCCTGTTTGGCGTGTTAAGTGAAGCCCCGCGGTCGTTAATGCACCAACTACTCGCTCACAGGCATTATTTAAACTTTCTACCGCGCTTTGTTCTTCATTTTTCCCCACATAACGATAGATGACCATTCTGGTACGACGAATGCGTCCAGACCAAATGGTGTTAGTAATACGATCATCAACAAATAAGCCCCCAGGTTTGCTAATATCGTTTAAATGCTTTGCCGTATTTTTCAGCCATTCTTGCGTAAACGCAGTTTGCAAAATATCAGGGGCAATATAGTCTTTCAGACTTTCCACATAAGGACGTAAATCTTGTTCATCTTGACAATAAAACTGCACAACGTACGGGTAATTATCTAATTCATCAAAACTGTCTTGCAGTGCGTCTTTAACAAGGCTTCGTACACGACTTAAATAGTCTTCGCCACGCCCTTCCGTACCAATAGGTTTAACATCAAATACCACGCCAACACTGCGAACATCATCTAATAACATCACGCCTTCTTGTTCTAAAAATTCGCCCCACGGCAGATAATCTACAAAAGAGGGCTGTTTGCTATAGAGTCGCTGATGATGTGCTGCTTGGGTTAATTTTCCACTCCGCCTCACGGTATGAGGCACTGAAAACCCAGATGAATGCTCAGAGGAATGCATTTCCTTCTCAACGTTTTTCTCTACGTCCTCGCTTTTTTCTGTACGAGAAGCCTCCACCTTATCAGGAAAAAAGGAAGCCAATACGTCTGAAAATACGCCCATTATAACCCCCTTGTTCGTTCACCTGGTTGAGCATACTGTACGCGACTATAAAAGGGGATCACCGTGGAATACCCTGGGATCGGCATTGGCTCACCTGATGCCGATAAATGAGGATACACATACATAATTAAATCTGGATTAGGGAGCTTGGGAAAAAGGTTTTTAATTTCATTTTCCGCTGTGCGGGTATAATCCTGTTGTTCTTTAAACCCGATATAATTGACAGGATCAAGCTGACGGTTGTTACTATCACGATAAACCTGTAACTGTGCGCCACTGCCGCCTTTATTCCAAATCGCCTGCATTGTTTCCTCACCTGTTGGCAATAAGGCTTTTTGTGAAGTTGAGCAAGCGGACAATACACAAAACGTGATAAGTGCGGTAAAAATTTGTCTTCTTTTCATAGCAAATTCCTTAATTGAAGTCTTAATCAAGCTGAGAGGAACGAGAAAATTGGGCATATTTCACTTTACGTCCGTTGAGGTCGTAATCAATATCAATGGCTTTATCAATGTGGATAGCAATAGGGTGTCCAGGTGGTACATAAATGGCATCAAAATTCTGCCCATAACGCTCTTTAAACCAATTTGCGGTTTCTTGAATGCCTTGCCCAAGTGCTTGGCCTACCACATATTTGCCTTGCTGTCCCGTTACCGCACCGACAACCGTATTGCCATCAACCACCGTTGTAGTTTGAGCTTGCGAGTAACCTTGTGCGGCTGCGCCCGCGGCAGCCAATAAGAAATGCGTGCCTAAATATTCAGGAGCATTAGTTTTCCGCTCACCAGGAATGCAAGGGATACCGTGCGGGTCGGATAACCAGCCAATTTTTTCATCCCCTTTGCCCTGGTTGCCATGGGTAACAATCCGTCCATCACTAAATACAAAGGTCAAACTTTTGACCTTGCCGCGCACGCAAGATAAGGTCCAATCCCCTGTTGTCGTCCCTGACACAATGGCTTGTTCGATGTCTGGCAGTTCAATGCCATTAGCAATTAAATTATCTCGCCCAATAATGGCTTTAAAAGGGTAAGGATCGTTCACCGCATTACCAATTGGGATACGCCCTAACAAGGCGGTCATTGACGTTGATCCCATCAACGTTGAATTTTCAGGGATCGTGTAAACCGCAATTTTACTTTTTTGTTTCCCACTTGATGAATTTGAAGAGGTTGTGCCACGATCATTCTCATCACTGCCTGAAATAAAAGGTAATCCTTTCTTACCCGATGTGCTATTGAATGCATTAAGGTTTGGGAAGCCAATTTTAGCGGGGTTACGTTCATCTTCGATTTGATCATCAGGATTAACCCATTCCACGCGCTGTCCGTTTTCCTCTGTCCCTGTTCCCACTTGACCATTTCCGATAGGCAACGCCGTATCCTCCTCAACGCCAATCCCATTGGTTGTATTACCTTGATACGTGGTTGACTCATTAGACGACGTGCGACCTTGTACTAACTGCGACATCTCTTCGCGAAGCATCGCGACCATATTTTGTAGCTCTTGCGTTTTGCTTTGTACCGCCTCATCGACTTGTTGCTGGACATCTTGCTCACGTTTACGCAAGGTTTCATTTTCTTTGAGGATTTTTTCATTTTGCGAGATCACTTTCTCATAACGACGGTTACTTTCTTTCGCCGCCCCAATTAACGTGCGAACCGTATCATTTTTGGTATCTCCCTCTAAACCAAGTTGGCGGATTTCTTCAGGCGTGAGATCTTTAAGTGCGGTATCCAACACACTGGGTTTTGTGCTTGAAGGCGATGATGAACCACTAAATAAGAGATAGGACACACCGCCGACCATAAGAAAAATAATCGCACCAATGACAATAAACAGCTTATTGGCTTTCATTTTGTGCCTCCTTCACCGTTGCAGAACGGGTTTGCTCAATCACTTTTTTCACCACAATTTTGGTGCGTTTAACTTTTTTAGGTGGTGCGTATTTTTTTGATTCAGGAATGAGGGCTTGATTTGGTCGCCCTTCCGTGACCAAATAAAGGGTTGTGGTATCTTCTGTTGAACCGCTGCCACCCAACCAATGATGTTGAAAGGTCGCCGCATAAAAACGCCCTTGCAACTCACGTGGGTCGAGGTCAAGACGTGAGGCGCCTTGATTTTGTAGGCGAATGGCGGTGACCACATAATCACCCAGTTGCCAGCTCATCAGTGGCGTGGCTGTAATAGGATAAGCAGGTAACAAGGTCGTGATTTTTGACGGCAGACCGTGTGCAATCTGGCGAATACCTGGAACGGGCTCAACCGTTCGCAATGGGGCATAAAACATCTGTGCGGCATAACGGGTCAGGGCGGCAGGTACAGGTAATTGAAGAGAGGTAGAAGTTTGCTCTTCTGCCTCTTCATCTTGATTTAGACTGCCTGATTGATTCTCTAATTTTCCCTCATAAAGTAAGCGAACGGTTTCTTGAGGATTGGCCACCTTTTCTTTTGCGGTAATATCTAGCAAAATAATTTCGTTGGTCAGCATATCTTTGAGCTGTAACCGTGCGGTAGGAAAAGGTACTAAGGCTTTAAGATAGACCGCCCCACCTGTGGATTGTAAACGGATTTTCCCCTCCAAGGCTTTTGGATAGCCCACTTTGACGTTTTTATCGACCAAAATGACCCGTTCTTTCTCCACCTGCAAATCAATCGGCAAAGGGAGGCGTTGCCACTTCATTAAGATTTCGGCTTGAGCATTCCACGCAATCACAGCACAACAAAGTGCGGTCAAATTTCGTAAGGTTTTTCGCTTCATTTATTTTTTCTCCTCACTCTCGCTTGCCTCTAAACGTAAGGGTATTGAGGCATAACAGTTAAAACCTAACCCCCAAGGATTACGCTGCGAATCAATATCCATTCGCACAATACTGATAGGGAAACGGGTTAAGACACGTTTGACAGGTTCGTCTTTGTAATACTCATCGACACTTAAATCCAAATTCACCGTCCAACTATCTCGGCTGTGGACAATAACACGCTCATCACTAAATCCCCGTCCAGGGATTTCATAGACGCCACGCACACGATCACGCAATTCACTATGACGTTGTCGATCCTCATAATCTTGTTGCAAAAAGGCTTCACAAGAGGGAGTTAAAAAGGGCTTAAGTGCTTCAATGTTTTTTTCGTAATCTTGTGTCCCATCAAGTGTCCAACGATTAAGCTGCTGAAAGGTTTGATAGGCAAAGGCATACACGGTTGATGTAGGCACTTCCCACCAAGGTCGCTGACTGCCTGCCCTTAAATCAGGGGGGAGTAAGATTTTTAAGGTGCTTGGGAAGGTGTAAATAATAAACATTAAGGCAAAACAAATAATGGTGATGCAAACTATCGCAATTTTGGCGACGGTTAATTGGCGATCTTTATGGTTCAGTTCACTTTTCAATCTACTCATTTAGAACATTCCTCTTGAAGAACGACGAGTGGCCCAAAAGCCGACACGTCGAATAAATTTATTGCCGCCTAAAAGCGAATCAATGCGTTCTTCAATCAGACGGTTTAAATAGGCTTCAGGCTTTCCCCGCTTTAAGCGTGCGAACACCACTTTGCCAATCAGTACAAAAATAATGCACATCAACATCGCAAAAGCAGGGGCAAGAATCCAAGACAGCCCTGTTGCCCACAGCACAAGCCCCAAAAACAACCCAATCCCAAATCCGATCGCTGCTGCAATACCAAATTCAGGTACCGTCATCCCACCGTACACGGTAGCTTCTCGATTAAGTCGGGTGGGTAAAAATTGAATATCCTCTTGATTTGACATGGTATATCCTTATCCTGTGAGCAAAGGGGAAATCAAATAAGATTAGAAAAGCCCAACGGCCATCTTCACTAACCAGAGCGAGAAGAAAATCAGAATAAAACCAATAATCAAAGCGGTAATAAAGGGACCCCAACCTTTTTTATCGTTTTCATCTGTTGCTTGCGTATAAGTTTTAATTAAGGCTCTAACGACGGCATAGATACACCAAGCTGAAAATAATACTGCTGCAAGGGTGACTAATGATTTGAGCACAATAAAAACAATTTCCATCGGATCGGTCGTATTACTATCCACGCCAGGAATTTTAAAATCAGGAATTTTGGACGCATCAGGTCCCGCGGCTAAGGCATTTTGCACAGCCCCAAAACACAGAACAGAAAAAGCCAAATAACGCTGTGCACCCCATTGCCAAGTGTGTTTTACTTGCTGAAAAAAAGAATGGAAAAGAGTCATAATTACCTCTCAGAAACGAAAAATATCACGACAACAATTAACACTGCTGCCCCTTTCAGAATCAATTTTAAGTAGTCAAAGATGTCCCCCTTAAACCCATTGAATAACCCGCTGTAACCTTTTTTCATTGCCCACACATAAGCAAACAGCAACAATGCCACGAAAATAATCGCAAAGAAGGCACGAAGCTCGGTGGCATTTAAGCCACTGGCAATTTCAAAGGCCTTAAGCGGGGTATAATCACTTGCCATACTATCCTCCTTAATGTCTTAATTTGGTGTAATCTTCTTGCAAGCGACGAGAGGCGTTGGGATCGCGAGGAATGGCACGTGTTGGATTAATATATTGATTAATGCCACTTTTAATCGCATTAATATCTCGACGTGCAGCCTGATAATCAAAATATTCACGGTTTTTCTCCGAGGTCTGAGCGAGTACCTCGGCACGCGTAAGTGAAAGCTGAGCAGCCTCAAGCTGCTTGATAGCTTGAGCTAACTGTGCAGTTTCAGAAGCCTGCACAGTTAATGTCATCATTGACATTGATACGGCAAATAAAACCTTTTTTCCTAACGGATTCATCGACAACTCCTTAACTTAAATTGATTCGGGTTAAGGTTGCCAAAAACACAATGGGAATTTAATGAGAAATTCTATTCAGAATTGAGAGAGTTTTTAGGGAAAAAATAGATACAGCGTCAAAGGTATTGTTGAGGCTCACGAAAAAGATAAATAATCTGATACTCAGATTAAACGACATAATAATATTGAAGGAAATAATTCCTATTTCCTTCAAATTTCATTCTATGCAGTGCGACGTTATAAATATTTTTTAAAGCTCGCTGCCGTAATACAAATAGATAAACCAAATAAAAATGCGGCAGGAATTAAAATAATATTCGGGTAAACAGAAACAGGAATGGACAAATAAAGTACCCAAGAGCCTATCATCACAGGCTTAATGTAGCGTCTTGCATGGTGATACAAAAAACTTGATTCTCGTCCTGAGCCAAATTTACGCAAATCACGCATCATTAATCCCTCCGTAAAACCTGCAAAGGCGGCTAATAGAAACAACGGACTGGTAAAAATAATCACAATCAACCGCACAACAAAGGTAATCGACACATAAATAATGGACTCTAAATAGGCTCGCGTATAATGGTAAATCAAGTATTCCCAATCACTGTGTTTGTTGGGTGACTGTAACCAAGGCTGAAACCCAGTTTTCACAAATAGCCAATCATGCAAAGTGAGGGTAATAGTATTGGCAAGCTCACTCGGCGAATAACCAAAGAGGCTGCGTGTTGCACTTTCTGAAATCCAGCCTAATTCCTGAATCATCATCGCTTGGCTATGCCGATGACCTTGTTCAGGCCAAATAAAGGCAATCCCTAACCATTCAAAGAGAATGCTTAATAATAGAGAGATAAACAATGCAGCCAATAAGGCTGAAACTGTATGACAAGGCCCCTTTTTCTTGCTTGAACTTGAGGTTTGTTCACTCACTGAAGTGCTTCCTTATGCGATAACTGACAGTGAATAAGGACGTAACCTTGCTCATTTTTCGTTGACACCAAATAAAAGCAGGTTCGTTGTTTTGCAATATCTTCTTCGCGTAAAGGAACATCACTGGCTGTCCACAGTGAGATGCCCTCATCGGCATACTTTGTGGCAAATTGATGCACGGAATCTTGGCTTTCGACCCATTTATTTAAATAGGGCTCGAGATAAAAAAGCAGCGCTTCAGCATTTGGTAGCCCACTTGACACCGCAAAGGCTTCCTCAAAATTAATATATTGATTCGGTAAATCAAGCACATTGGTTTCATTTTCAAACATCATTCTTCTTCTCCTATATCATCATCGGTATCCACTTGACTAATGGCATCACTTTCCTCTTCGGGCATATCTATATCGTTACCCCAATCCACCTCTACCTTGGCAATGCGTTCTTCTGCAATCATCTCTTCAAATGAACTCGCAATATCTTTTGAGGGAGTATATTCCTTAAACGCAGGCTCCCACCAATTTGTCGCCACATGGTAATGCTTTTGCATTTTCTCCAAAAGTTCTTGCATCGAAGCGGGGATCACATCGTCTTTATCAATGGCAGGCAGTGGCATTCGCACTTTATATAACGTACTCCCGTTCATCAGAATAAATGCTTGCCCCTTAGGGAGGTTGGTGACATTCGCCACATCTAATAATGGCACTTCTTTTTGTGAAATCCGCTCTCCTGTATTGGAGGTAAAGGCTTTGTCATCATCAGGATTGCTTGAGTCGGTCACACTAGAGGTAACCATACTCTGTAAAATCGTCACCCGATGCAGTTGATCGGTAAGCAATTTTGCGGTTTCAGGCGATTTAACCCGAAACATAATCAAAGTATTAAAATTACCAATAGTTTGCTCGGCTTTGGCACGATTACCTAAACGGGCTTCAATATCGGCAATGGTTTGGGTATAGGCGGTCACTTGCATACCTGCCCCACGTCCTTTATTGATAAGGGGGATAAATTCATCGCCCATTAGCTCATTAAACTCATCGCAATGTAAATTGATTTTTACGGGTTTATTTGAACCGCCAAATGTCTCAGGTAATCCTTCATTTACGCCGTGCTTATAAATATGTCCAGCCATTGAAACGAGATCGGCAAACATACTATTACCTACCGCCGCTGCAACCGTGGCATCAGAAAGCGCATCAAGCCCAACATACACAATGCCCCGTTTACGTATCACCTCTTCCCAATCAAAAATTGGTCGTTCATCATTCACATCCGTATAGTCTGGCGATAATAACTCTTCGATTTTCCCCGTGGTCAATTTTTCCAAGAGCGGTAATAATGACGCCACAATCTTATCAAAATAGGTTTTATCATAACGTACAGCCGTCGCCAATCCTTCAAGCACAGGATCGAAGATTTTATTTTCCAAAATATATTGATTGATCACCCAAATCAGTGGGCGGTCTTTCATACCAAAGGATAAATTTTTTACATCAACGCCTGCGGCAATGCTTAATAGCTGTGGCCAAAGTGCAGGATCACGGGCATCAAAATAGGTTTTCGCATAATTAAGAAACAGAGAATCAATATTTTGTACAAAACGAGAAATTTGCGAATAATTTGGGCGTTCCCCCATTTCAACCAAGGCTCTCGCAACAATATTGACAAAACGCCAAGCAAATTCTTTAAAGGCGGCAGAATTACCCGCGCCACTTAACTGCCCTGAAATCCGCCCTGCAACCTCTGAAACACGCCCAAAGCGTCCAATCGGGTTATAGCGTGCTGAACGTTCAGGATAGCCCAAATGGAACATATAAAATTCCTTATCACGCCCAGCCCGTTTCGCTTCGGCATACATCCGTTTTAACATATCGGGATCGCCTTTGGGATCAAAAAAGACAACCACTTCACGCTCGGCTTGCGTTTTTCCTCGATGAATATCTTGCGTAACAAGGACCTCAGCAAAACGGGTTTTCCCTACCCCCGTCGTGCCAAAAACTGCTGTATGCCCACCGCGTGAATTTAACGGCTGCATCACATCAATTTCATTGACTTCAATCCCGTGAATAGCGGGAATTCCCTCAACAGGCGGTAAGGGTCTGACGGGATTAAAAGGAGAATCTGAGGTGGTGAACTTGGTGATCACATTATCGTGATGTTTTTCATATTCTCTAGCACGCAGAAAGAGTTTAGATGGGCGAAGGTATTTTTTTCCCTCTGCTGAAAAGCAATCATATAATCGCTGAGTATGTTCAGGTTGCCATTCAAATCCTCGACCAAGAAATAAAAATTTCTGACTAACAGGAATTTGACGACTAGTTAACGCATAATAAGGTAATCGCTTTAAATTCCTATGGTAACGCACAATACGCCACCCTTGTCGAAAGCGAAAATAACTGATCCCGCCAAAGCCTGCGGCAAGTCCATAGCCAATCATCGGATTTAAGGCAAGAGACCAAGGTGCTACCGCACAAATATAGGCACAAGCGGCGTGAGCCGCAGCGGGATAAAATTCCACAGGGGGACGCAGTAGCCCTTCTAATAAATACTTCGATGCCATTATTGTGATACTCCTGTTTCAGTGATTAGTGCAGGATAATGATTCAGCTTCAAACGGCGGCTTAAATCGTCCGCACTGGTTGGTAATAATGGCAAATTTGGGGCAAGCTCGCGTAGTGCGGTCAATTCCTCAAGGGTTGCTACATTCACCACTAATCCCACTGCTTGATTGGCTAATAATACGTCATAATGTTGTTTAAGCCATTGACGAGATAAGTTATCTACTCCCACTAAAAACAGTGGCGACATTCCTGTCAAGTCAAGGGCTATTGGATTAACTTTGCCAGGGGTTAAACGATGGGAAACCACAGGGAGCATATCGGCCTCACTAATGGTATCGGGAATTGCATTCGGGAAATGGGAGGTATTTTCATCCGCCTCAGGCTGAATTCCTTCATAAAAACGCACCGCACTTTCACCACCTAAATCAGCAATAACGGGCAATTCTGCCGAAACGGTACTTGTGCAGAAAACAAACATCGCACTCAACATGAGCGAACGAAGTCGGTTCATTTATTTTCTCCTTAAAAAACACACATAGATGAAATAACCTATCGCCGCAAAATTCAAACTAATGAGTAGCGTAACCCAATAAATCTGATTAAATAAGGCTTGATAGGCTAAAGGGTAACCTTGCAATCTAGCTAATTGAGCTATCGTTGTCTCAAAATGGTCAGGTGAGAAAAAATAGAGCCATACACAACCATAAACGACGAGAAAACAAACCCCAACGCTGAAAATAAATTTGATAATGGCAGCAATTTTTTTATTCATCATATTTCAAATCTCGTAAATTTCTCTTATCGTTTATTTTGGCTCAATCCAAACAAGCTGTGTACTTTGTGGTTCAACCCAAAAAATCCCTTGATTTTTCACCGCACTTTTAGGGGTAACCCAAGCGTAGTTTTGTTCGTTTAAATGGATTAGATTATTCGCAATTTGTTTATGCAGTCGATAACGCTGACCTTGATACGCAAGAAATTGCGCAACCGACATACCTTTACGCATACCATTACGACGCATATTGCGAATATCTTCGGCATTCGCACGCCCTAACAAGGCTCGATGTAAGCCCTCCAAACCAATGTTATGAGCAAGATAGAGATGTTCATCAGTCGGTTTAATGCCACGTAAGGCAAACTGTTCTAAATGCCAACGGGCTAATAAGGCTGTAGCATAGGTATTTGTGCGGCGATGACGCCGCGGATCGGATTTTGTGCCACGATTGGAGGGCGTAATTAATCGCATTCCAAGCATTTTCCCTCGCGTACTCTGTGCTAACCAATTCCACGTTTTTTGCGTAAACTGTCCAACGCCTAATGCCCCTGTTGGCGAACGTTTTCCATACCAGCCATCTTCCATCTTTACTAAACCTCTTAACATCGCCTCACTCACTTGATAATGTCGTGCCGCATTATGGATATCTTGATCGATGTCTTGACCAAAACTAAACGCCTGTGCCGAAACCGTACAGGTACACAACAGAAAAATACCCACTAATAAACGAGTGATTGCCATTGTCCGTCCTGTTGAATTTGAAATGCGGCGGGCATTTTGCCTTTCGCATACTGCAACCAATACCCCGTATCGTGATTTAGGGTAATTAACCGTTTTTTCACCTTAATCGGATCAATGTGATGTTTCTTCGCCCACGCTTGAATCGCTTTATCATTCCCGCCGACGATATAAATATCGACAGGGGTGCTATTCCCTACATGGGAAAGAATACGGCTCACATCCGCCTCACATTTTGCACAGTTGTCTAAACGGGTAAAATAAATCACCCGTCCAGCCGATTGTGAAATATGCGGTTCAACCTCAAACGGCAATTCATTAGGATAAAGTTTGGCAAAGGCTTTATCATAGGCACGCTGAAATGCAAGCTCCCGTTCAACACGTTCATACATCTTACGGGCTAAGAGTTCAGCATATCGGGTACGTTCTTCCTCGGTTTTTGCTTCAATGCCCAAGGTCGTTAAGGGGTCAAGATTCGGCGACCATATTCCCCGCTCCCCTTTTTGTAATTCAAGGTAACGTTGCCATTCTTCAGTGGTCAATCCCCATTCCTGGGCTTTCTGTTGTAATTCGGATTGGGTGAGGGGATGTGTATCTAGCTGCTTTTCAAGGGGTGTCGTGTGGCTTGATGTTGCTGAAAGTAACGACGAAGAACGCGTTAAGGGATCCGCATTTCCCTGAAACGAAATGCCTATCCCCAATATGGACAATGAAACCCACTGAGCCAATTTATTCATTGATCACCTCAGTTTCTGTCGTGGTTGAAATGATTTCGACACGTTTGGTTTCCATATCAATGGGCTTATCACGTGGTGTAAAACACACCGTACGATTAAACGCATTTAACGTCATTGCGTATGCGGGACCTGCCAACATTTGGAGGGCTTCACGAAGTTTGATTGGTCCAAATTGACGATGAACTTTAGGGAGCGGTAGCGAAAAGAGCGACGCTGTTTGATTAAAATGAGAACCTGCACAAAGACGCAATCCTGTGCCTGACAAGGTGCGTGTTAAACCTTGTTCAACGGTTACCACATTAAGTTTTTTTTTCTTTGGCAACATATTTACCGTCACCATCTGTTCCAGTAAATACTTCTGTCCCTCTTCTGGTGAAGTGTTCACAAGCGTATAACGACCCTGACGGATTATTTGTGTTTTAGATTCATCTAAGCTTTGATAAATATCTGGCACAATAACTTGCTCAAATTTCACTGAAGGCGGAGAGGTATTTTGTCCAATAACCACTTCTGGCTCGGGCAAGCCCTGTGTTTCAGTAGCCGTTGATAAACCTTGTTGAGGGTGTTGAACACAACCGATCATTGTCACACTCACACACCCTATAATTAAAAGTGAAAAATAAGATTTTTTCATTGTTCTTCTCCAAAGCTAAATTGATGAATTATTGCTTTACTATGGAGAAGATAAAATGGAAGTGGAATAATTTTTTATTCTGGCAATAGAAATAAATAAACGTATAGCATTCTTGCCATTAAGTCATACATTTAGAGAATAAATGGCAATAAGAAACCCGTTTATTACACAATAAACGGGTTATGGTTAGTGAGTTAATTTTACTTACATAGAACAGGATTACCTTCAGTATCAACTTTTACCGTTAAAACTTCATTTTTTATCCTTAAGTAAGTAACATCATCAATACAAATTTCTTGTATTGGCGAACGAGAAAAAATAGCCTCTCCAGTCACGTTCTCATATATCAACATAACGATTAGTGAAAGTAAAATAACGGCTGAAATAAAAAATAACCCTATCAATAAATTAGGTAAATATTCCTTTTCATTGTTCATAAGTTCACCTCAATTTTTATTCAAAATTTCAAGGAAAACCTCCCATAGGGAAAGTTTCCCTTATGGGATATAGTACGACGAACATTCGCCATACTTGGACGTTAATGTAATGTGGATTTGATTTCTTCCACTTTTGCTATAAACGCATTAAGCGTGTTAATCGCTTCACCATCAATACAAAAATGGCTGTCGAAACCATTTACAAAGGTGAATACCTTAACTCGCTCATCGCCCTCCTCTAAACTAATCTGTTCAAAAAAGAGACTTTCGAGTCGTCCAATAACGAGGCTTTGGTAAATATTGCCAAGATGAGGAATGTCCTCACAACCTCGAGCCACTTCCCAAACCTCGCTATCTTCAATTGTGGCATTAAAGTGATAAAGAATACCCTCCCAGTCTGCTAAATTTTGGCTAACAGAATGGAGATAGAGTTCAGGCATAATATTATTGCAGTACATATGTGTTTCTCCTAAATAATCAATCAGAGAGAAACACACCCTAAAGGGAAGTATTTCCCTCTAGGGTTAAGATGGTGTAATAATTAGTTTGCTCGTACAGATAAAGCTACTTGTCCTTTTTCTTGTTCAATGAGCATTAAGGCATCATTGAGCAAACGATGAACTTGCTTTTTCCATTGTTGCAATAATTCCCACGGATTTTGTGGCACTTCAGCAAAACCACGTTGTTTTACAAGTTCAATGACACATTGAGCTTTGTTCATAATGCTTTCAAGCTCAATGAGCAAACTTTTTACCAAGTACGTTTTACCTGGCGAAATAAAAGAGAAATTACGCATTTGTGCATTGATTTGTTCCATTGCCTCTAACGCCTGCTCTGAGATTAGTTGAAAATCCCAGTGTGTTGGTTTGAGCTCGAATGGACGCCCAAAAGCTAAAAGTGCGTGACTGCCATTTAACAATTGTTGACATTGTTGAATAAAGGCTGGGTTTTGCATTGTTTTTTGAAAACAAGCATGTTCTGGCTCAAACGCCTGAATACAGGCAAAATCCATACTCATTGATTCATCACATTCAATTTCACGTTGGCACTGTGATAATTGACGATAGAACCCTTTCACTGAAGACAGATGCGTCAACTCACTGACACGATCGCAGAGTTTATAGGTTAAATAGATGAATCGTTGCTGAATATTTTTTACGGTTTCATCGTAAATTTGAGCCGCTTCCAAAACTTGGTTTACCGTTAATGTTGTCATGGTGTTTCTCCTTAATTGATAAAAAATGAAAGGGAAACGCCCCATAAGGGAATGTTTCCCCTATGGGTGAATAAAGTGCGGTCAATTTTCACTGCACTTTTAACGTTAAAGATAAATGCAATTAGCCCCAAAGCCGCTGAGCTAGCTCAACTTTTTTCGCCAATTCATTGACTTTTTTCTTGGCGTAAGTGAGTGAATAGCTATGCTCGCGTTTTTCTGGATTACCCTTCAAATCTTGATGATTTTCCTTGGCTTTAGCCAATTCAAACTGAAAATACGCAAGACTTTCTGGCATAGATAAATCAATCGTTTCGGCGCGTTCTTGCCAATAAGCGATTTTGTCCTCGTAGCGCTCAGCTTTTTGCATTTCCTCAACAGATTTATCCATCCGTCTTGCATTACGTTCAATTAAAGCACGATGACGTTTTTCACTATGATGTCCGACTTTAATCGGCTCTGCCAAACGTAAAAACTCACGTCCTTCATTAGCGGCCTCACAGTATTGCTCGCTACGATGCTGAGCATTGTTCGCACAATCTTGATAGCGTTCTGCTTTTTGTAATGCGTGGGTTTGACGATTGATTCCATCACAACGCACAAAAGAATAAAAATAGGCATCATCTTGTTGTTTAACAAGATTAAAGATTTCTACTTCCGTTTCTTTTCCATATCTACTGGTCAGTGTAATAATGTCGCCACGTTGATGAGGTTCTGCACATTTTGCCAAAAATACATTTGGGACAAATTTTGCGTAAGTGTTAAGTGACATAAGATATTCTCCTAATAAAATGGGGAATATCTGCCCCACAAGGGAAAATATTCCCCTATGGGTATTGAACGGAATCTACTTATTCAAAATAAGCAGATTTAATGTGAAATGTTAACGGGATTTGGCTCGTTTATCTGCTTTCGTATTTTTACCTGAAATCAGATCCCAATTAGCCCAATATACCAAAGCGGTAAAAGTACCTGCTGCCAGGACTAAAACACTTGATACACCTAATAACCACCAGTTCATACAAGCCTCCTTAGCGATGTTGCTTCGTGCGTTTGACTGGTTTATGTGCCTTTTTTGACATTATATCTGCCACATAATTGAGAAGCAAACCTAATAACCAAAAGGTAATACCAACAGTTAAGAGTACGAAAGCCTCTATTTCATCAATATTATCTTTAGCTAAGACAAAACCAATCAATCCAACGCCAGCGATGGTTCCCGCTTTACGAAAATCCTCCGCAATATATTGCAACGTTTTCGCTGGAATTTTGTTAAAAAATTTGTGAATCATATCGTTCACCGCCTTTCATAAAATTAAGGGAACGACACCATAAGGGACATCATTCCCTATGTGGGGTTGAGTGAATGTTAAAACAGGCAATCAACGGTTAATCATCGCGATAGATATCACCTGAAACCGTATTAACTGCCCCCTGTATCCGTTGTGCTTGTACATCACCATTCACGGTTTTAACACTACCAAACACATCGCCGTGTATCGACACATCACCATTGACCGTTTCAATGCGTTCGACATTACCTGTTACCGCAATGTCAGCAACATTGCCTGCATCAAGGTGATTCACATTGCCAAAGACTTCAATGTGTAAGACGGGTGCTTTTTCAAGCACAATCACCTGACCATCAATGGTAAGCTGTGGGGCTTGAATTGACACTCGTCCATTCTCTATTGAGATGGTTTGTGATGAGGCGACCATATTTTTCACATTGCCGTGAGCAATCTGAGTGAAGACAGGTTTTCCGTTAACATAAATACCTTGTTTCATTGTATTCTCCTTCCAAAAAGAAAAATGAGGATAAAGAAAAAGACTGACAAGCGTGCCAGTCTTTCCGTTGAGTGTAATGATTAAGCGTTTGGTGTGGCTAATTCTACATTGGCATCTTCAACATGTTCTGTTTTTGCTTCAGTAGAGCTAGAATATTTGAGTTCACCATCAATTTTAATCATTTTGATATTAATCAAGCGACCTTTCAATGCCACGCCTGTATCACCTTTCTTGTGATTTTTACCGTCTTTTTGATAGGTAAACGTATCAAACCAAAGGTCTGACATCACAAAGGCGACTAGGACTTTTTTGTTAGCATTTACAGCATCTTGACAACGTTTAACCAGATTTGCCGTATCTTTTCCAACCACATTACAGTTGAAAAAACGGTATTCAGGCTGAGATGATTCCCCTACTAATGCAGCAATATCACAAGAGTAGAAAGGCGTTCCTTTTTTCGGCTCAACTAAACGAATATTGTTCAAGTAGCCTAAACCTTGAGTATGAAGGTTAAAGAAATTTTTTTGTGTAGATGAGTTAGACATAATGTTTCTCCTAAAGTAAAAATAAAAAAAGCGGAGAAACATCCTTACCCAACACGGGAAAAATGTTCCCCGCCAGGGTTAACAGATGAGGCAGCATTCCTGTTTTCACAGCGTCATCTTTCAGAATGCTGATGACATTTCGGCTGGTATTAACACAACTACCACATCGGGCTAGTCCGTTGCTCTTTCAAGTGTTTGGCAACTTTTAAGGGCTACAAAGTAGCAACTTAACGTCTCCATTTAACCGCAAATGCCAAGTACTTTCATAGTAAAAATTAAAAAAACAAAGAAAATAATTTTACGCTGACCAAAAGCAAATAAGCCATTGATGACAAATCTCATCAATGGCTTATTCACTTTTTAAGATAACAATCTGAAAAAAGATTGTGAAAGGTTGACCAATATAAACGGATTTTTGAAACCAATCCATCTTCGTTACAATGTTTGATTTCCTATCGCATCTACCTGATTACATTGTGGTCTTTAATCAGTATAACGGAGGCATCTCAATCGATACAAAGGGCACCCAATTTTTCACCAGTGGGCTCTGGCTAGGATAAAGAAGCAACGTATTGCTAAGTCGTCATACCACTTAATAAAATGCGATGACGATTTAGCAATCACGCGATTGTCGATAAAAAGATAAAATACACACTCCCAATATCACTGAACCCTCTTTCAGAGTGCTAAGGGTATTTCGGCACAACATTGATGACCGACAATGTTAAAACGGCTTACTTTTGCCTGCCATACTACCTTATTTGACGGATTGACGCAAATTTGCAAATTGTTGAGAAAGGTTAATCGATGTCGCTTTTCTGGCAGAGGATTTTTTCTTGGCGTTTGATTCAATATATTTGCATTGTGGATAGCCCGTACAACCCCAGAAGTCCCCATTTTTCCCTTTCATTTTTCGAAGTCCCTTACCGCATTGCGGGCATTTTTTAATGGCTATATTGCCCATTTTGATACTTTGATGCCCACAGGTTTGAATAAGATGACGAATAAACTGTTCTTGCTTTTGCATAAATCCTTGCAAGCTCATTTGGTTCTCGGCAATTTGGTTTAAGGCTTGTTCCCACAATGCCGTTAAACCAGGATCTTTTAATACCGTCGGTAAATTATCAATCAACATGACACCTGCCTCTGTCGCCACAATGGATTTCCCTTTTTTCTTGATATAACCACGATCATAAAGGGTTTTCATAATACTGGCTCGAGTGGCTTCTGTTCCCAACCCCTCCGTTTCGCGTAATTGTTTCTTTAGCCGTTCATCGGTAACAAAACGGGCAACATTCACCATTGCCGTGAGCAAGGTGCCTTCTGTATAGTGTGCAGGTGGCGTGGTTTTAAGTGACTTAACTTCTGTATTCATCACCCTCAATATTTGTCCACTATTCAGTATTGGCAAACCTTGTTTCTCTCCCTGTGCATCTTTAGAGGAACGAAACAAAGCTTTCCACCCTGAAACCACAATCACTTGACCTTTGGCAATGAATTGATGTTCGCCACAAGATAACCGAATTTGGGTTTTATCCACTTCAAAGTGCGGTAGAAATTGAGCGAGATAACGACGACGAATTAAGTCATAAACCTTAAACTCATTCTCGTCCATTTTGCTAATATCGACGGGCTGTGTTGTGGGAATAATCCCGTGGTGAGCGGTAATTTTTTTATCATTCCACGCACGGGATTTTTGGCTCAAATTAAGCTGTGTTCGTAAAGGCTGTAACTTGGGATCTGACTGCATTAGGCTACCGATGACCTGAGGCACTTCAAGTAATTGTGCTTCAGGGAGATAACCGCAATCCGTACGCGGATAGGTGGTTGCCTTATGTTTTTCATAGAGGGATTGGGCAATATCAAGCACTTGTTGCGTTCCTAAATCATAGAGGCGATTACATTCTGCCTGCAAATCACTTAATGCAAAAAGTAACGGCGGGCTTTCTTTTTCTCGCTTTGTTTCTACATTCTGCACGCACACTTGACCCGCTTGACGAATCTGTTGTTCAGCCTCCTGAACAACCTTTATCTCTAAACAACGCCCCTCTTCATCACAATATTGCTCTGGTACAAAAAGCGTTGCAAAAAAAGAGGTCGCCTTGTCGGAGTTTACTTGAACGAGCAGGGCATAATGAGATTTTGGCACAAAATTCGCGATTTCCTTATCTCGATTCACCACGAGAGCCAATGTAGGGCTTTGCACTCGTCCTACCGAAAGCGGCGGACCTTGATAGCCTTGTTGTTGTGCCAAAAGGGTAAACATTCGACTAAAATTCATTCCAATTAACCAATCTGCCCGACTACGGGCAAGCCCAGCATAATAAAGTGGCAAGGTTTCTTCATTGGTTTTAAGTTGGCTGAGTGCTTTACGCACACTGATCTCATCAAGTGCGGTGATCCATAGCCGCTGAATATGTCCACGATAGCCCGCAATATCTAATAACTCACGGGCGATCGTTTCTCCTTCACGATCAATATCGGTTGAAATTACTACCGTGCGTGCTTTTTTCAGCAATGTCATCACGGTTTTATATTCTTTTTTTGCATCGGTTTTAGGGGAAACTTGCCATTGTGAAGGAATAATCGGGAGGGTATCTAATCGCCACGCTTTAAGTGCAGGATCGTATTGTTCTGGTGAGAATTGCTCAACTAAATGCCCTCTTGCCCAAGTCACAACGATTGTGCCATCAGCAGTAGATAAATAGCCTTCCCCTTTTTGTGTTGCCCCCAAAACTTTTGCAATATCCCGCCCCTGACTGGGTTTTTCGCATAGAAATAGTTTCATCTAATTACCATTAAATAACATTTTTAATGGTTTCATTTAATCAATAACAATATTGACTCACAATTTTTTATTCTATCTAAATCTAAATAAATAAAACAATCATCAAGATTAGGCAATAATGAGATTTTTGTTCAAATACACTCCAAGGCTCACTTTTGCAAAATTGTTCTTATCTGATTTAAACTTCTCCTCCTATTTATCTTATTATTAAATTGATTTAATGCCGAACTTTGTTCTATTCCTATGATAAAGTTTGGGCATTATTCAATTCTTATTAACTAGGAGATAGGTTAATGAACAAATATCAAAATGACGCATTATCAAATCGAGCTATTCTTAATAATGGTGAATCACCTGAATGCAATCAATGTGACGAGCCTATTATTTTTTCATTACAGGACAATTATCATCATTTTTCTCTTAACTTATCCACCTTACTTGAATGCTTGAAATTTGCTGAAAACGAAAACGTTATTCCACCTATTCCTGAAACTTGGTGGGACGAAATCTCTAAGATAGTAGAAATTCCCTCTCACCCTCTCTAAAAGTAAAACCCTTCTCTTGAGCAACTTCTTTGGCTAGTTTTATAAGTGATTTATTATTTTCTTTTATTTTTTCACTTAATTTAGTTTGATCAAAATGGATAAGGTTTTCAATATATTTCGGCTCCAGTTCTAACTTATCTTCATAAATAAGTTTATTATTTAGCATTACTTGAAATAGCAGTGTTTCAATTAATGTATGTTGATTTAACTTAGTCTCATGAGCAATAAAGCAAAACTCCAAACTCTGATAACCATCTGTGTTATTGCATATCTTACCATTGTCAATTGCAAGCTCTTGACAGTTTTCTAAAGCCTGAGCCAAACGGCTTTTAAGATCAATTTTTCGATAAAACAATGTATTCGCTCGCATAAAATACATTAGCATAAAAGGAATATTTATCAGAGTGGAGCCAGGATAAAGATAAGCTTTACTATCAAAGTAATCATTCAATAAAATGCGTGCAAATGATTTACTTATATATATTCCCGTGTATTTAGAAATGAGATAAATCATACGATCAAAGTTTAGGACAAGCTTTTGGATAATTGAACGAACAAGAGGATTGACTTCAGCTTTTCTAGTTTCTTTATTATATTCTTGCCGTTTAGCACGGTAGGGGCAATAATCATAATCTTCCTGATAATAAGAGGCTAATCCCGACAAGGAATAATTGATATGCTTACCATAAGGTTTATCAGTATTACGCAGTTTTTTGTAAAGTCCAATAACTTGTACGGGTCCATTACAAGCAGGACAAATTGCATACTGATTAATTTCACCAGAAACATTTCGGCGATTAAACAACTTAGATTTATGCGTTTTTTCTTCAAAAAGTTTTTTCTCTATAGGGTAATTCTGAGTATCATTTTGATCAAACTTTATTCTATCCATAGTGCCTCCTATACCTCACTACATTCAATCATAACATTTACGGACTCATGAGCAAATAAAAAAGCCCAATCATTAAGATTGGGCAACACTGAGGTTTCAGAGCAAATAAACCTATTTAACCGCTTTTAAAATATCCGCTTTGATTTGATTAGCAAAGTCTTGAGAGCCTTTCACTTTCCAAGAAATAAGGGTATTTCTGCCCTCTTTTTCTAAGGTAACTGAGGCATAATATCGCCCCTCTTTACCAAAAGAATCCGCCATTCGATAATAAACGCCAGGCGTTTTTTCATGGACATAGCCACCTTCAGCAATCGCAGCTTTCTTCCAAGCACAGTTCTTATTTGATTCAGGATCGCATTTCAGCATTTCTTCCATTGTTTCAAACCCTACATTACGCTTAATGCGTACATACAGGGTATCAATATCTCGTTTAGAGGTTAAGGTATCCGAGAATTGTTGTTTATCTGCATTGATCGTACGATTAATTTCTCCTGCCCAATCGCCCACTTTTTGATTGATCGCAGAAAGTTCTGCACAACCTGAGAGAATGCCCAATATAAAAAGTGCGGTCGTTATTTTTAATGTTTTCATTATATCAACTCCGAATTGCTAGCTAGAAAGGAATCTGATCATCGTCAAAGCCATCATCAGGGATAGGCGGTGGTACAGGCTGAGATGCTGAAGTTTGAGTTTGTGGTGTTTGGTAGGCAGGCTGACTCTGTTGCGCATATTGATTACGACCTTGTTGTGCCGCTCCAACTTGCGTTGCCTGCCCTGCTTGATAGCGCTCAGGACGGCTATCTAACATTTGAAGTACATCGCCTTGGATTTCTGTGGTGTATCGATCTTGCCCATTTTGGTCTTGCCATTTACGGGTTCTTAGTCGCCCTTCGATATAGACTTTCGAGCCTTTGCGTAAATACTCGCCGACAATCTCAGCTTGACGACGATAAAATACAATCCGATGCCATTCCGTTAATTCACGTTTTTCACCTGTCGTTTTATCTGTCCAACTTTCGCTCGTTGCCACACTCATATTCGCCACAGCTTCGCCATTCGGCATTGTTCTCACTTCAGGATCTACACCAAGATTCCCCACGATAATCACTTTATTAATCCCTGCCATAATGTTGTCCTCACAAATGATTGATAATTGACGTTATCTGTATTAAACGTGATTTTAGTCAGGAATAAAGGGGGTAATTCAATTTCAATTTTAAATAATTATTGAGTTGCTATGGTTTACTTTAATTGTGAATGAAATTTCTATCTTTGACATAACAACCTCCATTATAAATAACGTGTCAAATTAATTACCTAACTACTCTATTTTTTATCTACCAGATAAAAACCGATATAAGTACCATCTAGTATTTCATCTTTACACTTATCATTGCTTCTATTTAACTTTATTTCTATTGGTAAATTAAATTGCTCAACTAGGGAAAGAAATCTATTCTGGCTTAAATAAAATGCAAAAACCTGTTTTCCATTTGAAAAATCATATATATCTGCACTATCCCCATAATGGGAACTTAAGTAAGTATAAAGTGTCAAATTACGGCTTTCACCTAACAATAAGTCTTGTTGTATACTTTTTGAATCTTCCCACGATGTAATGCTGTACGTTATATCAATAAAATGATTAAAATCTATTTGATGCTCCATTACTAATACTCCCCTATTACTCAGTGATTGTTATCTATAACCTATCCAAAGGTAATGCCATTTTTCGTTAAGGTAAGGGGCTTGCCCCCTTACCTTTAAAAGGCCTTTTGTATCCAGCGAGTACAAACTTTGAAAATCCAATGAGTACAAACTTGAAAATCCAGCCATTACAAACGTTTTAATTAGACGACAGTTCACCTTGAATGATGGCTTCAACTTCGGTTAATTTATCAATGGTTGAGGATAATTGTCGCATCATCGAATTTAATACCGACATTTGCATATTTAACACTAACCGTTCTTTTTCCATCTGAGCAATACGTTTTTTAATGCCGTCAGATACCGTACTATCTTCAACCAATCCTTTCCAAATCAACCCGCCTTTTTCAGCGGATTGGTTAGTTTGCCCAATAGTAATACGCCAACGTAAAAAATGGCCCCCTGAAGAAGAGGCTTTATCTTGCATTAAACGAAACCCTAAGGCTTTTGTAATTTCATTGCTTCTCAGTTTCTGAACAACATCTTGATGTTGACTGATTAAATGCTCTCTCACTTGATAAAGCGAGAGCTGTAATTGTTCGCAATCCTCTATGCTGGCTATCTCACTAAAAAACTGTTTCAATGCCAAATTAAGTGGGGTATGCACCGCTAAATCACGGTACATACTTTTTGGAATTAACTCATTTTTCATTCTTTCCCTCTTAGCACTGTGCCATTCTTATGATGTTCTTTTATTCTGAGCCATTCTCAACAAACTCATCTTGTTCTGGTTCAGTCTCAGATGATGAGGCATTTTTTATAACTGGAGCAAAATTTGCACGTTTTTCACCCGATAAAATTTCAGGGGATAATTCATACTTCATTCGTTTTATTGCGGCCTTATAGCGTGCATTATTTTCGATGGCATCGCGGCGAGTAATACCTGAATGGCGATAATTTTCAACCAAGCCAAAACACTGACGAATTAATTTTGCCCCAGCTTCAATCCAATCCGAGGCGTCGCTACGGGTCATTAAGGCAATATGAGAGGCGGCCATTACTGCACAAGCGAGCTCATCAAATTTTAGAAAAAGGTAAATTAATTGATAGCCAAGTTGAGAATTAAAGGTCAGAGCATAACGTGCAGGTTCTACTGACACTGAATTTTCCATATGGAATGCCGCGGGGATTTGTTCACGATAAAGGTAATTTACCTTATCAACCAATTGCTGCATTTCCTGACGATAACCCAGTACTTTGGTTTCAAACCGCAGTAAATAATCATCTGCATAAGGGTCATCATTCATTGCGGCTTTTTGAATTTGGCTTAATAAACTCAGGCAATTCGGCATACTGATGATCCCTGCACGGGTAATTTTGCCTTGTTCATTCCGCACCGCAGCACGCCCCACCCATAATTTAGAAGCATAATGGGTATTGATAGTAATTTCAGGTGCACTGCGTAATGGTCCTGGTCGTTGATTTTGAAGATCGGTAGTTGTCATATAGATACTCCTTATTCTATGGTTGATTTTTGTACTTTGAAGAACCCTTCTTCACTGGTTGTTTTTTGTACTTTGTCCAGCCCTGGACAGTGATTAATTTTTATACATTGGAAAGTCCCTTTCCAGTGATTAATTTTTATACTTTGGAAAGCCCCTTTACAGTGATTAATTTTTGTACTTTGCAAAGCCCCTTTACAGTGGCTATTTTTTGTACTTTGCAAAGCCCCTTTACAGTGGCTATTTTTTGTACTTTGTGCAACCCTTGCACAGTGCTTATTTTTTGTACTTTGTGCAACCCTTCTTCACTGGTTGTTTTTTGTACTTTGAAGAACCCTTCTTCACTGGTTGTTTTTTGTACTTTGAAGAACCCTTCTTCACTGACTATTTTTTGTACTTTGAAGAACCCTTCTTCACTGCTTATTTTTTGTACTTTGGAGGGTCCCCCTCCAGTGATTATTTTTTGTACTTTGTAAAATCCCTTTACAGTGGCTATTTTTTGTGCTTTGTGCAACCCTTGCACAGTGCTTGCTTTTTGTACTTAATTCAACAACTGTGCTTTAAATTTCCGTATCATTGCCGCTCTCGCTTGACGTTGTTCAAGTGTTGGCACAGACGATAGCGTTTGCTCTCGCTCTGGCACAATCGCTTGTGGTTGTGATTGATTCACCACTGGCGTATGACATTGGCTTAAATGTTGTTCAAGTAAGTAGGGATTAAATTGCCCTAAATGGGCTTTTCTCACTAGGCTTAGCAAATATCCCTGTGGTTTCTTGATGGTTCCTTTTGCAAGGCGTTCACCCGCTTCAAACAAAATAGCTTGGCACAGTCCCAAATCAAGCCCTTCCATTGCTTTAGCTACAGTACGTTTCTCAAAAGGGGTTAAGTTGAGCGTCCAATCAATTTCCTCTGCCGTACCTGTACAGTATTTATTTATAAATACCGTACTGTACTTGTACGAGGTATTCGCTGAGTTCCCTAATGGAACTGAGCCTAAAATCAATGAGTTAACCTGTTTTTCTTGGCTAAGTTCCCTATTGGAACTTGGGGAATTTTGACTGAGTTCCCTAATGGAACTCGGTAAATTAATTGTTTTTTCACTGAGTTCCTCACTTGACTGACCAAGTTCCCTATTGGAACTCAGCAAATTCTGCTGCACAGTATCTAAATTTAAATGAGAAAAATCAGCCTCTTTTTCATTTCCAAGACGAGAACAATAATCTTGATAACGAGCTTGCATCCAATCAATATGCGAAACATAATGCCACTGGGTTTTATCTGACAGAATATTATCGACAATATGCGTTGCAACCCCTCTCACTACAACGTCTTTATGTTTTGTGGATGAATGGAGCAAATGCAAGTAATCTTCGTTAAGTTGAATCGCATCTAATATGGGAATAGGCTCATCGTGCAGTAAATAGACATTCCCTTTTACTTGCCCTAATTCATTACGCACGGTTTCACAAAGGGTCAACCACCTTGTCAGGCGTAGCAGTAATAAGGTTTGGCTGACGGTTTTACGCGATAGGCTCGCATTCAAGTAAGGCTTATCTGAAAGCAGTTTTCCCAATACCTCGTAAGACGGAAATAATCCCCCTTGAAACTCTCTCGCTTTATGCTTGATAAGCTGCCAAGCAAATTTGGCTCGCGGGGTTAAATAAGGATCATAAAGTAGCCGTGTTGGCACGGTTTCGTGCTGATTTCCAAAAAAGAGTAATCCCTGCTCTGTTTTGGGCGATGTGGTGATTTGCTCAAAAATTGTCATGTTTAATTCTCCAAAACCTGTAGTGAATTATTCCGATTGTTTTGGGTCTATATTTCGTTATAATGCTTCTGCATTTTATACAAGAAGAATGCCAAGGCGATTTTTCGCCAATCCCCAAACGTGCACTCACACATTTGGGGATTTTTTATTTTATTTTTTATTACGATACCAAGGCTCAACCGCACGCCAAATCGCCGTCAAATTAATTTGCGTTTCTTCCGCAAACAACATTAATAATTCCAGACCTTCCATTGATTCTAAACTCTGGATACTGCCTTTATGTTGACACCATAATTCCCATAACAGCGTCTTTTGCTCATCAGTGGCTGTCGCTTTTCGTCCAGGCTCTTCACGAATCCCCAATAAACTGCGTCTTGCTGAGACTTTCGTCGTACTCAAACCAAAGTAGGCATTCAACATCTGGATAGACGCACCAAGGAGCAAGGCTCTATCAATAATCATTCGTTCCTGCGAATTGACTTGTGCCATTTTGACCATTTTCCAAAAGGCACTGTGATCGATACTAATCGCTGCAATCGGCACTTTAGATTGAGCAATATCGTACATTTCATCAATGCTTAACTGTTGGATTTCACTGAGTTCTGCCGTTGAAAAGCCAAGGTGATGGCAGGTATTCACGTTACCTTCGCGGATATTATTGACAATGTGGTCTAAAATCACTTTATTTAAATTATCAAGCATAACGCCTCCATTAAGCTGAAGCCCGCAAATAGCGAACAAGACGAATGAGTCGAAATAATTTCACCAAGGTGACATCATCAATTTTAGGTTCTCGATCTGCCGAGCCTAACAATAATGCCGTATCAAGAAAACAGGCTTCCGAATAGGCTAGATTCTGTGTTTGCAACATACTGAGCAACTCATAAATGGTACGTTGGGTATCATCTTTTAAGGAATCTTCGACGTCTTTCATCTGAAAGCTGTAATCGACGGGCTCGTTTACAACGTGTTCAACGAGTTCATCAAGCCCAAACTGCTCGGCAATATCTAAAGCAAGCGAATAGGCTTCAGCCTTATGTTGGCGACTTGGGTACACCTGCCAAATATCCGCAACAGGTTGACGACCAACACAAGCAAATTCCAACCCATTTGCAATGGCTTGTTGCTCACGTTGAGCCTGAATGCTCATTCCTGGCGTAATGCCGTAATTTTGGGCAAATTGCTGGGCGAGATCTTGGGTTAGTTCAGAACGAGAAACCTCATCAACTGTTTCAGTATTCACCATGTCATTGACTGCTTCCGTTTCTAAACTATCGTGGCTGACATCTTCTACAAAAGTGCGGTCATTTTTTTCTGCGTTTTCGGTACGTTCATCAAAGATTGGTGTAATGGCACTTGTACTTTCTGATTCGGTCATCTCAACAGGTTGAACAGGTTCAGAAAGGGATTTTTCCAATTGTTGTTGCTGAAATCTCGCTACATCTTCTTCACTATGCTGAATTTGGGCATCAATTTCTTGCTGCTTTTTCGCCAATTTTTGGAATTTACGCTCATCGAGATCCACTTCCATATAGAGCATTTCATAGCTGACTTTACCCTCAAGGGCATCGGTCATCTCGTTAATTAAGGCATCTTGAAAGGTTTTCACATTGAACGGGTGATCATCATTACAACGAGAAAGGCTATTTTGCCAAATCGCTTCAAATGTGATTTCTGTATCAAATTGATATTGCTGCCAAACTTCAAGGGCGTTATTGCGAATGGCTAAGAGTTTATCAATCGGGCTATTGCCTAATCCATTAAATAGCACATCGGGAATGTATGGATAAAGGTAATCAATACATCTAGCCATTTTTAAAATAGTTGTATAGTGGATAATATATCCATCTTTTTCTAATTCATTAGATAATTCTCTAGAAGATAACTCTTCCCCTAACTTCTTCTCGTAATACTCCTTTGCTTGCTGAATTCCTAACGCTTTCTCTATAAAGGTTAAATCTGCACGGGTATCATTTTCAATTAAATGACCGATCAGCAAATCGAGTTCGGCTTCCACACTGTCCGCTGTCTCCCCTTTCCAAGGTTTATATAGGCATTCAATCGCCCAAAAACGCTGATCTTGGGTTTCACTAAATAGCTCTTTTAAGGCTTGAATCCGCGTATTCCCCCCGTCTGCGATGATATAAAACGGCTCACCTGGACGTTGGGTAATATTAGGCTTATGATCGAGTCCGCGACGTCGAATAGATTCTTTGATCATCTCAAAGTTAGGATTACGGGTTTTGCGTGGATTATGCTCATAAGGGCGTAATTTATCCAAAGTTACTGTAATGTACTGAGAGGTTGTAGGGTAATGCGTCGCAGCCGCCCCTACATAAGAAGGCGAGGTATTCACCATTGGTGCGACATTTAAATTCCGTGCCACAGCATCTGATAATTTTTTGTTTTTAATATTCATTGCGATATCCACCTAAATTCATTTCATTTTCAAATAAACTAAACTCACCATAAAAACGGCATTTCACGCTCCCTAATGGTCCATTACGTTGTTTTCCGATAATGATTTCAGCTAGCCCCCGATCGACACTTTCTGGGTGATAGACTTCATCACGATAGATAAATAGGATCACATCAGCATCTTGCTCTAACGAGCCAGATTCGCGTAAATCTGCATTGACAGGGCGTTTATTGGTGCGTTGTTCTAAACTACGATTGAGTTGTGAAAGGGCATAAACAGGACGCCCTAATTCTTTGGCTAAGGCTTTCAATGCCCCTGAAATTTGAGTGATTTCAAGGTGTCGGTTTTCTACTCTGCCTGTACCTCGCATTAATTGGAGATAATCAATGAAAACCGCTGCAGGCAAGCCATATTGTCGGCTATATTGACGTACTTTACTGCGTAATCGAGGGATCGTTAATGCCCCCTCATCATCAATAATTAATCGCTTGTCCCAGTTTTGTTTAATATCGCCCGCAGAATCCGTAATTTTGCTCCAATCTTCTTCCTCAAGCTCTGTTGCTCGACGAATTTTTTGCAAACTCACTCGTGATTTCATTGCCATAAAACGTTGTAATAACTGGTCAGCTGGCATTTCCTGACTGAAATAAAACACGGGCTGATCCGTCAGCTTATCCAGAATACTTGCAGTGGCCGTGAGAGAAAGTGCCGTTTTTCCCATCGCAGGGCGAGCAGCGATGATAATCAGTTCCCCCGCTTGCCCGCCAGTGGTCAATTCATCAATTTGTTGAATACCTAATGGTGTACCTGTTAACAGGATCCGCACTTAAGGTAGATTGCTCCATCTTATCGAACATTTGCGAAAAAATGTCCGCTAATTGCACCGCACTTTTATCTGTTTGATTTAACGAAATTTTCGTATATCGCTGTTCAATCTGCTCGGCAAGTGCTGCCAAATTTTCCGCATTCTTAGGCTCCTTCATTTCACTTAAAATAAACTGCCCCAAGGCTAAAAATTGGCGTTGCCGACTATATTGTTTGACCAGCTCTGCATAAGCTACAATGTTGGCAACTGATGGCGTGTTATTGGCTATTTCAGCTAAATAGGCAATCCCCCCGACATCTTCCAGCCTGCCTTTTTCTTTGCAAGCTTCCGATACTGTGAGTATATCAATGGCTTTATTTTGGTTAACCAGTGACGCAATAGTTTCAAAAATATAGCGATGCTCGACAATATAGAAATCTTCAGGGGTGAGAATGATCGCCACATCATCAAAGCAATCCGCATTAATCAATAACCCGCCAATGACGGAATATTCTGCCTCAAGCGAATAAAGCTCAGCGGGGGATTTTTTCGTTTTACGCATTATGTCCTCCTAAACCTTGCTCAAATTGATGGGCAAATTGAGGCAACAAATGCATACACAGTGCCTGAATTACGGCATACTCTGCTTTGCTATGTCGATAGACGGGCAATGAATAGGTTGCCGCCTCACGGTAAGCGACTTTGTCAGGAATATGAAAATCAAGGAGGGTTTTATCAGCACTTAAGTTTTGCTCAAAAAGCTGTTTTAGCTGACTAAGCACAAATTTCACATCATTGGTATGATCGACACAGTTAGGCACCGCTTTGAGCGGCGGGAGCGAAAACCCAAATGCCTCAAAGGTCTGCAATTCTTGGTACATACCTATCGTGCCGCGAAGAAATTCTTTTGCGGATAAAATATGTGGCAAGATAGGACAAAATAATAAATCGGCAGCAAGTACAGACATATCTACCGTAATATCTCGCGTTCCGCGTGTATCCACAACAATCACATCATAGCCTTTGAGCTTTTTCAGCAGAAAGCTAAACCGTATTGCACCATCAGGGGCATTGCGTAGCATCTGGCTAACATTATTTGTGGGATCGTTGGATTGAATTAAATCTAAATTTGGCAGGGTTGTTTTTGAAATAATATGGGCGGGATCGACATCTTGATAGGTCAAAAACTCATGGATACCACCTGGTGCGACATAATCTAAAGCAAAATACGCACTAAGTGTCGGTTGCGTATCGGTATCAATTAATAAGGTCTTTAACCCGTGATCTGCACAAAATGCACCAATATTCGCCGCATTTGTACTTTTTGCTGAACCGCCTTTGGTTGAGGCTATGGTAATGATGAATGGTTTTTTGGTAAAAAATTGATTAGTGTTCATAATCATACTCACTTATACAAGAAAAATGGATAAGAAAGTATTGACTGAAATTAATTACATAGAAGAGAGTATCTAGAATTGATCAAATCTTACTTTAAACTCTACTTAAGAGTTGATTTCAAATGGTGCCCGAGGGCGGACTTGAACCGCCACGACTCGAAAGTCGAGGGATTTTAAATCCCTTGTGTCTACCGATTTCACCACTCGGGCGTTGGAGCGGGAAACGAGGCTCGAACTCGCGACCCCGACCTTGGCAAGGTCGTGCTCTACCAACTGAGCTATTCCCGCATTTAGCTAACTTTCTGTTTCGCTAAACAACGAGGTGCATTTTACGGATTTCAATTTATTAGTCAAATAGAAATTTGCTTGATTTAGTTTAATCGACTAAAAAAAGATCAATCCTTATCTATCCGTTTATTGTTCAAGCAATATAAGAAGATTTAAAGTACAAGATGAAAAATTTAGGGATAAAAAACTATCTTCCCTATTTCGCCTTGAAATGGCTATCTCAATAACGCAATAATATTGATCATTATAAAAATACTCTTGGCTATCATTCTTCGATGACTGAGTTATTATAAAAAATAAGTAAAAAAATACCGCACTTTATTATTTGATGAAGTGCGGTATAAAATAGTGAAATTTTTTTAACTGTCTAATAAATTATCTTTTGCTGCTTTTAAATATTGTAGCATTGACCAGACGGTTAAAATTGCTGCAATATATAAAAATACGATTCCTGCGATTTCCATTAATACATTATAGCGCCATAATAATCCGCCTAAAGCAAGCATTTGGGAAGCGGTTTTTATTTTACCGAGCCAAGATACCGCCACTTTACTGCGGCTACCGATTTCAGCCATCCATTCGCGTAGGGCAGAAACGATAATTTCCCTTGAGATCATCACAATCGCTGGTAAGGTTACCCAAAAACTATGTTGATACTCCACGACTAACACCAATGCGGCCGCAACCATAACTTTATCAGCCACGGGATCTAAAAACGCCCCAAAAGGTGTGCTTTGATTCCATTTTCTGGCTAAATATCCATCAAACCAATCTGTAATCGCGGCGACAAAAAAAATGGCTGTTGTCAAGAAAGGCGCCCAAGAGAATGGTAAATAAAATGCCATAATAAAAAATGGAATTAAAATGACGCGGAATAAGGTTAGAATTGTAGGGAAATTTAATTTCATAGGGCGTAACAGTCACAGAAAATAGATAATCGTCAATTATTTTAAAGCATATTTTTCTAATTAGAAAATACTATTTAAAAAAATATCCCTCTAAAAAGAGGGATATGATGTAATGAATTAAAGTGCTTCAATCGCCTGATATTGCGCTTGAACTTTTGCAATGGCCTCTTGATAGCCTTGCATTTTTTCACGTTCTTTCGCAATGACTTGCTCTGGCGCTTTTGCCACAAAGGCTTCATTGCTCAATTTGTTTTCAATACGAGCAATTTCACCGTTGAGTTTTTCTAGCTCTTTAGTTAAGCGTGCTAACTCGGTAGCTTTGTCAATAAAGCCTGCCATTGGAATAAGAAGCTCTGTGTTGCCAACCAATTTGGTTACCGAGAATGGCGCTTCTCCCCCATCCTTTAACAGTTCAACGCTGTCCAATTTTGCTATACTTGCTAATAATGCACTGTTATTGGCAAGAATTTGTTGCTGTTCTGGCGTTAAATGACGTAATAATGCGTCTAAGCCTTTACTTGGCGCAATATTGCATTCCGCACGGATATTACGCACTGCGACGATGATCTCTTTCAACCAACTCATTTGTAGCTCTGCTTGCTCATCAATTTGGCTTGCTTCATACTGTGGATAAGGTTGTAGCATAATGGTGTCACCACTCACGCCCGCAAAACCTTTCACTTTTTGCCAAATCTCTTCAGTAATAAATGGAATAATTGGATGAGCTAAGCGTAGCAATTTTTCTAATACATTTACTAGTGTACGACTTGCCGCGCGTTTTTGTGCCACATTACCCTGTGCAAATATTGGTTTTGTGAGTTCTAAATACCAATCACAGAACTGATCCCAAGTAAACTCATAAATGGCATTCGCTGCTAAATCAAAACGATATTGTGCAAATGCAGAACGCACGGTTTCTACTGTGCGGTTAAACTGCGAATTGATCCAGCGATCCGCAAGACCATACTCCAGCTCTCCCT
The DNA here is from genome assembly GCF_026226765.1 of Avibacterium sp. 21-599. Classification (NCBI taxonomy): domain Bacteria; kingdom Pseudomonadati; phylum Pseudomonadota; class Gammaproteobacteria; order Pasteurellales; family Pasteurellaceae; genus Avibacterium; species Avibacterium sp. 21-599. Next base: position 64,944 of record NZ_JAKKOB010000001.1, read on the forward strand.
CAGATAAATCTAATTTATCATTGGTCAGCACGAAACGGCTTGCATTCCACAGTTTATTACAGAAATTACGATATCCCTCTAAGCGTTTCATATCCCAGTTAATATCACGCCCATTACTTGCAAGGGCGGTCAAGGTAAAACGCAATGCATCTGTACCGTGCGCTGCGATGCCATTAGCGAACTCTTTACGGGTCGCTTTCGCAATTTTTTCCGCTAATTGCGGTTGCATCATATTGCCCGTACGTTTCTTGAGTAAATCTTCAAGGCTAATACCGTCAATCATATCGATCGGGTCAAGGACATTCCCTTTTGATTTTGACATTTTTTGCCCTTGTTCATCACGAATCAATCCTGTTACATAGACTGTTTTGAATGGAACTTGCGGTTTACCATTTTCATCTTTGATGAAGTGCATCGTAAACATAATCATACGTGCAACCCAGAAGAAAATGATATCAAACCCCGTGATCAAGACATCTGTTGGGTGGAACATTTTCAGTTCTTTGGTCTGCTGTGGCCAACCGAGGGTAGAGAATGTCCATAAAGCCGAAGAGAACCACGTATCTAGCACATCTTCATCTTGTTTGAGTACAATATCAGAATTTAGCTGATATTTTGACCGCACTTCTGCTTCACTGCGAGCCACATAAATATTACCTTGTTCATCATACCAAGCAGGAATACGATGTCCCCACCAAAGTTGGCGAGAAATACACCAATCCTGAATATCACGCATCCACGAGAAATAGAGATTTTCATATTGCTTCGGTACGAATTGGATTTCGCCCTCTTCTACCGCTTTGATTGCCACTTCCGCCAATGGTTTTACGCTCACATACCATTGATCGGTGAGCATCGGTTCAATTGGTACGCCACCACGATCGCCATAAGGCACTTTTAGATCGTGTGGTTTAATTTCTTCCAATAAGCCTAAGGCATCAAAGTCCGCCACAATTTGCTTACGCGCTGCAAAACGTTCCATTCCACGATATTTTTCTGGAATGTCTGCCACATAATTTACGAGAGGTTTATTATCTATGCCAATAATTTCCGCCTCATCACGAATATCCGCATTTAACGTCATCACATTTACCATTGGTAACTGATGGCGTTTACCTACTTCATAGTCATTAAAATCGTGAGCTGGGGTGATTTTTACCACACCTGTTCCAAATTCACGATCCACATAATCATCAGCAATAATTGGAATTTCACGATCTGCTAAAGGCAAGATCACGGTTTTGCCAATAAGAGATTGATAGCGTTCATCTTCAGGGTGAACTGCCACCGCGGTATCGCCCAACATTGTTTCAGGACGTGTGGTAGCAACTACGAGATAATCTTTGCCATCAGCCGTTTTTTCGCCATTAGCTAATGGGTAGCGGAAATGCCAAAGCGAGCCTTTGCTTTCTTTATTTTCCACTTCAAGATCCGAAATTGCGGTGTGCAATTTTGGATCCCAGTTCACAAGGCGTTTGCCACGATAGATCAACCCTTCCTCGTGCAAGCGTACAAACACTTCTTTCACCGCATCAGAAAGCCCATCGTCCATCGTGAAACGCTCACGATCCCAGTCGATTGAATTCCCCAAACGACGCATTTGCTGGCTGATTGTGCCTCCGGAATAGGCTTTCCAATCCCAGATTTTTTCAATAAAGGCTTCACGACCGTAATCGTGGCGAGTTTTGCCTTCTTCTGCCGCGATTTTACGTTCCACCACCATTTGCGTGGCAATCCCTGCGTGGTCTGTCCCCGCTTGCCAAAGGGTGTTATCCCCTTCCATACGATGAAAACGAATCAGCGTATCCATTAAAGTTTGCTGGAAAGCGTGTCCCATATGCAATGATCCCGTTACATTCGGCGGTGGAATCGCAATGCAATAACTCGGTGCATTCGGGTTTTCATTCGGCTTAAAATAGCCCGCTTCTTCCCAGTGTTTATAAAGTGCTTGTTCTACGGCAGAGGGATTAAAACGATCTGCCATTTCAAATTTTTGTGTCATTGTTTTTTCTCTATTTGTAACTAAACTAAATTAAAATCTAACCGTAATAATTCTGCTAATAAATTTTCACACCAATCAGGTAATACTTGTTCAAACTGCGTAATTATTTTCGCTTTAGAAAGATGAAAAATAAGCATTGGCATTTCCGCCGAATTATCATAAATAAATATTTCATCGCACAGCGGTAAGGCTAAAATTAAATTTTGCCGACTAATTTCGTAGCGTTTACGAATTGTGGCTTCATCAATAAAATGGCCGCCTTTTCGTACTCTAGCCTGCACCCTTTTCACATTAATATCAGGATCATTGACACCGATATAATTTAGCCTTACATAAAAGCCTTTTGATTTAGCTTGCTGCATACGGTGCAAAATAGACTTTCCTGCAAGAGTCGATTCCATTGAAAATGAAACCTGATTTTTTACCGCATACTTAAATAATTCAACGGCTTTTCTTCCTGCTTCAATATCGGCCAATCGTGGATTTTGTGGATTGAGTTCCATTGCAATATGATCGGAATCAATCACCACTTGCACCTGATCTTGATTAAAAGAACGCAAAGTACTTTTACCTGCCCCATTCGTACCACAATAAAAAATGGCTAAATTATTTCGCATATTTAATCACTTCTTCTCGTCCATCAGGATAATGATCGACAATATCACCATTAGGACGCTGGAAGGTGAGAATTTCACGCTTTTTCTTATCTTCCATCCAAGGTTTGAAGCGAATAGCTAATTGCCGTTGCTGTTCGATAATTTCTTCTTTTGTCATTGGTTTCATTATTTATTCTTCTCCAACTTCATATCCAAATGCGGTATGCCGTCTTCTAAATATTCTGCTGAAGTGGGCTGAAAACCCAAAGTGCGGTAGAAATTTTGCAAATAAGTTTGCGCTTGGATTAGCACAGGTTCTGTTTCCCAATGTTGTTGGCAATAAGCCAATGCGTGTTGCACCAATTCTTTGGCTAAGCCTTTGCCCCGTGCGTGCTGCGCCACTAGCACTCTGCCAATATGAATGCCGTCATCTTGTGGAATAATGCGGCAATAAGCACAGATTTTGCCGTTAAATTCTTGCCAAAAATGCACCGCACTTTGATCCCAATGATCCACTTCTTGATAAGCACATTGTTGCTCCACCACAAATACGGCGGTGCGAACTTGGTAAATCGCAAATAATTCTTGTGTGCTGAGTTCAGCAAAGGTTTTTGCATTCCACCTCATCAGGCTTGCTCCGTGCTGAGCTGCCAACCTAATTGACGGTATTGTTTATAACGCTCCCGTGCGATGGCTTTTTGCGTTTCGTCAGCGGGAACAAAATCAATAATCTGATTAAAACTCGCAATAAAATCGGGAATTTGGGCTTGCAAGTTTATTAATAGATCACGGCGTTGTGCGTTGCGTTTTTCCGCCCAGCTAATTTCAATGGGGGGGGCATATTGAGTGATTTCGCCCGATAAATTATGTGGCACAAACTCTTCTGGCTCTCTCGCCCATAGGGCTTCATCAAGGCGAAAAGCCTGTTCTTCACTTTCGCAGCTAATTAACACTTTTTTACCTAATCGCCAAGCCTGCGCAGCCAAATCACAAGCCAAGGTTTCCATTGCAGACAATGGGGATTTTGCTTGTGTTTTGTCTAAAATGTAAAACTGTGCGTGCTTTGCCATAAAAATGCGTCTTTTACCCGTATGAAATCAGATTTTTAAACGCCTAATTTTAACGAAAAATCCGATAAATAGAAAACATTAATTTTTCCGCTGCCAAAAAATTCAAAAAAATCTTACCGCACTTTATGATCTACATCACAAAACCCAACTTTGCCAACTTTCCCCAGATTCCATTCATACTTCTAAAGTGGTAAACTCAAAACGTTTTCTTATTATTAATTCAATCATTTGAGGTAACTAGAATGGAATTTCGTATTGAAAAAGACACGATGGGCGAAGTGAAAGTGCCAGCAGATAAATACTGGGCGGCACAAACAGAACGTTCCCGCAATAACTTCAAAATTGGGCCATCGGCATCAATGCCACAGGAAATTATTGAGGCGTTTGGTTATTTGAAAAAAGCTGCTGCTTACGCAAATAATGAGCTAGGCGTTTTGCCCGTTGAAAAACGTGATTTAATCGCCCAAGCTTGCGATGAAATTTTAGCCCATAAACTTGACGATCAATTCCCATTAGTCATTTGGCAAACCGGTTCAGGTACGCAATCCAATATGAATTTAAATGAAGTGATTGCAAACCGTGCGCACGTTATCAATGGTGGAAAATTAGGTGAAAAATCAATTATTCATCCAAATGATGATGTCAATAAATCACAATCATCGAATGATACTTATCCAACCGCAATGCACATTGCTGCCTATAAAAAAGTGGTGGAAGTCACTATTCCTTGCATTGAACGTTTACAAAAAACCTTTGCTGCAAAAGCAGAAGCCTTTAAAGATGTGGTGAAAATTGGGCGTACTCACTTAATGGATGCAACACCACTGACATTAGGACAAGAATTTTCTGCCTATGCTGCGCAATTAGATTTTGGCTTGCGTGCGTTGAGAAATACCTTACCTCATCTTGCCCAGCTTGCTTTAGGCGGTACGGCGGTAGGTACTGGCTTAAACACACCGAAAGGCTATGATGTGAAAGTAGCGGAATATATTGCGAAATTTACCGGCTTACCATTTATCACCGCGGAAAACAAATTTGAAGCCCTTGCCACCCACGATGCCATTGTTGAAACACACGGTGCGTTAAAGCAACTTGCAATGTCTTTATTCAAAATTGCAAACGACATTCGATTATTGGCTTCAGGTCCGCGTTCTGGTATTGGTGAAATCTTAATTCCAGAAAATGAACCCGGTTCTTCTATTATGCCCGGTAAAGTAAATCCAACGCAGTGTGAAGCCTTGACAATGGTATGCGCACAAGTGTTAGGTAACGATACCACCATTTCTTTTGCAGGTTCACAAGGGCATTTCCAACTTAATGTGTTTAAACCTGTAATGGCGTACAACTTCTTGCAATCTGCCCAGTTATTGGCTGATGCTTGTGTTTCTTTTGATGAACACTGTGCAAGTGGCATTGAACCCAATTACCCACGCATTAAACAGCAACTTGAAAATTCATTAATGTTGGTAACGGCATTAAATACCCATATTGGTTATGAAAATGCGGCTAAAATCGCCAAAACGGCGCATAAAAATGGTACGACATTAAGAGAAGAAGCCATAAATCTAGGCTTAGTCACGCCTGAACAATTTGATGAATGGGTACGCCCTGAAGATATGGTTGGCAGCTTGAAATAATGCCAATTTAACCTTCATCTTATTTGAAATGTTGGTAAGGAATATTCTTTACCAACATTTCTTTTCTCTTTTATAGCGAAAGCGCTCAAATAAGCCAATTAGCTAAATTTCCTTCTTGATGAAAACAGTCCTTGACAAAACCCTTTTGTACTAGTTTAATAGTGCATTATTATTTTATGCAAAAAAGGAATTCCAATGACAATGCCTTTTCTCCACGTATTTTCACAAAATGTGGCTTATCACAGCGATCCAACCGCTGTTTTTGCGACATTATGCCAAGATAAAACCAATACACTCTTACTTGAATCCGCCGAAATCAGCAGTAAAAATAGCTTAAAAAGTCTTTTATTAATTAATTCTGCGTTAAAAATTAGCTGTTTAGGTCAATGCGTAACCTTTAACGCATTAAATGAAAATGGTGTGGCATTATTACCTTTGCTACAAGAAAAATTACAACATATGGCACAACGCCTTTTACAGCAAGACAATCAACTCATCGCAGAATTTGCGCCACTCAATCCTGATCTTGATGAAGACAGTAAATTACAAGCGCCCACAATTTTTGATGGTTTACGTTGCTTAACCGCGCTTTACAAAACAAGCGAAACACCCATTTTTCTTGGTGGCCTATTTGCTTATGATTTAGTGGCAAATTTTATTCCAATGGAAAATATTGTACTACACAATGATGGCTTAAGCTGTCCTGACTACGTTTTCTATTTAGCAGAAAATTTATTGATTCTCGATCATCAACGCCAACAAGCTCAACTCCAAACCTTCTGTTTTAATCAAAATGCGCTTTCTGCCACAGAACAAAGTGCGGTACAAATTACGCAAAAATTACAGAAAATTGAACCGCACTTACCTCTCCTATCGGCTTCAACGGAAGTTAGCGTGAACATTGAAGATGAACCCTTTAAAGAGATTATTCGCCGTTTAAAACACCACATCAACATTGGTGATGTATTTCAAATTGTGCCTTCACGCCGTTTTTCTTTAGCTTGTCCGAACAGTCTTGCTACTTACCGCCAATTGAAAGTGAATAATCCAAGCCCTTATATGTTTTATATGCAAGATGACGATTTCACGCTATTTGGTGCGTCCCCTGAAAGTGCATTAAAATACAGCCAAGATTCTCGCCAATTAGAAATTTACCCTATTGCAGGATCACGCCCAAGAGGATTTGATGCTCAAGGGAATATCGATCCCGAACTGGATGCGCGTTTAGAATTAGAATTACGTTTAGATAAAAAAGAGTTAGCAGAACATTTAATGCTAGTGGATTTAGCACGGAATGATATCGCACGGGTTTGTCAAAGTGGTACACGTCAAGTGAAAGATTTAATGCAAGTGGATCGTTATTCACACATTATGCATTTGGTCTCTCGCGTGGTGGGTAAACTTCGCCCTGAATTAGATGCCTTGCACGCTTATCAAGCCTGTATGAATATGGGAACACTCACAGGCGCACCGAAAATCAAAGCAATGCAATTAATCTATCAAGTGGAACAACAAAAACGCCATAGCTATGGCGGTGCGGTGGGCTATCTCTCATCAGATGGAAATTTCGATACCTGTATTGTGATCCGCTCTGCTTTCGTGCAAAACGACATTGCTTATATCCAAGCTGGCTGCGGTGAAGTGCTAGATTCTGATCCCCAAATGGAAGCAGATGAAACTCGCCACAAAGCCAGAGCGGTAATTAATGCCATTATGCAAACCAACCAACTTGCACAATAAGGAAACTCTATGGCAAATATTATATTTTTAGATAATTTTGATTCCTTTACTTATAACCTTGTGGATCAATTTAGAACGCTTGGACACCAAGTGCAAATTTATCGTAATGACTGCAATATTGCGCTGGTAGAAAAAATGGCACTAAAGCCAAATAGTATCCTTGCTCTTTCTCCCGGGCCGGGTAACCCGCAAGAAGCGGGCATTTTACTGCCACTTATTAAACGTCTTAAAGGCAACGTGCCAATGATTGGCATTTGTTTAGGTCATCAAGCGTTAATCGAAGCATTTGGCGGTGATGTGGTTCATTCTGGCGAAGTGCTGCACGGCAAAGTTTCCAATATTCAACACGATGGACAAGCAATGTTTGCGGGGTTAAATAACCCAATGCCAGTGGCACGCTATCATTCCCTAATGGGAGAAAATTTGCCCGATGAATTTATTGTAAACGCTGAGTATAACGGCATTGTTATGGCAATCCGTCACAAAACGCTACCCATTTGCGGTTTCCAATTCCACCCAGAAAGCATTCTTACCGTGCAAGGAGGAAAATTGCTAGAAAACGCAATAAATTGGTTGCTTAATCGTCATTAAGGATAACACGATGATTATTGTTTATGGATTAAAAGATCGCCTAAATTCACGCAAGGCACAGCTTGCAGAAATTATTTATGCTTGCTTGAATCTTGAAATGGATATTCCAACGGGTAAACATTTTATTTATTTCCAAGGGACAGAAGCAGAAAATTTGTATCTACCTAGCGGACGTAGTCAAGATTTCACCGCCATTGAAATTAATCTTATGCAAGGCAGGACTGAATTTACTAAAAAACGATTAATTAAAATGCTTTTTTGTGAATTAGAAAATAAACTCAACCTTTCTCCCATAGATGTTGAGATCACCATAAAAGAGCAGCCAGCTCACTGCTGGGGATTTCGTGGAATGACAGGTGATGAGGCAAAAGATCTCAGTTACAGCATTTATCGTTAGCCAAACTTTGTATTTTAGTTATTATGAAATATTAAACAAAGTACCTTCGGGTTCCCTTCAGTCTTGTCCGAATGGAAGCTAAATTTTTAGGCGAAAAAAATTGTAATTTTGTGTAGTGAAACGGAACAAAATCTCTTTTTTCGCCGCCCGAAAAATTTAGTTGGAATGAGGAAAAACAAGACTGCAGGGTGTGCTTTCTTTTGCCTACTTTGCTTTGCACAAGCAAAGACAAAAAGTGAAACTTTTTGAACGTTGCTTCAGCAACGACCTAATAAGGTGAGATAGTTCGTATTACGAACTATCGAATAAAAGTAGGTCGCCTTTAGGGCGAAAAACCCAAAATAGATATACACGATTAAAATTTAAAAATAAAATTAACAGAATTGAAAGGAATACCCTATGCAAACCGAACAACTTCTTAACCAACTTTTTGATAAACAATCTTTATCCCAAGCGCAAGCAGAACAGCTATTTAATGCCATTTTGCAAGGCGAATTAAATAACGAACAGCTAGCAGCCGCACTCATTGCGCTAAAATTGCGTGGAGAAAGTGCAGAAGAAATCAGCGGTGCGGTCAATGCCGTCCTCGCTAATGCCAACCATTTCCCAACGCCTGATTATGTGTTTGCCGATATTGTTGGTACTGGTGGCGATGGCGCAAACACCATTAATATCTCCACAGCGTCTGCCATTGTGGGGGCAGCTTGTGGTTTGAAAGTGGCCAAGCACGGCAATCGTAGCGTATCCAGTAAAACTGGAGCAAGTGATGTTCTCAGTGCATTAGGGGTCAATATTAATATTAGTGCGGAACAAGCACGCCAAGCCCTTGATGAAATTGGCATTTGCTTTTTGTTCGCACAACAATATCACCCAGGGTTCAAACACGCGGTGCCTGTTCGCCAAGCATTAAAAACACGCACTATTTTCAATATTTTAGGCCCATTATGTAACCCTGCTCGCCCAAAACATCAATTATTAGGTGTATATTCCCCCGAATTGATTGCACCTTATGCAGAAACGGCTGTACGTTTAGGGCATAAACACAGCATTGTGGTACACGGTGCGGGTTTAGATGAAGTCGCCATCCACGGCAAAACAGAAGTGGCAGAAATTCGTGATGGAAAAATTGAACGTTATAGCCTAAGCCCTTACGATTTTGGTTTTGAGCCGCAACCATTAGAAAGTCTGCGTGGCGGTGAGCCAGAAGAAAATGCAAAATTTTTGACCGCACTTTTACAAGGCAAAGGCAAAGCAGAACACGCCCAAGCAGTGGCAATGAATACCGCCTTATTAATGAAATTATTCGGCTATGAAGATTTGAAACAAAATGCTGAAAAAGTGCTTGCTGTGCTTGCCTCAGGAAAAGCGTTTGAAACCTTAATCGCATTGCGTGCAGTAGAATAATCAAGAGAAAACACAATGATCATTAACAACCAAACTCCAACGATTTTACAAAAAATTGTGCAAGATAAAGCGCAATGGGTGGAGGCAAAATCGCACGCCTTCCCTTTGCAAGCGTTTGAAAAAAAACTTGAAAAATCTGACCGCTCTTTTTATCAAGCATTAGCACAAGGTACGCATCAACGTCCGGCTTATATTTTAGAATGCAAAAAGGCCTCACCTTCTAAGGGCTTAATTCGTGCAGACTTTAACCTTGATGAAATTGCTCAAGTATATAAGCATTATGCCGCAGCCATTTCCGTGCTTACGGATGAAAAATATTTTCAAGGGGATTTTGCTTATATTCAGCAAGTTCGTCAGCAGGTTACCCAACCTGTGCTGTGCAAAGATTTTATGATTAGCCCATATCAAGTTTATCTTGCGCGCTATCACCAAGCTGACGCGATTTTACTGATGCTTTCCGTGTTAGATGATGAAACCTATGCACAACTGGCAGAATTAGCCCACGAATTAGGTATGGGGGTGCTAACAGAAACCTCTAATCAGCAAGAATTAGAACGTGCTATTGCATTAGGGGCGAAAGTTATCGGAATAAACAACCGTGATTTACACGATCTTTCTGTCGATCTTGACCGCACGCCGCCTCTTGCACGCCAGATCCCAGCGGATCGCATCATCATTAGCGAATCAGGCATTTATTCTCATCAACAAGTTCAACAATTAAAACCTTATGTTAATGGCTTTTTAATTGGCAGCAGCCTAATGGGAAGTGATGATTTGAACAATGCGGTAAGGGCGGTGATATTTGGTGAAAATAAAGTCTGTGGTCTAACACGCCCTCAAGATGTTCAAGCCGTGTATCAACAAGGTGGCTTATATGGTGGATTGATTTTTGCTGAAACCTCAAAACGAAAACTATCTTTACGTCAAGCGCAAGAGCTTGTGACGCAAGCCCCATTGCGCTTTGTCGGTGTATTCCAAAATCAACAAATTGATTTTATTGTAAAAATTGCTTCTCAGCTAACACTTTTTGCCGTCCAGTTACACGGTAGTGAAAAGGCAGAATTTATTGCACAATTACGTCAGCAATTGCCTACTGAATGCCAAATTTGGCAAGCCATTTCTATTCCAGTAGAAAAACAAAGTGCGGTACAAATTGAACCCATTTCACATATTGATCGCTATGTCCTCGATAGCCAACTTGCCAAGCAACAAGGTGGTACAGGACAATCCTTTGATTGGTCGCTTATTCCTACTGAAATAAAAAATAAAGCAATGCTCGCAGGGGGCATTAATCAGGAAAATGTCTCACTTGCCCTATCACAACATTGCTTAGGTTTAGATATTAATTCAGGCGCTGAAAGCAGTGCGGGTGTGAAAGACGCCCATAAGCTCGCGCAATTATTTCAACAAATTTTAGATTATTAAGCATAAGGAAAAATTATGTCAGAAACCCAGCTTAACCCGTATTTTGGTGAATTTGGCGGAATGTATGTGCCAGAAATTTTAGTCCCTGTGCTAAAACAACTGGAACACGCCTTTGTAACGGCGCAAGCCGATCCTGAATTTCAAGCGGAATTTCAAGATTTACTGAAAAACTATGCCGGTCGTCCTACCGCATTGACCCTGTGTCGTAATCTCACCAAAGGTACGAAAACGAAACTTTACCTAAAACGGGAAGATTTATTGCACGGTGGTGCGCACAAAACTAACCAAGTTTTAGGGCAAATTTTACTTGCTAAACGAATGGGAAAAACACGCATCATTGCTGAAACAGGTGCTGGTCAGCACGGGGTTGCCACGGCCCTTGCTTGTGCAATGCTGGATATGCCTTGCCGTATTTATATGGGGGCAAAAGATGTGGAGCGTCAATCACCAAATGTGTTTCGTATGCGTTTGATGGGGGCGGAAGTTATCCCCGTCGAAAAAGGCTCTTGCTCGTTAAAAGATGCCTGTTGTGAAGCGATGCGCGATTGGTCTGCTAACTATGAAACCACACATTATTTACTTGGTACCGCAGCAGGGCCTCACCCTTTCCCAACTATCGTGCGTGAATTTCAAAAAATGATCGGCGAAGAAACCAAACGCCAAATTTTAGAAAAAGAAGGGCGTTTACCCGATGTGATTATCGCTGCCGTAGGCGGGGGGTCTAACGCCATTGGAATGTTTGCTGATTTCATTGATCAACCACAAGTGCGTTTGATCGGCATTGAACCTGCCGGTAAAGGCATTACCACTGGGCAACACGGCGCGCCACTTCGCCACGGTAAAGTGGGGATTTATTTCGGAATGAAATCGCCAATTATGCAAACCGATGATGGACAAATCGAAGAATCTTACAGTATTTCTGCGGGCTTAGACTTCCCTTCTGTGGGGCCACAACACGCCCATTTACACGCTATCGGACGTGCAGAATATGAAAGTATTACGGACGATGAAGCCCTAGATGCCTTCCAAGCGCTCGCCAAACACGAAGGTATTATCCCAGCGTTGGAAAGCTCGCACGCGTTGGCTTATGCGTTAAAATTAATCCAACAAAATCCAAACAAAGAACAATTAATCGTCGTAAATTTATCAGGGCGTGGGGATAAAGATATTTTCACGGTGGATAAAATCTTAACTGAAAAGGGGAAAATGTAATGAGCCGTTTTGAAACCTTATTCACCCAACTTAATACTAAAAATGAAGGCGCATTCGTGCCGTTTGTCACGCTATGCGATCCCGATTTAGCACGCTCTTTTGAGATTATTTGTACCCTTGTGGATAACGGTGCAGATGCGTTAGAACTGGGTTTTCCTTTTTCTGATCCCTTATTAGACGGCCCCGTCATTCAAGCGGCTAACAATCGTGCCTTAAATGCAGGTTGTAGTACGGCAGAAAGTTTTGAGCTGCTGGCAAAAGTGCGGACGAAATATCCTGAAATTCCGATCAGTTTATTATTATGTGCGAATTTAATTTATGCACAGGGCTTAGATCATTTCTATCAACGTTGTGCCGAAGTGGGCGTGGATGCCGTGCTTGTGGCAGATATTCCTTTACTTGCAGCTGAACCTTATATCCGTGCTGCAAAAAAACACGGCATACAACCTGTGTTTATCTGCCCACCAAATGCGGATGAAGCAACCATTAAAGGCGTAGCACAACATAGCGAAGGCTACACCTATTTAGTTTCTCGCGCTGGTGTAACCAGTGCAGAAAACCAAAGCCACGCAGCAAATTTAGATACCCTTGTAGAACAACTTAAAGCCCACCAAGCGCCGCCAATTCTACAAGGTTTTGGTATTGCTCAGCCTCAACAGGTAAAAGAAGCCTTACAGCTCGGTGCAGCCGGAGCTATTTCAGGCTCTGCAACAGTCAAAATTATCGAACGTAATCTAGATAATCATCAAAAATGCTTGAGCGAATTGGCTCAGTTTGTGAAAGCGATGAAAGACGCCACGTTGTAAGCTAAATTTCAATTCAAAACATAAAAGTGCGGTGAAATTTTTGTTAATTTTTCACCGCTCTTTCCCCAGCAACTCATACCTGTTGTTTATCTCGTATAGTTTAATTTACCCTTGTCTTATTATTCGTTATACTGTGCATCCATTAATTTTGGAGTATTTCAATGAAAAAAATCGAGCAACTTTTCGCCAATAATTATAGCTGGGCAACACGAATGAAAGAGGAAAATTCCGATTATTTTCGTGAGCTTGCTGATCATCAAAAGCCAAGTTATTTGTGGATTGGTTGTTCTGATAGTCGTGTGCCGGCGGAAAAGCTCACCAACCTTGGACCCGGTGAGCTGTTTGTCCATCGTAATGTGGCAAACCAAGTGATCCATACCGATTTAAACTGCCTTTCAGTGGTGCAATATGCAGTGGATGTATTGGATATTGAACATATTATCATTTGTGGGCATACCAACTGCGGTGGAATTAAAGCGGCGATGTCAGAACAGGATTTAGGCTTGATAAATAATTGGTTATTACATATTCGTGATATTTGGTTTAAACATAGCCATTTATTGGGTAAACTGCCGCCAGAAAAACGTGCGGATATGCTAACTAAACTCAACGTTGCAGAGCAAGTTTACAACCTTGGGCGTTCTTCTATTGTGCAATCGGCGTGGAAACGGGGGAAAAAACTTTCCCTACACGGCTGGGTTTATGATGTGAATGACGGCTATTTGATTGATCAAGGCGTAATGGCAACGAGCCGCGAAACGCTGGAAATTTCTTATTTAAGTGCGATTTCTCGTCTTTTAAAACAAAATGAAGATGAACAAGAAAACGCTGAAACACCGACTGAACAAATAGAAAAATAAGCAAAAAATGCCCCGCACTTTCTATGCGGCATTATTTTTTAACCAACATCATCAAGGATTTTATAATGCAAAAAAGTGCTTTGTACCCTGTTATTTATGTGTTAGGTAATGGGCAACTTGGACGAATGTTACGCTATGCTGGCGCACCTTTAGATATTCAGGTTGTGCCATTGCCTTTCAATGCCCCCGTGTTTGAACTGGAAGAAGGTTGCTTAATTACCGCAGAAATTGAACGATGGGAAAACACACCTCTGACAGAAACCTTAGCCAATCATCCGCAGTTTATTAATCGTTCCGTTTTTGGCTTACTCGCCGACCGCCTTTCGCAAAAATCGCTTCTTGATGAACTCAATCTTCCCACTTCCCCTTGGACACTCATTCATTCTGCCTCCCAATGGCAAGATATTTGGCAGCAAATTGGCGATAAAGTTGTGGTGAAACGCCGTACTGGGGGATATGACGGACGTGGTCAATGGATCATCACCGAAGAAAATCAGGCGCAAATCACTCAAGATTTATATGGCGAAGTCATTGCAGAAAAATTTATTCCCTTTGATGGTGAAATATCTCTAGTGGGGGCAAGATTTAAAGATGGCACAACCCGTTTTTATCCTGTTACACACAATCTGCAACAAAACGGTATTTTACGTTATAGCGTCGCAGATAGCGCTCAGCCACAACAGGCTGTATTACAAAATCAAGCAGAAGCGATGTTAGCAAAAATAATGCACAAGCTAGATTATATCGGCGTGATGGCAATGGAATGTTTTGTCATTGGCGATAAATTACTCATTAATGAACTTGCGCCTCGAGTGCATAACAGTGGGCATTGGACGCAACTAGGTTGTGCAATCAGCCAATTTGAACTTCATTTACGGGCATTACTCAATCTGCCAACACCAGAACTGACTAGCACAATGCCCGCAGTGATGATTAATTTAATTGGCACAACGCATAATCCGCAATGGCTCAATATGCCATTTAGTCAATTGCATTGGTATGGTAAAGAAGTGCGTGAAGGGCGTAAGCTAGGGCATATCAATTTGGCTCATCCAGATCATCAAGAACTAGTGCATTTACTGGATAAATTTTCGCAAGTACTGCCACAAGAATATCAATCTGGTTTAGCTTGGGCAAAAGACAAATTGAAATTATCTAAATAATCATCGCATTTTTTGAAAAAATATTGACTTTCTTAGACAGAAAGCCAACTTAGTACTAATAAATACTTGCGAACAGGGGGAATTCTCAAGTATAACGTTACACAGGATTTCTTCTCTTAGAGAAATAACATTATTAACCACAAATTCAACACAACATTAGAAGGATAATCACGATGTTTGAACATATTAATGCTGCTCCAGCCGATCCTATTTTAGGTTTAGGTGAAGCCTTTAAAGCCGATGATCGTACTCACAAAATCAACTTAGGGATTGGTGTCTATAAAGATGCTAAAGGCAACACACCCATTATGAAAGCGGTGAAATCAGCCGAACAACGTTTGTTTGAGGCAGAAACCACCAAAAATTATCTTTCGATTGATGGGGTTGCTGATTTTAATGCGCGTACGCAAGGCGTTTTGTTCGGCGAACATTCAGAAATTGTAAAACAAGGACGTGCTAAAACTGTGCAAAGCCTTGGTGGAACTGGAGCATTGCGTATTGCCGCAGAATTTATTAAACGTCAAACAAAAGCTCAAAATGTTTGGATTAGCACGCCTACTTGGCCAAACCATAATGCGATTTTTAATGCTGTAGGTATTACAATTCGTGAATATCGTTACTATGATGCAGAACGCAAAGCCCTTGACTGGGAGAATTTAATCGCTGATTTAAGCAATGCAAGTGAAGGCGATGTGGTGTTATTACACGGCTGCTGCCATAACCCGACAGGTATCGACCCAACCCCAGAACAATGGCAACAACTGGCTGAAATGTCTGCTAAAAATGGCTGGTTACCACTATTTGACTTCGCTTATCAAGGACTAGCAAATGGTTTAGAAGAAGATGCCTTTGGTTTACGCACTTTCGCAGCTAACCACAAAGAATTATTAATTGCGAGTTCTTATTCTAAAAACTTCGGCTTATATAATGAGCGTGTTGGTGCGTTTACCTTAGTTGCCGAAACCGCGGAAATCGCCACAACAGCATTAACTCAAGTGAAATCCATTATCCGCACACTCTACTCTAACCCTGCCTCCCACGGCGCGTCCAGTGTGGCGATCGTACTCGCCGATCCAGCACTAAGAGAAGAATGGACAACCGAGCTAGGGGAAATGCGTCATCGTATTAAAGAAATGCGTCACCAATTCGTCGCATTATTAAAAGAATACGGCGCACAGCAAGACTTCAGCTTTATTGAACAACAAAACGGTATGTTCTCATTTAGTGGTTTAACACCAGAGCAAGTCGATCGCTTAAAAGAAGAATTTGCTATTTATGCTGTACGTTCAGGGCGAATCAATGTTGCAGGTATCACCGAAGATAACATTCGTTACCTTTGTGAAAGTATTGTAAAAGTGCTTTAATCAAAATTTGAAAAAATAATACCGCACTTTAAAAGTGCGGTATTTTTTTAATTAGCGTTGTTGCAGTTTAAAATAATACGGTGTTACCTCCTCCTTATGATAGAAAGGTCAGTTCACTGTTTTATTTTTAATGTAAACGGACGTGTTCTTTTCATTAAATGAGTATAGATTAAAATACCCTCATCAAATGACAGATTAATATCATCTTATTTTTTACTTTATAGGAAGCAAAAATGACAATCACAATTCTTGACGGTGGAATGAGCCGTGAATTAATGCGTTTAAACGCACCCTTTCGCCAACCAGAATGGTCGGCACTTTCACTTTATGAAAAACCGCAAGCCATTGAACAGGTTCATCAGAACTTTATTGTCCATGGCGCTGAAGTGATTACCACGAATAGTTATGCGGTTGTGCCTTTTCACATTGGTGAACAACGTTTTGTTGCTGATGGCAAAATGCTTGCTGATCTTGCTGGTCGTCTGGCTAAAAATGCGGTGAAAAATAGCGGAAAAGCCATTAAAATTGCGGGTTCTCTACCTCCCTTATTTGGCTCTTATCGACCTGATTTATTTCAAGCTGAGCGTGTTAAAGATATTGCTCTACCGCTAATTAATGGACTTGCCCCTTACGTTGATCTTTGGTTATGCGAAACCCAAAGTGCCATTATTGAGCCTGTCTCAATCAAACCGTTACTACCCGATGATCGTCCTCTGTGGGTTTCCTTTACCTTGCAAGATGAAAATCCACATCTTCCAGCGAGCCTACGTTCAGGGGAATCAGTACAAAGTGCGGTAGAAAAAATGATTGAATTAGGCGTGAATGCCATTTTATTTAACTGCTGCCAGCCAGAAGTGATTGAACAAGCCTTACAAGTAACCCAACAGGTACTACAAAAACATCAGGCTGAACACATTGCCACAGGGGCTTATGCCAACGCCTTTGCCCCACAAACCAAAGAAGCAACCGCCAATGAAGGATTAGACGAAGTACGTAAAGATCTTGATCCTCAAGCCTATTTAGTTTGGGCGAAAAAATGGCAACGTGCTGGCGCAAGTATTATTGGCGGTTGCTGTGGTATTGGCTTAGAGCATATTCAAGCACTTTCAGATTATTTCAAAAAATAGGGAAATACAGGATGTCAAATAAAAAAATTGGTTTAATTTCTCTTACCGCCCTCGTGCTGAGTTCGATGATTGGCTCAGGAATTTTCAGCTTACCGCAAAATATGGCTGCTGTTGCGGGATCAGAAGCCTTACTGATTGGCTGGCTGATTACTGGCATTGGGATTATTTTTCTTGGATTATCTTTCTTTTTTATTTCACGCCTTAAACCTGAGTTAGACGGTGGGATTTATACCTACGCACGCGAAGGTTTTGGTGAATTAATGGGATTTTTATCCGCTTGGGGTTACTGGCTCTGTGCAACTATTGGGATTGTGGGCTACTTAGTTGTGGCTTTTGAAGGTATTGGTACCTTTACAGATAGCGAAAATGTCGTTATTTTTGGGCAAGGTAATACCCTCGCCTCTTTTATCGGTTCTTCACTGGTGGTGTGGCTTGTTCATCTTTTGATTGCAAGAGGGGTCAAAGAAGCCGCTTCTGTTAATTTAATCGCCACCCTCGTTAAAGTCTTTCCGCTTATTTTATTTATTGCGCTCGCCTTTTGCTTTTTCTCTCCAGAAACCTTTAATAGCGATATAAAAGGAATCGCATTAAATAATACAGTGAGTGATCAGGTGAAAAATACTATGCTCATCACTTTGTGGGTTTTTACTGGGGTTGAAGGGGCAGCCGTACTCTCCGCTCACGCAAAAAAACGCAGCGATGTGGGCATTGCAACCGTATTAGGCATCATTATTGCGTTATTACTCTATATTGCAATTACGGTGCTTTCTTTAGGTCTTTTACCAAGAGAAACTATTGCCCAAATGGCAAATCCTTCTATGGCTGGGCTATTAGAATTAATGATCGGCAAAAGTGGCAAAGTTCTCATTACCGTCTGCTTAATTATTTCTGTACTCGCTTCTTACATTAGCTGGACGATGTATTCGGCAGAAGTCCCTTATCGTGGTGCTAAAAATGGGGCATTTCCACAAATTCTGAATAAACTCAATGACAATGATGTGCCAATTAACTCCTTATGGTTTACCGGCTTTGTGGTACAGCTATGCCTTATTTTGGTTTTACTCACAGGCAAGACCTATGAAGCATTACTACTGATTTCAACTTCAATGATCTTAGTGCCTTACTTACTGATTGGCGCTTACTTGCTAAAATTAGCCTTTCAGCAACATTGTGCTTGGTATATTAAACTCACGGGATTTATTGCCACACTTTATGGGCTATGGATTTTATATGCCGCAGGACTTGATTATCTGCTGATTTCCGTGGCGTTATATGTACCCGGTATTGCGCTATTCCTATATTCTCGCCACCAATCGCAAGGCAAATTCAATTTAAATCACGCTGAAAAAGCCCTGATTGTCCTTTTTGCATTACTCTTTATTTGGGCAATTAACGTACTGATAAATTTTGAATTCTAAGTTATCTAAAAAGCAGATCACATCGATCTGCTTTTTCTCACTACGGTAAAAAATAGGAAAAAATAAAGTGCGGTGTCATTTTACAATGTTTTCACCACCAAAAAGCAAACGATTGCTTAAAATAAAATATACAGTATAATTCGCCCTATTTTTTATCGACTAGGAAAGCCTTATGAACAACAATCTACTCTATTCCGTTGAAGACAAACCACCTTTTGGGTTAAGTCTATTATTAGCCGCTCAACATTTACTTGCCGCATTAGGTGGTATTATCGCTGTGCCATTGGTGATTGGTAATGTACTCAAGCTACCTACCGCGGATACCATCACCTTAGTCAATGCCGCTTTACTTATCTCTGGTGTGGTTACCATTATCCAATGCCGTGGCTTAGGTCCAATTGGCATTCGTTTACCAAGCGTAATGGGAACAAGTTTCACCTTTGTTGCTGCCGCACTTGCCATTGGCTTTAGTGAAGATGGCGTTGCAGGGATTTTAGGCGCTTCCCTCGTGGGATCGCTGGTGATGATCATCGGCAGTTTCTTTATGCCCTATATCCGTAAATTATTTCCACCAGTGGTAACCGGAACGGTAGTGATGATGATTGGTCTTAGCCTGATTCCTGTTGCCGTAGATTGGTTTGCTGGTGGACAACGCACTGATCCCAACTATGCCACACCAGAAAATCTGCTAATGGCGAGCTTTGTGTTGGTCATTGTGGTCATTTTAGTTCAATGGGGCAAAGGCATTTTTTCCGCTGCCGCCATTGTTATTGGAATGATGACAGGCTATGCAGTAGCACTTGCACTAGGTTGGGTGAATTTTGATGGGGTTAAACACGCACAAATTTTTGCCGTACCGCAACCGTTACATTTTGGTTTAGCCTTCCCACTCTCCGGCATTATTGGTATGTCTATCGCCTATTTGGTAACCATTGTGGAATCAAGTGGTAACTTCTTAGCTTTAGGTAACGCCACTAAAACGGAAATCACGGGTAAACATTTACGCGGTGGCGTGTTATGTGATGGCTTAGGTTCTGCTCTTGCTGCGATAATGTCCACCACGCCGTTTTCCTCTTTCTCACAAAATATTGGTGTGATTTCTCTCACTGGCGTAGCAAGCCGTTATGTGGTCGCCATAACAGGAGCATTATTAGTGCTAGCAGGATTATTCCCTGTATTCGGTGCGTTAATTGTTTCTATTCCACTTCCAGTGCTTGGTGGCGCGGGTTTGATGATGTTTGCAATGATTATTGCAGCGGGAATTCAAATGTTAGATCGCATTGAACGCAGCAAACGCAACGGATTAATCATCGCGATTTCTATTGGTTGCGGCTTAGCCGTTACTACTCGTCCAGAATTGCTCGAAAAACTCCCGCACTTTTTTAAAGAAGTCCTTGGCTCTGGCATTACCGTGGGATCATTATTAGCCTTGATTTTAAACTTGGTGCTACCACAAGATAAAAATTCAAAAGAAAATGGCTAAGCAGCGATTCTATTAGCGGATCGCTATTGGGATAATGTGGCTAAAACTAGACCATATTATCCACAAAGTAAGGCAAATTATACGAAGAATGGGGAGAATATTTTCAAGCCATTTCACTGAGTTTTGCTAGATTTTGGGATTTTCAGACCATTAAGCCATTGGCAATAATCAACATTGCCCTCGCACATTAATGCTTAGGGCAATATTTTTATCAATGATTAAGCTTTTTTACTTGGCAAGAGTAGCGCTTTTAAATGCGCTAATACGTCTTTTTGAATATGTTTTAAACGTGGACGTTCCTCCTGTTTAAAAGCAAGCGGGCGACAAAATTCCATCGCTTTAATACCAAGCCTTGCGGTAAGCAGCCCAACCCCAACACCTTGTGCGATACGGGCGGAAAATTTTGCCGTCACATCTTGCGAAAGCCAGTCCATTCCAATCTCTTTGACCACTTCCGTTGCCCCCGCAAAAGCCATATTCAACAAGACCATTCGCAATAAACGCAAACGGCTAAAATACCCCAGTTCAATATGATAAAGTTTAGCTAATTGGTTGATTAAACGAATATTTCGCCACGCAACAAAAAACATATCCACCACCGCTAAAGGACTCACTGCAACAACTACCGCCGCTTCAATGGCATTTTTACTAATCAGTTTTTGTGCTTGTTTATCAATCGGTTTTAATACGGTTTGACTGAACAGATCGGCACGTTCGCTGGCAGAATGCCCTTCATTAGATTGCTTTTGCCATTGGATAACTTCTGGTGATTGTGGTGAAATATCCATCGCTTTGATAATGTCTTGACAGAGCTGCTGCACTTTTTCGCTTTCTTGTACAGAAAAATCTTGCTGAAAATCCTCCGCACTTTTGTTTAATAAAAATTGGCTTTTCTCTTGCAATGCCATTCGTTTTTTTAAGTGTACGAGCTTACGCCATTCGTTCACCATTGCACCAATTCCCAACACCACCAAAAAGCAACTTGCCAGCGCAAAAGAAAAATAAATCCATTGGTGATGTTGCCACGTATCAATCAACCACTGTATCGACTGTGCAATCAGCGCGCCAGTAAAAAAGATCGCTGAACCTGCCAGCCATTTTTTCCACCAACGGGGTTTAGGTTGGAGCGCTTGCTCAAATTTTGGTGCGAGATCGCCCGATTCATCTTCTACATCCGTTTCTATGATTAAATTTTCTTGTGAAAAGGTTTGTTTCGGTGCAAAAGCTTGTTGTTCTCGATCTTCAAGTGCGGTGTGAAAAATTTGTTTTTCCATTGTTATCTTTCTCTCTTGCGATCAATCCAGTTTATCCGCTAACAAAAATTGCAATACAGCGTCCATTCTTAAATGAGGAATTGCACTGCTCGGTTCAAGGGGCTGCGGTTCAAATTGATCAAATTCAAATCCTTGTGTTTGCCAAAATTGTGCGTTTGGCAAACGGCTTGGCACTTCCCCGGGATAAAGAGTGATTTTTTGCTGATCTTTTTGCCGAATGCCTTGTATCGCGGCGTAAAATTTTCCATTTTGCTTCACCTTAACTTGTTGTGTCGCACGAATCGCAGCAATCGCATCGTATGTGGTTTTAATGCCTTCATACGCCACATAACGCCCCCCTTCTTGTACTAACTGACGTAGTAGGCTAATTAAATTATGGTGTTGCTCTCTGGTGATGTGATCCGCTTTGGTCGCAAGAAACATCAATTTATCAATTTTTGGTGAAAACAAGCGGTTGAACAAGGTGCGTTTGCCATAATGAAAACTCTTAAACAGGGCTTGTAAACCCTCTTGCATATCTAAAAAAGCGCGTTGGCTATGATTAAGCGGAGTAAGGCAATCTGCCAAGATCACTTGGCGATCAAAGGTAGAAAAATAATCACGATAAAAACCTTTAACGATATGTTGGCAATAATAATCGTAACGATCTGTCAAAACAGCAAAATAGCTGTCGTTATCCGCTTTTTTTAGGGCTTGCCATTGCGCCTTATTAAGATGAACCAAAGGGAAAAATTGCACCGCAGGCGCACCTTCCAATTCCCCCGCTAAGACAAAACGCCCCGGCTGAATAAAATGCAACCCCTGTGCTTTACAAGCTAATAAGTATTCTGTGTAATCCTTTGCCAGTTGTGCCAAAACGGCGGCATCGGCTTTGGCGAATAAGTCGATTTTTGCTACGTTTTCTTGCCATTTTTGCGCTAATTCAAGGCGTTGTCCTTGCATAAGTTCGCGCTGTTGCTCGCTCCATTGTTGGAAATCTAATTCAAGCAACGGCAAATCTAATAGCCATTCCCCCGGATAATCAAAAATATCAAGATAAAGTGTGCCGGTTTCTTTTAAATGACGCCACAAGCCACGCTGTTGATAACGAATTGCCAAGCGTGTTTCGCTCACTCCGCGGGTAGAATCAGGCCAGCGTGCGGGGGTGTCTGTCAAACATTTCAAGTTTTTTTCATATTCAAAACGAGGAATGTGCATCGTACGTTGTTCAATGGGCTTTACCGCTAAAATCCGTTTCTCTCGTGCCGCATCAAATAAGGACAAACGGGGGTTATCCAGCGTATTAATATGTAAAAGTTGGTTCACAAGACTGGTAATAAATGCCGTTTTTCCGCTACGGCTTAGCCCAGTTACGGCTAAACGCAAAGTGCGGTCAAATCCACGGTCAATAAGGTTATCCAGCTCTTTTTGAATATAATCAAACATTTTATTTCTAAATTTCGCTAATATACTTTAAAATTTCGCCATAATTTATCACAAATATGCCTGTTATGTTTATAAGAAAAATCGTTGTTTCTGCTATTTTGCTGAGTGCCAGCCTAATCAGCTTGCCGAGTTACTCAGCGCCTAAAGTGCCAAAAAGCCTTACGCAAAATGGCCTCATTTATTGCACCCAAGCAAACGGTTTATCCTTTAATCCGCAAACCAGTGATGCGGGAACCAGTATGAACGTGGTTACCGAGCAAATTTATAATAAATTATTTGAAATCAAAAATAACAGTGCCACGGTTGAACCAGTACTGGCACAAAGTTATAGCCTGTCTGCTGATGGCAAAACCATTACCATTAATTTACGCAAAGGGATTAAGTTTCATCAAACGGATTGGTTTACTCCAACACGCAATTTCAATGCAGAAGATGTGGTGTTTTCACTTAATCGTGTGCTAGGGCATAATACGGATTTACCTACCTTAGAAACCTTAGTGGATTACAAAAATCCGCAATATCGAATTTTTCACGAACAAGCACGCAAAGTACGTTTTCCCTATTTTGAAAGCATTAAATTACGCGAAAAAATTGAGTCTGTGGTCGCCACCTCGCCTTATCAAGTGCAAATCCACCTCTTTCAGCCTGATGCGTCGATTCTTTCCCATCTTGCCAGTCAATATGCCATTATTTTCTCGCAAGAATACGCCTTACAACTCAACGCTGACGATAACCTTTCTCAGCTAGACACCTTGCCTGTCGGAACTGGCCCTTATAAAGTGCAAAATTTCGTGCGTAATCAATATGTTCGTTTAGTGAGAAATGAAGATTATTGGCGTAAAAAAGGGGAAATTGAACATATTATTATCGACCTTTCAACAGACAAAACAGGGCGTTTGATTAAATTCTTAAATGGCGAATGTCAGATTACCTCTAGCCCTGATGTGAGCCAACTGGGAATTTTGAAACAATTTAATGAGCGATATTATTTAAAATCCACCGAAGGAATGAATTTGTCGTATTTGGCATTTAATTTTCTTAAACCGGCAATGAAAGATTTAGATCTACGCCGTGCAATCTCGCAAGGCATTGATCGAGAACGTATTATTCATCGTATATATCATAATACAGCAAGTGTCGCGAATAATATTATTCCAAATATTTCTTGGGCAGCAACGGTAAATACCCCTGACTTTGCCTATGATTACAACCCCAACGCGGCGAAAGCCTTTTTACAAGATAAGCAGCTCAAATTAACAATGTGGGTGCTAAATGAAGAACAAGTTTATAACCCTTCACCAATCAAAATGGCTGAATTAATAAAATGGGATTTAGCACAGGTAGGGGTGGAATTAGTGATTCGCCCTGTTACGCGAACTTATTTAATTGAGCAGCTCCGAAATGGCTCAGAAGATTATGATTTAATTCTCACTGGCTGGCTCGCGGGGAATTTAGATCCTGATAGCTTTATGCGCCCTATTTTAAGTTGTGGTACAGTCAATGACATTACCAATTTATCCAACTGGTGCTATGCCCCTTTTGAAGATGCGATGAACCGTGCTTTAAACACTACGCAGTTACGTTCACGCGCTAATTATTATAATATCGCGCAAGAAATTATTTTATCCGAGTTACCCATTATTCCTGTGGCTAATGTCAAACGAATGTTAATTGCAAATTCCCGCGTGAAAGGCTTGGAGTTAGCCCCCTTTG
This sequence comes from Avibacterium sp. 21-599, assembly GCF_026226765.1. NCBI lineage: Bacteria > Pseudomonadati > Pseudomonadota > Gammaproteobacteria > Pasteurellales > Pasteurellaceae > Avibacterium > Avibacterium sp. 21-599. The sequence continues at coordinate 89,651 of NZ_JAKKOB010000001.1, forward strand.
GTAGCATTAACTTCACAACGCTATCCTATCAGCAAGGAGAAGGAAAATGATCCTATCTTTTTTTCGGCATCTTATCCTGTTGGTGATCACCTTAGTCATTCTGTCTATGATTAGCTATGCCGTGTTAATGCGTGATCCCCTAAATGAAGTCTTGGCAACACCACATTTTTATTCAGGCTATTTTTTCTATGTGCAAAATTTGCTCAATGGGGATTTGGGGATTAGCTACAATGGCGGTGATTCCTTAAGTGATTTAGTTCTCACGGTACTCCCCCCAACCCTTGAACTTTGCTTTACCGCCATTTTACTGGCGTTGCTCTTTGGTATTCCTTTAGGACTTATCGGGGCGGTTTACCGTAAAAAATTATTAGGAAAAATCATCCGCACTTTATCTGTGATAGGACTTTCTTTACCCGTATTTTGGCTTGCGCCCCTACTGCTTTATGCTGCCGCCATTTATGGTTGGGAAATTGCGGCAATTGGGCAATATAATTTACTCTATGAAATTCAGCCTATCACGGGCTTTCCTATTATTGATGTATGGTTTATTGACGCCCCTTATCGCATTAAGGTGATCCAAAATGTGCTACAACACCTGATTTTGCCTACATTGGTGCTAATGATTTGGCCTACAATGGAGATTATCCGCATCGTGCAAGAACGAGCTGCCTATTTGTTTGAACAACCTTATATCAAAATTTCAATGACAAGAGGCTGGTCTATGTACAAAATTTTATATACCCATATTTTACGCAACACCTTGCCGCTGCTTGTGCCACAAATGACACGCTTATTCACGCTCGTTATCGCACAATGTATGTTAGTTGAAGGCACATTTGGTTGGTCTGGCATTGGGCGTTGGTTGATTAATGCCGTTGCCCAACAAGATTACAACAGTATTTCTGCAGGCATTATCGTGATTGGGTTATGTATTATCGTAGTAAATTTATTGGTAGAAACACTCACCTTCGTGTTAGATCCGTTAAATAAGAAAGGTTGGTATGCAAGATAAAGATCTGGCGGAATTTCGCCATACAGAAACATTAACCACCATTTGGAAATTATTCCGTCAAGATAAAGTGGCACTTGCCAGTTTTTATCTTTTTTTGCTGTTTATTTTGACCGCACTTTTTAGCACGTTCATTGCCCCTTATCCCGCTGAAACGCAGTTTATCGGTTTTGAACTAATGCCCCCCTCTTGGGTAAATGGCGGAAAAATTGCCTATTTTTTTGGTACAGATGATATTGGGCGTGATGTTCTAAGTCGCTTAATCACAGGAACAACTTACACCTTAGGTTCAGCCTTAATCGTAGTGGTTTTTACCGCAATATTAGGTGGAATTCTGGGCGTTTGGGCGGGAATGTCGCAAGGGATTAAATCTCGTGTACTCGGGCATTTTCTAGATGCTTTCCTTTCCACCCCAATTTTGCTGATTGCCATCATTATAGCGACCTTAATGCAGCCCAGCCTGATTAACGCAATGCTTGCCATTACATTGGCATTATTACCGCACTTTATTCACGAAATTTACCAAGCTATTCAAAAAGAGCTGAAAAAGGAATACATTTTAATGCTTCGTCTTGAAGGCGCATCAAATTGGCTTTTACTCAAAGAAGCCATTTTTCCTAATATTTCGGTGAAATATATCCAAGAAATTACCCGCGCGTTTACCATCGCAATTTTAGATATTAGTGCATTAAGTTTTATTTCCCTTGGGGCGCAAAGCCCAATGCCTGAGTGGGGCGTAATGATTAAAGATTCTCTAGAGCTAATTTATCTCGCGCCTTGGACTGTCATCTTACCGGGACTTGCGATTATGGCGGTCATTCTCGTTGCCTTATTACTCGGCAATGGCATTAACAAAGCGATTGAAAAATATTATGAATAAGGATTCCAATGGCACTACTTGATATTCGTAATCTTTGCATAGAAATAAAAACGCCAAATGGTCGAGTAAAAATTGTCGATAACGTCAATCTCACCTTAAATGAAGGGGAAATTTGCGGTTTAGTCGGGGAATCGGGTTCAGGCAAAAGCCTCATTGCAAAAGTCATTTGTAACACCATTAAAGATTCGTGGATTGTTAGCGCTGATCGCTTTCGTTTTAATGAGGTAGAATTGCTTAAACTTAGCCCACATAAAAGACGGAAATTAGTCGGCAAAGAAATCTCAATGATCTTCCAAGAACCGCTTACAAATTTAGATCCTAGCACCAAAATTGGCAAACAGCTTATTCAAAATATCCCTTCGTGGACATTCAAAGGGCGATGGTGGCAATGGTTTGGCTGGAAAAAACGCCGTGCCATTGAACTATTACACCGTGTAGGCATTAAAGATCATAAAGATATAATGAACAGCTATCCCGACGAAATCACCGAAGGGGAAGGGCAAAAAGTGATGATTGCTGCCGCGGTTGCCAATCAACCCCGCTTATTAATTGCCGATGAACCGACAAATTCCTTGGAATCTATCACTAAGGTGCAAATTTTCCGCCTGTTATTGAGTATGAACCAAAACCAAGGTACCTCTATCTTACTGGCAAGCAATGATATAAATAGCATCAGTGAATGGTGTGATAGTTTCAGCGTACTTTATTGCGGACAAAACGCAGAATCAGGACCAAAAGAAAGCGTGCTGAACACGCCACATCACCCTTACACCAATGCCTTACTGCATTCCATTCCTGATTTTAAACAGCCTTTGCCATTCAAAAGCCGTCTAGGCACATTGCGTGGTACCGTTCCACTGTTGGATCAACTGCCTATTGGCTGTCGTCTAGGACCGCGTTGCCCGTTTGCCCAAAAGAAATGTATCAATAAGCCACCAACAAGACGAATTAAACATCACGAATTTGCTTGCCATTTTCCACTTAATTTACGCGAAAATCAGCGAAAAGAAAAAGAAGAAATGGCAACCCCACTTATCATTAATACGGATGAAAATAACACAGAATAGGAAAATCGAATGAGTGCCTTATTAAAAATTGAACATTTATCCAAATCCTTTGATGATAATGTCGGTATTTTCTCATCTAGCCAATTCGTTGCTGTGGAAAATGTCAGTTTCCAATTAGAACGCAAAAAAACCTTAGCGATTATTGGTAAAAATGGCTCAGGCAAATCAACCTTGGTAAAAATGATCGTAGGAATTCTCGCGCCAAGCGCAGGGGAAATTTTATTTAATAATACGCCACTTCAATTTGGCGATTATCGCTCTCGTTCGCAACATATTCGTATGGTTTTCCAAGATCCCAATAGTGCCTTCAACCCCAAACTCAACGTTGGGCAGATTTTAGATACCCCACTGCGTCTTGCTACACATTTAAGTGAAACCGAACGTGATGAAAAAATCTTTTCGACGCTCAAACTGGTAGGGCTTTACCCTGATCACGCCAACATTAAAATCAACACAATGTCAATGAGCCAGAAACAGCGTGTCGCTCTTGCCCGTGCCTTGATCCTTGAACCTGAAATCATCATCACCGATGATGCCCTTGGCTCACTTGACGCCACCGTAAAAACACAACTGATGAATTTAATGCTCGAAATCCAAGAAAAACTCGGTATTGCTTATATTTACGTGGGACAACACTTAGGAATTATTAAGCATATTTCTGATGATGTATTGGTGATGGATGAAGGCAAAATGATTGAATATGGCACCACTCACGATGTCTTCACCGCCCCACAAAATGAGATTACCAAACGCCTTGTAGAAAGCCATTTTGGACAATTGCTGACCGATGAATCTTGGGCATTCAGATAACTGTCATAAAATAAAGTGCGGTGTTTTTTTACAAAATTTTTATAATAAAGCCCCTTACACTCGCCTAATTTTATAGCATTTACGAGCATAAAAAATAGGCTGGATAGCATATCCAGCCTGTTTAAGGTAATACTAAAACATTACGCAGGATAAACCGGCAAACGCTTACAAATAGCTAGCACTTTTTCTTTTGTTGCAGCAATCACTTCTGCTTCATTTTCTTTACCCACAGCATCAAGCACATCGCACATCCAACCAGCTAACTCTTTCACTTCCGCTTCTTTGAAACCACGACGAGTCACAGAAGGGGTTCCGACACGGATACCCGAGGTGATAAATGGTTTTTGTGGATCATTTGGCACGGCATTTTTATTTACTGTAATATTTGCCTTGCCTAATGCCGCATCTGCCGCTTTCCCTGTTAAACCGTGACTGACTAAATCAACTAAGAATAAATGGTTTTCCGTGCCATTAGAAACCACGTTATAACCACGTTGTTTAAACACGTCCACCATTGCTTTCGCGTTTTTCACCACTTGTTGCTGATAAGCTTTAAACTCAGGCTCAAGCGCTTCTTTAAAACATACCGCTTTCGCTGCAATCACGTGAACCAATGGACCACCTTGACCTGCTGGGAATACGGCACTGTTTAATTTTTTATAAAGCTCTTCATCGCCACCTTTTGCTAAAATCAAGCCACCACGTGGACCACCTAAAGTTTTGTGCGTTGTGGTTGTCACAACGTGAGCGTGCGGTAATGGATTTGGATAAACCCCTGCCGCAATCAAGCCGGCGACGTGCGCCATATCTACGAATAAATAGGCGCCAACTTCATCAGCAATTTCACGCATTTTCGCCCAATCGACCACTTGAGAATAGGCAGAAAAACCACCTACGATCATTTTTGGCTTAACGCGTAATGCTTGTTCACGCAATGCGTCATAATCAATTACGCCTTCATCGGTGATGCCATATTGTTCTGCGTGATAAATTTTGCCTGAAAAGCTCACTGATGCACCGTGAGTTAAATGGCCACCGTGTGCCAAGCTCATACCTAAAATGGTATCCCCCGGGTTTAGCAATGCCATATAAACTGCCGCATTAGCTTGCGAACCAGAATGTGGCTGCACATTTGCATAATCTGCACCAAATAATTCTTTCGCACGGTCAATGGCAAGTTGCTCAACAATATCAGCATACTCACAACCACCATAATAGCGTTTACCCGGGTAACCTTCTGCATATTTATTGGTGAATTGAGAACCCTGTGCTTCCATCACACGTGGGCTAGCATAGTTTTCTGATGCAATTAATTCAATATGTTCTTCTTGACGACGATTTTCATCTTGAATCGCCTGCCATAATACGGGATCGTAATCAGCGATGTTCATACTTCTTTTTAACATTGTGTTTGTCCTCTTCGTTTAAAAATATGGGGGATAGTTTACCCTGTTCTGTGATACTTTTTAATGAAAATTTAATTGTTAATTTCTCATCATCTTGATGAATTTTTTTCATTTATAAGGCTTATGGCACCGCTAAAATGCGACAGTTACATAAATCATCGCTTTCAAATTCGGTCATTTCTCCTGCAGATTTATTCGGAATTGGGAATAATCTGACGGTAAGGGGCTTATTTAAACGAAATGCCATTGTGCCAGTATCACTCATTAATCCTGCGATTTGTTCAATGGTTGCCTCACCTGAAATTGGCACAGTATCTAAACCAATGCCACATACAGCACTATAAGTGAGTAAAGCACGAATATCAAATTGAGATGTTTTGGTGCCTTCCGCTAAACCCAAATCTTCAGTTACTGCTAACATCAAACCAGAAAAACCGACTAAATCGACATTTTTCACTGATTTGAACACACGAGTGAGTAATTCGGAAACTTCTACTGTACCCGCTGCACCGAAATAAGGTACGCCGAGTAATTCATAAACCTTTGTCATTGAATGGCAGTTTTTAGATGGGGCTGCTGAGCTATCAAAACCAGCTAATCTGAAATTACCTGATAATGCAGATTTTATCGCGTTTTGTATTTCATCAATGTGATATTGCAATGCTTGGGACATTGCCACACTGGCTTGATGAAAGAACCGCTGGCGATTTTCATTAATAGGCAAATTTTCTAGCACATCAACCAATAAATCTGGCGTTTCTAAACCGATTACCACCGCATTATCTAGCTCACTGCGATGATAACCTGCTGGGAAATAAGGAATAAACGGTTTACAGTTAAAATTCACGGTGAAATTAAAATTACCTTCACCACGAGGGGTTAATTCTGCAATTTTTTGCACCGCACTTGCACAATTTAACAACAACGCATAATCTAGAAAACCATTTTCATCACGTTCCACATTTACGCAAGCATTACATAAATCCCCATAGTTTGCGATTAATTCTGGCAATAACGCGATCTCTTGTGCCGTTTTTGCTTCCCCAATTGCAAAACGAATACGCAACCCGCTCTCATTCAATTTACTCAGCAAGGTTTTAAGCAAGGCTAAATCACGTTTTGCCGTGTCAATGCTACTCAAATCCAAATATTCACCAAAAGGATTAGTGATAATACGGATAGACTGAATTTCATAACCTTTTTGCTGAATAGCGGGAATAAGCAAATCAAATTCCGATTTCGCCATTTGTAGCTGCTGTTGCCATTGTGTTTTATCTTTAGTTAGAGATAAAAATAGACTTATGGCTCTCACGCGACAACGTGATTTATCTTGATACATATTGCTCCTTTTTATGATTAATCCTCTATTATGATTTCTCGCGCGCAATAGCTCTCCAGCCAACATCACGGCGGAAGAAACGACCGTTCCACTGAATTTGTTCTGCGAGTTTTAATGCTTTCTGTTGAGCATCAAGCACGCTGTCACCCAATGCGGTGGCGCAGAGAACGCGGCCACCATTGGTGACTAACTTGCCATTTTCTTCGTTCACACCAGCAAGAAAAACTTTTTCATCACGTTGCTCAGATGTTGGTAAGCCTTGGATTTCATCACCTTTACGATAATCCGCAGGATAGCCTTCTGCGGCAAGCACAATCCCTAGTGCGGCTTGTTTTTTCCATTGTGATTGAACTTGATCCAATTTCCCTTCACAGGCTTTTAGGCAAAGCGCTACCAGATCAGAATCCATCCGCATCATAATCGGTTGTGTTTCAGGATCGCCAAAACGGCAGTTAAATTCAATGACTTTTGGCTGACCATTTTTATCGATCATCAGGCCAGCATATAAAAAACCTTTATAAACATTCCCTTCAGCCGCCATTCCTTGCACGGTTGGATAAATAATTTGCTGCATCACTCGTTGGTGAATTTCAGGGGTAACAACCGGAGCAGGCGAATAAGCGCCCATTCCGCCCGTATTTAAGCCTTTATCCCCTTCCCCCACGCGCTTGTGATCTTGGCTAGTTGCCATTGGTTCGACATTTTTACCGTCCACCATCACGATGAAACTGGCTTCTTCACCTTCTAAAAACTCTTCAATCACGACGCGAGAACCTGCATCACCAAAAGCATTGCCTGAAAGCATATCCTTAATGGCTTCTTCCGCTTCCGCTAATGTCATTGCCACAATCACGCCTTTTCCCGCCGCCAAGCCATCTGCTTTAATCACTATCGGCGCACCTTTTTGTCGAACATAAGCAAGGGCTTGCTCAACATCGGTAAAGTTTTGATATTCTGCCGTTGGAATTTGATGACGAGCTAAGAAATCTTTAGTGAATGCTTTTGATCCCTCCAACTGTGCTGCCGCTTGGCTTGGGCCGAAAATCGTTAAACCTGCTTGTTCAAAAGCATCAACTACCCCTGCCACCAAAGGGGCTTCCGGACCAACAATGGTTAAGCCAACTTGATTTTCTTGTGCGAATTTGACTAATGCTGGAATATCCGTCGCAGAAATTGCCACATTTTCCACCGCACTTCTGCCCACGCCACTTTCCCGTGCAGTGCCAGCATTTCCCGGTGCAACAAACACTTTACTGGCTAAAGGGGATTGTGCAGCTTTCCACGCAAGGGCGTGTTCACGCCCACCGTTTCCGATAATTAAAATATTCATTTCTTTTCTACCCCACTTTGAATTAATGACGGAAATGACGCATTCCTGTTAGCACCATCACCATATTATGTTCATCTGCGGCATCAATCACTTCTTGATCACGCATAGAACCACCGGGGTGAATCACGCACTCAATGCCAACTTTAGCAGCAGCATCAATGCCATCACGGAATGGAAAGAAAGCATCGGATGCCATTACGCAACCTTTTACTTCTAACCCCTCGTCCTGTGCTTTAATACCGGCAATCTTAGCAGAATAAACTCGGCTCATTTGTCCGGCACCAATACCGATAGTTTGATTATCTTTCGCATAGACAATGGCGTTAGATTTAACAAATTTCGCCACTTTCCAGCAAAATAGCAAATCTTGTAGTTCTTTTTCCGTTGGCTTACGTTTGCTCACGACTTGCAAATCGGCAAGATCTACCATACCTAAATCGCTGTCTTGTACTAATAAACCGCCATTAACACGTTTGAAATCTAAGCGTTGCGGTGCTTCGCTATGCCATTCGCCACATTCTAACACACGCACATTTTTCTTGACTTTTAGCACCGCTTTTGCCTCTTCTTGAATCACTGGCGCGATAATCACTTCGACAAATTGACGATCAACAATCGCCTGTGCGGTTGTGGCATCTAATGGACGGTTAAAAGCAATAATGCCACCGAAAGCCGAGGTTGGATCTGTTTGATAGGCTCGGTTATAGGCATCTAAAATATCAGCGCCTAACGCTACGCCACAAGGATTTGCGTGTTTCACAATCACGCAAGCGGGTTCATTAAAACTTTTCACGCATTCCAAGGCAGCATCGGTATCCGCAATATTGTTATAAGAGAGGGCTTTACCTTGTAGTTGTTTTGCCGTGGACACACTTGCGTCTTTTTGTTCTTTTTCCACATAAAATGCAGCATTTTGATGACCATTTTCACCATAACGCATCGTTTGTTTGCGGATAAAATTCAAATTTAAGGTGCGTGGGAATTGTCCGCACAAGGCATTTTGTTCTTCTTCCTCAGCGGAAAAGTAAGGTTTCACCAATTTACCAAAATAATTGGCAATCATCGCATCATATTGTGCGGTATGTTCAAAAGCTTTAATCGCTAAATCAAAACGTGTTGCTAAAGTTAAACTATTTTGATTTTGATCCATTTCAGCCAAAATAGCAGAAAAATCTTGATTATTTACCACAATCGCAACATCTTTATGATTTTTCGCTGCAGATCGCACCATTGTTGGCCCACCAATATCAATATTTTCTACGGCATCTTCAAGGGTACAATCCGCTTTTGCCACAGTTTGCGCAAAAGGATAAAGGTTCACCACCACCATATCAATCGGCTCAATGTGGTGCTTAACCATCACTTCATCATCCACGCCGCGACGTCCTAAAATACCACCATGCACTTTTGGGTGTAAGGTTTTCACTCGTCCGTCCATCATTTCTGGAAAACCGGTGTAATCAGAGACTTCGATAACGGGCAATCCCTTTTCCATTAACAATTTCGCAGTACCACCTGTGGAAAGCAATTTCACTCCGCGTTGCACTAAGCCTTGAGCAAATTCCACAATACCTGTTTTGTCTGAAACACTAAGTAAAGCCTGACGAATAGGGCGATTTGGTTGCATTGAGATTTCCTTTAATTTAATGAAATGAAAAAACCTCCGCATTATAACGCAATCGTTTGCTTTTATATAGCACGAAATCAAATTTCTTAACAAAAAACCAACAATGCATAATACCTAGATCCCAAAGTGCGGTGCGTTTTTTGATTATTTTTCTGAAACAATAAAAAACCCGCTTAATGCGGGTTTAATTCAATAACGCTGAAAGAAAAAGACAAATTAACTTTTCTTACCGGCTCTGTTGTCTAATGCAAAAGCGCCTGCACCTAAGAAAACAAAGTTTAAGAAAACTAAAGAATATAATGCTGCAAGCTCACCTTTATTAACAATCGGCAATAACACGTTATCTAAAGAAGCGTGAATTTGAAAATACGCGACTGCCATCATACCAGAAAGAATGAATGCTACGGGACGGGTAAATAACCCTAAAATTAATAATGCGCCTCCCACGATTTCTAATACACCGCCAATGCCCATCATTGAGAAAAGTTCCACTGCACCATTTCCACCCGTCATTGAAACGGGGTATTCAAAGAATTTTGACGTGCCGTGTAATAAAAACATATAGCCTGCAATAATGCGTAATAATCCGAGTGCATAAGGGCTAATTTTATTTAATGAATTCATGATGTTTCCTTTAAAAAATAATCTTACTCCAACAGGAGTGAAAGAGCGCGTATCATAACGGAATTGCATTGCCTACACAATTCATAATAATGAAAATCACTTTTTCTTATTCGTTAAAAATAACACAATGATTTGCTGGTAATCCAATCAACGCATTCTTTAAACCAGCCCCACCATTTCAAAAAACTGACGATATGCAGCAACCTTTTTCTCAAAGGCAAGTGGATAAGCCCTTGAAGTTGAAGGTAGGCGATATAAATTGAGTGCAAAATCAGGATAGGGATAAGGAATAAAGCTGTTAGTTTTCGGGGCGTTGACTTTTTCTGGCAATAAGGAAAGCAGAATCTCTGTGGCTTTGCCTCCAGTTGTAAAAATCCAGTGGCATTGTGGGACTTGAGGCAATACTTCAGCCAGATTGACTGTTTCTACCACCTTCAGAAATTTGTCCGATGCGTTATCTTGTTCACGAATTGCTTTACGCACAGTTGGGCATAATGCAATGCCTTTATCCCATAAAAAATGTTTAATTCGTTCAGCATCAAAGCGTTTTTCATTCGGTACTTGGAAATAATCGGCTCGGCCAAAAAATACTGCGCCATACACTCGCCACATATCATTTTGGAAATTGGGATAATGAAATTCCATACAACGCTTTTCCGCTTTGGGTGGAAAACTTCCCATCATCATAACGGTGGCATGTGGTGGCAATATCGCAGCAAACGGGTGTGTTTCAATCTGTTGGCTCATTGTTCGTCCTTATTTCGCAACCTTTAATTGTTGATATAAGTAATTTTGATAACCACGAAGCAATGCCTGATCTTGGCAATCTTGCAATTTACCCTGACTTAATTTACGCATTGCAATATTCGCTTGCATAAATTCATCGGCTGGCAATCCTGCTATTTCTAAAATCAAACCGCCCGCCTGTGCCAAATCAAGGAAATTCTGTTGTTGTTTAAACGTATTTTGCATATTACTCCGCACAACAAGCTGAGTAATATAGTTGGGGTTCGGGTAATCAAAGTGATAAGCAGGTTGCGCCCCACTAATGGAAATTTGATGATCGCCAAAATAGGCTAATACATAAGGCTTCTGACGATTTTGCATATAGCGGTTGAAATCTTCGATGACATCATTGAGCTTTACAATTCTCTGAATATAATCATTCAATTCACCCGTACCTTTCGGAGTGAACCCTTGATTTTGCAATTCAAACAGATTCCCCACATCGTGATAAGGACCGTGTTCACGCATTGTAAGCACATAAACAAATAAAGGTTGGCTGACTTTTTCAAGCGCAGGAATACCTTGTTTTTGCAAAATTTTCTGCACATACTGGCTCATTTCATCACTACCAATCGTCCATAAATTCTTACTTAACGGCGCAGGATAACCAAGTTCTTGCGGTTGTAACATCAAATCAAAACCAAAGTGATCATAAGCGGGTTTGGCATTGTAATTCCCTTTGGTGAAAGGCGATAATGCAACGCAATAATATCCCTGCGCTTTTAAATTCTGCACAAAACTGTATTGTAAATGGGGGACAACAGAATAAAACACGGCATTCGCCATCGCACCGAAATCCGTTGAGGGCAAACCAGATAGGAAAGCAAACTCCGATTTCCACGTTGCTCCGCCTAAAGTATGCACACGCAAATGACTGTTAAATTTGGTATCCGCTTGATTTTCATACATTGTTATTGGCGGAATATTCGCTTTCTCTAACACAAAACTGTGAGGATTTAGGGTAGATTCCTGAAGCCATACAACAATATCTGGCTTTTCTGCTTCGACCGTTAGCGGATAATCTTCAACCTGTTGTTTTTGTTTAAGAAAATAATCTGCATCGCCATCAAAAACAGGTGGTTTGAAAAAGACACCTCGGCAAGACATCGGTAAATTTAAAAACACATCTCGTCCGTCATCAGGTAAGGAATCAAGCCACTGTTTGATAGCTGATTTATTTTTACTGTAATGACAGATAGCAAAAATGATGAAAAAAAGCACCGCACTTGCAAAAATTCGCCATTCAACACTTACCACTGTGGCTGAAGACCAGCCCATTACGGCATAAACCATTAACCCGATCAAGCCAGCAATCGCAAAGATTGCTGAGCGATAATGCAACAAGGTTTCCCAATTTCGCCAATCGAAAACTAAAAAGAAATCAGACACTAACAAAGGCTGTTTATAAAAATGAATCTTTAAGCGATGAAAAAGCATTAGCACCACGAACAACACGGCAGCAAAATTCAGCCCACGCTGCCATTGCCCTGTAATACTAAACATCAAGCTAAAAAATAACGCAAACTGTGCAATGGCAAAGAAATAAGTCCAACGGTAATGAGAATTGACAATAAAAATTACCGAAGCAAGAGTGAAAAGAGAGAGTAAGAGGTATTCCATCATAAGTACGCCAAAAAATGCATTTAAAAGTTAAAGTGCGGTTGATTTTTTATCTATTTTATAAAGAAAGAGGATTATAACAAAGATCTTCTATATTCAATAATATTGATTGTTAGGCTAATTGCTTAGAGGTGGTATCAGCGATCAGGATATTGTCTTTCTTTTCCTCATATGACTTAACGCTTACCAATTGATTCTCGTACGACTAATTTAGGCCCAAGTAACAACGATTGATAAGGTTTTTCTGGGGTTTTTATCCGTTTTAATAAGGTTTCTACCGCAAGCTTACCTAATTCAGCCTTAGGTTGATGAATCGTGCTTAATGGCGGTGAGAGATATTGCGCCAACATAATATCATCATAGCCAATTACTGAAAGATCTTGTGGTATATTTAACCCTTGCTGCCACGCAACTTGATAAACACCAACAGCAATGGTATCACTACAAGCAAACACGGCACTCGGACGTTTTTTTGCTTGTAGCAACTTTTTCATTCCAATTACGCCCCCCTCAAAATCAAAATGGCTTTCAATAATCCATTCAGGATTAAGGGGCAATTGTGCTTCTTGTAATGCTTTTTTATACCCTTGCAAACGATTTTGGGCTAATGATTTTTGCAAATTTCCGGTAATAATGGCAATCTCTCGATGCCCCTGTTGAATGAGATATTGCGTGGCAAGATAAGCACCAAGTTCTGAATTTTCATAAATTTTATCGGCATTAAGTGCGGTTGGCCACCAGTCCATTACAACCACGGGTAATGAAATATTCAACTGTTTCAGATCCGCATATTGGCTATCCGAATACATTAATAACAATCCATCTACTTGTTTCTGAATGAGCGTTTGAATATTTTGTTCTAAACGATTTTCGGCGCCATCAATGCTAGAAATAATGAGATTGTACTGATGTTGATTACAATACTGCTCAACCCCACTCACAACTTCAGCAAAAAAGGGGTTATTCGTCGCACTGACTAACATACCTAAGGTATTCGTCTGTTTAACCTTTAAACTTCTTGCTAAGGCTGAAGGACGATAATTGAGTGATTCCACGACATTCATCACTCTTGCTCGCATCGCCTCACTCACATATCCCGTATTATTAATCACATGGGAAACCGTTGAGGTTGATACCTGCGCAATCCGTGCAATATCTTTCATCGTTGCCATAAATTATTCTCACTTCAGCCAATAACTACCCGCTATTCTATTTCCTTTCGGCTAAAAAATCATCTGTCTCTTGTCGCGTAGGAATTGAGGTTTGCGCGCCTAAACGGGTTACGCTAATCGCCGCCGCTGCTTGGGCAAAACGAATAGCCTCATTGAGTGTTTTCCCCTCTAATAACGCTGTGATTAATGCCCCATTGAACGTGTCGCCTGCTGCCGTCGTATCTTTTGCTTGAACGCTAAAACCTTGAATTATTTCCTGTTGCTGTTGATGACTGACAAAAACGCCCCTTGCCCCTAAGGTAATCAATACAATTTCAACCCCTTTTTGATGAAAAATTTGCGCCGCTTTGACCGCACTTTGATAATCCACCACTTTAATCCCCGTCAAAATTTCCGCTTCCGTTTCATTTGGGGTAATCATCGTGAGTTGAGAGAGTAACTCATCAGAAAGAGGTTGTGCTGGCGCGGGATTAAGAATAACTTGTTTTCCTTGTGTTTTGGCTAATTTGGCCGCATAACATATCCCCTCTAAGGGCGTTTCTAATTGCATAAGCAATGCATCGCTTTGTTGAATAATATGCGTAAAGGATTGCACACGTTGTGCGGTTAAGTGCGCATTCGCACCAGCAGAAATGACAATGCTATTTTCACCACTTTCTGCTACTTGGATCATTGCAATGCCTGTTGATTCCCCATCAATGCTCGAAATGGCTTCGGTATTCATTCCTTGCTGAATAAAAGCCTGCTTTATTTGCCGACCAACATCATCATTCCCGATACAAGCAATAAAATTCACCTTAGCCCCAAGCCTTGTGGCGGCTACCGCCTGATTTGCCCCCTTTCCGCCATAAACCAGCTGATAATGATGCCCTAATAATGTTTCCCCCGGTTGTGGGAAATGCTCAACTTGGATCAAATGATCCACATTCACACTACCAAGCACCGTTAATGTTTTATTATGCATAACCATTCCTCAATCAAAATCAATAAAAAAACCACCGCACTTTGCTTTTATCGTCGTTTAGTTTAAACAGAATACAACGTCGTATCACCGATAGTATGGTTTATTACGGTGTTTGCTCATTGCCTATTTTAAACATAAACGACGATTAATAAGATTAAATTTAGCGAAAAGAAATTATCAAGGCAGTATGTTCTGCCTTGGATTTTCTTTATTACTGACTGATTACTTTTAATGGAACGGGAATCTGTGTTTCAACCGTTTCTCCTTTAATCACTTTATCCGCTGTTTGTACACCTAATGCCCCGATTAAGTCAGGCTGTTGTGCGATAGTTGCGGCTAATTTTCCACTTTTTACTGCTTTAATGCCATCATCTGTGCCATCAAATCCAACAATGAGTAGAGGCTTATTCGCGGCTTGAGTTGCACGAATTGCCCCTAACGCCATTTCATCATTTTGGGCAAAGACAGCTTGGACATTGGGTTGAGCGGTTAATAAATTTTCCATCACATTCAAGCCTTTAGTGCGATCAAAATCTGCTGGTTGGCTTGCTAATAAAGCAAAGTGATGTGCCTCAACGGCTTGCTTAAATCCTTCCCCACGTTCGCGTGCTGCCGAAGTGCCGGCAATACCTTCTAATTGGATAACCTTCGCATTATCACCTAATTTTTGGGCAATAAAATCCCCCGCCATTTTTCCGCCTGCAATATTATCAGAGGCAATATGACTTACCACTTTCCCTTGTGCTGCTCCACGGTCTAAAGTAATGACAGGAATATTTTTTTGATTTGCCATACGTACCGCACTCGCAACAGCAGTAGAATCAGTTGGGTTAATCAGTAATACTTTTGCACCACGAACTGTAACGTCTTCAACATTCGCTAATTCTTTGGCTGGATCATTTTGTGAATCAAGTACAACCAAATTATAGCCTAGTTTATCCGCCTCTTTTTGCGCGCCCTCTTTTAAGGTAACAAAGAACGGATTATCCAGCGTAGAAATGGCTAATGCGATCGTTTCTTTTGCCATAGCACTTTGACTCACCACTGAGCCAAGAAGCATTGCGGAAGCGAGTAAAGTCAATTTTTTCATATACATCTCCTTAAGTTGGATGGATTAAGATTACCCATTTTTTCGACTGAAAAAATGATCGGTGAGTACAGCTGCAAGAATAACAATAGATTTCGCAATCATTTGGTAATACGAGGATATATCAAGTAGATTCAACGCATTATTTAAAAAACCAATAATCAATGCACCAATTAATGTGCCTAAAATACGCCCTTTTCCTCCCATTAAACTTGTTCCGCCCACCACGACTGCAGCGATTGCATCAAGTTCATAAGAAACACCCGCGGTTGGTTGTGCCGAAGAAAGCCTTGAGGTAACAATTAATCCTGCCACGGTTGCAAGAAAACCACTTACCGCATAAACAAAAATTTTGACTTTATCCACGTTTATACCCGATAAGCGGGTTGCAGCTTCATTACCACCAAGCGCATAAATATATCGCCCCATAGGGGTATGTTTTAAGATATACCACGCCACAAGAAAAATAGTTGCCATTAACCAAATAGGGAAAGGGATACCAAATAAATAGCCTGTGCCAAGAAAAGAAAAATGATCGGCGACATCAGAAAAACCTAAACTAATCGGTCGCCCATCGGTATAAACCATTGTAACGCCACGTAATAATGTCATTGTTACAAGGGTAGCAATAAAAGCTTGCACTTTGCCTTTTGCAATAATCACGCCACTGATTCCCCCAAGTACCGTACCGCATAATAAAACCAGCGGAATAACAATAAACATAGATAAATCTAGATTGACTAAAGAAGCCGCAATTGCACCTGTTAATGCGAGTACTGAGCCAACAGAAAGATCGATCCCAGCGGTTAAAATAACAAACGTCATTCCTACCGCAATAATCGCATTGACTGAGGTTTGGCGTAAAATATTGAGTAAATTATCCATTGTGAAAAAATGAGGATTAATACTAGAAACAATGGCAATTAAGACAAGTAAAGCTAAAATCGAACGTTGTTCAATAAGAAAATTTTTTAATTTTGTTGCTGTCATAATTTGTCCTTCTAATGCTGTTGAGTAATTGCGGCAGTTAATAATTTTTCTTGGCTAACATCTCGGCGTAAAAACTCACCGCGAATTTCACCATTATTCATTACCAATATACGATCACTCATTCCGATAATTTCTGGCATATCTGATGAGACTAAAATAATGCTCATACCTTCTTCTTTAAACTTATTAATAAGCTGATAAATTTCTTTTTTCGCCCCCACATCAATGCCTCTAGTAGGTTCATCAAGAATCAAAATATCAGGACGTGTCATTAAGCCTTTTGCAATCGCAACCTTTTGTTGATTCCCTCCAGAAAGCAAGCCTATTGTTTGATCCATTGAAGGGGTTTTTACATTAAACATCAGGATAAAATCATTTACCGTCATTTTTTCTGCTTGGTGATCAATCGCACATTTTGGTGAAAGTTGATCCAGTGCAGTTAAGGTCATATTCTCCTTAATCGACATACTGAGGACTAACCCATCACCTTTGCGATCTTCAGAAATATAAACGATACCGTTTTTCAACCCATCTTGCGGTGTTTCAATAGATACAGGTCGATTTCGTACGAAAATTTCACCGCTCTGTTTAACTAATGCGCCATAAATCAGTTTCATTAATTCGGTTCGTCCTGCGCCCATTAATCCTGAAATACCAAGAATTTCCCCACGATTGAGATGAAAAGAAACCTTATTTACGCCCTGACCGGTTAAATTTTCAACCTTTAATACAGGTTCTCCAATAGGAATATCAATATGTGGGTACTGTTCTTCTAATTTTCTTCCCACCATTAATTCAATGAGCTGTGCTTCATTTATCTCAGAAATTGTACTTTCCGCAATAAATTCACCATCACGTAAAATCGTCACATCATCACAAATCGTAAAAATATCTTGCATTCGGTGGGAAATAAATACGATCCCGCAACCTTCTGTTTTCAGCTCTCTAATTACGTCAAACAAAGCTTTCGTTTCGGCGTCAGTCAAGGCATCGGTAGGCTCATCCATAATAATCACTTTCGCTTTAAAACTCAGTGCCTTCGCGATCTCAATCATTTGCAATTCACCAAGCGATAATTGTTCAACAGGGGTCGAAGGATGATGTTTAATTTTTAAACGTTGCAATAATTTTTTCGATTCTTCAATCATTTTCGTCCAGTCAATCCCACCCAATTTATGGGTAAACTCTCGCCCTAAGAAAATATTTTCTGCAATCGTTAAATTAGGGATAATATTGAGTTCTTGATGAATAATACTGATACCAGCTAACTGAGAAAATTTGGGATTTTTATACCGCACTTTTTCGCCATTAAAATAAATATCCCCACTATCTTGCTGATAAATTCCGGTAAGAATTTTCATCAGCGTCGATTTTCCTGCGCCATTTTCCCCCATTAATGCCATAACTCGCCCGGCGTAAACAGATAAATTTGCATTATGTAACGCACGCACACCCGGAAAAGACTTACAAATGTTGTTTAATTTTAAAATGGGTTCCATGGTTTCCCCCTAAAACGGTACACCTGATACAAGGATAATATTGGCATAAGGCGAACATTCCCCTGAACGGACAATGGCTTTACTTTCTTGACTCAATGCCTTAAATTCCTCGTGACAGACGTAATCTACAACGATGTCATTATGTTGTTGCTGAGCTAACTGCGCGATGCGTTGTAATAAGGTTTGATGAAGTTGTGCATTATGCTGCTCAATCTCTCTCGCTAAAATCACTCTCTCCACAAAGCACTCTGTTGTTACAGCCTCAAAAACAGATAAAAAACTTGGCACGCCCTCTGATAAAGCTAAATCGACACAATCCATCGATGAAGGAATAGGCAATCCAGCATCACAAATTGTCAAAAAATCTGTATGCCCAAGACGGGCAATTTGATATGAAAGTGGCGCATTAAGAATACCTGTTTTTTTCATATTTCCCTCTCAAAAAAATATCGAAACGTTTCGATAAGACTAAACAATTCTTATAAGTTTTAAAATGACTATTTTTAAACTTTGTGAAGTTGATCAAAAAATAAAAGAATTTTCGTTTTAATCTCTATAAAAAAGGGTAATGTAAGAAAGAAAAGGAGATAATTATGCGTAAAAAAATTATTTTAGACTGTGATCCCGGCCATGATGATGCCATTGCCATATTGCTCGCCCATGGTAATCCCAATATCGAATTGCTCGCCATTACGACCGTTGTTGGCAACCAAACCCTTGAAAAAGTCTCGCATAATGCGTTAGCTGTTGCTGAAATTGCAAAAATTAAAAATATTCCCATTGCCAAAGGGGCTGAACGCCCGTTGGTTAGAGAAATTGAAACGGCCCCCACTATCCACGGTGATTCAGGGTTAGATGGCCCCATTTTACCAACACCAACGCAAACCTTTCATCCTTCACACGCTGTTCAGTTAATCATTGACTTAATTATGTCTTACCCACCTAATACGATCACCTTAGTACCAACGGGTGGGCTAACCAATATTGCCCTTGCCGCAAGATTAGAACCTAAAATTATCAATCGAGTAAAAGAAGTCGTATTGATGGGAGGCGGTTATCACACGGGGAATTGGAGTGCGGTGGCTGAATTTAATATAAAAATAGATCCTGAAGCTGCCCATATTGTATTTAGTGCCGGTTGGAAAGTAACAATGGTAGGTTTAGATCTGACTCACCAAGCTTTAGCCACGCCGGACATGATACAGCGTATTGCAGAAATAGGAACAAAACCAGCTCAATTTGTCGTCGAATTGCTAGAATTCTTTGGCAAAATGTATAAAAAATCTCAAGGTTTTGATGCGCCACCAGTGCACGATCCTTGTGCTGTTGCTTATGTCATCGATCCCTCTTTAATAAAAACGCAACAAGTTCCTATTCATATTGAATTAACTGGTACTCATACGCTAGGAATGACCGTTGCAGATTTTCGTTATCCTCCAAAACCTTGCAACACCCAAGTTGCAACAACCCTTAACAGAGAAAAATTTTGGCAGTTAGTCATTGAAGCAATTAAAAATTTAGGTGATGATTAATAAAGTGAAATAGAATAACGTAGGTTGTTCTATTTTAAAATTAAGGAATGAGATCAGGTAGCCTATTCCTAGCCTGTTTGTAGAGCGCATTCTCTACTTCAAACTTAAACATTTCTATAACTGTAAAAAAAACCGCACTTTCTTTCAAAAGTGCGGTACTTTCTTTCAGCAAAATTTATCTTATAATGCTTTTAATATGTCATCCACGCGCTCTTTTGCATCACCGAAGAGCATTTGAGTGTTTTCTTTGAAGAATAATGGGTTTTGTACGCCGGCGTAGCCTACTGCCATTGAGCGTTTGAATACCACCACATTAGCGGCTTTCCACACTTCTAGCACTGGCATTCCTGCGATTGGGCTGTTTGGATCATCCATTGCCGCAGGGTTTACGGTGTCATTTGCGCCGATAACTAAGACGACATCGGTATCAGCAAAATCATCGTTGATTTCGTCCATTTCTAATACCACGTCATAAGGCACTTTGGCTTCAGCGAGTAACACGTTCATATGACCCGGTAAACGCCCTGCTACTGGGTGAATACCAAAACGCACATTCACGCCACGATCACGTAATTTTTGTGTAATTTCAGCCACGGGATACTGCGCTTGTGCCACCGCCATTCCATAGCCCGGTGTGATGATCACAGAGCTTGCATTTTTCAGCATTTCCGCCACTTCTTCCGCACTTGTTTCACGGTGTTCGCCTTGTTCTTGATCACCACTTGCAACCACATCATTACCAAAACCGCCAGCGATAACGCTGATAAATGAACGGTTCATTGCTTTACACATAATGTAAGAAAGAATCGCCCCTGAAGAGCCTACTAATGCCCCAGTTACGATCAAGAGATCATTATTAAGCATAAAGCCTGCTGCCGCCGCTGCCCAACCTGAATAAGAGTTCAGCATTGATACCACCACTGGCATATCTGCACCACCAATTGATGCCACTAAATGCCAACCAAAGGCAAGAGCAATGATAGTCATTAATAGCACTGGGAAGATATTTTCTGGCGAGCTTAAAAATGCGATCATTAATAACGCCGAAACCACTAACGCCGCTAAATTTAATTTATGGCGATGCGGTAACATTAAGGCTTTAGAATTAATAATACCGCGTAGTTTACCGAATGCGACCACAGACCCCGTGAAAGTTACTGCCCCGATGAAGATGCCTAAGAACACTTCAACATTATGGATAGTTGCTAAAGTCGCTTGTTCCGCATCAAATGCTGCTTTTGCATTTTCTAATGCCGCTTCACTGATAAATGCTGTACCTTCTGGTGCAACAAATTCAGGGGTAACGTGTAAGCCAAAGCTGTTAAAGCCGACCAACACAGCAGCAAGACCAACAAAGCTATGTAAGATTGCCACAAGCTCTGGCATTTCGGTCATTTCCACTTTTAATGCACGTTGGATACCTATCACCGCGCCAATTGCCATTGCAATTAAAATCCAAATTTGTCCTGACGTTTGTGGCCCGAAAATGGTTGCGATAAGGGCAATAGTCATCCCCACGATACCATACCAACAACCTGCTTTAGCAGTTTCGTGTTTAGAAAGCCCTGCTAAGCTCATAATGAAAAGTAATGCCGCTACAATATATGCAGCCTGTACTAAACCTTCTGACATTGCTTTTTCTCCTTAACCTTTTCTAAACATTGCAAGCATACGTTGGGTCACTTTAAAGCCACCAAAGATATTGATACTTGCGACTAAAATTGCAATAAATGCGAGTAGGCTGATAAAGAAACTGCCTTGGGCAATTTGCAATAACGCTCCCACAATGATAATGCCTGAAATGGCGTTAGTTACTGCCATTAATGGGGTATGTAAGGCGTGGCTTACATTCCAAACCACATAGTATCCCACCACACAAGCAAGTACGAACACGGTGAAATGTGATAAGAATGCCGCAGGCATTACTGAACCTAGCCATAAGAACAGCACGCCAATTGCTCCCATAATACCGTATTTGATACGCGGATCTTGTGGTTTTTGTTCTTTCTTCTCAACTACAACCTCAGCTTTTTGTTGTGGTTGGGCAGAAACTTGAATTGGGGGCGCAGGCCAAGTGATTTCACCATCGCGAATGACTGTTACACCACGTAACACAACATCATCAAAATCAATATTGATTGTACCGTCTTTCTCTTTACATAATAACTTCAGCAAATTCACTAAGTTTGTGCCATAAAGCTGAGAAGATTGCGTTGGCAAACGTGCTGGGAAATCCGTATAACCAATGATTTTCACTTGATTATCTGTCACGAAAATTTCACCCGGTTTGGTGTATTCACAGTTTCCTCCCGTTAATGCAGCTAAATCCACAATAACAGAACCCGGTTTCATTGAATCCACCATTTCTTTGGTAATTAAACGTGGTGCAGGTTTACCCGGAATAGCAGCGGTCGTGATGATAATATCCACTTCTTTGGCTTGTGCGGCATAAAGTTCCATCGCTCGGCAATTAAACTCTTCCGACATCACTTTTGCATAACCATCACCTGAGCCACCTTCTTCTTCAAAATCAATTTCTAAGAAGTCTGCACCCATTGATTGCACTTGCTCTTTTACTTCAGGGCGAGAATCAAAAGCACGTACAATCGCACCAAGGCTATTTGCTGTACCAATCGCAGCCAAACCTGCCACACCAGCCCCAATCACTAACACTTTCGCTGGCGGTACTTTACCTGCCGCAGTGATTTGCCCAGTAAAAAAACTACCGAATGCATTTGCCGCTTCCACCACAGCACGATAACCAGAAATATTGGCCATTGATGAAAGTGCGTCTAAAGACTGCGCACGTGAAATACGTGGCACAGCATCCATCGCTAAGACATTAATTTTTTTCGCAGATAATTTTTCCATTAATGCTTCATTTTGCGCAGGCCAAATAAAGCTAATTAAGGTTGCCCCTTCTTTAATTAAGGCAATTTCCTCATCACTAGGAGGGTTTACTTTCATAATTACATCAGCATTCCACACTTCTTGTGTTGTGCCAATTTTTGCGCCAGCTTGCACAAATGCTTGATCTTCAAAACTTGCTTTAAATCCTGCATCGTGTTCAACAATCACCTCAAAACCCAGCTTTAAAATTTGCTGTATTGTTTTTGGCGTTGCTGCTACACGTGTTTCATTATCAAGCCGTTCTCTAGGTACACCAATTAACATAATGTTTCCTTCAAATTGGTTGATGATACAATCTGGAAATCACTTCCCAGCCCATAAATGACAAAAGTCGAATCGTCCTAACTGTATCATTTATTACAAAAGAGGTACAAAAAGATTTTACAAATTTCATTGAAAAAATTTACCTATGAATAAATAGATTAAAAATTATCTAAAAATTTAGCTGATGAAATAATGATAAAAAAATCAATAAAAAGCACCGCACTTTTCTTTTTACCCACAACACAAAATGATACACTGCCGTTTTTAGTTATATAGGAATAAATAATGCAGTTACCCGCTCTTCAATCTGCCACCCTACTCCGCCGTTATAAACGCTTTCTTGCTGATGTCGAACTTGCCAATGGTAAAATACTCACGATTCACTGCGCAAATACGGGGGCGATGACAGGTTGTGGTGAAAAAGGGGATACCATTTGGTATTCAACCTCTGACAGTAAAACCCGAAAATACCCTCATTCGTGGGAACTTACCCAACTTCAAAATGGGCAAATGGTATGTATTAACACACACCGTTCCAATCAACTCACCTTTGAAGCACTACAAAATAAGCAAATCAAAGAATTAGCGGTATATAGCGAAATTCTGCCTGAAATGAAATATGGTGAAGAAAATAGCCGAATTGATTTCCTGCTTAAAGAGAAAGGCTTACCGGATTGCTATGTGGAAGTAAAATCCGTTACCTTAGTAAAAGGCAATCTGGGAATGTTTCCTGATGCGGTAACCACCAGAGGACAAAAACATTTGCGAGAGCTAATGGCAATGAAAAAACTTGGCCATAGAGCGGTCATTTTTTTCGCTGGATTACACAACGGTTTTGATTGTTTCAAAGTCGCGGAATATATTGATCCTGAATACGCGAAGCTACTTCGTCAAGCCATAAAAGAAGGGGTTGAGGTGTATGCCTATGCGGGAGAATTCGAATTTTCTCATCACATTCCTACCGCACTTTCGCTTACACATTTAGTGCCTTATATTGAATAAATAATTTATTGAGAATTATTTGCATTTATGTATTGACTTTATATTTGAGAACAATTATCATTTAATTCATTCAAACAATAATAGATAATCACTCCAACATTTTAGTGCCTCTCCCCCCACAGAAAGAGGCACTTTTTTTATATTTAATTTAAGTGTCTGCCGTTAATAGCTATGCTATTGTCGCCGCATCTAAAATTAATTGCGTTACTGCTTCAGCTTGTGACATTAACGACGCATGACTTGCATCAAGACTGATAATTTTACGTGGTGAAATACGTTCTGCCATCATTTTTTGATTATCAGGGTGAATCATTCTATCTTGTGTAGAAATTTGATAAAAACTTGGCTTTATTTTCCACGCTACTTGGCTCACCGTATCAGCAAAGGTGGAAGCTAGTGGTGCTTTTTGTGTAATTGACAGTGGGTAAGCTTCATCTTCACTCACATCTTGGCAAAAACTTTGATGGTAGCGGTTTCGTTCTATCCATAGATAACCATCACTATCTCCGACAATCGCAGAAAAAGCCTCTGGTGGGTGCTGTTGGCTAATGCCTCCCGCACTTTCACCTACATCAGGGGCGAATGCAGCAATATAAACTAGGGCTTTTACATTTGGTAAATCCCCCATTTCAGTAATTACTTTCCCACCATAAGAATGCCCTACTAATACTACGGGTTTCTGAATTTGCTTTACCATTTTACGAGTACGTTCTGCATCATCAGCTAAAGAAGTCAGCGGATTTTCTACCGCATAAACGTCTGTATACCCCTGTTTTTTCAGTTCCTTAAGTACAAGGTTCCAATGACTTGCCCCTCCCCAAAATCCATGCACTAAAACAATCGCTGGTTTTTCCATTTTGGGCTCCTAAATTTGTATAAAAGTTGTAATAAATCTTGCGCGATTATACGCTTGGCATATCTAAAGACAATCAGCGGTAATAGGATTATCCCTCTAAATTTAATAGGTTCTATCAATTAAAAACAATAAAAACACCATTTTTATAGCCATCTTAGCAATCATTTAATGAACGTAATTGCTTTCCTTCATCATCAAAATTATCCGCTGCAAGCCAACGTTCAAATTTCGGTTTCATTCTCTGCCATTCTTCTTTTAGCATTGAAAGCCACGCGGTATCACGATTACGCTCTTTATAAACTGCAGCACGTCTAAAAATCCCTTCAAACTGAAAACCAAGGCGTTTTGCCGCATTAAATGAGGCTTGATTTAAACTATCACATTTCCATTCATAACGACGATATTTGAGTTTATCAAACACATATTGCATTGCGAGATATTGTGCTTCCGTTGCCACGCGAGAATGTTTTAGCAAGTTAGAATAAATCACCCAGCCCATTTCGATAGTGCGATTTTGTGGGTCAATGCGCATTAACGAAAATATTCCCACTACCTTTTGGCTCGCCTTATCAATAATCGCTAAATAATAAGGATCAGCACTGTTCGCCCATTCTTGCAGAAGCTGTTGTGCGGCTTGCTCATTAGGTTGTGCGGAAATAGGCAGATAAGTCCATTGGCTTTCTGGGCTATCTGGCCCAATAAACTTATAAATATCCTTAAAATGACGATCGGCACAAAGGCGTTGCAAACAACAATATAGCCCTTCTATTAGATGAATATTTGGCAATTCCCCCCGCGTAAAATCGACAATAGGCTCTCCAATAGGCTGATTGAGATGATTAAGCGGCATTATTTTCTCCCTATAAAATTGCATATATCTTGCATAAAAAATAACATAAAATACAAGTGCGGTCAGATTTTTCACCATTTTTACAAGGACATTTAATGATAACGCCAAGCCAGATTATCCAATACATTGCCAAACATTATCAGGTTAATCCCGCCTATTTGTGGGCAAAATTTCCTGAGTATGGGGTTTTTCGCCACCTAAATAGCGGTAAATGGTTTGCCATTTTAATGAATATCCCCGGCAATAAAATTGGCTTATCTCATACAGAAACCATTTGGATTATAAATGTTAAAGCCCAGCCTGAAATGATTGGTGCGTTACGTATGATAAAAGGGGTTTATCCCGCCTATCATATGAATAAAGAACATTGGATGAGTCTCCATTTAGCGGAAATTTCCCCTTCATTATTATGGGAATGTATTCAAGACAGTTTTTCTTTAACTCAACAGAAAAAACGATAAACCAGCGCGTTATTCCGTTGAAAAAAACATCATAAAAAATGACCGCACTTTAAATATCGCGAAAATTTGCCATCATATTCTTTTTTCTTCAAAATTTCTCACCAATATTGCCTTTTCATTTGGCTAATATTATCTATAATAACCCACACATTACAGGATTATTTATTATAGGATACATCAATGACAGATCTCACAACTCAACTGGCTGAGCTGAAACGCGGCACGGATCAAATTTTTTCAGAACAAGATTTAATTGAAAAACTTAAAGAAAATCGTCCTTTACGCGTAAAATTGGGGGCTGATCCTACTGCGCCAGATATTCACTTGGGGCATACCGTGGTGCTAAATAAATTACGCCAATTCCAGAACTTTGGCCATCACGTGATGTTTTTAATCGGCGATTTCACCGCCACAGTGGGCGATCCATCAGGTAAAAACGCAACGCGTCCACCGCTTTCTCGTGAAGATGTACTACGCAATGCGGAAACCTATAAAGAACAAATTTTCAAAATTTTAGATCCCGAAAAAACTGAAATTGTGTTCAATTCTGATTGGTTAGGTGAATTAGGTACGGTTGGAATGATCCGTTTAGCCTCAAATTATACGGTAGCTCGAATGTTAGAACGTGATGATTTCAAAAAACGTTTTAGTAATAACCAACCTATTGCCATTCACGAATTTATCTACCCATTATTGCAAGGTTATGACTCGGTCCATTTGAAAGCCGATGTGGAATTAGGCGGGACAGACCAAACCTTTAACTTGCTAATTGGGCGTGAATTGCAAAAATCAGATGGGCAAAAACCACAAGTGGCGATCACACTTCCGTTACTCGTGGGCTTAGACGGTGAGAAAAAAATGTCAAAATCACTTGGCAACTACATTGGGGTAAACGAAGCACCAAATGAAATGTTCGGTAAAGTGATGTCTATTTCCGATCAATTAATGTGGGATTGGTATGATTTGCTTTCTTTCCGCCCATTAAGCGAAATTGCACAATTTAAGCAAGATGTGGCTAACGGACGTAATCCACGTGATATTAAAGTATTACTGGCAAAAGAAATTACTGCCCGTTTCCATTCCGAAGCCGACGCCAACGCCGCAGAACAAGCATTTATTAACCGTTTCCAAAAGGGGGCAATACCTGATGAAATGCCTGAATTTACCTTTGAGGGCGAAATTGGTTTAGCCAATTTATTAAAAGAGGCAGGGCTTGTAAGTTCCACCTCTGAAGCGATGCGTATGGTGCAACAAGGTGGGGTAAAAATTGATGGTGAAAAGGTAGAAAATGCCAAAGCCATTATTTATGCCTCCAGCGCTGTATATCAAGTAGGTAAACGCAAATTTGCACGCGTTACGGTAAAATAATAGGGCAAGATGTTAGGCGTATGAAAATACGCCTTCTTTTTTATCAATCCGCTAAATGGATTTTGCTATCAGTAAATAGCGATCTTTCATTTTAAAATTAAACACCGACAAATAACATTTCGCCTCATAGCAAAACATTATGCTAGTAATATGTGCTACATATTGGGCAAGGTTATTTATTGATGAAATTAACAAGATTTTATAAGACAAGAAAGGTGAAAAAATGTCAGAAAAAGTTTGGGTATTAGGTGATGCCGTTGTGGATTTAATCCCTGATGGCGAACAACATTATTTACGTTGTGCTGGTGGTGCGCCAGCCAATGTTGCTGTTGGTATCGCCCGTTTAGGCGGTGAAAGTGGTTTTATTGGTAAGGTAGGAAAAGATCCCCTGGGTGAATTTATGCAACAGACCTTGCAACAAGAAAAGGTGGACACCACGTTTATGACCTTAGATCCCACACAACGCACTTCAACAGTTGTGGTTGGTTTAGATCAAGGTGAACGTAGTTTTACCTTTATGGTAAACCCAAGTGCGGATCAATTTTTGCACGTTTCGGAACTTCCCACTTTCACTCAAGGACAATGGCTACACTGCTGTTCTATTGCGTTAATTAACGATCCTTCCCGCACGGCGACCTTCACCGCAATGAAAAATATTCATCAGGCGAAAGGCTATGTCTCTTTCGATCCCAATTTGCGTGAAAGCCTATGGCAAAGCCTTGATGAAATGCGTGAAGTGGTAATGCAAGCAGTCGCTTTAGCTGATGTGCTGAAATTTTCGGAAGAAGAACTCACCTTTCTAACAGAAACAGACAGCCTTGAAAAAGCCTTTGAAAAAATTACCGCACTTTATCCACAAAAGCTGATTATTGTTACGCTAGGCAAAGAAGGCGCACTTTATCATTTCAATGGCACAAAAGAAATTATTGCAGGTAAAGCCTTACAGCCTGTTGATACTACGGGGGCAGGCGATGCCTTTGTTGGTGGATTACTGGCTGGGCTTTCGCAAAAACCAAATTGGGACACAGATAAGGCAACATTAGTAGAAATTTTACGTCAAGCCAATGCTTGTGGTGCTTTAGCAACCACCGCAAAAGGCGCAATGTCTGCCCTGCCAAATCAAGCGCAATTAATCCATTTTTTAAATCAATAAGGAGAACGCTGATGATAATTTTCAACGAAGGAAAATACAAAAGCCTCTATGCTGCCGAACAAGGTGAGTTAGCAAAAATTGCTCAAACGGTCGCACAAGATCAGGATTTTCGCCCAGTTTATCATCTTGCTCCGCCAACAGGATTACTTAATGATCCAAATGGCTTGATTTTTGACGGAGAAAAATATCATCTTTTTTATCAATGGTATCCTTTTGATGCCCTTCACGGAATGAAGCATTGGCAACATTTTACCACACAAGATTTTCAACAATTCACCCAAGCCGATCTCCTTATACCCTGTGAATTGTATGAAAGCCACGGCTGTTATTCTGGTGGTGCGCTATTAATTGACGGCAACATTGCCGTGTTCTACACAGGCAATACCAGACGCCCAAGTGATAATCAACGTGTGCCTTACCAAAATCTTGCAATTTTCAGCAAAGCAGGAAAATTGTTGAGTAAACGCCCCCTGATTGACCAAGCACCAAAAGGTTATACCGAACACGTACGCGATCCAAAACCATTCCTAACCAAAGAGGGCAAAATCCGCTTTATTTGTGGCGCGCAACGGGAAAATCTGACGGGTACTGCACTGGTATTTGAAATGGATAATTTAGCTGATACCCCACGTTTATTAGGTGAACTTGCCCTGCCTGACTTTGACAATCAAGGCGTATTTATGTGGGAATGCCCTGACTTATCGCAAATTGGCGATCAATCCCTGTTTATCTGGTCGCCCCAAGGCAAAGCCCGTGAAAGCGAGCAATATCAAAATAATTATCACGCCGTCTATGCACTGGGCAATATTAACGATCGCCAATTCCACGCCGAACACATTGCTGAATTGGATCAAGGCTTTGATTTCTATGCACCACAAACCTTTTCTGGCACGCAAACGATGCTGTTCGGCTGGGTTGGATTACCTGATTTAAGCTACCCTACGGATTGCTACAAATGGCATTCAATGCTTTCATTGCCACGCCAATTACGTTTACAAAACGGTAAAATCTATCAGCAACCCATTGAAAATATTTATAAAAATATTACCGCACTTCAATCTACTCACGTTCAAAAAGAGACTGTTATTGCAAATTTAGATCGTGCTTATATCAAATTTGATGCTGAAGCTCAGCCATTCACATTAAACTTTTTTACTAATGCACAAAATCAGCATTTAACCTTAAGTTATGATGGCAAAGTGCTATGCCTAGATCGTCGCCAAACTGAACAAACCGATTCGATGAAATCCTTTGGCGACACGCGTTATTGCCGTATTGAAGGCTTGCATCAAGTGGAAATATTCTTTGATCGCTCGGTGATTGAAATTTTTCTTAATCAAGGTGAAAAAACAATGACTTCACGCTTCTTTATTTGTGCTAGAGAAAATCTAATCCGTACAAATAGACCGCTTGCATTACAAGTGGGCTATCCAAAGAAAATTGACGTAAATTATACAAAATAGAAAATAGATCTGTTTTTTTAGATTTATGTAACTATAATTAGTACCAAAAGAGCAAAACAATGGGAAAATCGAAAAAGCTATTAGAAAAATTAACTAATGCTAAAAATACCTTTATTTGGAGCGACTTGCTTACCTTGTTAGCGCAATTAGGCTATGAAAAACGTGAAATGGCAGGCTCTCGTGTCAGATTTTACCACGCAGAGCTTAATCACTTAATCTTGTTACATAAACCTCACCCAGAAAATTATATCAAAGGTGGGGCGTTAAAATCAGTGAAAGACGGATTAAAAGGAGTAGGATTACTATGACATTACTCAAATATAAAGGCTATGTAGGTACGATAGAAGCAGATTTAGAAAATAATGTGCTATTTGGAAAATTAGCATATATTCGAGATGTGGTTACCTACGAGGCAGAAACATTACCGCAGTTAGAGAAAGAATTTCAAACATCTGTAGATCTATATTTGCAAGACTGCCAAGAACTTGGGCGAACACCAGATAAACCGTTCAAAGGGGTATTTAATGTGAGAGTTAGTGAGGAACTGCATCGCAATGCTGTGCTCGCAGCAGGAGCTCTCAGCCTTAATGCGTTTGTTGCCGAAGCCATTAAAGAAAAAATCGAACGCACTGGGATAACAAATTAATACTATCTCGCATCATTCCCCTACAAAACAAAACAAAAGTGCGGTACAATTCCGCACTTATTTTTATCTAAAATTAACCAATCGCCGAGAAAATAATGGAAGCATTTAATCAATATATTCCTGATGAAATCACGATGTGTCGTTTTGGGGCAAAATTAATGCAAATTGCAAGCAATATCCCGACAGATAACGGCATTATTATTTATTTAAACGGCGATCTTGGGGCAGGCAAAACCACGTTAAGCCGTGGGATGATTCAAGGGCTAGGTTATTCAGGCAAGGTAAAAAGCCCCACTTATACGTTAGTTGAGGAATATCATTTAACGGAAAAATCAATTTATCATTTTGATTTATATCGTTTAAGTGATCCCGAAGAATTGGAGTTTATGGGCATTCGTGATTATTTTAATGCCCAAAGTATTTGCTTGATCGAATGGTCGGAAAAAGGGCGAGGTCTATTACCGCCAGCCGATCTCATTATCAATATTGACTATGTTGATGATGCACGTAATGTTGCACTCCTTCCCAACTCCAGAGAAGGTAAACAAATTTTACAATTAATGAAACAAATTATTTCGTCACCCAGTTAAATAAAAATGATGAAAAAATATTATTTATTTCTTACCGCACTTTGTTCCTGTGTATTGCTCACTACACCGGCATTTGCTGCTGCGTGGACTATTGCTATCGATCCCGGCCACGGTGGAAAAGATCCGGGAGCAATCAGCCGTACACAGAAAATCTATGAGAAAAATGTTACGCTTTCTATTGCCAGAGAGCTAAAAGCCTTATTGGATAAAGATCCCAATTTCCGTGCAGTTCTCACTCGCAAAGGCGACTATTATATTTCTGTCCCTGAACGTTCTGAAATTGCACGTAAATACAAAGCAAACTATTTGGTTTCTATTCACGCAGATTCCTCCGTTTCACCAGATTTACGCGGTGCTTCCGTGTGGGTGCTGTCTAATCGTCGTGCAAACAGTGAAATGGGGCAATGGTTGGAAGATCACGAAAAGCGTTCCGAGCTATTAGGTGGCGCAGGCTCAGTGCTTGCTTCACATAAAGAGAAATATTTAGATCAAACGGTGCTTGATTTACAATTTGGTCATAGCCAACGTGTGGGCTATGAATTGGGTTCGATTGTGTTACGCCGTTTTGCTCAAATCACGACGTTAAGCCGTAGCACGCCACAACACGCGAGTCTTGGGGTATTGCGTTCGCCAGATATTCCTTCGATCTTAGTGGAAACGGGTTTTTTATCTAACCCTGATGAAGAAAAAAAACTTAATTCTCTTGCATATCGCAAAAAATTAGCCCGTGTTATTTATGATAGTCTGGTTGATTTTCGTCGCCGTAATGTCAAAACGGAAATCAATGTGGCTAAAACGCCTAGTACAGAAAGTGCGGTCAAAAATACGCGTGAAACCACTAGCAACTTACCAAAAGATAGCGGTATTCGCCATAAAGTGAAAAATGGTGAAAGTCTTGGGGGATTAGCAAACAAATATAATGTCAAGATGAATGACATTATTGCATTAAATCAGCTTAAACGCCGTGAGCTTTGGATTGGTGAAACCATTAAAATCCCTGATAATGGTAAAAATAGCAAAACAGAAAACACCAAGTCGAACAGTACAAATACAGATAGCAGAAAAACAGATAAAACGGCGAATAAAAATACAAAAACTGAGAATAAAGGAAAAGATAAAACAACACCGAAATTCCATACAGTGAAAAAAGACCAAACCCTGTATGCGATTTCTCGTGAGTATAATATTCCTGTGCCTACCTTATTGAAATTAAACCCAAAACTCAAAGATGGGAAAGTAAAAACAGGACAAAAAATTCAGCTAAGGAATTAGGAAAAACAATGCCAATAAAAATTCTGCCACCTCAGCTTGCTAATCAAATCGCCGCTGGTGAAGTTGTTGAACGTCCCGCGTCAGTCGTCAAAGAACTGGTAGAAAACAGCCTTGATGCTGGCGCAACAAAAATTCAGGTAGATATTGAAAATGGCGGTGCCAATTTAATTCGTATTCGAGACGATGGTATCGGTATCGCAAAAGATGAACTCGCCTTAGCCCTTGCTCGTCACGCCACGAGCAAAATCGCCAGTCTTGAGGATTTAGAGGCCATTTTAAGTTTAGGCTTCCGCGGTGAGGCGTTAGCAAGTATTAGTTCCGTTTCTCGCCTGACCCTGACTTCTCGTACCGAACAACAAAAAGAAGCGTGGCAGGTTTATGCGCAAGGGCGAGATATGGAAACCACCATCAAACCAGCTTCACACCCAGTGGGAACAACGGTTGAAGTGGCTAATTTATTTTTTAATACGCCAGCAAGACGCAAATTTTTACGCACTGATAAAACTGAATTTTCTCATATTGATGAAGTGATCCGTCGTATCGCCTTAGCAAAACCACATATTGCCTTTACGCTTACCCATAATGGGAAAACAGTGCGTCAATACAAAAGTGCGGGGAATTTTTCGCAAAAATTAAAACGAATTGCAGCGATTTGTGGGGAAGAATTTGTTCAACACGCCTTACATATTGATTGGAAACACGATGATCTCCATCTTTCAGGCTGGGTTGCCGATCCTTTCTTTAAGCATACCCAAAATGATTTAAACTATTGTTATGTAAATGGCAGAATGGTACGCGATAAAGTGATCACTCACGCCATACGCCAAGCCTATGCTGAACATTTAGAAAGCAATGAATATCCTGCTTATATTCTTTTTATTGATATTAATCCCAATGATGTAGATGTTAATGTTCATCCAACAAAGCACGAAGTGCGCTTCCAGCAAGCTCGCCTTGTTCACGATTTTATCTACCAAGGCATACAAAATGCCCTGCTTACAAGCCTAGAACTCGGCGGAAAAATGCTTAATGCTGAACATAAACTAACGCAACAACCGCTCTCGTCTGAACTCAGCGAACAAGCTACATCACAAGTGCAAGAACCTGATGGGGTATGGCAACCTAATGTTGGAAAACTTAATCGTAGTGCAGCAGGAAGAAATATTTTTCAACCAACGGACTATTCGGCTTCCCCCTCGCTGAATAAAGAAAAAGCGACAAATCATCCCGCTATTCCACCAGCAGGTTATAGCAAGCCAAAGAGCGAAATCACTAAAACAGAAAGTCAGGCTTATGGCGAATTACTTCGCCCAGCCTCACCGACACAGGGAGAAAACCCAGTTTTAACCGTTCAAGCGACGCAAGAAAGTTCACTGCCAACTAGCCGAATGTTACGCGCATTAGCCTTAGTGCAAAATCAAGCGCTACTTTTACAGCAAGAGCAGGAATTTTATTTATTACCAATCAAAAAATTACAACAAATGCAAACGATGTTGTCTTTACAAGAAAAAGATATTGCCCAGCAAGCATTATTAATTCCTATACTCTTCCGTTTAGATGAAAAACAGCAATCGGCTTGGGAAAAACAACACACCTTTTTCGCTCAAATCGGTTTTCACTTTAATGAAAATCTTACTCAACATCGAATTAGCCTGATTAAGGTGCCTACCTGCTTACGCCAGCATAATTTACAGCAATGTGTAGGGAACTTACTCAATCAACAAAACGAAAATATGCACCAATTTTTGACCGCACTTTGTCAACAGCTTGATTATAAAACGATAGACGTATTTGGAGATGCGGTAAATTTACTCAATGAAACCGAACAATTATTACATCGACAGCCAAATCAATCGCTTTCTCAGCTATTTATTCCTATTGATTGGCAAATCTATTTAGGAAAGGAAAATAGCTAATGCACACAAAGCCACGAGCCATTTTCTTAATGGGGCCAACTGCTTCAGGGAAAACAGACTTAGCGATCAAATTACGCCAACATTTCCCAGTTGAAGTCATCAGCGTCGATTCTGCCTTAATTTATCGGGGAATGGATATTGGCACTGCAAAACCGAATGCGGCTGAACTTGCCCTCGCTCCGCATCGTTTAATTGATATAAAAGATCCCAGTGAAAGCTATTCGGCGGCAAATTTTCGCCACGATGCCTTACTGGAAATGGAAAACATCAGTAAACAGGGTAAAATCCCCTTGTTAGTCGGTGGTACAATGCTCTATTACAAAGCCTTGCTAGAAGGGCTTTCACCATTACCTTCGGCAGATGAACGTTTACGCCAAGAAATTGAGCAAAAAGCAGTGCAAATCGGTTGGAATGGCTTACACCAAGAGTTAGCAAAAATCGATCCTATTTCTGCGCAACGTATTAACCCGAATGACAGCCAACGGATCAACCGTGCGTTAGAAGTGTTTTATCTCACGGGGAAATCGCTCACTGAACTCACTGAGCAAAAAGGTGAGGCGCTGCCTTATGACATCACACAATTTGCCATCGCCCCACAAGAACGCCAAGTATTACACCAACGTATTGAACTGCGTTTTCATAAAATGATTGAACAAGGTTTTCAACAAGAAGTCGAAAAACTTTATCAACGTGGTGATTTACACGCTGATTTACCTTCTATTCGCTGTGTTGGCTACCGCCAAATGTGGGATTATTTGCAGGGTGATTACGATCATCAAGAAATGGTATTTCGTGGGATCTGTGCAACTCGCCAGCTGGCTAAGCGTCAGCTTACTTGGTTACGTGGCTGGAAATCACCGATAACTTGGTTAGACAGTCTCAGCCCTGATAAATCCTTTATGCAAATCGCGCAAACGTTAAAATAATTGAGGCATAGTGATGACATCTGTCAAGATTATTGCTATATTGGCTCACGGAGACGATTTTTGTTCCCCATAAAAAACCCTATAACTAATATAAGAAGGAAAATAACAATGGCAAAAGGACAATCATTACAAGATCCTTACTTAAACGCATTACGTCGCGAACGTATTCCTGTATCCATTTATTTAGTCAATGGCATTAAATTACAAGGACAAATTGAGTCTTTCGATCAATTCGTCATTTTATTAAAAAACACTGTAAATCAAATGGTTTACAAACACGCAATTTCAACTGTTGTGCCTGCTCGTGCAGTTTCTCATCATAATAATCAAGCTCACCAGCAACAACATAACGCAACGCAAGAAATGGCAACAGAAACCTCAGCAGAATCGCAGACTGAATAATTTTGGATCATTTAGCTTTTCCAAGTGCGGTGAAAAATTCAGATGAAATTTCTACCGCACTTTTTTCATCATCACAAAACCACTCGCAACGGGCTATTTCGCAAGATCGAGGCATTATTGTACAAGCCTTTTTTTCTGCTGATAAAAATCTTGATGACTTAACTGAATTCCAGTTGCTTGCTGAATCTGCGCAAGTAGATATTGCCACCATTATCACCACAAGCCGTGCCACGCCACAAGCGAAGTATTTCATTGGACAAGGCAAAGCAGAAGAAATTGCCCAAGCAGTAAAAGATCACAACGCCAATGTGATTTTGATCAATCATTGTTTGACACCCGCACAAACGCGTAATTTAGAAAGCCTATGTGAATGTCGTGTCGTAGATCGCACAGGGTTAATTTTAGATATTTTCGCCCAGCGCGCACGCTCTCACGAAGGGAAATTACAAGTCGAATTAGCCCAATTAAAACATCTTGCCACTCGTTTAATTCGGCGCAAAACAGGCTTGGATCAACAAAAAGGCGCGGTAGGCTTACGAGGGCCGGGAGAAACCCAATTAGAAAGCGATCGACGATTGATTAAAGTTCGTATTGCACAATTGCAACATCGCTTAAATAAAGTGGAAAAGCAACGTCATCAAAATCGTCAGACAAGAAAGAAAGCAGATATTGCCACGATTTCATTGGTCGGCTATACCAATGCGGGTAAATCCACCTTGTTTAATTTGCTCACCAAGGCAGAGGTTTATGCGGCGGATCAACTTTTTGCTACCCTTGATCCTACCCTACGCCGTTTAAACATTCCAGATATTGGCAACACAATTTTAGCAGACACGGTAGGCTTTATTCGAGATCTACCACACGATCTGGTTTCCGCGTTCAAATCCACCTTACAAGAAACCAGCGAGGCAAGCCTGTTATTACACGTTGTGGATTGCGCTGATGTACGAAAACGAGAAAATATTGATGCGGTAAATGAGGTTTTGCAACAAATCCAAGCCAATCAAGTCCCGACATTACTGGTTTATAACAAAATTGATCAAGTGGAAAACCTTGTTCCACATATTGAATATGATGATCAAAATCGTCCAGTGGGTGTGTATATTTCTGCCCATTTACAACAAGGTATTCCCTTATTATTTGAAGCCATTCGACAAAAATTAAGCAAAAGGATTGTGCAATTACAACTTTGTTTGCCACCACAAGCAGGCAAAATCCGTCATTGGCTGTATGAAATGGATTGTATTCGTGAAGAAAAAATCAGTGAGCAAGGGGAATTTTTACTCAAGGTAAATATTGAGCAAAGCGAATGGCAAAAATTATTAAAAAAACAACCGCTCTTAGCAAACTACCAAGATGAATAAAAGTTGCTTTTGCGGTATTTCTCCCTTATTTTCCTATGCCATATTGTTTTAATTTATTGGCGATGGCAGTATGCGAAACGCCTAATCTTGAAGCCAGTTTTCTGGTGCTAGGATATTCCTCATAAAATTTCTGCAACACCATTGCCTCAAAATTATTCAT
Organism: Avibacterium sp. 21-599; assembly: GCF_026226765.1. Lineage (NCBI taxonomy): Bacteria > Pseudomonadati > Pseudomonadota > Gammaproteobacteria > Pasteurellales > Pasteurellaceae > Avibacterium > Avibacterium sp. 21-599. Next base: position 126,996 of record NZ_JAKKOB010000001.1, read on the forward strand.
AATTTCATCAAGGGTTTGATTAGCAAATTGCTCTATACTTGGTAATGCAATTTCCTGTTCCACTAAGTGCAAATCCGCAATAGCAAGCTGATTATTCTCAGCCAAAGAACAAGCTCGATATAACGCATTGTGCAATTCTCGTACATTCCCCGCCCAAGTATAATGGGCAAGATAATTTAAAAATGCACCATCAAAATGGGGGACGGAAATCCCTAACTGTTGGCTAATTTGTTGGACAAATAATGTGGTAAGTTGTGGAATATCTTCTTTACGTTCACGTAGCGCTGGAATATTAAGACTTAATACATTAAGGCGATGAAATAAATCTTCACGCATTTTGCCTTTTTCTACATAATGACTAAGGGGAACTTGTGAGGTACAAATCACACGAACATTAGCATAATGCTCTTTTTCCTCGCCCACACGGCGAAAAGTACCATCATTTAAAAAACGTAATAATTTTGCCTGTAAACTAAGTGGCAACTCTGCCACGCTATCTAATAATACGCTCCCCCCATTCGCATATTCAAAAAAGCCTTGATTTACCGTTTCCCCATAAGCTCGCCCGAACATTTCACTTTCTGCATCTTCACTCGGTAAACCGGCACAATTGACCGCAATAAACTTATTTTCTCTTCTTTGACTAGAAAAATGGCAAGCTTTGGCGATAAGATCTTTCCCCGTACCGGTTTCACCTTGAATAAGCAAAGGCGCATCAAGCAGAGCAAATTTTTTGGCTTTTTCCACCACCTCTTGCATTTTGCGACTTTGTGTAACCACTTGTGAAAAAAGATTTTTTTCTGCTGGCATTACTGGCTTTCCATCCCATTTTTCTGATAAAACTGGCAAACATTGTAAACTTTTCCGTAAAAATGGAAAGAAAAATTTACAATCTTAATCGTCTTTTAAGGTAGCCGTTTATTTTTAAGAATAGACCTATTGAAATGATAACGGTTATCAATTAAAATCTTTCCCCTTTATTTATTCGCTCATAGGAAATATCGTGTTTGAATTAAACGCAGTGTCGTTCGCCTTGCCTGAAAAAGTGTTGTTGCACCCTATATCACTGCAATTTAACACGGGAAAAATCTATGGCATTATTGGACCAAACGGATCGGGAAAATCAACCTTAATCAAACTTCTCGCTCGCCAACAAATGCCAACCAGTGGGCAACTCAAATTTAATCAACGTGTCATTCAGCAATGGAAACATAGAGCCTTTGCGCGCGAAGTTGCCTATCTGCCACAATATTTGCCACAGGCAAATAACCTAACCACCAGAGGGCTGCTACAAATGGGGCGTTATGCGTGGAATGGACTATTAGGGCGTAACCTCAAACAAGACGAACAAGCCATTCAAAATGCGCTTGAATGGACAAATATGCAAAGCTACGCCGATCAATTTGTCGATACCCTTTCAGGGGGCGAACGTTCTCGTGTATGGCTTGCAATGTTACTGGCTCAACAAAGCCGTTTTTTATTATTAGATGAACCGTTAGCGGCATTGGATATTGCACATCAAGTGGAAGTGATGCAACTCATTCAAAAACTGGTGAAAAACTTAAATCTAGGGGTGATTATTGTGATCCACGACATCAATCTTGCCGCACGTTTTTGTGATAAGCTAATCGCCTTGCAGTCGGGCAAATTATTAATGCAAGGCTCCCCACAAAACATAATGACACCACAAGCCTTAGCACAGATTTATCATATTCATTTACAGGTGCAAGCTCATCCCATTGATCACATTCCTGTTGCATTTTTTTAAGGGGAAATAGTGAAAATACTGGCTTATTTCTTACACATTTTTCTACTTATTTTTACGACACCTGTGCTTGCTAGTGCGAAAGTAGCAACATTAGACTGGACCATTGCCGAAACCCTATTAGGGCTAGGTGTTTCCCCGACTGCGGTTGGTGATAAGCAAAGTTACCAAAATTGGGTGAATGAACCCAGCTTGCCTGCTACAACGATTGATTTAGGAACAAGATTGCAACCGAATAAAGAATTGCTTGCACAACTTGATATTAATGCCTTTCCTAATAGCGATATGTATCTTGCGACGGCACAGGCTAATTTACCTTATTTACGCAATATCAATAACATCCCCTTAGTCAATTTCTATAAAACAGGAGATTTTTGGCAGAACCAACTACAAGCAACACGCCAACTTGCACAAGTAATCAATGTTGATCCCACCGCCTTGATTACACAAACATTAACTACGTTTGCAAGCCAGAAAGCTACACTTCAAGAGGTGCGAGATCGTCCTTTATTAATCGTACAATTTATTGATGGTCGTCATCTGCGGGTGTATGGCAAACAAAGCCTACCGGGTGTCGTTCTAACACAACTCGGTCTCCAAAATGCGTGGCAAGGGCAGGTAAACTTATGGGGATTTAGCCTAATTAGCCTCAATCAACTGGCTCAATTTGCGCAAGCTAAACTGGTGATTATCAAGCCTTATCCCCAAAATGTTCCGAAAGAGTTAGCGAATAATAGCCTATGGCAAACGCTTCCTTTAGCGAAAGATCCTCTCATTCTTCCTGCCATTTGGACATTCGGAGCATTACCATCTGCACAGCGTTTAGCCATTGCATTAAGCCAAGGATTACGCCAACCACAAGGGGAACAAGCAAAATGGTAACACGCCGTTTAATGCCAAGCCTTGCTGTCATCGTAGTGATTTTATTTGTTCTCGTGCTTTTTCAACAACTCGGGCAAAGCGACACGAGTCAGCTACTCGTCTTTAATTTTACCTTGCCAAGAGTGTTAATGGCGATTTTATCTGGCGTGAGTTTAGGGATTGCTTCGTTGCTCTTACAACAAATAATGAATAATTCACTTGCTTCAGACAGCACACTTGCCGTCAGTGCGGGGGCGCAATTTAGCCTTTTTGTGGTAACACTATTTTTCCCTAGTCTATTACAATGGGGGGCCACACCCATCGCCTTTATTGGCGCATTATTTGCACTCAGCTTAGTCTTACTCCTCGCTTGGCGAAAAATGGTTTCCCCTTTGTTGATTGTCCTTGCTGGACTTGTCGTGAACTTTTATCTCGGCGCATTTTCCTCTTTACTCATTCTTTTTTATCCTGAGGAAAGTCGTGGTTTACTCCTGTGGGGAAGTGGCTCATTAGTTCAAGAAAGCTGGTATGATAGCCTCACTCTATTGCCATTACTGGCGCCAGCCATTTTGGCTGTCATCTTACTTAGCCCCGCTTTACAAGCATTACAACTCGAAGAAAGCAATGCACAAAGTTTAGGCGTGAATGTAAAAAAAATTCGCGTTATTGGTATTTTGCTCGCGGCTTATTTGGTTGCTATCGTGGTCAGCCGTGTTGGTATGCTTGCCTTTATTGGCTTAGCCGCAACTACGCTTGCTCGCCAATTCCCAGATTACCGCATTAAAACCTTATTATGGCGAAGTGCCTATTTTGCCAGCAGTTTATTACTTATCGCCGATCTCAGCCTGCAATTACTCGAAAAATGGCAAATGATGACCTTACCAACAGGCTCAATTACCGCCCTGCTCGGCACACCGTTATTATTATGGCTCGTCTTTAAACATCGCCAACAATATGGACGCGTACAAGAAAATGCCATAACGTGGAAAAATACGCCGCAAAAAAGCACCGCACTTTATTTACCTTTACTTTTACTGGCTGCGCTATCCTGTTCCTTATGGCTAGCGCAAGGAATAGATGGCTGGCAAATCTATTTGGACAATAACCTGTTTACCTTGCGTTTTCCTCGCATTGCCTATGCATTTTGTGCGGGAATAATGCTTGCCGTAGCTGGAACCCTATTACAACGACTAAGCCACAACCCAATGGCAAGCCCTGAATTGCTTGGCATTACCTCTGGGGTAAGCTTTGGTGTATTGCTTGCCATTTTTATCACCGGCACCACCTTACTCAGCCAATATGCCCTATGGGGAGGATTGGGAGCGTGCTTCATTGTCTGGCTGATTTGGATAATCAATCGCCGTAATGGTTTACAGCCCGATCAAGTATTACTCACAGGAATAAGCATTTCAGCCTTATTTGAAGCGGTACAACGAATACTGGTTGCAAGCGGTGATCCGCGAGCTTGGCAATTATTAAATTGGGGATCAGGTTCAACCTATTACGCAACAAATGATGTGGCGATCCCAATGCTGTTTATCGCGATTATCCTCTTTTTATTCTGCTTTATTTTCGTCCGTTGGCTAGATTTATTTGCACTAAATAGCATCATTGCCCAATCTCTTGGGGTAAATATACTCAAGGCACGCGGTATTTTATTTGCTTTTGCCATTTTACTCACGCTATTTGCTACCTTGCTCATTGGTGCATTAAGTTTTATCGGCTTGCTTGCGCCCCATTTAGCCTATCACCTAGGCTTTCGTCATAGTAAAAACCAACTCCTCGCCGCAGGATTATTAGGCGGAACCATTATGGTTATTGCCGATTGGCTAGGACGCCAACTGCTATTTCCCTATGAAATTCCAGCAGGCTTGATTGTAACCTTACTCGGTGGCAGCTATTTTTTATGGCTAATGAGAAAAATATAACGAATTTTACGGAAAATTCATAAGATGTTGTTACAGAGTTTTCCTCCCTTAAGTAAGCACATTACTTAAGTAATCCCTCGCCAAGGGCGAATTTGGAGGAATTTTATACCGCACTAAAAATAAGCCGTTATAAAGTGCGGTCAAAAAATTCCAATTTTTTGATGATAAAGATAGGAGAAATCCAATGAAAAAACTCACACAACTTACCTTAATTTGCGGACTTGCTTTGCCTTTTGCCAGCCAAGCACACGATCTATGGGCTTATGCCCAACAAGCCGAAGCGGGCAAAGATTTGCTTGCGGTACTTGGCTATGGCGATCACTTTCCTGAAGGAGAAAAAATTGCCGAGGGACGTTTAAATATCTTAAATCCGTTGGTGTTACACCGTGCGGACGGCACAAGCACAACCCTAACCCAAAAGGGCGAAAATTACCATTATGTTACCACCAGCCCATTGGCGAAAGCAGAATACAAAATTTCAGGTAGCTACAAACCAACCTTCTGGTCAAAAAATGACAATGGTTGGAAACGTGAAAACCTCAGTCAAATGAAAGATGCCAATTACTGTGAAGAATCCAGTATGTTTTCATCTACCTATGTGAATACAGGGGTTGAGGTTAGCGACTTTGCCATCAAACCTGTTGGGTTAGATTTAGAAATTGTTCCCTTAGTTGATCCAACCACCTTAAGTCCAATGGAAGTTTTCCCTGTACAGGTGCTATATAAAGGGCAACCAGCCAAAGGGATTACGGTGATTGGAACGACAAACGAATTTACCAAACTTGATGAAAAAGCGGTTTATGATCACCGTGAACCACAAGCATTTTCAGGTAAAACGGATTCACAAGGAAAAGTGAATTTTATTCCAGCCCTAAAAGGCACTTGGAAAATCAAGGCAATTTATGAAATGGATTACCCAGATCAAAAAATCTGCCAAAAACGTAAATTGTATAGCACTTATACATTTAGCATTAAATAATAAACGATCAGGCTAGCTCATCTTGCTAGCCTTTTACTCGGAGCTTTTATGACAAAAAAATTTTTTAAATTATCACTTATTTCCACCGCACTTTTCGCTACAAGTCAAATGGCTTTCGCGGACGACGTGGAACAGTTGGAAGAAATTCAAGTTAATGGCGGTTCAATGTACCGTATGGGTGAAGTGCCTATTTATCAAGCAAAATCGGCAGTGGCACTGAATGCGGAACAACTAGCCCAACAAAACATTACCAAGGCTGATGAAATTGGTCGCTACCAAGCGGGATTTTCTACCCAAGTTTTTGGTGAAGATACAAATACAAACTGGTTTCGAGTAAGAGGTGCTGAAGTCACTCAAGCGCTGAATGGTTTACCATTGACGTCTTACGGATTTTTTACCCCTTATGTCAATACATTTGCATTAGAAGCCGTGGAAATCACCAAAGGCGCTGATGCAATGACATTTGGTGCCGCCAATTCAGGTGGTTTACTCAACTATGTCACAAAACGTCCACATAAAGATCAAATTGGCAAAGGTGAATTTAAGCTTAACGCGGGAAATCATCATCAATATGGTATTGGAATTGATTACACTGATCGCATTGGAAATAATGATGATCTCCGTTACCGTTTAGTGAGCGCATTTTCCTCTAAAAATGGGCAATGGGATGCCACAAAAAATAAAACCGTTTATTTCGCCCCAACTTTAGAATGGGATATTTCTGACCATACTCGTTTAACCCTTTTAACCAGCTATCAATTTGATAAAGGTGTACCAAGTTCTAATTTCTTGCCACAAGAAGGTTCACTTGTACCTTTCCCAGATGGCAGTTATATTAGCCGTTCCACCAACCTTGGCGATCCAGTCAATGATCGGGAATACAATCGTCAATACAATATTGGCTATGAATTTAGCCATCAATTTGATAATAATTTAAGTTTTGATAGTAGCTATCGTTATACCTATGTCAATAATTATCACCGAGGTTCTTATGTCTACCCTTCTGCTTATAATGCAGATGGGTCACCCAAAGCACCGAGTGCAGCAAATTATGATCTAGCTAGTAACGTAGTATTTAACGATGGAACATCCATTTCTCATACGCTTGATAATCATTTCAGTTGGAAATATGGCAATGATTGGGTGAAAAATACCTTAGTGCTAGGAACAGATTATCGCCACCAAAAAGTGAAAGCGTACTATATCTTATCTGATAAGAGAATCACTTCTACGGTGAATTTAAAACAGGTTCGGTCAGGCTATAATCAAGCACAAAATATTAATGCACCTTATACCTATATCACCGCACGCCAACTTGGGCTTTATTTACAAAATCAAAGCCGTTTTATAGATAGTCTTGTACTAAACCTTGGTGTACGCCACGATCGTGCGAAACAAGATGAATACACTTCTTCACAAAAAATCAGCAATACGTCCTATTCAGCCTCATTAATGTATGAAGCCCCATTCGGTTTAAATCCATACATTAGTTACAGCGAATCCTTTAACTTACCAGTGGGATTAAGTGGCGAAAAAAAACTTTATGATCCAAATATCACACATCAATATGAAGTGGGGATCAAATATTTGCCTGATTGGTTAAATGGGTCAATCACTGTTGCGGCTTTCAAAGCCAAAGATAAAGGGGCATTGGTGTCAAATGGATTGGGTAAAACAGTAAGTAATACTGCTCCTATTTATCGTAAAGGTGTCGAAGTACAAGCTGATGTCAATATTATAAATAACTGGAATATGGGCTTAGCTTATACTTACTTAAAATCTATTACTCGTACAGATAATGGCGATGTGCGTAACCCGTTAATTGCAAAACATACTTTCGCTATGAAAACCGATTACACCTTTGCTAACGGTGCATTAAATGGGTTAACGCTGGGCGCGGGTATTCGCTATATTGGTAAAAGTGTTACCTCTCAAGGTTCACTTTATTCAGGCAAGGAAGTTCCATCTGCTACCGTGGTAGATTTAATGGCACGTTACACGTTTGACTCCAACTGGATCGCGCAATTAAATGTTGAGAATGTAGGCAACCGCCGTTATATCGCAGGCTGTGATTACAACTGCTACTATGGCGCAGAGCGTAATATCAATGCATCGGTGTCTTATAAGTTCTAATTTAAAATAATCTCAGGGCTGAGCAACTCAGCCCTTTTTCTTTCTACAAAAAATCTGCTATGGTAAGCTCTTCTCTCTCAATATAGGAAAACCGATGTTAAGCTATCTTAAAGAGCATTTTTTCATCCTAATTCTATGGTTAAAAAAACCAAGTAACGCCTTATGGCTCACCCCTATTTTAGGGGCATTATTTGCTGTCTTTCTGGCACTTTTCTCTGCATTGATTGAAAACAAAGCATTGCCGATAGAGATTATGCCTGACGTTAGCGAAGAATTACTCAATGACATTCTCAGCATTATGGCATCGAGTATGTTAGCGGTGAGTACCTTTTCCCTTTCTATTATGGTTTCGGCTTTTTCTTCTGCTTCTAACGGGGCAACGCCAAGAGCGACCGAATTAGTAATGGGAGATAACACCACGCGTCTTGCGATTTCAAGTTTTATTTCAGCCTTTGTTTATGCGGTGATTGCCAAAATAACCTTAGGAATGGGTTATTACAACGAGGCGGGGCGATTTGTGCTATTTATTGGGACGATTTGTGTACTCATTTATTTAATTACCACCTTGATTACGTGGGTGAGTGCGTTATCACAGCTTGGGTTATTAAATAATACCTTAGAAAAGATTGAAACTGCCTCACAGCAAGCCTTAAACAATTATTGGCAACAGCCAAATATGGGGGCAAAATCCCTTGAGAAAATTCAATTTTCCTACGCAATTCACGCGCATAAAACAGGCTATTTGAGCCATATAAATATGCAAAATTTACAAGATTTTGCTGATAATAATGATTGCGAAATTGAAATTGCCATTCAACCCGGAAAATTGGTTTATACGAATATGCCAATTGCCTATGTCAATAAGCCCATTGAACACATCGCTCAACTGCAAGAAAATTTTATCATCGAAAACAACCGCTCTTATGCGCAAGATCCTAAATTTGGTTTGATTGTATTAAGCGAAGTGGCGCAACGTGCCTTATCGCAAGCGGTGAACGATCCCGGCACAGCAATTAAAGTGATTAGCGTTTTATTACGCTTACTACTTGATAGCAAAGCAGAAAAACAAGCCGTGAAATATCATCGTCTGGCAATGTTAAATCTCAACGAACAAGAACTCGTTTTACAATCCTTCACCCCTATTTGTCGTGATGGTAGCGCAATGTTAGAAATTCACATTAAAGTACAAAAAGCACTCGCCATACTGTGGAGGCAATCAGATAATCAAGCCATTTGTAACGCCGCATTCAAACAAGCAAAAATAGATTTAGATTATGCCCTAAACGGACTTTCACTGGAAAGCGAAAAGGCACAAATCAACGCCTTACATCAAGCGCTTTTCCATTAAAAAAGTGCCGATTATTCGGCACTTCCTTTATTACTCGGTTTGAATATTCCGCATTCTGTTATTCAGACGATACGTTTTATAGCAAATTCTTAACTAAGGCTAAAATTTCATTGATTTGTGCAGAAGAGAGTTTCCCTTCGTGAACAAACTTCACTTTTGCCTCTTTATCCAACACCACAATCAGACTTTCTTTCTCTTTTAATTTCCACGCATTTTTCACCGCACTTTGATTATCTAACACAATCTGGCTGTGAGCATTTTCTTTTTTCGCCTTTTCAGCACTACTGCGCACAAAAGGCCCCGTGCCAAAAATCGCATCATCTGCATTAATAATATTTGTGGTTTGATATTGTGCGCCATTAAAATGCTGTGCTTTGATAGCTTCCATTAAAGGATAATTTTTCTCCTTTACCGAGCTACGCCCTGCAATATGCTGCAACACACGAACCTTACCTTTAAGCTGGGTAGATTGCCAAGGCTTTGCACTAATCTCTTGATTTTTAACGATAAGCTCACCTTTATCTGCGACGGTTACCGCTGGTAGGGTTGCATTAAGTTGCAAGTTATGGGCTTGGCTGTAAGCACTGCTTAGTAATGCACTGATCCCAAGTAATAAAACTGTTTTTCTCATTTTGTTCCCCTCTAAAAGCCGCTAGTTTAGCGGAAATTCTCTTTTATGGCATCTTTAAAAATCATTACAGTGAAAGAGATTTGTTTGATATACTTCGCTCGCATTACTACTATTCAATCAAAAAAAATGTAACTGATTGTTTATATTGAAATTTAGATAAGAGGAAAAAATGGAACAAACAACTTGTCCAAAATACCAAGGTGAATATGTTTATCACGACGGTTTAAATTTTGTTTGCCCTGACTGCGCTTATGAATGGTCTGGCGATGAAGAAAATGAGACCGAACAAAAAGTGGTAAAAGACAGCAACGGTAATCCACTACAAGATGGCGATAATGTCATTTTAATTAAAGATTTGAAAGTGAAAGGCTCATCTATTGTATTGAAAAAAGGCACAAAAGCGAAAAACATTCGCTTAGTTGATGGCGATCACGATGTAGATTGCAAAATTGACGGCCAAAGTTTCTCATTAAAATCAGCGTTTTTGAAAAAAGCTTAATAAATAGAGCTTAAGCATTATAATATTTAGCTATTAGGGAGAGTATTTTATTTCTCCCTTTTATCAATTTCTGAAAAAATCATACCCCCACCAACTTCCCAGAATGACATTTTCCGCTACATATAACCCCACCATAAAATGGCATAATTTCCCAAAGTTCTAGTTATCGCCCCAAATGCATAACCATAATCCTCAGAATTTTCACTTGCCATTGTACTAATTCCAACATTAATACTTAATTGCTGTCCTAACGTTTTCCCACTCGTTAAAATGGTTGATAATTCAGATTGCAATAGGCTATAAGGATCATAAGGTTTGTCTTGAGCTAATTGATAACCTGTATTCGCTAGTGCTGTCGCACTAACATCAGTAAGTAATGGATATTTTTCTGCCGTTATTCCAATTCGTTTACCTACTGGACCTAGCTTATTAATAAGATTTAAACTAGATCCTGTTAGTAGTTTTTAAATTATCATATTAAAAAAACAGCTCCTCTACATATATTCTTATCATAAAAAGGATATACTTTAAGAAAAAAAGAGAATACAGAAAAATAAAATATATAACACATGAAATATAAAAATTATTTCTTCTCATATCCTACCTTGTAAATATTATTAAACTATTTTTTAATTGTTCTATATCACTTAATACTTCACTTGTAAATCCTGATGAAAGAGAACTTAAAAATAGATTTTTAAACCAACTTTATTTGGTTGCAGGATTCTACGGTGTTCCTGTTATTTCGCTAAATACATTCCAACTATAACCCTCCATATTTTGAGTTGTTATTGTGTTCACCACTACATTCACATCTTACTTCTTGTTTTTTCCATATTTATATTTCAACCAATTTAGGAGTAGAGTAAGAGGAGCTATACAAATCCATGCTTTGAATGCTTTTTTAAAAGAGAAGTTTATATAAAAAATCATATTTAATATATACATATATAGTTATAAGCAAATCATAAACCAAAAAAAGCACATATGATAAGATGGCAAAAATCAAGCAGTCCAAATAGAATTTATTTTTTTCTTTCATTAATATGTTCCTCTGCTTTGTTAAGGTGCTTTTTATGTTTTTATACTCTCCAAAATACTCACTAGCGTAATTAGAATAAATAGAGGTGTAAATTAGATTGTTATATTTTCCTCCAATCTGACCAATAAATTTTGAACTCAATGTTCCCGTTACAGCCCCTAACGCGTTTTTACCATAATCCTCAGGTTTCTCTGTCGTTACTGTATTGAGAATAATATTTGTGCTAAGTTGTTGACCTAACGTTCTCCCTCTTGTCAAAACCGTTGATAATTCCGATTTTATTAAGCTATTCACATCATAATTATTTTCATGAATGAGTTGATAGCCTGTATTCTCACTTCTTATATTTCTCACTGTCATATTTATATAAAATCCAATATATAATTAAGTAGGAGATATAGATAGATAATGTTACTGTTAAAGCTTCGTAGAAGAAAGTATTCCTAAAAAACAATACATTGTCCTTTATATAAATATAAATCATAAAAAATACATATTTAGAAAAACCATACAATACATAAGGCAGAATATCTTAATGCTGGATAAATAAAAAATCTTATTCTTTGACATTTTCAATTTTAATTTCCTTTATATCATTATTTTTATAAAACATACTATCACAGTATGTTTTTGGTATTTATTTAAACTATTATAGAAGCCGTTTTCTCCATATAATCTTGTTATAAAATGAACATACTTAAAAACAAAGATATAGTAGATAAAAGCATTATCCTTTCCTTTATTCTATCTAATTTCTTTATTCCTTATATTTTCCATTTCCATACTTATACAAAAGCCAATGAATAATAAAAACAGGAATACAAAGGGCTAAAGTTTCTCTTAAGTTCTCATACAAGAAAGCCCATTGCCAATAAACAACTCCATCATCAATATAAACACGAGCCATAAAAAAAATATATTTAAAAAGATGCAGAAAATATATTCCAATATAAAACCCAGCCCAAGATTTATAAAAATTATTATTTTTTAAAAGGTTCATCATTAGTCCCCTTTATATTTTTATATTGTTCTTTTAAACTATTAGAATCGCCAATCCTTTCTGCTATGGCCCCAGTAATAACTGATTTTAAAAATTTATTATTATTTTCATTAAATTTAATTTTACTCATAGTCCTCATTCCCACTGTTCCAGTTATCGCTCCCAAAGCATTCCAGCCATAATCCTCAGAATTTTCACTTGCCATTGTGCTTATTCCTACATTGATGCTTAATTGTTGTCCTAAATTCTTTCCTCTAGTCAAAATAGTTGATAATTCAGATTGCAATAGGCTATAAGGATCATAAGGTTTGTCTTGAGCTAATTGATAACCTGTATTCGCTAGTGCTGTTGCACTAACATCGGTGAGTAATGGATATTTTTCTGCCGTTATTCCAATTTGTTTACCTACTGGACCTAGCTTATTAATAAGATTTAAACTAGCTCCTGTTAAGACATTTCCTGTATATAGCGTTGCAGCCAACTCCAATCCCTCTTTCGTTGATTCTGCTACTCTCCCATCAAATGATTCTCTTAATGTTCTTGGATTTTGGATATATTTTGCATTAAAGCGCTCATATATTCTTTCTTCTTCCGATTTATCTGAATCGGAAATGAACCAACGACTTGGCAAAGATGAACGATATTTTTCATCTAACGCATAAGCATAACCGTAGCCTTTATAATAGTTTCCCGTAAGAATTTCTTTGAGGCTACGCTCAATATTTTTAGGAATGTCTCGGTTTTGTATGCTTTCTGAAACGTAACGTTTTGCGTAATTTTCATATTCAGCCCATTCTTGCGGTGTCATCTCCTCTGGGCGATAACGCGCTTTATCCACTAAATAATCACTTGTTTGATCATCTTTTTCATATTGAAGATATTCTACGATCTCTTTTTTAGTCGCATTGCCATTTTTAATTTTCTCTCTAATGTCATCACGTCTTTTTTGAGAAAGTACACTGAGATAATTATTCTCCACCGCCCGTTTCCCAATCTCACCACCTAATGCTGCGGCATTAAGTGTACTAACCGTGTTGGTCGCTGAGCCGTTTTGTTGGGCGGTTAAGCCTGACGCAAGGCTGCCTGCAAGGGTGCTTAAGGCGGTAACAGTTTGGCGTTCCTCGGCACTGAGTTGGTTCGGGTTATCTTTGCCAAGAGCTTTGGTGATGGCAGGGGCAGCAAGTTCACTGGCGGAAGCGGCAACTGCGCCTGCGGTGATATTGCCTTTAGCTGCCGCCGCTTCTACCGCACCCAGTACCGCGTGAGCAAGGGTGTTAGTAAGAACATTCACCTCGCCATTGCTGTCTGTAGTGAGTTCCTTAATTTTTTCATTTAAAGTCGGCGAGGCAAGGGTCGTGGCAATCTGTGCGCCGCTTTGTCCTGCCAATATCCCACCTGCAATAGTGGTGAGGTTATCAAGGTTGCGTTTGTATTCGCCTTTCTCACTCCACTTTTCTTGTCTTTCTAACGTATTAGCAAGTGCGGTGGTTTTTTCTGCAATTTTTTGTTTATCTTGCGTTGCCTGTGGTTTGCTTTGCGCTTGCGCTAGCTCTTGTTGCAAGCGGTCAGCTTCCAGCTGTGCGGCTTTCGCTTGATTGGCGGCATAAGTGGAGGATGCCGATTGCAACTGGCTTACTGCTTCTCTCACAACTTTTTGCTCTTTTAGCTGCCCTTGAGTATCCCTTGGTTTTTCCACTTGTGGATTGGCATTATCAAGTGCGGTGCTAAAATGCAAGGTTTTTGCCAACGCGGTGGCTGTGCTGTGGATAGGCTGGCTATCTTTATTTAAGGTAATCTTGCCCTCGGTAATGGTTGCCTTGGTGAGGCTGCTGTCACGATGGCTTTCATACATCGGCATACTTGGGTTAAAGCCACTTGAATTTTTCTCATCCACCCATCTGAGGTTATCGGCAGTTTGGTTGTTTGCGGGTGCCTCAACCACTTTGCCTGTGCCTTTTTCTTCATAATGTCCCTCTTGATGACTAAAGCCATAGCTTAATCCACCACTCATTGCTTGGCTTGAGGAATGGTTTTGAAGATGCTCGACGGTCAGTTGATTGGTGGCAAGCTCACTGTTATTGGCATTTTGGCTTGCAATCGCACCGCCTTTGAGGTGAACCTGATTTGCCTCAACGTGATAGCCTCCCTCTTCCGCAAATAATCCCGATTGTTCCGTTACTTGACGATAATGTTCGCTACTACTGTCCGCATTAAAGCCGATATTGCCACCCCACGCATTGCCAAAGCTGATACTCACACTTAAACCTGCTTGATTGCTTTTACTTTTAAGGTGTTGTTCATCTTGCATACTTTCAATCTGTAACTTACCACCCACATTGGCATCAATACGATTGGCTTTCGCCGTTGCCCCTTTGAGTGTCAGGTCATTTTGGTTATTAAAGGTTATCTGCGCACTGTCTAAATGGCTGTTGTGATACATTGTGCGTTCCGCATCCCTTTTTTGGCTGCCTCCACCCACAGTGGCATATACCCCAACGCCCGTTTGTGGTCCTGCTTGGGCAAACATCCCCACTTCAACACCCACATTTTGACCGCGCATTTTTTCTTTGCTATGGCTTTTACCTGCTTGTAATTGCGTGTCATACGCCGTCAACGTAATATGGCTATCTGCAAGGCGTTTGCCTTGTTCATCGTGGCTAGTTAAATCACTGTGCTCAAGATGAATATTACCGCGCTTTTGCTCCCCATTGGCAAGCGTTTCCCCTGTGCCTGTAGCCGTCAAGTCAATCTGTTTGGCGTTAAACACATTACCTTGGCTAATTTGCGCTTGGCGTTCTTGTGATTGACGGCTATGTGCCACGCCCGTGCCTGATTCTACGCGAATTAAATAGGCTAAACCGTCTTGCTGGGTAACCGTTTTCGCAATAGTGTCTGCCACCTGATAACCTTGCGCGGCAAGGGTAACCGCATTGGCAGCATTTACACGGTCTGACGCATGTTTATTTTTCACCGTGCGCTCCACGGTTTGGATTAAATCAATAATCGGCGATTTAACACGGGTAAATTGTCCGATTTTTAAATCACTTTGACTTTGAGATTGATTGTCGGTATTTAACGCGGCATCCGCATAAATGTTTTGGGCAATGATTCGTAGCTTATCTTTAGCTAGCACCACACTGCTGGTTTGGTGATAATCCTTACCTGCGTCAATCTCAACATTGCCTTGCAAACTCAGGATACGGCTGCCTGTGTGCGTGGTATTGTCGCCTGCTTGATTATGCCGTTCACGGTGATAACCAAAAAATCGCTCTGTATCCGAGGTGGCGACTTCACCAATTGAATGGCTCATTGCTTTTTGACTTTGGTTATAAAGGGTTTTCGCCGTATCTAATACCACATTGTCTTTGGCTGTAAGGTGGGTATTGCCCTCATTAATCAGCGTTAAGCCTTTGCCTGTAATATCGCCACCTTGCGCAATAACACGGGTCTCTGCCCCTGTGGTTATTAACGTCCCTCGCTCTTCTCGGCGGGTTTGATTGCCATCTTCATGGCTAACGCCCATCCCAGCAATATATTTATTTAAGCCATTTAGCTCAAAGCCTTTCGCACGCTTTTCTGCATTTTGCGAATAAATGTCTGTTGCCACATCAAAATTCACTGAACCACTGGCAATAAATTCCGCCCCTTTTTCTGCATTAATTTGACTGCCTTGCGTGGTGATATCCCCCGCGCTAGCAATAACCTGCAATTTCCCTTCTGTATTAATGGACGCGCTTTTCGCTAAGGTTTGATGCGTATTTTTATATGCCTCATTTTGTTGATGTTTGAGATAAGGGCTTACACCACGCCCCACCATTTCAGCGGTGTCTGCAATGGATTCGGCGCGAGAAATCTCATCGCCGACAAAAGTATCTGCCATACCAGAATCTTTACGGCTTTGGTATTTATTACGCCCCACGGTTAATGGGTCATAAACCATATTAATCCCCACACCTGACATTTTACGAACGTATTCTGATTCACCATAATGCTGCTCATCTGCCGCATTAAGCGCCACTTGTTTGGATTGTAGATGAGTGTCTTTACCGCTTTGAATTTCTACCGCGGTGGCAGTCAAATGTTCCCCTGCATTAAGTATCACATCACCTTGTTGAGTTTTAATACTTGCCCCTTTTACTGTTTCATCATAGCTCGTATTCTGCTGACGCACTTTTTCTTTGTGGTAGCCCACCGCCGCAATGCCTCCCTCAAGGCTGCTTGTAATGCCTGATTTTTTGTGTTTTTCCCATTGGGTATGGGCATAAGTATCTGTAACGGCATTTGCATTCAGTTCATTACCAGCACGGGCAATGACAGATTGATCAGCATTTATTTGTGTACCTTCAAATGCTATATCGTGATTGGCACTTAGCTCAATTTGTCCAGCTGTTAAATGCGTAACTTTGTGTGTATTTGCGAGACGATGGGAATAATTCTCAGAAGCTCTTGACGACAAAACACCTCGCCGCTGAACTTTATGATATTCCTCAACTTCTCGTGCTGTGCCTACACTGCTTAGCACAATGTTATTTTCTGCCAATGCCATAAGCTTTGCCTCGCTTTCTAGCTTAGCACCTTCTGCGGTAATATCTCGCCCACTTAACAATACATTTCCTTTGCCTTTTATCGTGCTTACCACAGCATCTTGCACTTTTTCATTACGGTAATGATTGCCTTTGCCCATTTTTTCTTCAAAACCAACAGAAAGTGCGGTCAAATTTAGTCCATTTTTTGCCTTAACAATCGTATTACCTTGTCCCTCATTAATAATATCGGCCCCTTGACTCAAGATATTATTGGCATTTAAGTGCAATACCCCTTCTTTGTCTTTGACATAAAGTAAGGCTTTGCGAGCGAGGGTAGTTTCATTGCGTTTGAAATGAGATAGCTCCACTTCTGTGGTATGGGCAGTGCTTTGGTGGGTAAAATCCCCGCCTACATCAATGAATAGCCCTTGTTCGGCTTCGACTTTCCCACCAATATTCTCAACATTACCGGTGGTTTTAATGCCAACTTTTCCTCCTAGGATATTTCCTTCGTTGCGTAATGTGTCTGTGTTTAACAAGGCGATTTTTCGCCCTGCAATCGTACCAAGGTTGTTTAAATGTGAAGTGCGTAAATCAACCACATTCGCAGAGATTAATGCCCCTTCACCATTTAAATCACCTTTTTTCGCCACCACGTAAACGCGTGGTGCAATCACATCAACCTTTTTACCGCTTGGTAAGGTGACGGTTTGCGGTTCAAACCAAACAATATCCGAGGTGAGTGCAGCCACTTGATCGGCACTCAAGGCAATACCCGGGGTTAAATTAAATTGCTTAGCAAAAGAAATCCCTTTATCCATCAAGGCCTTATATTGATTTTCAAGATCTTGCTGATTATCCAAGAACATTCGTCCTGTAAGTTGGTTAATTTGATCTCGAACCATACGCTGTTCATAATAACCATCACCTAAGCGTTTCAAGATATTTTGCGGTTCACTGCGTAGAGCATTGAACATATAATCTGAGCTAAGCCATTTTTTGCGATTGGTAAATTGCGGATCGGTTTCAATTAATACCTTTTGTCCCTCTGGATTGATCCGATAAAGGCTTGAGGTTGGCAAACTGGTGTTAGCTTGAATGTGCCTAATTTCATTCTCATTTTGTTGCAGCAAGCTATGATCAGCGGCATTACCCACTTGTTGATGAGAAGTAAGTGCGACATTATTTAATGTGACATTGGCATTTTCTGCTTCTGGGGTGAATGTGGTATGAGATTCCACGCTAGCTTGATTTAATGCCAGTGGGGTTTCTGTACGTCTCATATGGCCATAACGTCCCGTCCATTCTCGCTGATGATAGCGTTTAAATCCACCACGCCAACGAGAGTATGTCCATTCTTGATTGCCAATATCATTAATTTGGGTAATCCCAATTTCTTCAATATTGTTAATTGGGTTGGTGGTATCATTAGTGTTTTTAATGACTCCCGCTGCGATGATTTGACTACGATTATTTTCAACCTCACCGGAAAAACCAATATCGCCCCCACTGAGAATTTTTCCTGGGTGAGTTTCTTTCACTTTAGTTTGGTGTTCAATGCGTCGCGTTACATAAACATCCCAAAAATCTGCAAACTCACGTCCAAGTAAACTTGCGTTATGTTTTTGGATTGCCGTATCAAGTTGTTCAAATTTTTCCGCATTGGCATTAACCCAATCAAGATAAGGTTTCATCTCGGCAGAATAGGCAATAAGCTTGACTTCATATTCCGCCATCGCTTTACGGTATTCCACCATTTTTTCTTCATATTCTTTGAGTTCCTGCTCATACCTATTGCGATTAAAAAAATGTCTGCGTGGTTTAGTCGGCTCAACAGGCTCTTTTAACGTTGGATCAAGCCCTGATAAATCAGGCAATTCAGGGGCCGGCGTTTCTGGTGGGGTGATATTGAACGCTGCCCAAACAGGATCTTGATTGGTATAAATTGCTTGCGGAACAGGAGCGCACCCTATACGTGTCTGCTCATTCGCACAGGCTTCTTCATTAGGAGCTGGGAGTATATAACCGGCAATACCACCATCTTTCGGACGTGATGGAATCGCTTGATTTTTATAAACCACTCTCCCTGCTCGGCTAAAAGGACGCCAACGGAGTTGATCGAAATTAATCCGTTCCCCAATTTGAGGATCATCAACAATTAAGTAATGTTCATTAACCGCTTGGTTGGTGACTTCGTCAAGGTTGGTGCGTAAGCGAGCATTCTCATTTTTCAATTGTTTTACACCAAACTGAATCCCATTTCCTTCAATTAATCCGCCGCGGTTGATTAAGGTTTCGCTTAATCCTTGAGCATGATGATTGGCGTCAAGGTTTTTTCCGAAAATAATTTGTCCTTCTGATATCAATGTGCCACCAATGCCATTAAACGCCCAATCTTGCGTAAAGGTATTTTTTGTATTTTCAATCACTGGCGCAGCAATGTCTAAACGTTGAGTAGCAGCAATCACCGCAGATTTTATCGAGCCATCCGCTTGTAATTCATCACTATTTATGATTTTGTTTGCTTGCAGTGCGGTGTGACCACCATAGATACGCCCTGTACCAATATTACTCAGGGTTTGCCCTGCTTTAATAATATTTTCTTCGCTGCCTTTAATTAGACCGCGATTGGTTAAATTTTCCGAGACAGTCAGTGCGGTAGATTTTCCTTGAATTTCTGCGTGATTTTGATTATCAATATTTGCCGCTTGAATGACGGTATTTCCCTCAGAATAAAGCCCTGCTTGATTGATGAGATTACCCAATGTTGAAAGGATGAGGCTTGAACGCCCGATAATATCGTTTTCAGCGTGAAAATCTTGTTTTAGCCGGAGAGAGGTATGGTCTGCCTCAATATCCCCATCACCAGATAAGCCATTTGCCTCAATAATTAAATTTGTCGAAGCCGAGATCACACCTTCCGCATTTTCGATCCCTGCATTTGTCCCGTTAATGGTTAAATTGCCCAGTGAGAGTATTTCGCCCTGTTGATTGTGTAATTGCTGAGCGACATTTAAGGTCGTATTTTCAACACTATAAATGCCTCCTTGTTGATTATTAAGATTTTGAGCATTCAGTTCAATCTTTTTCGCAATCACACCTTGTTGCGGTGTGGCGTTGTCCACTGGTTTGGTATTGGTGTTATTGAAAGATGGTGCGGTAAGGGTTAAGGTATTTTTCGCCTGAATTAACGACCCTGTTTCCGCTATTTTTTGATTTTGAATTGATGTTGTTAGGGTTAATGCCGCGTTATTCTCCGCACTCAAAATACCTGCTCGATTATCTAATTGTTGTGCGTTGATTTGTAATGAGCCTGCACTGAATAACCGCCCATATTGATTATTCAATGCTGCTGATGGTTGCTCAAGGATAAAATCCCCACCAATTAACATTAATCCCGATTGATTGTTTAAGCCTTTATTAAGCGCTAAATTCACTGCACGATCGCTTAAGCTCGCCCAATGTCCTTGCTGATTATTAATTTGTATAGCTCGCGTATCAATCCAATTCGCTTTAACATCAGCTTGCTGGGTAGAAAGCAGAGCAGGCGTTCGCCATTGCAGATCGCCTGCGGCGGTGAGGGTTGCTGAATCGGCCTTAATGCCTTGCTGTTTAGCATTGATGCGAAGCGTATACCCTGTGGTTTGGCTATGACTAATATCTACTTCACTGGCATCAATTTGCATCTTGCCCGCAGCGAGATTTTGCCCTTGCAGTGTGGTTTTTTCGCGACTGGTAATATGAATCGAGCTGCCTTGTTCAGAAGGCGTTTCAAGGGTTCGGACTTCTTTACCATTTTGATCTGAAATCATTACTCCCGCAGCAATGACCGCCCCTTTACTTGCATTGACACGCTCAGCGTTATAGCGAATATGCCCTTTGCTAAGGGTTTCTCCTCGCTGTGTTATCGCCTTTTTCGCGGTGGCTTGAATATTACCTTGACGAGCAACCACAGTACCCATTTGTTGGATATTGGATTGGCTGTTAAAGCGAATTTCCCCTTGAAGGTTTTCAATTTTTCCTTGGTTTTCAAAATCATTGGCAGTAGTTAGGCTGATCGTTTGGTTTGCATTGAGCGTTCCCGCATTAACAATCCGCCCCTGACTATCAATGTGCACTTCCCCTACAGAAGCCCCAATATGCCCTGCATTTCGCACACCAAGCCCTGTACCGTTATCCACTAATTGAATGCGTTCCGCATACATTCCGCCAAGCTGCCCCACATCGACACGATATTCTTGCCCTTCATTTAAAGTGCGGTCATTTTTTTCATTATTTTTATTGCCGACATAAACGACGGCATCATTCGTACGGTTTACCTTATTCTTGCCAGTGGTAACTTTAAGTTGTTTTGCCCAAACGCCACCATCAAGCTGCACTTTCTCAGCGATAATGTCGGTATAATCCGCTTGGCGATTATCTAACCCTTTGCCTGTTACGCTAACTTTTCCGCCTTTGACTTGGTATCCTTTTAATTCGCCATTGGCAATATCAGGCTTACCCGTTGTCCAGGTTGAACGCCCCGCATTAATCACGCCACAGCCATCACAATGAATCCCTGAAGGGTTGGCGATCACCACATCGGCTTTTTTACCTGCAACTTCAATATAACCTTTGAGATGACTAGGATTGTTGGAATTCACTTCATTAAGAATAACTTTAGCTTCCCCCGTGGCTAAATTAGGGTTGCCTTGTACCCAGCCTGCAAGTTGGGTTTGCGTTGCTTTGCGCGCATTATTCAGTACAGCCCCTTTCTCGGCGACATCAAATTGAGAATAAGTATTACGCGAAACGCCTGCTTGGCTTGGCGTTTGAATATTAACTTGCGGTAAACCATTGGCTGTTTTCAAAATGGTTGCTTGTTGATTAGCCGGTGCTGATTTATCTGCACGAATTACCATTTCATTGGCAAACGCCGGGGTTGAAAAATAGACATACCCCAACGCCACCATCATACTAAATTGCACAGGTTTCATCACCCAACTAAACTGAGAACAAAGTGCGGTGAGATTTTGCGATGTTTTTTCAGCTCCCACATTTTCGCTTGTCGCTTTTCCCTGTGTTCTAGCTAACTCTGATACGACAATAAGCTGATTAAGCGTTTTGCTAAAAATAACGCGATAAGATTGTTTATTCATCCTTGTTTCCTTTGATTCCTTATTGCAAGTATGGATGATTTCGCCTTATTTTCATCCATATTCCTCTTGGTTTACTCGCAGTACTGCTTATTTAAAAACGGTAATTTAAAGCAAAACCTGTTGTTAAGTGGCTGGTTCTGAACCCTTCAGGTTTTCTAATTGGGATGCCAATAAAATAATCATAGTTTAATCCCCATAAACGACCTCGTAAACCCAGTACACCGCCAGTGAGGCTCTCTCCCAGTTGCAGTTCTTCTTGGGAGGATCTAACAATACCTCGATCAATACCGAGATATAATTCTTGTCCTTTATTGGCAATGTTCCAAGCAAGTTCATTACGCCATACCCAACCACGCTCTCCTGAAAGAGATAACTCACCATCAAATCCTCGTACAGTATAACGCCCACCAATGCTTAATTTATCCTGTTGAACCAGTGGTGTTTGATTCCATTGAGCATTCCAATGGGTATTGAAGCGAAAAGGTTGAGAACCTAAGGTAAAGGGGTAATTTAGGTCAATAGAGGCGGTGATGATCTGCATTCTAGAGGTGCCTTCATCAAATTTTTCCTCAGGCGCTGGCAAGGCACGATTAGCGCCTGTACCGCGTTTATAATTAGCCGAAAGTTGTAATGTTGCATTACCGATATAATGTGTGTGATTAATGCCCATTTCCCAACCTGCGGTACGGCGACGTTGTACCTGTATTTCTGTATCGTTAATATAGTTGGAGGATTGTCTTGTCCATAACGAAACATTGAGATAAGTTTTAGAACCGCTATTGCGCCATAGCAAACGACTTAAATTAGCGTGTATTTGACGACTTTCTCCCGAATATTCATAGGATTCAAAAGCCCCTGCAATAGTTTGATGATATTGGTATCTTGAGCCAGAAAGGCTGAGCAAATAATTTTTCCACGGAATCGAGTAATAAAGACTGTAATTTTTACTACCATAATCTCCTTCCACATCATCACTATGGCGCTTAAAACTTTTTGTTGCACTGAAATAAAACATATCATTCAGTGTGGTCACATTATCCCAAGAAAAAGTGGCGGAACCCTGTAAACGCCCTGTGGCTTTTGTCCCTGAATCGTCTACCCCTAAGGTGAAATGAAAAGGGAATTTTTGTTTATAGGCAATGATAATATCCGATTCACCGATATTTTCTGTCGCTTGTAATTCAATATTCGCATCAGCACTTGGCACACGTTTGAAGTTTTCTAATCCCTGTTCAATATCTCGCACATTCAAAATATCCCCTTGTTTTATTGGCATCGCAAACCAAAGCGTACCTCTCGTAGCAAAGGGAATTGCACTTTGATCTTGTAGCTGGATATGTCCTACTTTACCCGGTATGAGGGTAAGAATTAACATCTCAGAACGCAAATCTTGTGGCTCAACAACTACTCGAGTAGTTATATAGCCAAAATCAATTAAGCGATTTTGAATACGGCGTAAAAGTGTATTAATCCCTTGTGAGCCAATGCAAGCAGGTAGGGAGAAATCCCCCTCTGTATAAATCGCATTTAATGCCCAAGAAAATTGACTTGGTTGAATAAATTCAGGGTTTTCTTCGTTAGCGTTAATATCAGTTAGCACAATTTGCTTGATAGGAAAACATTGCGCTTCACTCTGTGGAAAACCTTGTTTTTCAATTCTGTCGCTTTGTAAACGAATATGAGGCGGCTGAATTTGTTGAGACTGAATTGCGGAATTAAGGTTATTTTGTTGCTGTTGTTGCGTTGCATTAATTTGTTTTTCCTCAGGTGTTTCCACACGTTCCGTGACAGCCCTGCAAAGTAGAGGAAAAAAACAATAAGTCGCTAAAAAAGTAAAATAAAAGAATCTAAACATCAGTTTTTATATAGAAAAGCTAAATGGAATAATTGTAAGCCTAGCCAATAGCAAACGTTTTTGCAAGGTAAAATACGAAATTAACTACGTCTGTTACTTTAGTAGTAGCAATATATGAAATAAGCCCTCAATAAAAAGAAAAGCCTCATTTCACAACAATGTTATACACATAGTACAACCTCTTTTTTGCTAATTTCTCCGCAATTCTTTTAAGTCGTAGCAAAAATGTGATCTATCTCACAAAAATCTTCAAAACAGCGTAAAACTAAGAAATTTTCCTAATTCATCTAAGCGCTCATCTCAAGGCAGAAAAGCAAAATCTTATTAAAATTTAACCGCACTTTTTTACTTTATATTGAGGAAATTATGTTCAAATTTTTACAACAGGTACGAAAACCTGTACTCAATCTTCCCGTGGAAGAACGCCGCAAAATGTGGTTTAAACCCTTTATGCAATCTTATTTGGTTGTCTTTATTGGCTATATGGCAATGTATTTGATTCGTAAGAATTTTAACGTTGCACAAAATGATATGATCGAAACCTACGGACTAACTAAAACTGAACTCGGTATGATTGGGTTAGGTTTTTCTGTGGCATACGGGATTGGGAAAACCCTTGTTTCTTATTATGCGGACGGCAAAAATACAAAACAGTTTGTTCCTTTTATGCTCATTCTTTCTGCGCTTTGTATGATCGGCTTTAGTGCGAGTATGGGCGGGGGTAGTGTCGCATTATTTTTAATGGTTGCATTTTATGCACTCAGTGGCTTCTTCCAAAGTACAGGTGGCTCTTCAAGTTATTCCACCATTACCAAATGGACTCCGCGTAAAAAACGTGGCTCGTTCCTTGGTTTTTGGAATTTATCGCACAACGTAGGGGGCGCAGCTGCCGCTGGGGTGGCATTATTTGGGGCGAACGTGTTATTTGATGGACACGTTATCGGAATGTTTATTTTCCCTTCTATTATTGCGTTGATCGTGGGATTTGTAGGGTTACGCTATGGTTCAGATTCTCCTGAAGCTTATGGACTAGGTACAGCAGAAGAATTATTTGGCGAAGAAATTAGTGAAGAAGATCGTGATGCCGAAGCGCAACAGCTCACTAAATGGCAAATTTTCGTGCGTTATATCTTAAAAAATAAGGTGATTTGGTTACTTTGCTTTGCCAATATTTTCCTTTATATCGTACGCATTGGTATCGATCAATGGTCGCCTGTTTATGCCTACCAAGAATTAGGGTTCTCAAAAGATGCCGCTATTTCTGGTTTTGCGCTATTTGAAGTGGGGGCATTAGTCGGCACATTTTTATGGGGATATTTATCTGATTTAGCTAATGGAAGACGTGGATTAACTGCTTGTATTGCGTTGATTTTAATTGTCTTTACCCTTGAGTTTTATCAATTTGCAACCAACGAATATATGTACTTAATCTCATTATTCGTACTTGGTTTCTTGGTATTTGGACCGCAATTATTGATCGGCGTTGCAGCGGTCGGCTTTGTGCCGAAAAAAGCGATTGCGGTTGCGGATGGAGTTAAAGGTACCTTTGCTTATCTGATTGGCGATAGCTTTGCAAAACTCGGTTTGGGTATGATCGCAGATGGTACCCCTATCTTTGGTTTAACCGGCTGGGCTGGAACCTTTGCCGCGTTAAATACCTCTGCGATTGTATGTATGGTATTGCTTGCTTTTGTGGCAATTGCAGAAGAGAAGAAAATTCGTCGCTTGAAAAAATAGCATAATTTTTCACCGCACTTTCTCTTTTCACAACAATATTAATTATGCAGTGTAATTTTCACTGCATAATTTTTTTATTGGAGTACAATGCTCTCCCGCTTTGCTTAATACCTTATGGCTAGGATACAAAATGATTAATATCGTGTTAGTTGATGATCATCTCGTGGTGCGTTCAGGCTTCTCGCAACTGCTTTCTTTAGAACCAGATATGCGTATTGTCGGTGAATTTGGTTCAGCAAAAGAAACCCGTCAAAATTTACCACGCCTCAAACCTGATGTGTGCATTATGGATATTTCTATGCCTGATGAAGGTGGGTTAGAATTATTAGCTGATATTCCACAAGGCATTCACTGCATTATGCTCAGCGTCAATGATTCAGAATTTATTGTTAAAAAAGCCCTTGAATTAGGTGCAAAAGGCTATTTAAGCAAGCGTTGTAGCCCAGACGAATTAATCCAATCGGTACGCACCGTTTATGCTGGAGGGGTATATTTAATGCCAGAATTAACCTTGAAACTGCTCTCTACGCCAACTCAGCATCCTCTGGCACACTTGACCAAACGGGAACAACAAGTCTGTGAATTACTTGCCGAGGGGCGTAATGTAAAAGACATTGCGATCCATTTATCCCTGAGTATAAAAACAGTTCACGTTCATCGTGCCAATGCGATGAGTAAATTAAATGTTAAAAATAATGTTGAATTAGCCAATTTATTCCGTAGTAAAGGATAAAATGAATACCCTTTTCTCTTTTATATATAGCTGGTTTTTTGTTGCCCCAGCCTATTTTTGCTTATGGATTATTTCTAATTATTTATTAGATGATCCACTGCTCTCTTTTTTATTTTTTCCTTTTGCGTTACGCATTGGTATTCTCATTCACACACAACTAAAATATTGGATTGCTATTTATCTTGCTGAATATAGCATTTTACTCTTACTCTCTATTGCTTTTCCTGCCAATAATTATGTTTCTATTGTCTTACTAGGGTTATTGAATATACCTATCTTGTTTATATTTAAGAAATACTATTTTGGAAGTCAATTACGCTGTCTATTATTACAAGGTTTATTAATTACCTTACTCAGCCTAATCAACGCACTCTACTTTATGAGTACAGCGCATTTTTATTTCACCTTTCTTGTCAGTTTCTCAAGTGCGGTGCTAATTATTCCAATTTGTTATTTAATTTATTATTTTCTTTTTGAAATAAAATGGTTACCTTTAACCTCAAGCCTTATCCGAAAACCCATCAGTTTAAGATCGAAACCTATTATTATTTATTTGTTATTATTCCTCTTAAATATTTATATCCAGACTGATTTACCTGAATCTTTTAATCGTTTTTCACTCTTTTTCTTAGCCATACCCATTATTTTGCTGGCTTTTCGTTATGGTTGGCAAGGCGCTTTGCTAGGGATCTTATTGAATAGTTTGGCGCTGATTAGTACAACTCACCATTTTTCTAATGTAGAATTAACCGATTTATTGCTCACCCTTTCTGCCCAAACCATTACAGGCATTTTCCTTGGCTTAGGCATTCAACATCAACGAGATTTAAATCAGCATTTAAGCCAAGAATTGCTGAGAAACCAATATTTAACCCAGCAATTAATTCATCGTGAAGAAGAAATTAGGAAGGAAATCTCACGAGAATTACACGATGAAATTGGACAAAATATCACGGCTATTAGAACACAAGCGAGTATTTTAAAACGGATAGGAAAAACACCAGAATACGAAAAACTCTCACAGATTATTGAGCAATTATCCTTAAATATTTACGATAGTATTAAAGGACTTATTAATAAAATCCGTCCACGTATCTTAGATGACCTCAACTTACAAGAAGCCTTACAAAATCTTTTTATTGAATTAGATTTTGCAAGCCAAAATACGCATATTTATTTGCATTGTCATAATCCGAAAAATCGCGTGATTTCTCATTTACTTGAAATTACGTTATATCGTTTATGTCAAGAAGCATTAAATAATATAAAAAAATATGCGGGTGCAACAAAAATCACTATTAATGTGAACATTGATGAAAAAATCACATTACATATTCAAGACAACGGCATTGGTTTTGATTTATCTAAAATCAACCACAGTGGATTAGGTATAAAAGGAATGAAAGAACGTGTTGCAATGTTAGGCGGAAAATTTGAGATTCATTCTGTAAAATGGACAAAACACCAGCAGAGTGGCACAGGTATTTTTGTAGAATTACCTTGGATTAACTAATGAATAAAGAAACACTGCAACAAATCAACCAACGTTACCAATATTGGCGCATTCATTTAATGTTTGTGATGTATATTGGCTATGCCGGTTTTTATTTTACTCGAAAAAGTTTTAACTATGCTGTTCCTGCATTGATTTCTGATTTAGGCATTGATAAAAATGATATTGGAATGATGACCACCGCCTTTTATATTACTTATGGCATTTCTAAATTTTTATCTGGTATGTTTTCTGATCGCACTAATCCACGCTATTTTATGGCAATTGGTCTCTTTTTTAGTGGCGTTATAAATATCTTTTTTGGATTATCAAGTTCACTCTTCGTGTTTATGAGCTTATGGATTCTCAATGCGTGGTTTCAAGGCTGGGGTTGGCCTGCTTGTTCTAAATTGCTCACCACTTGGTATTCTCGTACAGAACGGGGCGCTTGGTGGTCGGTATGGAACACTGCACACAATGTGGGTGGGGCATTAATCCCTTTAATTATTGGCTATGTTACCTTGCATTATAGTTGGCGTTATGGATTCATTATTGCTGGGATCATCACGCTTTTTATTGCCCTATTCCTTGCCCTGCGGTTACGAGGTACCCCTGAATCTCTTGGTCTACCTAGCATTGGGCAATGGCGAAAGGATCAATTAGAATTAATTCAAGAACAAGAAGGAAAAGATCTTTGCTGGCAACAAATATTATATCGCTACGTTTTGTTAAATAAATATATTTGGCTTTTGGCACTCAGTTATACCCTCGTCTATATTGTCAGAACAGCCATTAACGACTGGGGAAATATTTATTTAACTGAAAAATATCATTATGATTTGGTGTCTGCCAACAGTGTTATTTCGCTATTTGAAATTGGCGGTATTTTGGGTTCGTTAGTTGCTGGTTGGGGATCTGATAAATTATTTTCTAGCAATCGTGGCCCTATGGCTCTGTTATTTGCGATTGGTATTTTCTTTTCTATTTTAGCATTGTGGTTAATGGTGCAAGAAAAGTTTATTTTGCAAAGTGCGGTGTTTTTTTCTATCGGATTTTTTGTATTTGGTCCACAAATGCTCATTGGAATGGCAGCGGCGGAATGTTCCCATAAAAAACTGGCTGGCACCGCTACGGGGTTTATTGGTTTATTTGCTTATTTAGGGGCGGCATTATCGGGCTATCCTTTAGCCATTATTATGCAACACTTTCATTGGAACGGTTTTTTTGTGGTGATTTCCTGTTGCGCCTTTCTTATTGCCTTATTACTCTTG
Organism: Avibacterium sp. 21-599; assembly: GCF_026226765.1. Lineage (NCBI taxonomy): Bacteria > Pseudomonadati > Pseudomonadota > Gammaproteobacteria > Pasteurellales > Pasteurellaceae > Avibacterium > Avibacterium sp. 21-599. The sequence goes on from NZ_JAKKOB010000001.1 coordinate 155,934, forward strand.
CCATTTTTAAAAGCACAGAATTAAAAAAGCCTTAGCATATAAAAATACTAAGGCTTCTTACTGTCGTCTTTCTGTTATGGCTTAAATGATTACAAGTCATCAATCATCGCCACAACCATTGCGGAAGATTGCTTGGCGGCGAGAGGAAGGAATTCTTCAAAGGACATACTCGCTTCCCCATCGCCACTATCAGAAATTGCACGAACCACCACAAAAGGGACGTTGAAAGCGTGGCACACTTGGGCAATGGCGGCGGCTTCCATTTCTACCGCTGTTACATCAGCAAAATGTTGTTTAATTTGTGCGAGAGGCTCTCCGCCGTGGATAAAACTATCACCTGAACAAATTAAGCCTTTATGCACTTTTTGCCCTTGCGCAAGTGCCACTTTTTCCGCAAGTGCGGTGAGATTTTCGTCAGAATTAAAACGTGCGGGGCAATTAGGTAGCTGACCTTTGACATAGCCAAATGCGGTAACGTCCGCATCGTGGTGAGCTGTTTGGGTAGAAATCACTACATCGCCCACCTTTAATCCCGCTGCAACCCCACCTGCCGAGCCTGTGTTGATAATCACATCGGGGTTAGCAAGTTGCAACAGCGCAGTGGTTCCCATTGCAGCTGCCACTTTTCCTATACCTGATTGCAATAAGGCAATGTTTTTGCCATTAATTATACCTTGATAAATGGTTGCGCCACCAATTTGCGTTGTCGTTTGGTTTTCCATTAGGGCAGATAAATACGCCACTTCTTGTGCCATTGCACCGACAATTCCAATTTTCATCATTGTTTCTCTTGTAATAATTTGTTAATTAAAAAATCTAACACGGCAAAGCTATAATCATCGTTATAAAGGGTGCTTGCGGTCAGCACATAACGGCCATTAATGATGGCATAAGGATAAGTAAATACCCCATATTCTTCCGTCAGTTGAATGGCATCTTTTACTTGTAAACGGACATTAACCGAATGATACAATTTAGTAAATTCTTCTGTATCAATATGTTGTTGTGCAAGCCATTTTAAGAAAGTAGGAAAATGAGCTAATTCGGTATAACGTTTTTTTTCAGAACTTTCAAACAACAATAAATCAGAAACATTCTCTGCATTCATTTGCTGTAAGGTGTAAAAAATATTTGCCGTTAAGTTCGCTTTTGTTGTAGCAACGGGAATCTCCGTGAGTACAATATGATCACGATTGATTTGGCTATATAAATTAAGAATATCCTGCGCCACAGAACAAACACGGCAATCATAATCAAAGAAAAATTGAATTAAAATCTTATGATCAGCACGAGCGGGAATCACTAATGGCTCCTGATAAGAAAAATAATCACGCCCTTCTTCAAATTGGCTGATATGTAACTTAGGCTGTTCAAGGGGTTCAGCCCAACTTATTTGGCTCACACCAAGCATCATAAAGAAAAAAAGTAGCCGCCACATTTTATACACCATCAATCTGCCAATGGCTCAATATAATCCACCAAGAGCTGAATATTACGCTGCCCACGGTATTCATTAACATCTAATTTATAGGCGAGTTTCACTTTTTTTAATGAAAGATCAGGGTAATAACGGGTATCTACGTTAAATGCAATGGCATCAAATAAAGCTCCACCATTGATTGGTTCAACCATCATTTTTAAATGCTTTTCGCCCACTAAACGCTGTTGTAAGAGTTTAAATTCACCATCAAAGACAGGCTCAGGGAAAGCTTGACCCCAAGGCCCTGATTGCTTGAGTAGCTCTGCCGTATCTAAATTCATAAATTGTGGCTCAAGTTCGCCGTCCGTCCACACGACACCTTGCAGATCTTTCTCATCTAAACATTCCGTTACAACTTCATTAAATAGTCGTTGGAAATCACTAAATTTTTCTTCTTGAATGCTCAGCCCTGCTGCCATTGCGTGTCCGCCAAATTTGATAATCATATCTGGATGGCGAGAATGTAAGCGCTCCAATAAATCACGAATATGTAATCCTTCAATAGAACGCGCTGAGCCTTTAAGAATGCCTTCCTGATCTTGGGCAAAAGCAATCACGGGGCGATGAAACTGATCTTTTAGTCTTGACGCTAAAATGCCCAGCACACCTTGATGCCAATCTGCTTGATAAAGCACGATACCTGTTGGCAATGGCGGAGTAAGTGCGGTCAATTTTCGGCAAATTTCTAGCGCCTCTAATTTCATTCCTTGTTCAATTTCTTTACGTGTTTGGTTAAGCCCATCTAACTCTAATGCCAATGCCCGTGCAGAAGGCATATCTTGTGCTAAAAGTAATTCGACCCCGACTGACATATTATCTAACCGACCCGCTGCATTTAAACGAGGCGCGATAGCAAAGCCTAAATCTGATGCACTAAATCGGCTCATATCACGATTAGCCACTTCTGCTAAGGCTTGGATACCGTAGCGACAACGTCCTGCACGAATACGTTGCAAGCCTTGATAAGCGAGAATACGATTATTTTGATCTAATGGCACCACATCAGCAATGGTGCCAAGCGCCACCAAATCAAGCAACTCAGTAAAATTGGGTTGGCTTTTGTTATCAAATATGCCTTGTTCACGTAACTTGGCGCGCAACGCCAACATCACATAAAAAGCAACCCCAACGCCTGCTAAAGATTTAGACGGGAAATCACATTGTGATAAATTAGGATTTACAATGGCATCAGCTTCCGGCAAGGTTTCGCTAGGTAAATGGTGATCGGTTACCACCACTTGTACGCCCTGTGCTTTTAAAAAGGCGACGCCTTCAAAGGAAGAAATGCCATTATCTACGGTGATAAGTACCTCTACCTGTTTTTCCAAAGCTAATTTCGCCACCTCAACACTTAAGCCATAACCTTGTTCAAAACGGTTCGGCACAAGATAATCTACTTGCTGAAAGCCAAGCTGACGTAACGCCACAACGGTTAATGCTGTACTGGTTGCACCATCCGCATCAAAATCCCCAACGATGACCACCTTTTTTTGCGCTTCCCGAGCCTGTGCCAACACATTTACCGCGTGTTGCATACCAAATAACCTGTGGGGAGAAAGCATTGAATTTAAAGTGCGGTCTAATTGTTGCGAATTTTTTATTTGACGCGCACGATAAAGGCGATCAAGCAAAGGATGATCGCTAATAGGCTGTTCTGAGCTAATAGGACGGCGTTGGATTGTTTTGTTCATATCAAATTAATGGATTTCACTCTTGCTATTTTGGGGGAATACATAGCCCCCAACAAAAAATTTTACCGCGCTTATTCTTCTTGCAACGCGTTTAATAATTCTTTTGGTGGTAAATAGCCCCCAATCAGCTCGCCTGTCGGCGTAACAATGCTAGGCGTACCGCGCACACCAAATTGTACACCAAGCTCATAGTGTTTTTTTACTCTATCCACATTCTTCAAGGTTTTCGGCAAATTGCCTTTTTCTGCTTCATTTAAGGCATACACAGGATCTTTCGCCTGCCAAATGGCTTCCATTTGTTTTGCCGTGTTATTATTCAATCCACCACGAGGAAACGCGAGGTAACGCACGGTAATGCCTAAATCATTATATTGCTGAATTTGCTGATGCAATAAATGACAATAATGGCAAGTGATATCCATAAATACAGTTACCGCATATTTTTCATTTTTTGCTGGATAAACAATCATTTCATCTTTATAACTGTTTAATTTATCAAGTAAAAATTTTCCTGTTAAATCTACTGGACCTTTATCAGTGAGTTGGTATAGTTGCCCTTGTAGCACATATTTGCCATCTTCAGAGGTATAAAAAATGCCTTCATTACTGATGACTGTTTTAATTCCTGAAAGCGGAGAAGATTTGATCTCCATTTGCGAAATCCCCAATTTTTTTAATTGGCTTTCAATTTGAGCATCGTTAGCCAGCGCATAAGCAGACAAAGTCGCTAACGAAAGTGCGGTAATTATTTTCTTCATTTTTTGTTTCCTGATATTCATTCCTTGCGAACGGCAGATTTTATCACAAGCCCCATTAACAAGCTAATAGGAAAAGGCTTTCAACATAATTGACCTACCAAATTGGGCTAAAATAGCATATAATTCGGCTCTTATATTAAAAATCATATAGAACTGAATTTATGTTTGAAATTAACCCAATCAAAAATAAAATTGCCGATCTTGCTGAACGTACGGCAACCCTTAGGGGGTATCTTTGACGTTGATAGCAAAATCGAACGTTTAGAAGAAGTCAATGCAGAGCTAGAACAGCCCGATGTATGGAATGAGCCAGAAAAAGCCCAAGCGCTAGGCAAAGAACGTGCGAGCTTAGAGGCAGTGGTTGATACCATTAAACATTTAACACAAGGCTTGGAAGATGTAGAGGGCTTGTTAGAACTTGCCATTGAAGCTGAAGATGAAGACACCTTCAATGAGGCGGTGGCAGAACTCGATGAATTAGAACAAAAATTAGCCGCACTTGAGTTTCGCCGTATGTTTAGTGGCGCAAATGATGCGGCAGATTGCTATGTCGATCTTCAAGCAGGCTCTGGCGGAACAGAAGCACAAGACTGGACAGAAATGTTATTACGTATGTATTTACGTTGGGCTGAAAGTAAAGGCTTTAAAACCGAATTGATGGAAGTTTCTGACGGTGATGTCGCGGGGATAAAATCCGCAACGATCCGTGTTTCAGGCGAATATGCTTTCGGCTGGCTGAGAACAGAAACGGGCATTCATCGTCTCGTACGTAAAAGTCCATTTGATTCGAATAATCGTCGTCATACTTCTTTTAGCGCCGCTTTTGTTTATCCTGAAATTGATGACAACATTGATATTGATATCAATCCTGCGGATTTACGCATTGATGTCTATCGCGCCTCTGGTGCTGGCGGACAACACGTGAACAAAACAGAAAGTGCGGTACGAATTACCCATATTCCAAGTGGTATTGTGGTGCAATGTCAAAATGATCGTTCGCAACATAAGAATAAAGATCAAGCAATGAAACAGCTTAAAGCCAAATTGTACGAACTTGAATTGCAAAAACAAAATGCCGAAAAACAGGCTATGGAGGATAATAAATCCGACATTGGTTGGGGCAGCCAAATTCGTTCTTATGTGCTTGATGATGCACGAATTAAAGATTTACGTACAGGGGTTGAAAACCGCAACACGCAAGCCGTGTTAGATGGTGATTTAGATAAATTTATTGAGGCAAGCTTAAAAGCTGGTTTGTAATCGTTAGATAAAAAATCAAGATCTTTTCTGACATCACCAATGCTCAGGTTTTTCTTATTAAAAAAGAAAGAAACATCTGATTATTCACAAAACTAGATTGACTAAACGATTTTAACCTTGCCTCATAAACGGTTGTGTAGATAACAATAAAATTTAAAGGTAAAACAAAATGACAGAACAAACTCAAGAATTAGATTTAAATGGTGAAATGCGAGTTCGCCGTGAAAAATTGACCGCATTGCGTAAAAAAGGCAATGCGTTTCCCAATACCTTCCGCCGTGATGCGCTCGCACAGGATTTGCATCAACAATATGATGAAGTAGAAGGCGAAGCACTAAAAGCCCAAAATGTGGAAGTGAAAGTGGCAGGGCGCATTATGACACGCCGCATTATGGGTAAAGCGACCTTTGTTACCTTGCAAGATATGAGCGGACGCATTCAACTTTATATCGCTCGTGATAATTTGCCAGAAGGCGTCTATGCTGATGATGTCGGTAACTGGGATTTAGGCGATATTGTTGGGGTTAAAGGCACATTATTTAAAACCAAAACCAATGAACTGACCGTTCGCGCCTCAGAAGTACAACTTTTAACCAAAGCACTACGCCCATTACCCGATAAATTCCACGGTTTAGCCGATCAAGAAATGCGTTATCGCCAACGCTACTTGGATCTGATTTCTAATGAAGAATCACGCCGCACTTTCATTATTCGCTCAAAAGTGATTGCTGGAATGCGTGAGTATTTCATCAGCAAAGGCTTTATTGAAGTAGAAACGCCTATGCTACAAGTGATCCCTGGTGGTGCTGCTGCCCGTCCATTTGTTACCCATCACAATGCATTAGATATTGATATGTATCTACGTATTGCCCCAGAACTTTATTTAAAACGCCTTGTTGTAGGTGGGTTTGAACGTGTATTTGAATTAAATCGTAACTTCCGTAATGAAGGGGTTTCTGTACGTCATAATCCAGAATTTACGATGATCGAATATTATCAAGCCTATGCGGATTACCACGATTTAATGGATAACACCGAAGAATTATTACGCAAACTCGCCCTAGACATTCTCGGTACCACAATTGTTCCTTATGGCGACTATGAATTTGATTTCGGTAAGCCATTCGAGCGTATCACTATGCACGAAGCAATTTTAAAATACGGTGCGGATAAAGGCATTGAGAAAGAAGATCTTTATGATTTCGATCGCGCTAAGGTATTGGCAACCAAACTTGGCATTGAAGTACAAAAATCTTGGGGCTTAGGTTCTATCGTAAACGCAATTTTTGAAGAAGTGGCAGAACATCACTTAATTCAACCAACTTTCTTAATGGCTCATCCAGCGGAAATTTCACCATTAGCACGTCGTAATGATGAAAACCCAGAGGTTACCGATCGTTTTGAATTATTTATTGGCGGACGTGAAATTGGTAACGGTTTCTCAGAATTAAATGATGCCGAAGATCAAGCTGAACGCTTTGATGCACAGGTTGCCGCAAAAGAAGCCGGTGATGACGAAGCGATGTTTAAAGATGACGATTTTGTTACCGCACTTGAACACGGCTTGCCACCAACGGCTGGAGAAGGTCTTGGCATTGACCGTTTAGCAATGCTCTTCGCCAATGCACCATCAATCCGTGATGTAATTCTCTTCCCTGCAATGAAACATAAAGGGTAAAGATAAATTAATAAAGGAAAGATAGCTTAAGGCTGTCTTTTCTTTTTCATAGTGAATAATAAATAATGAACAATTTAACATTAGAACAATTAATCAATCAAAAACTAGATTCTACTAGCATCACCGACTATGCACCGAATGGTTTACAAATACAAGGTAAAGATGAGGTTAAAAAGATCATCACTGGCGTAACAGCAAGCCAAGCGTTAATTGATTATGCGATTGAACAAAATGCCGATGCCATTTTGGTTCATCACGGCTATTTTTGGAAAAGCGAAAATCCTTGTATTCGAGGAATGAAAGGTAAGCGAATTAAGGCATTATTGCAAAATGATATTAATCTTTATGCCTATCATTTACCCCTTGATGTTCACCCTGAGCTTGGCAATAACGCACAACTTGCCGCCTTGCTTGGTATTGAGGATCTCCAACCATTGGAACAAGGAAGATTCAGCATTCCCGTTTACGGGACGTTAAAAACACCAATCAGTGGTGAAGAATTGGCACAACGCATTGAACAGCAATTACAACGCAAACCACTTTTTTGTTTGGAAAATGCACCGCACTTCATTCACACGGTGGGCATTTGTACGGGGGGCGGTCAAGGCTATATTGATCTTGCCGCTCAACAAGGCATTGATGCGTTTATTACGGGTGAAGTTTCGGAGCAAACAATCCATTCAGCGCGAGAACAAGGGATTAATTTCTTCGCCGCTGGGCATCATTGCACTGAACGTTATGGTGTCAAAGCCTTAGGAGAATGGCTGGCGAAAAACTACGATGTTGATGTGGCGTTCAAAGATATTTACAATCCAGCGTAGTTAATATCAAGGGAATAGTATTCAGTAAGGCAACATTAACGCTAAATCAACGCCAGTAAAAAAGCAAAGTGCGGTGTAAATTTTGCTAAAATTCAGGTCAGCTTTGTATAAGCGCAACTTTTCCCTTATACTAAGCACAATTTTTCACAATACCTAATTCATTAGGTTCATAAAAAGGAATAAAAAATGGGTTTCTTAACAGGTAAACGTATTTTAATTACAGGTTTGGCGAGCAATCGTTCTATTGCTTATGGTATTGCTGCAGCAATGAAACGTGAAGGTGCAGAGCTTGCATTCACTTATTTGAATGACAAATTAAAACCTCGCGTAGAAGAATTTGCCAAAGAATTTGGTTCAGACATTATTCTTCCTCTTGATGTTGCCAGCGATGAAAATATCACCAACTGTTTTACGGAATTAAGTAAACACTGGGAAAAATTTGATGGTTTTGTCCACGCAATCGCGTTCGCACCGGGCGATCAATTAGATGGTGATTATGTTAATGCGGCGACACGTGAAGGCTTTCGCATTGCACACGACATCAGCGCATACAGCTTTGTCGCAATGGCACAAGCAGCACGCCCTATGCTTAACCCAAATTCAGGCTTGGTTACCCTCACCTACTTAGGCGCTGAACGCGCTATTCCAAACTACAATGTGATGTGCTTAGCAAAAGCCTCTCTTGAAGCAAGTACCCGCGTTATGGCAGCCGATCTAGGTAAAGACGGCATCCGTGTCAATGCGATTTCCGCCGGCCCAATTCGCACATTAGCGGCATCCGGCATTAAAAACTTCAAGAAAATGTTGGCAACCTTTGAAAACACTGCGCCATTACGTCGTACAGTAACCATCGAAGATGTAGGTAATTCCGCCGCTTTCTTATGCTCTGATTTAGCTTCTGGAGTAACTGGCGAAGTATTGCACGTTGATGCAGGCTTTAGCATTACTGCAATGAGCGAATTAGGTGCAGAATAAATTTAACCTCGAACAAAATAAGGCAGACCTATAACGTCTGCCTTTTGTCGTTTATTAAGAAGAAATGATATGTTTCAAAATAATCCCCTATTATCTCAATTAAAACAACAAATTCGTGACAGCAAACCTGTCGTTGAAGGTGTGGTACGCGGTTCAGACAAAGCATTTGGTTTTTTAGAAACGGACAAAAAAAGCTACTTCATTCCTCCTGCGGCAATGAAAAAAGTGATGCACGGCGATAAAATCAAAGCACGCATTGAAACGGTCGGCGATAAAGAACAAGCCGAGCCAGAAGAACTGATCGAGCCAATGCTCACTCGTTTTATCGCTAAAGTGCGGTTCAATAAAGACAAAAAATTGCAAGTCTTGGTGGATCATCCACAAATCAATCAACCTATTGGTGCGAATAAAATTAAAGCGGTTACCGAAGACTTACAAGAAGGCGATTGGGTGGTGGCTGAATTGAAAACCCACCCATTACGCGATGACCGTTTTTTATTTGCTCAAATCACTCAATTTATTTGCTCACAACGTGATGAATTTGCCCCTTGGTGGGTAACCTTAGCGCGCCATCAACAGTCTCGCTACCCTGTTCAGGGACAAGATCATTATGAAATGCTTGATAAACAACTACGTGAAGATTTGACCGCACTTCATTTTGTTACGATTGATAGCGAAAGCACCCAAGATATGGATGATGCGCTTTATATTGAACAGCTTGATGAAAACGGGCAACAAGTCGGCTGGAAATTAGTGGTTGCCATTGCCGATCCTACTGCTTATATTGATGAAAATTCAATCATTGAACAAGAAGCCAAGCAACGCTGTTTCACCAATTACCTTCCGGGTTTTAACATTCCAATGTTGCCGAGAGAGCTTTCAGATGAACTCTGTTCACTGATGGAAAATGAAGTGCGTCCTGCATTAGTTTGTCATATTGAAATTGATTTACAAGGCAATCTCCGTAGCAAACCTCTTTTCCAATCCGCTCAGATCCAGTCAAAAGCAAAATTAGCCTATAATAATGTGTCGGATTACTTAGAACAGCAAGACAATGCTTGGCAACCAAATGACGAAGCCACCAAAAATCAAATCGATCTACTTCATCAATTTACCTTAGCTCGAATCCAATGGCGTAAAACCAATGCCTTGCTGTTTAAAGAAAAGCCTGATTACAGCTTTAAATTGGCTGAAAATGGAAAAGTTGAGGCAATCGTTGCCGAATATCGCCGTATTGCCAATCAAATTGTCGAAGAAGCAATGATCCTCGCGAATATCTGTGCGGCGCATTATCTTAATGAAACAGCACAATGTGGTATTTTTAATACCCATTCAGGCTTTGATAGCAAAAACCTAACTTCCGCACAACAGTTTCTCCTTTCTCAGTTAGCAAATGAAGAGAGTGAAGCCGAACTAAAAACACGTTATTCCACTGAAAACCTCGCAACACTTGAGGGCTATTGTCGTATGCGACACGATATTGAACCGATTGAGGGAGATTATCTAGAGCTACGCTTACGCCGCTACCTCACCTTTGCGGAATTTAAAGCAGAATTAGCACCGCACTTTGGTTTAGGGCTAGAAGGCTATGCGACTTGGACATCTCCAATTCGTAAATACTGTGATATGGTGAATCACCGCCTCATCAAAGCAAGCCTAACAACGCAGCAATATCAAAAACCGACTGATGCAGTACTACAACGCTTACAAGAGGCACGCCGGCAAAATCGTTTGATCGAGCGTGATATTGCGGATTGGCTATACTGCCGTTATTTGGCCGACAAAGTAGAAAGCAAACCGCAATTTGACGCTGAAATTCAAGATGTAATGCGTAGCGGATTGCGTGTGTTATTGTTAGAAAATGGCGCGTCAATGTTTATCCCCGCTTCCACCATTCACAATAATAAGGAAGAAATACAAGTCAACCCTGACGAAATCGCCCTTTATATCAAAGGTGAAAAAGCTTATAAAATTGGCGACAAAATACAAGTGATACTCACCGAAGTGAAAGAAGAAACTCGGAGTATTATTGGACAAATACGATAACCCTCTGGGTTTAAAATAACACTCACCTTCCAATCTGCACCTAAACACTGAAAATCGCTACACAGTATAAGGTGCAGATTTTTCCTTATTTAAATTTGTAACCATCTAACTCTAAAGTAAAAAGCCACGATTAAAAACAGCATAAATAGCATTGTTTAATGCTAAATATAAGAGAAAAAAGCCAAATACAGTATAAATATAAATTCTTTTGATATAAGGACTTATGTATGCAATCACAAACCTTTATTCATTCACGTTATTTTTACCACTAATATTTTTATCCTTTCAATCTTATATTCATAAATAAATGATCTCTTTTTGCACAACTTCCGTTAAAATAAATCCGCTAATTAACCAACTAGGAGAATGACAATGAAATTAGCCTCATTATTTAAATGTTCTGCTTTAACCTCCCTATTTACACTATCTTCTTTTGCTTACGCTTATCAGCCTAATCAAACTTACCATTTTACTGTATTGCATACGAACGACTTACATGGCCATTATTGGCAAAATAAGAATGGTGAATATGGTCTCGCGGCACAGAAAACGTTGATTGATCGTATTCGTGCAGAAGTAGAGAAAAAAGGTGGCTCAGTAATTTTATTGAATGCTGGAGATTTTAATACAGGTGTACCTGAATCCGATTTGCAAAATGCAAAACCCGATATTGAAGCATTAAATTTAATGGGCTATGAGGCATTAACGTTAGGTAATCACGAATTTGATAACCCGTTGCAATTACTTGAGATACAAGAAAAATGGGCAAAATTTCCATTTTTAGCTGCAAATGTCTTTTATCAAAAAACGGGAGAGCCGCTTGTTCATCCTTACACGATGTTAGACAAACAAGGCTTAAAAGTAGCGGTTGTTGGTTTAACGACTGAAGATACTGCGAAATTAGGAAATCCAGAGTTTATTTCAGCGGTGAAATTTGAACGCCCTGCTGAAAGTGCTAAAAAAGTGTTAGCACAATTAGATAAAAATGAACAACCCGATCTTAAAATTGCGCTGACTCATATGGGATTTTATCCTAATGCGAAATATGGTTCTAATGCTCCGGGTGATGTTTCAATGGTGCGTGAATTACCTGCTGGCGCATTTGATATTGTTATTGGCGGACATACCCACGACACCCTTTGTATGAATGAAGATGGCTCATTTAATGATAAATTTAAACCGGGCGATAACTGTAAACCTTTACTTGAGAAAAATACTTGGATTATGCAAGCAGGTGAATGGGGCAAATATTTAGGGCGAGCGGATTTTACCTTTAAAGATGGCAAACTCACTTTAGAAAACTATCAATTAATACCAATTAATTTGAAAAAGAAAGTGAAAAAAGAAGACGGTACCAGTGAATATGTGTTATATCAAGAAAAAATTCCGGCCGATCCTGCCTTGCTAGCACATCTTAAAACTTATCAAGATCAAGGTGATAAATTGCTTGGTCAAGTGGTGGGAAAAGTAGATGATCGCTTAGTGGGAGATCGCGATATTGTACGCTTCCATCAAACAAATTTAGGGCAACTTATTGCTCGCTCGCAAGCGGAACGTGTAAAAGCGGATGTTGGTATTATGAATTCTGGTGGAATTCGTGCTTCTATTGATAGTGGTGATGTAACTTATAAAGATATTCTGACTGTACAGCCTTTTGGTAATATCATCAGTTATTTTGAAATGAAAGGCAAAGATTTGCTCAATTACCTTGATGTCGTGGCATTGAAAGAAGTTGATTCTGGGGCTTACCCGCAGTTTTACGGTATTACAATGACGGTAGATCGCCAAGCCAAAAAAGTCTCTGATGTAAAAATTCAAGGAAAACCAATCGATCTCAATAAAGTGTATCGTGTTTCTTTACCAAGTTATTGTGCAGCTGGGGGAGATGGCTATCCTGTCGTTACTGATAATCCAACCTATGTTAATACAGGATTTGTTGATGCAGATAGCTTAAAAGAATATTTCCAAGAACATTCACCAATTAAAGCCGCTGATTTTGAGGCAAATAAAGGAATTATTTATAAAGAATAGTTTTTATCGAGGAAAAAAATAGCCAACGCATTGTTGGCTATTTTATTAATTTGATAATGGAAAGAAGTCATCCTTACAGGATATTTGCTTCTTTTTTATGCTGAAATATCCTTTTCTGTAAAACGCTCAATTTTTGCGCCTAACCCACGTAATTTCTCTTCAATATGTTCGTAACCACGATCGATATGATAAATACGATCTACAATGGTTTCACCACTGGCAATACAGCCAGCAAGCACTAAACTGATTGAAGCGCGTAAATCCGTTGCCATTACTTCCGCACCTGAAAGGCTTTCTACACCGTGGCAAATAGCCGTATGGCCTTCAATCTCAGCCTTACCGCCCATGCGGATAAGTTCTGGAATGTGCATAAAACGGTTTTCAAAAATAGTTTCCGTAATTTTACTTGTCCCTTCTGCCACCATATTTAAGAGGGTGAATTGCGCTTGCATATCCGTTGGGAAACCAGGATGTGGCATCGTGCGAATATTAACCGCTTTTGGGCGTTTTCCTTTCATATCTAACGTGATGGTATCTTCAGTAATTTCAATTTCTGCACCTGCTTCACGTAATTTATCGATCACCGCATCTAAAGTATCTGCTTTCGTGTTATGGCATACAATACGCCCTCCCGAAATAGCACCAGCAACAAGGAAAGTACCTGTTTCAATGCGATCGGCAACCACGGCGTGTTCACATCCTGTAAGACGTTCAACTCCTTCAATGGTAATCGTATCCGAGCCTGCCCCACTAATTTTTGCCCCCATTTTATTTAAAAATACGGCAGTATCTACAATCTCAGGTTCACGAGCGGCATTTTCAATAATTGTTGTCCCAGTTGCCAATGTTGCCGCGGTCATAATAGAAAGGGTTGCCCCTACGCTAACCTTTTCCATCACAATGCGTGTTCCACTCAAACGCCCATTAGTATGTGCTTTTACATAACCGTCTTCCAGTTTAATCTCTGCCCCTAAGCGTTCTAAACCGCTGATATGTAAATCCACCGGGCGAGCACCAATGGCACAACCACCGGGAAGTGAAACCTGTCCTTGATGGAAACGTGCAACAAGCGGTGCTAATGCCCAAATAGAGGCACGCATTGTTTTCACCAATTCATAAGGTGCAACAAAATGATCAATGTTTGAACCATCTAAACACACCACGCCACCTGTTTTCTGTTCAACTTTCATCCCTAGCTGGCGTAAAATTTTCAGCGTTGTTTCAATATCTTTTAATTCAGGTACATTGGTTAAGGTAACGGGTTCTTCCGCTAAAATAGCGGCAAATAAAATAGGTAATGCGGCATTTTTTGCCCCTGAGATTTTGACATCTCCGCTTAAACGAGATTGCCCATAAACACGAAATTTTTGCATAACAACGTCCTAAAAATTAATTAATGGGATTAAGTAAACGCTCACGCTTCCACTTTTCTTGGGTAAAGGTTTTGATAGTTAATGCGTGAATTTCCCCCGAGGAAAAATATTGCATTAGCGGCGCATAAATGGTTTGTTGCTGCTTTAATCTTGATAATCCTGCAATTTCATCATCAATCACAATCACCCCAAAATGAGCATTCTCGCCTTGTACATAAATTTCTTCAAGCCCTAAAGCCTCTTTTAAAATTTGTTCAATTTCTTGCGTTTCCATTAATTTTTTCCATTCTGTTGTAAAAACGGGTCAATCCATTTTGATAACCCAAAAAGATCAGCCAACGTGAGAAATTGCTCAGGTGCATTTTGAATGATTTGCATCTGTGCTTGCGTTTGGCAATGATGAAGAAAATCACATAATAATGCAAAACCTGCGCTGTCAATTCGCGTTAAATCGGCAAGTTCCCAAATAACTTGCTGGCGTGCGATTTTATCTGCTGATAAAAAAGAATAACGTTGTTCCCATAACGGCAACAACGTTTTTCTGGATAACGCCCCAGTCAAGCGGAGCGTTATCTTATCATCATTTTGTTCAAATGCCCAAGTTAAACTTGAGGTTAAACCTGATGTGTTGTGCATTGATTATTTACCCAATGTAACAGGCACATTCGCCGCTTTTTGCACTTGTTGGGTTAGTGCTTCGATCCCATCTTTGCGTAAAGTCGCACTCCATTCTTGCTTTTTAGTATTAACCATACTCACGCCTTCCGCAGCCATATCATAGACTTGCCATTGACCTGTTTTGCTATTTTTACGCCAAAAGAAGTTTAAATTAATCGGCTGCGCATTACCATTTTGTACCACTTTCACCCGAATGCTCATTTGGTTATCAGAAACATTTTTAGGTTTTTCAATGTCAATTTTTTGGTTTTTATACAGCGTTAAAACTTGTGCATAAGATTGCTCAATAAATTGATCAAACGCAGCGAAAAATTTTGTACGCTGTTCTGGTGTGGTCGTTTTAAAATACTGCCCTAACACCAATGAACCGGCATAATTCACGTGTACATAAGGCATTAAATCTTGACGCACAATAGTTCTTAAATAATTTGGATTCTGCTTAATCTGACTTTGGCTGTTAGCAATATCGCTAAACAATTTGTCTGATGCTTTTTGCATTAAGTCATATGGGGTATCATCCGCCATTGCGTGCAGTGCAAAAAGTGCGGTGAAAATAACTAATGTTTTTCTTAACCAGTTTGTCATTGTTTGTTTTAACATCGATTCCTCCGTAAAACGAAAAAAGAAATTATTGTTGCGTTTCAGGTTTGCTGTCATCAGATTTATTCTTATCGCCATATAGGAATTGACCCACTAAATCTTCTAACACCATTGCCGATTTGGTATCCACAATTTTGCTCCCTTGTTTGAGCATTTTAGTGGTTTCCCCATCGTCAAATCCAATACTTAACGCGATATACTGTTCGCCTAATAAACCTGAGGTTTTAATTGATAATGAACTATTATCAGGAATTTCATTATATTCTTGATTAATTGCTATCTTTACCACAGGCAAATAAGTTTGTGGATCAAGCTCAATATCGGTCACTCGCCCAATTACCACGCCGCCCACTTTTAATGGCGCACGCACTTTTAGTCCACCAATATTGTCAAAAGTTGCACTAACTTGATAAGATTTTGTTTGGCTAAATCCTTGCACATTCGCTACCTTTAAACCTAAAAAGACCAAGGCGCCAATGGCAAGCAATAAAAATAACCCTACCCAAAATTCATACTTTGCTGTTTGTCGCATAAAAACTACCTTAATTTTACACCGCACTTTAATATTGTACGGATTTTCTGAATGAAACGAAATCATTCGGTGAGTCAAATAATTAACTTCCACCGAACATCATTGCAGTTAAAATAAAATCTAACCCTAGCACAACCAAAGACGCATTCACCACGGTTTTGGTAGTCGCTTTGCTAATACCCTCAGACGTTGGCAAACTGTCATAACCATTAAATAAAGCAATCCACACCACGGCAATAGCGAAACAAATACTCTTAATTAAACCATTGAGAATATCCGTTTTCCAAGTTACAGCGTTTTGCATTACCGACCAAAAACTCCCCGCATCAACGCCTTTCCAATCCACACCAACCAATGAACCGCCCCAAATACCAATAGCGATAAAAATGATTGATAAAATTGGCATTGCAATCACCCCCGCCCAAAAACGTGGTGAAATCACACGGCGAAGAGGATCTACCGCCATCATTTCAAGGCTTGAAAGTTGCTCCGTTGCTTTCATCAATCCTATTTCAGCCGTTAGCGCTGAGCCAGCCCGTCCCGCAAACAATAATGCGGTAACCACAGGCCCTAATTCACGCAATAAGGAAAGCGCGACCAATTGCCCAAGGCTCGTTTCAGCAGAAAAATCCACTAACACCACGTAGCCTTGTAGTCCAAGCACCATACCAATAAACAAGCCTGAAAGCATAATAATAAGTAAAGACTGTACACCTAAAACATATAGCTGTTTAATAAGTAACGGAAAATGTTTTCTCAATTGCGGTGTACCAATCAGCGCGCCCCACAGCATAAACCCTGAACGCCCAGTCCCTTTACAGAAATTAATTGCACTACGACCCAGTGCGCAAATCATCTCACTTATCATTAAATAACTCCTGAATATAGTCTCCAGCAGGATAATGAAAACGTACTGGACCGTCCGCCTCTCCACGGATAAATTGCTGTACCTGTGGATCTTGACTTGCTAATAAGGCTTCAGGTTTTCCTTCTGCAATCACCCGTTTATCCGCAATAATATAAGCATAATCAGCAATGCTTAATACTTCTTGCACATCGTGAGATACGACAATCGAGGTGAGTTGTAACGCTTCATTTAATCGTTTAATTAAGCTGACAATTACCCCCATACTTATAGGATCTTGCCCAGTAAAA
Organism: Avibacterium sp. 21-599; assembly: GCF_026226765.1. Lineage (NCBI taxonomy): Bacteria > Pseudomonadati > Pseudomonadota > Gammaproteobacteria > Pasteurellales > Pasteurellaceae > Avibacterium > Avibacterium sp. 21-599. Next base: position 173,012 of record NZ_JAKKOB010000001.1, read on the forward strand.
GGTTCATCATACATAATTAACTCAGGATCAAGGGCAATAGTTCTCGCTAACGCGGCACGTCTTGCCATACCGCCAGATAACTCAGAGGGCATTAACTCTGCCGCCCCTCGCAATCCAACTGCTTCAAGTTTCATTAATACCATTTCTCGAATTAATTGCTCTGGCAGAGTTGTATGTTCACGAATCGGAAAAGCGACATTATCAAAAGTAGACATATCGGTAAATAATGCCCCAGATTGAAATAACATACCAATACGCTGACGTAATTTATACAGCTCTGCACGGGACATTCGACAAATATCTTTGCCATCAACGAGAATTTCACCGCTATCAGGCGAAAGCTGTCCACCAATAAGGCGCAATAATGTCGTCTTGCCAATCCCTGATGGCCCCATTATGGCGGTAATTTTCCCCTGTTCAACGCGTAAATTTAGACGTTCATAAATGATACGCTCACCGCGTTTAAAAGTGAGATTTTTTACTTCTACAAAAGAACGAGCCATAGCACGTTTATTCACCTGTATTATTCAAAATGTGGCAATGATATGCGATGCAAGCAGAATGTCAAAGGCTGTTTTCCTATTTTCTTTATTCATTTTGCGGTGAATTAAGCTTAAAATACAATAAAAGTATGCAAACTTAGTCTTTTTTAGCTGAATTTCGCTGAAAATAAACTTTGTAAAAAATTGTAAAAATTTATACCGCACTTTGATTTACGTGGAATTATTCTTGCTTTTGGCAAAATTATGCTATCATTTCGCACTTACATTAATCTTGAAGAAATGAGCCATTCAAACTATGAATATTCGCTTGAATATTGTTTTGTCGGTGATTGCCTTTGCATTATTTGCTTGGTTTTATAGCCTTCAACAGACGGATACAGAAAAACTTGCCGGTTTGATTAAATCGCAAGATAGTCCTGAGTATATCGGTGAGAAAATGCAAACTACGGTTTATTCTCCGACCGGAGAAAAGCAATATGTTGCGATCGCTGACAAAGTGGAACACTATGCCTCTAATGGAAACACCGATTTTCAGAATCCTGTGGTTTATCTTTATAATGTAGAAGATGAAACCTTAGGCTCACAAAGTTGGAAGATCAGTGCTAAAAATGCCAAATTAACCAAAGATAATCTTTTATATTTAGACGGTGATGTATTGGTACAAAGTCTATTGCGCGATTCCCGTTTACAGCGTGTTAGTACAGAACGCGCGACAATAAACCTAAAGACGCAAGATATTCACTCTGATACAATGGCAACCATTACTGGCTTAAATTTTACTTCCAGTGGTTCGCAGCTCACTGGGAATTTACAGCAACAAATTGCAACCTTAAAGGAACAGGTGAAAACTTACTATGAAATTAACAAGTAAATCGCTTTTATTTTTTGCCACACTGATGACGTCAATGTCAGCTTTTGCTTTAAAAGATGATACAAATCAACCGATTAATATTGAATCAAACAACCAAGCACTCGATATGGAAAATAAAACCGTTACCTTTACAGATAACGTTGTGATCACCCAAGGGTCAATTTTAATTAAAGCCGATAAAGTCGTCATTACTCGTCCAGATGAGAATAGTAACAAAAAAGAAACCGTCGATGCTTATGGACGTCCAGTAACGTTCCATCAACAATTAGACGATGGTAAGCCAGTAGATGGCAAAGCGAATAAAGTCCATTACGATCTTGGTACTGAATTTTTAACCCTCACAGGAAATGCAGAATTAAAACAACTAGACAGTAAAATTACGGGACAACGCATTACTTACGATGTAAAAAAACAACAACTAAAAGCCACCGGTTCCAGTAAGTCTCGCGTGAAAACCGTATTAATTCCGGCACAATTAAATAATAAAAACAAATAGGACAAGCCTTATGCCAACGCTTTATGCAGAACATTTAGCCAAAAGCTACAAGAGCCGAAACGTGGTTTCTGATGTGAGTTTAAACGTGAAATCCAATGAAATTGTGGGATTACTTGGGCCTAATGGTGCAGGCAAAACCACGACATTCTATATGGTTGTCGGCTTGGTGCAACAAGATGAAGGCAACATTCGTATTGATGATGAAGACATTAGCTTATTACCAATGCACGATCGCGCAAGAAAAGGCGTGGGCTATTTACCCCAAGAGGCGTCGATTTTCCGTCGCCTAAGTGTATATGATAACTTAATGGCTGTGCTTGAAATTCGTAAAGACTTAAATAAACAGCAACGGCAACAACGTGCGGAAGAATTGATTGAAGAATTTAACATTGGTCATATCCGCGATAATCTAGGTCAATCGCTTTCAGGCGGGGAACGTCGCCGTGTGGAAATTGCTCGTGCTTTAGCCGCCAATCCCAAGTTCATTTTACTTGATGAACCCTTTGCTGGAGTCGATCCCATTTCCGTCATTGATATTAAAAAAATTATTATGGATTTACGTGATCGCGGATTAGGTGTATTAATAACCGATCATAACGTGCGTGAGACCCTTGATGTGTGCGAGCGTGCTTACATTGTAAGTGCAGGAAAAATGATCGCCACAGGTACACCTGAAGAAGTGATGAATAACGAACAGGTGAAACGGGTTTATCTAGGTGAAGAATTTAAACTATAACTTATGACTAAATTTACACAATTACTGAGTCTTGAAAATATTCGCCAAGGACTGGTTTGTTCTAGCAAGAAACGTGTGTTTGAAACAATCAGCCGTATTGTGGCAGATCAAATTCAAGGCGATGAAGATCCCGAGCATAGCAGTTTTGATTGCTTATTTAACCGAGAAAAATTAGGTAACTCTGGTTTAGGAAATGGTGTTGCAATGCCAAAAGGGCGTTTACATACAGGCGATAAACCTATCGCCGTATTTTTGCAGCTCGCCACACCTATTGATTATGAGGCGGCAGATCACCGTGATGTGGACTTAATTTTTGCCTTGCTTATTCCTTCCGAGGTGTGTGGCGAGTTTTCCCAATCTGTTCTACCTGAATTAGCCGAAAAATTGTTGGATAAATCGCTTTGTAAGCAATTAAGAGCAGCACAAAGTGCGGAAGAAATTTGGCAAATTTTTGAATATATAGATAACCATTCTGATGACGAACAAGAAAATCAGAATAATGAACAAGCGATAGAAACAGAAACTGAACAGTAATCATCATTCAGGGGAGAAATCAGATGGAAATCATCATTATTAGCGGACGCTCTGGTGCAGGTAAATCAGTTGCATTACGGGCTTTAGAAGATATTGGTTACTATTGCGTTGATAATCTCCCTGTTACACTTCTTCCTGAACTGGCTACTATTTTGGCAAAGCAACAATCTTCTGTTGCCATTAGTATTGATATTCGCAATCTTCCTTCCTCACAAACAGAGCTAGAACAAAGCCTTGAGCAACTGCAACAGACCTATCAAGTAAAAATTATTTTCCTTGATAGTGAACGAAACGCCTTGATTAAGCGTTATAGTGATTCACGTCGTTTGCACCCACTTTCATCTGATTCACTTTCTCTTGAAGCCGCGATCGATGCAGAACAACACTATCTTACCCCACTCATTGATGCCGCCAATTTAATCATTGACACCACCCATCTTTCCACCCACGAACTGGCAGAACGCCTGCGTGAATTTTTACTCGGATATAAACAAAAAGAATTAAAAATTATTGTAGAATCTTTCGGCTTTAAATACGGCATACCACTTGATGCCGATTACGTTTTTGATGTGCGTTTTCTCCCTAATCCCCATTGGAATCCAGAGCTTCGTCCAATGACAGGATTAGACCAGCCAGTAATAGATTTTCTCAATAAACACAATGAGGTAAATCATTTTATCTATCTTACCCGAAACTATATTGAAACCTGGCTTCCAATGCTTGAACAAAATAACCGTAGCTACCTCACCATTGCGATCGGCTGTACAGGTGGAAAACATCGTTCAGTCTATATAGCTCAACAACTTGGCGAATATTTTCAAGCAAAAGGGAAAAATGTTAGCATCCAACATAAATCTCTTGAGCAACATAAATAGAAAACTGCTTACGATAATATCCTAAGCAGTTTCATCTATTTTAGCTCGCAATCTTCCCAAACTCCTCAAAAAAAGTGGGGAATGTTTTTGCTGTACATTTCGGATCGAGAATGGTAACTGGCGTATTTGAAAGGGCGATAAGTGCGAAGCACATTGCCATTCGGTGATCATTATAAGTTTCAATTTCTGCGTGCTTAAAATCTGTTAAAGAGAGCGGTTGGATACGGATATAATCCTCGCCTTCTTCAACTTCAGCGCCAACTTTACGCAGTTCGGTTGCCATTGCACTTAAGCGATCTGTTTCTTTGACGCGCCAATTATAAATATTGCGGATAACCGTTTCGCCTTCGGCAAATAATGCTGTCGTTGCAATGGTCATTGCGGCATCAGGGATATGATTCATATCCATATCAATGCCTTTTAATTGCCCTTTTTCGGCTTGAATAAAATCCTCTCCCCAAGTAATTTTTGCACCCATTTTTTCTAACACATCGGCAAATAAACGATCGCCTTGAATGGAGTGTTTACCAATGCCTGTTACTTTCACCTTGCCTTTAATTGCACCTGTAGCAAGAAAATAAGAAGCTGAAGAGGCATCGCCCTCCACTAAATAGCGTTTAGGTGAAATATAGCACTGATTACCTTGCACAAAAAAGGTATGGTAGTTATCGTTGCGTACGGTTACCCCAAAATCTTTCATCATTGCTAGCGTGATGTCAATATAAGGTTTGGAAACCAGCTCTCCGATGATCTCTATCTCCATATCCCCTTCTGCCAATGGGGCAGCCATTAAAAGTGCGGTCAAAAATTGCGACGAAATTGAACCATCAATTCGCACTTTTCCGCCTTTTAACCCTGTATTTTGAATGGCAACAGGGGGATAGCCTTCATTTTCTAAATAGCGAATATTCGCCCCGACTTGGCGTAATGCGTCTACCAAATGTTTGATTGGACGCTCTTTCATTCGAGGCTCGCCAGTAAGAACCACTTCAGCAAGCTGTTCGCCTTTTAAACATAATGCTGCTGCCAAAGGGCGCATTGCTGTACCTGCGTTGCCTAAATAGAGAGATAAGCCACTTTGCCATTGAAACGCACCGCCAATGCCTTCAATTTCGCACACGGATTTATCTTCAGAAAGCTGATATTTCACCCCAAGGGCTTGCAAGGCGTTGAGCATATGGCGAATGTCATCGCTATCAAGTAAATTGGTCACTTTTGTTGTGCCTTTCGCAAGCGCCGCAAGTAACAAAGCACGGTTTGATAAACTTTTTGAACCCGGGAGGTTAATTTCTCCCTCTACCAAAGAAATAGGTTGTAGTGTTAATTTTTCCATCTTCTCTTTAGCCCTTATTTAATACATTTAAAAGTGCGGTGAAAAATTTATCATTTTCTTCCGGTAAACCAATACTCACACGCAAGTGATTAGGCATTCCGTAACCTGCGATAGGGCGAACGATCACCCCCTCACGCAATAATTCTTCATAAATAGGCTGAGCAGGACGTTTAAAATCAATGGTAATGAAATTGCCTTTGGACGGAATATATTCCAATTGATGTTGCTGACAAAATTGCTCATAGCGTTGCATTTCAGTGCGATTATTTGCCGCCACTTTTTCTACGAAAGCATCGTCTTTCAACACAGCACTAGCGGCAGAAAGTGCCAGTACATTACAGTTAAACGGCTGGCGCACGCGGTTTAATAAATCGGCAATTTCAGGGTGAGACACCGCATAGCCAATACGTAATCCTGCTAATCCATAGGCTTTAGAAAGAGAGCGAGAAATAATTAAATTTGGATATTTTTTTGCTAATGCAAAAGAATCAATACGTTCTTCTGGACGGGTAAATTCGGTATAAGCCTCATCTAGCACAACAATAATATGGGCTGGTACTTGAGCCAAAAATTGCTCAAGCTCTTGCTGTGTAAGAAAATTTCCTGTTGGATTATTTGGGTTAGCAATAAAGATAAGTTTTGTTTTGTCATTAATGGCTTGCAAAAAACCGTCTAAATCGTGTCCCCAATTTTTTGCCGGAATTTCTCTTGCCACTGCATTAATGGCTTTGGTAACCAAAGGATAAACAATAAAAGCATATTGCGAATAAATAATTTCATCTTTTTCACTGGCAAATGTGTGGGCGAATAATTCCAATAAATCGTTTGATCCATTACCAAGGGTAATTTGTTCTGCTTTAACGCCAAATTTTTCAGCAATGACGGTTTTTAATTCAAAACCGTTGGCATCGGGGTAACGAGTGAGATGTGGCAACTGTGCTTGAATGGCATCAATGGCACTTTGTGGAAAGCCAAAAGGATTTTCATTAGAGGCTAATTTCACAATATTTTGCACACCAAGTTCACGTTCTAATTCTTCAATTGGTTTACCTGCTTGATAAGGGGAAAGGGATTTCACCCCTTCATTCGCAACATCAATAAATTGCATTTTTGTTCCTTGTGTTTAATGTTGATACAGCGAAGGCTTGCCCATATCAATCAGCAAGCCTTTGATAATTAATAAAATTAACGATTTTCAGTAGCAAATTTTTCCATAAACGCAATTAAGGCTTTTACCCCTTCAATCGGCATTGCGTTATAAATGGACGCCCGCATTCCACCAATCACTTTATGCCCTTTTAATGCTTGTAAGCCAACTTCTGTGGCTTCAGTAACAAACTTCATATTGAGTTCATCATTGCCTGTGCTGAAAGTAACATTCATTAAAGAGCGGTTGTTTTTTGCCACAGAATTGTGATAGAAATCGCTTTGATCTAAATAATCATAAAGCAACTGGGCTTTTTCTTGATTGCGTTTTTCGGCCGCTTTCACGCCCCCTTTCGCTAATAAATACTTAAAGACTAAAGAACAGAGATACCAAGCAAACGTAGGTGGCGTGTTAATCATTGAATCACTGTTGGCTTGCACGGCATAATTCCAAATAGATGGCGTGGCTTCACGTGCCTTACCAATTAAATCTTCACGCACAATGACAATAGTAATGCCCGCAGGCCCTAGGTTTTTCTGCGCTCCTGCATAAATAATCCCAAATTGGTTAATATCCACTTCACGAGAAAGAATATTTGAAGACATATCCGCCACTAATACCGCCTTCCCCACTTTTGGCACATCAAAAATTTCTACCCCACTAATGGTTTCATTCGGGCAATAATGTACATAATCATACTGTTCCGCAATATCGCTGAAATCAAGCTGTTCTACGCTTAATTCATTACCTTGCGATAAAATATTGACTTCATCCACTTCACAAAACAAACGCGCCTCTTTTGCGGCAGTCGAAGACCAATGCCCACTGGTTAAATATAAAGCTTTGCCTTTTTCACCAATTAAATTCATCGGTATGGCGGCAAATTGCCCACGGGCGCCTCCTTGCAAAAAGAGGATTTTATAATTATCAGGAATGTGATACAGCTCACGGAAATCTTTTTCAGCTTGAGTGATTAATTCCATAAATAATTTACCGCGATGGCTCACTTCCATAACAGAAGTATGCTGACCTTGCCAATTTAATAATTCTGCTTGTGCTTGTTCTAACACCTCACGAGGCATCATTGCTGGCCCCGCACTAAAATTAAATACCTGTGTCATTTTCCATTCCTAATGATGATTGTTGTGTAAAAATAATCTGCTAGTTTTATCACCTCAAAGAAAGCGAATCAATGACTTTTATTTAATTCAGAAAAATTTTTGATCTTATCCACAAAAAAGCACGGAAGTCTTTGACGAAAAAAGTAAAAAAGACTACATTAATTAACGCAATGCAATCGATAAATCTTATTGAATTTATTATTAATCTATTAGAGAGTTGAAACTTATGGAAACAGTCAATAAACAGTCTTTCCAAGATGTCTTGGAGTATGTGCGTATGTATCGTTTAAAAAACAAACTATTGCGTGATATTGATGACAATAACCGCAAAATCCGTGACAACCAAAAACGTGTTCTATTATTAGACAATCTTAATCAATATATCCGTGATGATATGAGTGTGGAAGATATTCGTGTGATTATCGAAAATATGCGTGAAGACTATGATAGCCGTGTTGATGACTACCGCATTCGTAATGCAGAACTTGCTACACAACGCCGTGAAATTAGCGCAAAAATGAAAGAACAGAAAAAAGCACACGCTGAGCGTGTAAAAAAATAATGAGATTAAACAAAAAGGGAATGGCTCAGCATTCCCTTTTTACTTATGCAGTTGATTAATCATTAGTGTAATACAACTTACCAATTTCGATCTTCTGCCTTCCGTTTGCTTCACGCCATTTATTGGTATCACGTAAGGAATACACGCATCCACAATATTCTTGTTGGTAGAAACGTTCACGTTTGCTGATTTCAATCATTCGTTGTGATCCGCCCCCTTTACGCCAGTTGTAGTCCCAATATTCCACATCATCATATTTCGCTGCGGCACGGTGTCCACAGCCGTTAATTTGGTTCATATCTTTCCAACGAGAAATACCTAAACAGCTGGTAAATACCGGAAAACCGTTTTCGTGCGCATATTGTGCTGCTTTTTCAAAACGCATATCAAAACACATTGTGCAACGAATACCTCGCTCCGGCTCGTTTTCCATACCTTTAGCTCGGTCGAACCAGTTTTGTCGATCATAATCAGCATCAATAAATGGAATTCCCCATTTTTCTGCAAAACGGATATTTTCTTCTTTGCGGATTAAATATTCTTTCAATGGGTGAATATTCGGGTTGTAGAAATAAATGGTAAATTCAATGCCTGAGGCGTGAATAGCTTCCATCACCTCGCCTGAACAAGGGGCACAGCAAGAATGTAATAAAAGTTTGTTATGCCCATTTGGTAAACTCAATTTTTCACGCACAAAAGGAGCATTAGGATCTTTTTTGGCTTTGCGTGAAGTGCGGTTAGATTTTTGCGAAAATTGCACCGCACTTTCGTCTGTTTCGTAATTGGTTTGTTGTTCCATAATAAATAATAGCAAAAAATAAAATTAGGTTGTTCTATCAACAGATAAATAAGCAAGGGAAATTAACGCTTGTTTATAATCACTTTGTGGCAAAATGGCAATCGCATCCACCGCTTTTTGTGCCTCTTGGCGGGCGCGTTCAATGGTGTATTCAATAGAACCATATTGTGCCATTATCGCTAAGACGTCATTTAAAATTTCACGTTGTCCGCCTTGTTCAATGGCATTGCGAATTAATTGACGTTGCGTTTCATCACCGCTGTGCATCGCGTGTAATAATGGTAAGGTTGGTTTGCCTTCCGCCAGATCATCACCAATATTTTTGCCAAGCGTTTGCGCATCGGCTTGATAATCTAACACATCATCTATTAATTGAAATGCGGTGCCAAGATAACGCCCGTATTGTTGTAAGGCAAGCTCTTGCGCTTGATTGGCACCAGCAATAATCGCAGCACATTGGGTTGCGGCTTCAAATAAACGGGCTGTTTTGCTGTAAATCACCTGCATATAACTTTCTTCGCTGGTATCGGGATCGTTCATATTCATTAATTGTTGAACTTCCCCTTCGGCAATCACATTGGTGGCATCTGACATTATTTTAAGAATTTGTAGCGAATCGGTTTGTGTCATTAATTGGAAAGAACGTGTGTAAATATAATCCCCAACCAATACACTTGCCGCATTGCCAAATTCACTATTTGCCGTTGGCTTACCGCGACGCATAGCAGATTCATCAACAACATCATCATGTAATAATGTTGCTGTGTGAGTAAACTCAATAAAGGTTGCACAGTTAATATGCCCCTCTCCTTGATACCCCAAAGCATTCGCGGCCAAGACAGCAAGCATTGGGCGAATGCGCTTGCCACCACTTTGAATTAAGTAATAACCAAGCTGATTAATCAATGAAACCTCAGAATTAAGCTGTGCCAAAATTTTGGCATTCACTTTCTGCATATCTTCATTAATTAACATTTGGATTGCATTTATATCCATAAGATTGCGTGTATCTGTCATCGTGAATATCTACCATTGCCTAAAGTGCGGTTGATTTTACCTGATTTTCTTGGCTTTCTGAAATCAAACCAGCAAAAATCTAACTTTTTTTATTTTATTGTAAATAAGTTCTTGCTATCAGATTTGTTTTTCCGTAGAATTTGCGACCTATTTATATGAATTTTAATGTGCGAAATGAAATTAACATTAAAGCACAATATATAGCGGAGTATTTATGTACGCAGTTTTCCAAAGTGGCGGTAAACAACACCGAGTAAGCGAAGGTCAAGTTGTTCGTTTAGAAAAACTTGAAGTTTCAACTGGCGAAAGCGTTGAATTCGACTCAGTGTTAATGGTCGTTAATGGTGAAGATGTTAAAATCGGTGCACCAGTTGTTGCTGGCGCAAAAGTAGTGGCTGAAGTTGTAACTCACGGTCGTGGCGATAAAGTAAAAATCGTTAAATTCCGTCGTCGTAAACACAGTCGTAAACAACAAGGTCATCGTCAGTGGTTCACAGAAGTGAAAATCACTGGGATTCAAGCATAATTTCAGAGGAGATCAAGTAGATGGCAACTAAAAAAGCTGGTGGTTCAACTCGTAACGGTCGTGATTCTGAAGCTAAACGCCTTGGTGTGAAACGCTTCGGTGGCGAATCTGTATTAGCAGGTAGCATTATCGTTCGTCAACGTGGTACTAAATTCCACGCTGGTGCTAATGTAGGAATGGGTAGAGATCACACTTTATTCGCAACTGCTGATGGTAAAGTAAAGTTTGAAGTTAAAGGCGAGAAAAATCGTAAATACGTGAGTATCGTAGCTGAATAATCTTACAAATAAACAGAATAAAATGCCTCACAGTTTTGTGGGGCTTTTTTATTATTTATAAATAAAACATTCCACCTCAAAACATTACCGAGTAAGATAGCTATGACAAACATAGCTTCACATAACAATTTCAAGCGTTAAAGCTGAGTTCGATTAAGGAGGCAGCGTAATGAAACAACAACCCCTATTAGGCTTTATCTTCGCCCTAATTACAGCAATGGCTTGGGGATCATTACCCATTGCATTAAAGCAAGTATTAAATGTGATGAACCCACAAACTATTGTTTGGTATCGTTTTGTTACCGCCAGTGTTGTCCTCTTGTTATTATTAGGTATCAGTAAAAAGCTACCCAAATTAGCAAACTTTAATCGCTATTATATTGGACTATTTATTTTTGGGGTGATTGGGCTTTCTGGCAATTTTTCTTTACTTAATACATCATTAAAGTTTGTTGAACCCTCAGTGGCACAGATTTTTATCCACCTTTCATCATTTGCAATGCTGATTTGCGGTGTCATTATTTTCAAAGAGCGGTTAGGTTTGCACCAAAAAATTGGGCTAGCGGTATTAATTATCGGGCTAGGTTTATTCTTTAATAACAAATTGGGCGAGTTAGCACAATTAAATAGCTATTTTATTGGTGTATCATTAAGTATTGGTGCCGCATTAGTGTGGGTTGCTTATGGGCTTGCGCAGAAATTACTCCTCCGTCAATTTACTGCCCAGCAAGTTTTATTAATGTTTTATTTTGGTTGTGCGATGGTATTTACCCCTTTTGCACAGGTTTCACAAGTACAAGGATTAAGTGGTTTAACCCTCGCTTGTTTCCTTTACTGCTGTTTAAATACCTTGATTGGCTATGGCGCTTATGCCGAAGCCTTAAATCGCTGGGAAGTGGCCAAAGTAAGCGTTGTGGTTACCCTTGTTCCTTTGTTTACTATTGTATTTTCCCATCTTTTACATCACCTTAGCCCCACTCACTTTGCTGAGCCAGAGTTAAATCAGCTTAGTTATATTGGTGCATTTGTAGTGGTGATTGGTGCAATGTTCTCAGCGATTGGACACAAATTTATAAAGAATAAGAAATAGGAGAAAAAATGAAATTTATTGATGAAGCCTTGATTCGTGTCGAGGCAGGTGATGGCGGAAATGGTTGCGTGAGTTTTCGCCGTGAAAAATTTATCCCGAAAGGCGGCCCTGATGGCGGTGATGGTGGCGATGGTGGCGATGTTTATTTAATTGCCGATGAAAACCTTAACACCCTGATTGACTACCGTTTTGAAAAACGTTTTGCGGCACAACGGGGCGAAAATGGTCGTAGTTCAGATTGTACAGGTCGTCGTGGTAAAGATATTACCTTAAGAGTGCCGGTAGGAACACGAGCTATAGACAATGATACCAAAGAGATTCTGGGCGATTTAACCCAACACGGGGCAAAAATGCTCATTGCCAAAGGGGGCTATCACGGCTTAGGCAACACCCGTTTTAAATCTTCAGTAAACCGTGCACCACGTCAAAAAACGAATGGCACACCGGGGGAAAAACGGGATCTTTTATTAGAGCTAATGTTACTTGCCGATGTGGGAATGCTCGGCTTACCCAATGCGGGCAAATCCACCTTTATCCGAGCCGTTTCTGCGGCAAAACCGAAAGTGGCCGACTACCCTTTCACCACACTTGTACCAAGTTTAGGGGTAGCACGTATTGATGCGCATCGTAGCTTCGTGGTGGCTGATATTCCGGGCTTAATTGAAGGAGCTTCAGAGGGGGCGGGCTTAGGGATCCGTTTCTTAAAACATTTGGAGCGTTGTCGTGTGCTGATTCACCTTGTCGATATCAATCCAATTGACGGTAGCGATCCTGCGGATAACATTGCAATTATTGAAAGTGAGCTTTTCCAATATAGCGAAAAACTAGCAGAAAAAACACGCTGGTTAGTGTTTAACAAAATCGACACAATGTCTGATGAAGAAGCGCACGAGCGTGCTAAAGAGATTCTGCAACGCTTAGATTGGGACGGTGATTATTATCTAATTTCCGCCGCCACTGGCAAAAATGTTGAACCACTTTGTCGTGATATTATGGATTATCTCGATGCCCATCCAAGGGAAGAAGAGAAAGAACCTGAAAATCCAGAAGAAGTAAAATTCAAATGGGACGATTATCACCAAGAACAACTTTCTGAACATCAATTTGATGATGAAGATGAGGATTGGGACAATTGGTCAGAAGAAGATGATGAAGGCGTAGAAATCATCTATAAACCATAAATAATTAGGGCAGAACATTCTGCCCTATTTTTCTATCCTGCAATCAAACTAAAATTCGCCCAAATAGGCAAACTCAAGGCGATAAAAAAGAGCAACAACAACGTTTGATAACTGAACTTGGTTTTCGTCAAAATCGGCAATGCAATCATTGATACTACAACCAAATGCAAGAAAAAATAAAGCGCTAAGGCAAATTTATTCGGAAAAATCACCGCACTTTGATGTGCAAAGTAGATCAATAACGTGGACAGCACACCATTTAATAATAAGAAAATCATCATCGCAAGTGGCAATAAGGCAATAAAACTTTGTAAGCGATTTTTAGCAATCACTAAAAAAAGATTTGCCAGAATGATCCCAATAAAGCATTGCCCAAAGAAATTGTAAGGCAACAAAGCAAGCCAAGGTAGTTGCAAAAAGATCAAGCCATAAACCACCACACCAAGCACGCCAAACAAGCTAGCAAACACTAAAATAGCTTTGCGTAATTGCATATCCGCCGGTTGAAACCAGATTGCCAGTGAAAGACCAATACCGCATAAACTCACCATATCAGTCAGCACATAATGATGATTTGAGCATACACTCAGCAGTAGCCAATATCCCCAATAAACGAACAAATAGCCATTCACTGCAACTAATCGACTTCGTTGCCCATTACAAATTTGCCCTTTATAAAACACCAGTAAACAGACTAATTGTGCCGTAAGCACCGCTAAGCTCAAATGAGAAATGGCTTTCGGCTGTCCTTGTAAATATAAGGCAAAGTTATCCAGTAAAAGTAACAAACAAAGTGGGATTGCACTCAGTATAAAGGTCAAAGATTGAGAGCGACTTTCTGACATAATTTTTCCTTTCTATCGTAATAAGTGGCACATTATGCAGAAATTTAAAAGTGCGGTCAAAAATCTCTGTATTTTTATCCTTGTTACACCGCCTATTCCCCTCTAAAATAACAGAAATTTTCACCGCACTTTAATGAAGGCGATTATGCTACTGAGCATTTTATATATTATCGGCATTACTGCCGAAGCAATCACAGGGGCTTTAGCCGCAGGACGCGAAAAAATGGATATTTTTGGCGTAATTATCATCGCTTCAATGACCGCCATTGGCGGCGGCTCGGTGCGAGATGTGTTGCTTGGGCATTATCCACTTGGCTGGGTGAAAAACCCTCATTATTTTTTAATTGTTGCCAGTGCGGCGGTATTAACTGTATTTATTGCCCCGTTTATTCGCCATTTTATGCGTTATTTTCGCACCATTTTCTTGGTATTAGATGCCTTAGGGCTTATCGTGTTTTCCATTATTGGCACGCAAATTGCATTAGATATGGGGCATAGCTTTACCATTGCCATTATCGCTGCCATTATTACGGGTGCATTTGGTGGCGTACTACGCGATCTGTTATGCAACCGAATCCCCCTTGTGTTCCAAAAAGAGCTCTACGCCAGCGTTGCATTATTTGCCGCAAGTATTTATATTGGTTTAAGCCAATTAACGCTTAATCATAGCCTTGTTGTAATTGTTACCCTCATCAGTGGCTTTACGATTCGGCTATTGGCAATTCGTTTTGAATGGCATTTACCCGTCTTTGATTATCAAGAACAAGAAATCGCAGAAAAGCATAGCAATGACAAATTACCGAAAAAAATAAAATAATGAAGGATAATACAATGAATTTAGAACAAATGGGAAAACAAGCCAAACAAGCGGCTTTTGCACTGGCACAATGTAGCGAAAAAGAAAAAAATCACGCCTTACAGTGCATTGCGGATCAGTTAGAACAGCAAGCCGATCGCATTCTGGCTGAAAATGCTAAGGACATTCAAATTGCCAAGCAAAATGGCTTATCTGACGCATTAATCGACCGCCTATTGCTCACCCCAGAACGCTTGCACGCTATTGCACAAGATGTTCGCCATATTATTTCTCTGCCCGATCCTGTTGGCAAAATTATTGATGGTGGTACGCTAGAAAGTGGGTTAAAAATTGAACGTGTTCGTGTCCCACTTGGTGTTGTTGCCACCATCTATGAAGCTCGCCCGAATGTTACCATTGATGTGGCAAGCCTTTGCTTAAAAACAGGTAACGCCGTGATTCTACGCGGTGGAAAAGAAACCCAACATTCTAACAACATCTTAGTGGAAGTGATACAGCAAGCCCTATTACAAGCTAATTTACCGCAGTATGCGGTGCAAGCCATTCGCGATCCTAACCGTGAACTTGTAATGCAATTAATGAAATTAGATCGCTATGTAGATATGCTTATTCCAAGAGGTGGTGCAACGCTACATCAACTCTGTAAAGAAAACGCCACCATTCCAGTGATTATTGGCGGTGTTGGCGTGTGCCATACGTTTGTGGAAGAAAGTGCCGATTTACAACGTGCCTTAGCCGTGATTAATAATGCAAAAACACAACGCCCAAGCACCTGCAACACACTGGAAACACTTTTAGTACAAGAAAGCATCGCCGAACAATTTTTACCGATGCTGGCTGAATTTAACCAAGCGAAAATAAAATTTCACGCAAATAGTACCGCACTTTCCTTATTAACCAAAGCCGGGGCAGAGGTTGAGCCATTAAACACCGAAGCATTACAACAAGAATGGGGATCGCCTGATCTTAACGTAGTAATTGTAAACGATATTGATGAAGCTATCGCCTTTATTAATCAATATGGTACGCAACATTCCGATGCGATCTTAACCAGCTCACAGCGTTTAGCACAACAATTTATCAATCAAGTTGATAGTGCGGCGGTTTATGTCAATGCAAGTACACGTTTTACCGATGGTGGACAATTTGGTCTTGGTGCAGAAGTCGCGGTGAGTACGCAAAAATTACATTCTCGTGGGCCAATGGGATTAGAAGCCCTTACTTCCTATAAATGGGTGGGCGTTGGCGATTACCTTTCTCGCCCTTAATTGAAAATTATTTGATTATCAGGGGTAAAATCTTAAAATATCGAAACGTCATTTTAGAAATGGCGTTTTTTATTGGATTTCATAAAATATTATTTGACAATGTTTGGTGAAATCGTTATTTCTAAGGCTTTAAATACAACATCTTTTATTTTTATCAGAAGGAATGAATTATGTCTCATCTATCGGTAGCAAAATTTGGTGGCACCAGTGTTGCAAATCATAGCGCAATGAGTGCCTGTGCGAACATTGTCATCGCCGATCCGAATACGCGCGTGGTTGTCCTTTCAGCCTCAGCAGGGATCACTAATTTACTGGTGGCGCTTGCTAATGGTAAAGAAGCCGAAGAGCGTAAAAAATTAATCGCAGAAGTGCGTCAAATTGAAGAAAATATCCTTGCTGAACTGCAAGACGACAGCCAAGTGCGGGCAAAAATCGAAGAGATTTTAAGCCATATCGAAACCTTAGCCGATGCCGCCAGTGTTGCAACTTCCCCAGCCTTAACAGACGAACTAATCTGCCAAGGTGAAATGATGTCCACCCTACTCTTTGTTCAAGTATTAAAAGAGCTTGGCGCGAAAGCCACTTGGGTTGATGTGCGTACCATTGTTGCCACAAACAGCCACTTTGGTAAGGCAGCACCCGATGATGCGCAAACACAAAAAAATAGCGATACCTTATTAAAACCTTTATTAGCGCAAGATAATGACACAATGATCATTACACAAGGCTTCATCGGACGTGATCCACAAGGCAAAACCACCACCTTAGGACGTGGCGGTAGTGATTATTCAGCGGCTCTCTTAGCTGAAGTCTTAAATGCGAAAGATGTCTTAATTTGGACCGATGTCGCTGGGATCTACACCACCGATCCACGCATTGTGCCGAATGCAAAACGCATTGACACAATGAGCTTTGCTGAAGCCGCAGAAATGGCAACGTTCGGCGCGAAAGTGTTACACCCTGCTACCCTACTTCCAGCGGTGCGTAGTAACATTCCTGTGTTTGTTGGCTCAAGCAAAGCCCCACAAGATGGTGGTACTTGGGTAACCAAAGATCCACAACCACGCCCAACATTCCGTGCCATTGCATTACGCCGTGATCAAACATTGGTTACCCTCTCAAGCCTCAGTATGCTACACGCCCAAGGCTTCCTCGCGAATATTTTTAATATCCTCGCTAAACACAAAATTTCCGTGGATACCATCACCACATCAGAAGTGAGTGTCGCCCTCACCTTAGACAAAACCGGCTCTGCCTCATCAGGTGCGGAAATGCTTTCCCCTGAATTACTGGCTGAACTCCGAGAAGTGTCAAGTGTGAAAGTGGATACGGGGCTTTCTTTAGTGGCATTAGTCGGTAATAACTTACATATTACCAGTGGTATCGCAAAACAAATTTTTGATACCTTAGAAGCCTATAATGTAAGAATGATAAGCTACGGTGCAAGCACAAATAATATTTGTATGCTAGTACAAAGCGAACAAGCAGATGATGTGGTAAGAGCATTACATCAAAATCTATTTGAATAACCCCTCATCACCGCCGCTATTCACCTCGCGGCGGTTTTTATTTCCCTCTATATTTACACAAAAAAGCACATTTATTGCACCGCACTTTTCGTGCAATAGCTCAATTAAAGCGAATGATTATCATCTTAATGCCAAAGCGAAAACAACACTCAAGTGAGCATTTATAGGCTAAAAAGGATTAAAGGAAATTCACCTTTTCATTCAAAAGTGGAATGATATAATGCTACAAAAATCATTATTAGTAGGAGAAACCACGTTTTATGAATAACAGCACAGCACAGCACAGCACAGCACAGCACAGCACAGCACAGCACAGCACAGCACAGCACAGCACAGCACAGCACAGCACAGCACAGCACAGCACAGCACAGCACAGCACAGCAAGATTGTAGTGCCAGCCTGGCACAACAGCAAGCCTTTTTAAATGATTTAGATGCTCGTCTATGGCAAGCAGCAGATAAGCTGCGTAGCCAACTTTCCGCCTCTGATTATAAACATATCGTTCTAGGCTTAATTTTCTTAAAATACGTTTCTGATAGCTTCACCACATTTCGCAAAAAACTTCACACCAAGCTACAAGATCCACAAGACCCCCTTTATCTTGATCCAAATGGTTATTCTGCTGAAGAATATCAAAACCTCCTCAATAGTGAAATGGAGCTACAAGACAACTACACCGCAGAAAATATCTTCTGGGTACCACAACAAGCTCGTTGGGAAACCATTCGCAACATCGCAACGCTCAATCAAGGTAGCCAATTACCTTGGGGTGGCTCATTCCGTGGCGTGGCAAATCTTATTGATAACGCATTTTCTGCCATTGAAAATGAAAATCCAAAACTTAAGGGGATTATCCAACGTATTTCAGGTTACGACATCAATGATAAAACGCTGATCGGCTTGCTTAACACCTTTTCTGATACCGATTTCAGCCAACCTACTTATAACGGCGCACCGATTTCAATGGCGGCAAAAGATATTCTTGGCCACGTATATGAATATTTCCTTGGTGAATTTGCCGCGAAAGAAGGACAAAAAGGGGGGGAATATTTCACCCCTAAATCCATTGTCAGCCTGATTGTTGAAATGCTTGAACCTTACCACGGACGTATTTATGACCCAGCAATGGGATCGGGTGGTTTCTTTGTGCAAACAGAAAAATTTATCGCGGCGCACCAAGGCAATATCAACCAAGTCTCTATCTACGGACAAGAATACAACCCCACCACTTGGAAGCTAGCTGCAATGAATATGGCAATCCGCGGCATTGAATTTAACTTTGGTAGCCGCGGCGACAGCTTCACTAATCCACAACATATTGATATGAAAATGGATTTTGTAATGGCTAATCCGCCATTTAACGTGAAAGACTGGTGGGACGAATCCCTACAAGGCGATCCACGCTGGGCATACGGCGTGCCACCAAAAGGCAACGCCAACTTTGCGTGGATTTCGCATATGCTCTACCACCTTGTGCCACAAGGGCGAATGGGCATTGTGCTAGCAAACGGCTCAATGAGCAGCCAAACAAATGGTGAGGGTGAAATCCGCCGCCGTCTTGTGGAAGCGGATTTAGTGGAAGCAATGGTTGCCCTGCCTAGCCAGCTTTTTACCAATGTTCAGATTCCCGCTTGTATTTGGTTTTTCAACAAAGCCAAAGCCCGTAAAGGCGAAGTGCTGTTTATTGATGCACGGCAAGTGGGCTATATGAAAGACCGCACTCTGCGCGATTTTACCCCTGAGGACATAGCCCACATCGCCAACACCTATCATGCTTGGCAGCAAAACAAAGGCTATGAGAATCAAGAAGGCTTCTGCTATGCCGCAAGCCTTGAAGAAATCGCCAATAATGATTTCATTCTCACCCCCGGGCGTTATGTCGGCACGCCTGAAGAGGAAGATGACGGTATCCCTTTTGAAGAAAAAATGGCAGAACTAACGACAAAACTGGCGGAACAGTTTGCACAGGGACGAGAGCTGGAAGAGGCGATTAAGAAGAGTTTGGGGGGATTGGTATGAAAAATAGAGAAATAATGAGTGAGTGGAAAGAATATAGTTTAGGTGAATTACTTGAAATAACATCAAGTAAAAGAATTATGCGAAGTGAATATACATCTCAAGGAATTCCTTTTTATCGCTCGAAAGAAATTATAGAATTGACCCAAGGAAATAAAATTTCTACAAAATTATTTATATCTGATAATAGATTTAATGATATTAAAAATAAGTTTGGAGTTCCCGTAGAAAATGATATTTTATTAACTTCAGTTGGAACTTTAGGTATTCCCTACCTAGTTAATAAAGATGATATATTTTATTTTAAAGATGGCAATCTAACTTGGTTCAAAAACTTTTCTAATAAATTGAACAGTAAATTTCTATTTTATTGGTTTTCATCTGTAATAGGTAAAAAGCAAATTGATAATATTGCTATTGGCTCAACACAAAAAGCATTAACAATAGCATCTTTAAAAAAGATAGTTATTAAATTACCACCAATAGAATATCAAGAAATAATTTGCTCTATTCTTTCAAAGATAGATAAAAAAATCGCCCTCAACACCCAAACCAATCAAACCCTAGAAGCGATTGCCCAAGCGATTTTTAAACATTGGTTTATTGATTTTGCCCCTGTACACGCCAAGGCGGAAGTCTTGGCAGCAGGCGGCAGTGCCGAAGATGCCGAGCTTGCCGCCATGGCTTCCCTAAGCGGCAAAACCCTAGATGCCATCACCGCCTTAGCCCAAAGCGATCCCGATGCGTATCAAACCTTACGGCAAACCGCCCAAGCCTTCCCCAGCGCCTTTACCGACAGCGAATTAGGTTTAGTGCCAGAGGGGTGGGAGGTGAAGCCAATCAATGAAGTATGCCGTATTATCTATGGTAAAGGTTTGCCGAAAAAACAATTGAAGCAATCGGGATACCCTGTTTACGGTGCCAACGGTATCATTGGATACAACGATCGATATTTATACGAAGAAAGACAGGTATTAATTGGTTGTCGTGGAACGGTGGGAAAAGTATCTGTAAGCAAGCCATTTTCATACATAACAAGTAATTCACTGGTTATTGAATATCAGAAAGAAAACCTAAATCTTTATTTTCTTGAAAATCATTTGAAAAATTTTGATTTAAGTATGTTTGCATCAGGTTCAGTTCAAGCACAAATTACCATTCAAGATTTATCTAAACTAAAAATCATGTTACCCGAGAAAACTATATTGGATAAATTTTATGATCAGGTAAATTTTATCTATAGTCTAATTTATAAAAATCATGATAAAAATATAACCTTATCAGAAACTAGAGACACCTTACTACCAAAACTTTTAAATGGAGAGATTGAGTTATGAATGATGATTTACTAAAAATTATTTTAAAAGGCATTATTTTTCACCGAATTACTGATAACGATGATCAACAAGAAGGTTTTGATATTGATAAAGATAAAGGATATTCCTATTCAATCCCGTATTCTAAAGCTGATAAATACGCAAAGGGAAGAATTGTATTGGTCGAGCGCATTCATAATAGCTCAGATTCTAAAAATCAACTATTTCTATTTATTATTAAAAATAAGCAAAAAGCTGATTCCAGTCATAGGAAAATTATTCTCTCAAAAGAAAATTTTGAGATTGATTTTGATCTTCAAAATTTCGAAGAAACCCTAGATCCAAATAAACAAAGAAATTTCAAAGAAAAATATAAGGAAGAAAATGCTACCTTCTCTAAAAATATAAGTTTAAAAATTTTTGAATCGATAGCAGAAAAAAATCCAGATGCTAATGATTTTATTTTAAATATATTATTCAAACCAATTAATATTGAGCTTGAACAAGAAGCAAAGAAAAATTTATTTAGTTTTGCTGGTTTTCACCAAGACACTCACAGTGAAGAAATCATTTTTGAAGATAATGCTATTCCTCATGAAATTAAAATGATGCTGCCAGAACATAATATTGATCAATTTGGTTGTTATTCATATAAAAGCTATGATGAAGAATTATTTATAATTATGGCTAATAGAAATAAAATAGAAGATTATTTTGGTGTTGATTTGGTCTTTATGAATGATATAGATCAAAATTTAATCATGATTCAATACAAAATGTTGAAATATTCATCTAATAGCTGGGGCTGTCGTGATAGGCGATTAGAAGAACAAGTTAGAAAAATGCAAGACACCATAAGATACATTAGCGAGAACATACAATCACCAGAATTGGAAAGTGAGGATATTTATAGAATGAATCAAAATCCTTTTTTTATTAGATTTTTAAAAAATAAAGAAACACAGGAAGGTTTTAATTCATACATCATCCCATTGCAGCTATATGAAATACTAAAAAAACAAGGTAAGTTTAACGGTGAAAGAGGTGGTCTTTGCATAACAGATACTGTTTTAAAAGGAAAAAGTATAGGTATTTCTGATTTGTCCAACTTAATCAAAAATGGTTATATTGGCACTTATCCATCAGCTTATAAAGTGATTGCTCAACTTGTCAGTTTGCTAAGCAAAAGGAATAGTGAACACCCTTTGATTTTAGGGTATAAAAAAGCCTTAAATAAAAATAATGATGAAAATCCCCAATCATCTTTATAAAAGGGAATTTTCCAGTTCAGAAATAAAATAGGAATACCCACATGGCAAAATTACATAATATATACACAGAAGAAGAATTAAATCTTATTCTTGATGAAATATCAAAATATATTGAAGTGGATAATAAAACTGATTGTTGTATATGGAAAGGGCTTACTGATAATACAACACCTTATCTTATTATTAACTCAGGATATAAAAGAATTTACATTACTATAAAACGTTTTTTCCTAATGTATGAAAATCCTGATAGAAATTTTAAATATAGAATTAAGGTAGATTCTACTTGTGGAAATATGATGTGCGTAAATCCTTACCATTTAAAAATCATCGAAGAATCAAGTAACTATATGGCTAATAAAAAAATTGAGAATGCAATGCCACAAAAGATGAAAAAGGTTACTCAGAAAATGGTTGAAGTTCTTCGATTCTATAAAAACAATAGATATTTATATGATACTGATGGAGAAATTGCCATCAAATTAGAAATCAGCAACTCTACGCTTTCAAAATACCTTAAGATTTATAGAGAAAACCCTGAACCTTGGGATATATTAATTAATGAATACAACGAAAAAAACGATGAATAAGTTAGATGACTTATATTCAAAAGACGAAATTGAAAACATCATCAACAATATCTATAAATATATTATTATTGATGAAGATACAGACTGTTTTATTTGGACTCATTCTATGAATGGCATTCTTCCCTATTATTACCTAAGAAAACAAGACAAGGTTATTTCCATTTCTGTTAGATTATTTTTACTTATGTATGAAAATCCCAATATATACTATCCAAAATGGTTAGTTATTCGAGAGAATTGCCAAAATCCAAAATGTGTAAATCCTTATCACTTAAAAATAAAGAAGAAAAAAGAATTTACAGGTAAAACAAAAATAAAAATTGCAAAAGCGATCATTTTCTACAAAGAAAATGTATTACGATTAAAATCTAATGCTGCAATAGCAGAAAAATTAGGAATTTCTGCCATTACTTTATCAAAATATTTAAAAGAATATAGAAAAAAACCTGAAGAATGGGATGAAATTATAAATAAAATAATTAAATAACTACGTTCTATGAACTAATATTAAAAAATATCAATCACATTCTCTACAAATTAGCTTTTTATAAAAGAATAAAGGAAAATTCAGAGAAATAATAAAAAGGATCCCCAATGCAAATCAACGAATCCACCATTGAAAACCTTGCTATTGAACAATTGCAATCTCTTGGTTGGCAATATGCCTATGGCAAGGAGGTATTGGCTGAACAGGATTGCCCTTGGCGAGAAAGTCTAACGGAAGTGGTGATAATACCTCACTTATTACAAAGTTTACGCCAGATTAATCCTCACTTACCACAATCTGTCTTGCAAAATGTTGTACAGCAAATTACACAGACTAATATTCTCTCAGTAGAAGAACGCAACAAGCAGTTTTACAATCAGTTAAAGCAAGGGATAAAAGTACATTATCAGGAAGATGGGCAAGAAAAGCACGATGTGGCACTGCTGGTGGATTTTAAACAGCCTGAAAATAATCTCTTTTATGTGGTTAATCAATTGGAAATTGAAGGGGATAAAGGCAAGCGTATCCCTGATATTCTCTGTTTTATTAATGGCTTACCATTAGTTATCTTTGAGCTTAAAAATCCCCTTGATGTGAGTGCGGATTTAGATAAAGCATTTAACCAACTGCAAACCTATAAACGAGAAATGCCGGATCTCTTTGTGTTTAATCAATTAATGGTGATTTCAGACGGTACAATCGCACGCGTAGGATCGCTCACGGCGGATTTTCAGCGTTTTATGCCTTGGCGTGTGGTGGATGAAAGCCAAGGCAGCCTGCGTATAAACTTTGAAAATGAGCTTTCAGGCTTATTACAAGGGCTGTTTTCGCCTCAGGTATTACTTGATTATCTGCAATCTTTCGTTGTGTTTGAGGCGGATAATAAAGGAACAACGGTGAAAAAAATTGCCGCTTATCATCAATTTTATGGGGTGAATGCGGCTGTCGAAGCCACCATTGCTGCGCAGTTAAGTGATAGTCGTAAAATAGGTGTGGTGTGGCATACGCAAGGTTCTGGGAAATCGCTTTCAATGTTGTTTTATGCGGGTAAGCTGATTACTCAGCCTGAATTAAAAAACCCAACTATTGTGGTGGTAACAGATCGTAATGATTTAGATGGACAGCTTTTTGCTACCTTTAGCCAAGATCAGGAAATAACACGACAAACGCCCATTCAAGCAGATGATCGAGAAGCATTGCGGGCAGAATTGGCCAAACGAGAAAGCGGTGGCATTATTTTTACCACAATTCAAAAATTTGCTTTACGTGAAGGTGAGCTGCAATACCCTGTATTAAATGAACGCCATAATATTATTGTGATTAGCGATGAGGCCCATCGTTCGCAGTATGGATTTAGTCAGAAAATTAATCAACAGGGGGCTTATCGTGAGGGCTATGCAAAATATTTGCGTACGGCATTGCCCAATGCGAGTTTTATCGGCTTTACTGGTACGCCTGTGAGCTTAGAAGATCGTGATACGCAAGAAGTGTTCGGTAGATATATTTCTATTTATGATATTCAAGATGCTGTGCAAGATGGGGCCACAGTACCGATTATTTATGAAGCACGACAAATTCCATTACAAGAAAGTCAAGCCTTTCGACACGCTGTGCAAGAAGCGCAACGTTTACTTGATGATGACGAAGAAAGCTATTCTTTCCGTTTGCGTGAACAGTTAATGGGAACAGATGAAAGAATCGCAAAATTAGCTGAAGATTTGGTGCGGCATTTTGAGAGGCGGACTGAACTCGAAGAGGGTAAAGCCATGGCAGTGGTAATGAGCCGTAAAATTTGCGTAAAACTGTATGATGAGATAATTAAATTACGCCCTCATTGGCATAGTGATGATATCAATCAAGGGGCGATTAAAATTATGATGACGGGTAATGCCAGCGATCCCGAAACAATGCAAAAGCATATTTATACTTCGCAAGATCGTAAAACCTTAGAAAAACGTTTTAAAGATCCTGATGATCCACTAAAAATAGTCATTGTGCGAGATATGTGGCTAACGGGGTTTGATGCCCCAGTATGTAATACGATGTATATTGATAAACCAATGCAAGGGCATAATTTAATGCAGGCGATTGCGAGAGTGAATCGTGTATTCCGCAATAAAAGCCGTGATAATGGCGGTTTAATTGTGGATTATGTGGGTTTAGCCGAAGAATTAAAACAAGCAACCAAGCAATATACAAATGCGGGGGGTAAAGATCAGGTTAAAACCAATATTGAACAAGTCTTTCAAAAAATGCTTGAATATATTGATATTATTCGTGGCCAATTTGCAACACCTGTTAATGGTAACCCTTTTGATTTAGCTAAGGTATTAACATTAGATGATCCGACTGCGTTACTCAATGCCATTCGCTTTGGTGCAAACCATATTTTAGCCTTAGATTATCAAAAAAATCATTCACAAAGTGCGGTGGAATTTTCCCAAGATTTTTCTCACCATACCGATACACCACGTAAAAAAGCCTTTTTGCAAGCGGTGCGTTTAGCCAAAAAAGGCTTTATGCTTTGTAGTTCAATGCCAAATATTCAGCCTTATCGCCAACAGCTCGCCTTTTTTGATGCCGTACGTGCCACCATTATGAAAGCAGAAAATCAAGGCAATCACACAAGTTCTACAAAGGAAAAGCAAATTAAATTAATCAGTTTACTTAATCAAGCTGTTCATTCCGATGGCGTGGTTGATTTATTTGAATTGATGGGGGAAGAACGCCCTGATCTTTCAATTCTTTCTGAAGATTTTATTGGAATGGTAAAACATAGCAACACGCCTACCCTATGGGCTTGTGCAATGGAAGGCTATTTAAAAAGCGAAATTCGTAATAAAGCAAGTAATAATATTGCTATGCAAAAAACCTTTGAGGAAAAACTCAAAGAGATGATGAACCAATATAACAATCATAATTTGACTGTCATGGAAATCATCCGTGAATTAGTTGAGCTTGCTAAAGAAATTGAATATCAACTCGCTAAAGGGGAGAAATTAGGGCTAACTCATACTGAACTTGCTTTTTACGATGCGTTGATTCGTAACCAAAGTGCGGTGGAAAAAATGGAAGATTCCGCCTTGATTCTTCTTGCTAAAGAAATCACCGATCAACTACGCCGTTCCGTTACGATAGATTGGCAGCAAAAAGAGGCCGTTCGCGCTAGAATGCGTGTATTAATTAGACGCACATTATTAAAATATAAATATCCGCCCGATCTTGCCACTGAAGCCATTGAATTTGTCCTTAAACAAGCAGAAGCGGTGGCGGAGGAATTGGTTAGCGCATAAATAATCACTCATTTCAATTTTCATTGATAAGGCAGGATTTTTCTAATCGCCAAAATGAATAAATTTTAAACCGCACTTTAGATAAAAAATCTATCACAAATCGTTATTTTACGTTGAGATTATGAGCATAAAATAGTAAAGTAGCTCACTGTTTTTCATTCATTACAACTCAGCTAAGGCGGATTTTATGGGAAAAAGTGTCGTTATCTTAGGCGCTCAATGGGGCGATGAAGGTAAGGGAAAAATCGTTGATCTATTAACAGATCGCGTAAAATATGTTGTTCGTTATCAAGGCGGACATAATGCAGGGCATACCCTTATTATCAATGGCGAAAAAACAGTATTACGTCTTATTCCATCAGGTATTTTACGTGATAATGTAACTTGTTTAATTGGTAATGGTGTGGTGCTTGCACCTGATGCATTAATGCAAGAAATGGGGGAACTTGAAGGACGTGGCATTAATGTTCGTGAACGTTTACTTATTTCTGAAGCTTGCCCATTAATCCTACCTTATCACGTAGCAATGGATAAAGCACGTGAAGCCGCATTAGGTAAAAAAGCGATCGGCACAACAGGACGTGGTATTGGACCTGCCTATGAAGATAAAGTCGCTCGCCGTGGTTTACGTGTGGGTGATTTATTTGACCTAGAAAATTTTGCTGAAAAACTTAAAGCAATCTTAGATTATTATAATTTCCAATTAGTACATTATTACAAAGCAGAGCCTGTTGATTATCAAAAAACATTAGATGATGTGATTGCTGTTGCACCGATTATTACAGGTATGGTGGCTGATGTTACGGCCATTCTTGATGTGGCGCGCAAAAATGGTGATAACATTCTTTTTGAAGGTGCGCAAGGTACAATGCTTGATATTGACCAAGGTACCTATCCTTATGTAACCAGTTCAAATACCACCGCTGGCGGTGTTTCCACAGGTTCGGGCTTTGGGCCTCGCCATATTGACTATGTTTTAGGCATTATTAAAGCCTACTGTACGCGTGTTGGAGGTGGACCATTTGCAACAGAATTATTTGATGAAGTTGGCGCTGAAATTGCACGTAAAGGTAATGAATTTGGTGCGGTAACAGGTCGTCCACGTCGTTGTGGTTGGTTTGATGCAGTAGCAATGCGTCGAGCGATCCAAGTAAACTCTATTTCCGGTTTCTGTATGACAAAACTGGATGTATTAGATGGCTTTGATGAAATCAAAATCTGTGTCGGTTACAAAATGCCAAATGGGGAAATTGCTGAATTTGCGCCACTGGCGGCAAAAGACTGGGAAGGCGTTGAACCTATTTATGAAACATTACCGGGCTGGAAAGAAAGCACCTTTGGCGTGACAGACGTGAATAAACTGCCTGAAAATACACGTAACTACATCAAACGCATTGAAGAAGTAACTGGTGTGCCTGTAGATATTCTTTCAACTGGGCCAGATCGTGTTGAAACAATGATTCTTCGTGACCCATTTGCTGAATAAAATCAAATGCACAATAAAAACGCCGTTTTCCAACGGCGTTTTTTTATGAATATCTATTATTTTTTAGGTTCTAACACAAATTCACCAAAAGAAGAATTAATGTGGAAATTTGGTTTCTCTGTTTTTGGATCAACCCAAGTAATCCAATTTGCTTGTTCTTTGCCTTTCCCTTTAATAATAGAAAATTCTGCACGATAAGCACCTGCGCGAATTTTATTGCCTTGAATTAAATGATGTTCTTTTAATTCACTTAATGCAATTTTACCTTCTAGGGTATAACCTTTTTCAGTACGAACCCCAACGGTTTGTAAGGTTTTAGGATCCCATTCTGCATTAATGTTTTTTTCGACATCACGCAGCATAGATAAGCTACGACCTTTGTAGTCCATTTCTAATGCGACATATTTTGGATATTTACCGTCAGCTTGGGGTTTATCAATTTCACCGGGCGCCATAAATAATTCTACGCGATCTTCACGGGCAACCATCCATTCGTGATCAGTGCTGTCATAAACCACCACATTTGGATCTTCAACATCAAATGAAAAATAGAAATTTTCATCATCGTGAAACGCTTTGAACTCCGTTTTTGGCATTTCCGCTTGTTCCCAAGGATTCACAAAATCAGTAACGCCTTTTACTTTACCCCATACTGCATCATCCAATCTCCCATCTAACACGGGAGCTTGCGATTCAAATGCGACATTATAGGTTTTGGCTGGGCCTTCTGCTGCAACATTCATTGAAAATGCCGCTGTACAAAGGGTCGCAAGTAATAATTTTTTCATAACAATTTCTCCTATAGTAAATAAAACATTTATCTCTGTTTTTGTCGCATTAAGCGAATAATGGTGATGGGATATATCACGATAGGCGTGTTTTCAAATAACCTGCCCACTAAAATTCTCACTGAAAGATGAAACCAAACCCAGCTGAGTAATATAAATAAACCTGAATTTAAATGAGAATAGCCATTCTGTCTATGAGTAAGTTTTGATTATGTGATCTTGATCTAAAATTTTCAAAACGATGCTTTAAATAAAAAGCGGTCTAAAATAGACCGCTTTTCTGTTCATTACACGATAAGATTAAATGTCTAACGGCTGAGCTGTTTCTTTTAATACGCTATTCAATGCTTCAATATTGGCTTTACCTTCAGTAAGTAACCATTGTTTTGCTGCTTCTGCGCCTTGGGCTTTAAAAATTTCAGCAGCCCCTGCCCAAGTGGCACGTCCGCATAGTACGCCATTGAAATCACAGCCAGCCGCTTTAGCAAAACGTAAGGTATCTAGGAATAGCTGTGCGCTCACGCCTGCACTGAGGAAAATAAATGGAAGAGAAGTTGCCTCACTTTGTTCTTTGAAGTAGGCTTTTGCTTGCTCTTGGCTATATACGGCTTCTTGTTCTGCAAAACCTTCAACAAATTTCATATCCACTGGCACTTCCACTTTTAACACATCAACGCCAAAACGGGGTTCGGAGAAGCGTTTCATTGCTTCGATCACTTTGCGTGGTTTAACTTTCGCATATTCTTTTGGATCAGAAATAGTTGCGTCATAGCTTACAAGTTCAAGGAAAAATGGCATTTCTTCTGCTTTACATTCTGAGGCAACACGTTCAACAAAGGCTTCTTTGCGGTCATTGACCTCTTTTCCTTCATCAATATCAATGTAAAGTAATAATTTAATGCCATCTGCGCCTTGTGCTTTTAAGCGTTGCACGGATACATCATCAATTAAATCAGGATAACGACCCGGTTGTGTTTTGTCATACCCTGTTTTTTCGTATGCCATTAATAATCCGGCATTTTCTGAGCGTTTTTGTGCGGCATTCCAACCCACCTCTGGATCTAATAAAATAGATGACGCATAAGGGGTTAAATACTCTGAAACCAAGACTTTAAATTCTGCTAATTGGGCATTGGTAGCATCTTCACCAAGCATACGGCGTAATGCACCACGTTGATCAATTGCCAATGCGGCAATTAAATTGTCTTGGCTACATAATTTTTTTAAACGTTCAGTTCTTAAATTTGACATTATTTTCTCTCCATTTTTGTAACTATAAAAAATATTAAATTTTTTCACCGCACTGATATACAGGCTTACCTTGAATATAAGTGGCTTGCACTTGTAATGCTTTGTTTAATAAGGTGAAATTGGCTTCTTTACCTACTGCGATATCGCCAATGCGATCTGCTACGCCTAAATAAGTGGCGGGAATGGTGGTAACCATTTGAATGGCTTCCCATACTGGTACATTGGCTTTAAACACCATATTGCGCAACGCTTGATCTAAGCTGCAAGTGCTACCTGCAAGCGAGCCATCAAAGGTTCTTGCTTGCCCATTTTGTACGCGTACCGTTTGTACGCCTAAGGTATATTCACCATCAGGTAAACCGCCTGCGCGCATACAGTCTGTAATCAACACCATTCGGCGATAAGTTTTTAATTTATACGCTAAACTTAATACCGCTGGGTGAACGTGAATGCCGTCTGCAATAATTTCTGCCAGCATATCGTGATATAACACGGCGCCCGTACACCCCGGTTCACGGTGATGCAACGCACTCATTCCGTTGAATAAATGTACGCCACAATCCGCGCCTAAATAATAAGCTTTGGTGACCTGTTCAAAGGTGGCGTTAGTGTGTGCCACAGATACTTTTACGCCATTTTCCACTAGCCATTTAATTGCTGGCTCGGCATTTTCTATTTCAGGTGCGATGGCTACGCGTAATAAAGTGCGGTCGGAAATTTGCAATAATTCTTCAAGTTGAGGAATGGTTGGGGGCATTAAATATTCTGTTGGGTGTGAACCACGATGACGTTCCGTGAAATAAGGACCTTCCATAAAACTGCCCAACAATTCTGCACCAGATTGATGACCTTGTTGAATGTAATCTTTCATTCGTTGCATTGATGAAAGAATAGTTTGCCAAGGGGCTGAAACCGTCGTCCCTACCCACGCGGTAACGCCTGTTTGTGGTAAAGCTTGGGCAATCGTTTGAAGTGCGGTGTTATTTTCATCCATCACATCTGCCCCTGCGCGTCCGTGAATATGCACATCAATAAATCCCGCTGAAAGATAGCTGTCTGGATAATAATGCACATCGCAATCTGTGGGCTTGTCTTCTTGGATACGTTCAATTTTACCTTGATTTATCACCACATAGTTATTCAGTAATTCGCCTGATGCGGTCATTACTTTTTCGACTTTAATCGCATAACGCATTCGTTTTTCCTCTTAATCGACAATAATCACTTCAATATTGTTTTCTTGAAGTGCGGTTAAATATTCAGAAGAAATTCCAGAATCCGTAATTAACACATCAATATCCGCAAATTTTCGGATAATGTGGCAACTTTTTTTATCAAATTTACTGGAATCGGTAACGGCAATGACTTGGCTGGAAATATCACACATAATACGATTTAAATTCGCTTCTTGTTCATTATGTGTTGTGATGCCCGCTTGAATATCAAACCCATCCACACCAAGAAAGACCTTGCTAAAACAATAATTTGCTAAACTTGCATCGGCTTGTGGCCCTGAAAAAGACATTGCATTTTTACGTAATTTTCCACCAGTCATTAAAATTTCAACATTTTCAGCATCTGCTAATTCAGAAGCAATATCTAGCCCGTTTGTCATTACAAGTACATTTTTGATCGCTGATTTTTTCAATGCGGTGGCAATTTCTCGGGTTGTGGTGCCTGAATCTAAAATAATAATGTCATTATCATTAATAAACTTTAATGCAGCTTCTGCAATCTTATTTTTCGCGCCTAAATTTCGATGCCTTTTTTCCGAATTACTCAGCTCGGAAATCATCCCCTTATTCGGTATCGCTCCCCCATGAGAGCGAACAATGTAACCATTTTTTTCTAAAAAATTGAGATCTTGGCGAATAGTAACGGTAGAAACAGAAAAGGTTTCAGCCAAATCTTCTACACGAGCAGAAGAATTTTTATTGACTATTGCAACGATCTCCATACGTCTTTCTATTGCACTTTTCATCTGTTTATCTTCGTTCATTGAAATATCTGGTGTAAAAATTATAGAGTAAAATAAAGATAAATGAAATAAAACGAAATAAAAATTTAGGGTAAAAGATTAATTTTAATCCATAAAATATTTATTTACACTTTCGATTTCTTCCTTTTATCTTCATTTTATTAATCAAGCATTTTTCCCAACACTTCAATTTGAGTTAAGGCAGTAAATGGCGAAGGATCAACGCCTTTTACAAAATTTGTCAAAATGAGATGATCACAATAACGTTTATCAAAATGAAATACCTGCGGTTGCCCTGTTCTGGCTAATGTCAATATTTCCTCTGAGCCATCAGAAAATCGAACACTTATATTCTGCCACCACGCATCATGGGGGAAATCCGCGCGGAGTATTAAAATCAGGCAATCCACTTCCACATTTCGACCAAATTCAATGTTTAATTCTGCATTAGGATCTTGTGCATTACTCCAAGAAGTAAAAGGATACGAGCCGTGGGCATTGCTATCAAAAATGCCGTCAATCACGTTATAAGGGGCAAAACGAATATTACTTGGTTTGATATTACTACTAATGCGTGGGTACATTCCGCTCTGGTGCGGTTGAAAATAAGGATTAAAGGCAAGGTTTGTATATTGTTGTATCTCATACTCTCTTGCAACGCGTATCCATAAAAAGTGAATGCCTCCTTGAAAGGATTTGTCACTATTAAATAACCGTTTGTTATCACCAAAAGGAATGTGATACTCAATCCGTGGTTCAGTTAAATAGATAAGGCTACTTTCTAAACTATCCTCCAAGCGACACTTTAAATAGCAAGGTGTGGTATCTGTTTCAATGCAGATACGATCACCTTCTTGATATTCCCCCTTATAAGTAAACATTAAAAAATCAAAAGCACTTTTACAAAATTTAATATTATTCTCTTTATCTATAATACTTAGTGTGAGTTTTACCATTATTCCTCCTAAAAAAATCAGCCACGCTCGCGGTGGCTGATAAATAACATTATTTTACTTCTGCTGATGCTTCAATCGCTTGAAACTCTTCTGGATTCCATACCATTGGTTTAGGTTGTTTGCTAATCCAATGATGAAATGCTGTTTGTAGCTCTTTTACTTTTTCTGGATACTGGCTCGCTACATCCTTGCTTTCAGCAGGATCCACCTTGTCGTGATACAAATGTAATTGATTGCTACCATCATTATAGAAATACAAGGCCCAATCTTTATCACGGATAGCCCACGAACTTTTTGATAATTTTTCTAAGTGTGGATTTTTCGGTGCTTGATTAGTGTTGTAGGTAATATATTTCCAATAGTCTGCCCAGAATTGCTGATTCTCTTCACTATAATGTTTGGCTCCGGGGCCTGCCCAATAGAGATATTGATGAGGTGAGACCGTTTCTTTACCTGATAAGATCGGTAAAATATCTTTCCCATCTAATTTTAACGAATCAGGCAACGAAATTTTTGCCGCTTTAAGTGCGGTTGGTAAAATATCTATTGCCGAAATAAGCTGATCATTTTGGCTATTGGCTGGAATATGATTTGGCCACGATACGATGAATGGAACACGTAATCCGCCATTATAGAGCTGCCCTTTGAATCCTCTATCCATACCATTTAAAGGCATTGGCGCTTCGTGTACGGAACCGTTATCAGAAAGGAAGAAGATCAAGGTATTCTCTAATTTTCCTTCTGCTTTTAATTTATCTATAATTTTGCCAATCCCTTCATCTGCTGCATTAATGGCTGCAAAATATTTATCTGCTTCAACATTCCCAGTATTAAAACGATCCATATATTTTGCTGGTGAAGCTTCTTCTAAAGGAATATGTGGCACACTATAAGCTAAATTTAAAAAGAAAGGTTTATCCCCGACTTTATCAATAAATTGTAGCGCTTCGTTGGTTAAATTGTGTGTTAAATATCCCGGCGAGGCAACAGGCTTGTCATTACGCCATAATGCAGGAGAATGCCACAACGCCGCCCCTGAAACGAAATAACTATAAGAGTAATCAAAGCCA
This sequence comes from Avibacterium sp. 21-599, assembly GCF_026226765.1. Lineage (NCBI taxonomy): Bacteria > Pseudomonadati > Pseudomonadota > Gammaproteobacteria > Pasteurellales > Pasteurellaceae > Avibacterium > Avibacterium sp. 21-599. Next base: position 207,042 of record NZ_JAKKOB010000001.1, read on the forward strand.
CGATCTGTTGGGAAATAGCCTTTTTCTGGGACTGAGGAAAAATTATCGTGATAATCCCGTGTTTTGAGATCTTCTGGCTGTGTGATTCTGCCAATTTTACGATCTCGGTTTATTTTTGCATTATGGTATTTACCAATATTCGCTGTGGCATAACCATTTTCTTGGAATAATGCGGGTAATAATTTCACATCAAGTGGAATGCCATTAAAGGAATCATCATTGCTGTAAATACCAAAAGAGGCAGGGTAACGTCCAGTAAAAATGCCTGCTCGAGAAGGCCCACATACAGGATGTGCCACAAACGCATTTGTCATTTTTACACCTGATTCGGCTAATTTAGACACGTTTGGCATCGCTTTTTGTGCTGCCTCAATCATTTTATTAATATCGCCTTGATAGCGTGCTGCCACTGGACGCTGATTTAATGCCTCGGCGTCTAAACTATCTATCGCAAAATCTAACTGCCCTGAACCTAAGTCATCCATAACGATAACTAAAACATTTGGCCTGGTTGGTTCAGCCGCCTGTGCCTCAAAAGAAAATTGACTGACACCTGCCACCATAGCAGATAACAAACAAGTACTAAGCAATGAACGTTTCATTACGCCCTCCTCAAAAAATGCTAGTTGATCATTTTCATAATCTCTGCCGCTAACCCACCTTGTTGAATAATATCACGCATTCGGTGCATTAAAGGTGCCGTTTGACGAAAGAAAAGTTGATAAGATGGACACAAATAGTTGTGCTTAAATTTCTCACCTTTTAAATTGACAATACGATGTTTCGGGCAACCGCCATGACAAATCATTCGTACATCACATTTCTCACATGCTTTGGTTAGGGTTTCTTTTTTCGCCTGCCCGAACTTTTGTTGCTTTGGCGAACGTGCAATCTCTGATAATGGCTGATGATGGATATTACCAATCCTATAATCAGGATAGACATAGTGATCGCACGAATAAACATCGCCATTTGCTTCCAGAACTAATGCGGAACCGCAAGTTTCAGTTTGGATACAACTCGTTGAAGGATAACCTAGCCACTGTCCTAATAAATTATCAAATTCACGGACAAAAATTTGCCCAACATCTTCTCTTACCCACACAGAAAACACATCAAGCAAAAAGCGTCCATAACCATCAGGCGGAACAGAAAATCCTGTCATTCTATAATTTTTACCCGGATTATAATCGCTACGTTGTAAAGAATAATTGGCGACTTCGACGATAGGAATAAACTGCATAAAAGTTGAACCGAGCGCTTTTAATGCTTGGTATGTTTCACGTCCTTTATGCCAATTTTTATCGTTGATAACCGTTAAGGTATTAAATTCCACTTCATACTCTTTCAAGAGATCAATAGCTTTTTTTACTCGTTCAAAGGTCGGTTGTCCATTTACGGAAATACGATAGCGATCGTGAACATCACTTAATCCATCTACAGAGATACCAATCAAAAAATTGTTTTGTTTAAAGAATTCTGCCCATTGTCGATTTAATGCAATCCCATTTGTCTGAAAACTATTTGTAATGGTTTTCCCATTGGCAAATTCTTGCTGAAAATCCACCGCTCTTTTAAAAAAATCCAAACCTAATAAAGTGGGTTCACCACCTTGCCAAGCAAAATCAACCTGATCGCCCGCGTGGGATTGAATATAATTTCGGGTGTAATCTCTCAATGTATCTTCTGACATCAAGCGGACATTATGCGTTAGAACCTGCTCTTTCTCTAAATAAAAGCAATACTCACATTTGATATTACAATGAAAGCTACTCGGCTTTGCCATCATATGAAAATAAGCGGGTGGGGACTGACGCATAAACACCTCCTAATGCGAAATTATCGTCATTTAATTTTAAAATAATCGCTGTTACACCTTTCTATATCAATCTATATTACTGATATGATCTTTGGCTCGTTACTTTGTATTATTTTAAATATTAATGGCTATAGTCAGAACAACGAAATTCGTTAAACAAAAAAATTAATAGAGGGGGAATTCCTTTCCCCCTTTTTATCGGATTAGCTATTTAAAACTTCCGTAACATAAGCACGAATTTCATCATCTTGGCAGTTATCAAAGAAACATTGTTGGAAACGTTCTCCGCTTACTGCTGTTTTGACTAATTCAGGATCAATGGCTCGTAAAGTATCTAAGTAATTCTCTTTTGCCACAGCCGCTTTGACTTGATTTAAAATCCCTGCATTACGCACTTGTGGTTCGCGGCGTTCCACTGGATAACCTTGACCGCGTTCACCTTCAAATGCTTTTTCAAACATATAGCGAACATTGAGTTCAGCGCCCCAACCAAATCCTTTAGCAAAAGCTAATGAAAGTGCATTCCCATTATTAATTTGTGAGAATAAGAACGCATCTGCTGGTTCAAGGCAGTAACCACATACTACCCCCGGATGAAGGTTTAATGACATTAATGCGCCTTGACCCGTACCACAACCTGCAACAACAAAATCCACTGCTTTAGAATTTAATAAAATACTCGCCATAATACCCAAGTGGATATAAGTAAGATGATGATCTTGTTCACTATTCATCCCTACGTTATAAACACTGTGTCCTTTTGGCTCAACCACATTTTTAAGTTCATTTAAGATAATTGGGTTTTTTGCCGCTTGGCTATTTTCCATCATTAATGCAATTTTCATTTTTCTTTCCTTTATATTAAAAAAATTTATGCTTATTTCGCTTGTAATTGATACATTTCGGCTCCGGCTAATAAAAATGCGCCTACGCCATAATCAATATTATCTTCCGCTTTCACTTCACGAGGGTTAAAGGCCGGTAATTGAATCCACCCTAATTTCCCGTCATTATCGACCACGCTGACTAAACCAGACCACGCTTTTTCTACCACTGGAAGATAAGTTGCACGATCTAATACGCCTGAATTAATTCCCCAAGCCAGGGCATAGCAGAAAAGTGCCGTTGCACTACTTTCTTTCGCTGGGAATGTTTGTGGATCAAGTAAACTTGCTCGCCAGAAACCATCTTCGTGTTGGAATGGCAATACAATTTCCGCTAATTGACGATAAAGATCAAGATAGCGTTCACGCTCAGGGAAATCTTCTGGCATATCACGGAATAATCGAGGAATCGCAGCTATCACCCAGCCTACACCTCTTCCCCAAAAGACTTTCTCACCATTTTCTTCACGTAATTCACCCCCTTTTCCATCTGGAATATAGCGATAATCACGATAGAACAATCCTGTTTCTTTATCTTGTAGATGATCAACCGAATCCCACCAAGCTTGGTTAGCATAATCACGATATTTGCTTTCCCCTGTTAAGGTAGAAAGGGTAAAAAACACTTGTGGAGCCATAAAGAGTGAATCACACCACCACCAATCTTCACGTCCCGGTTTTGGATTCGCCAACATATCTTCCACAAAGTTAATGGTCGGTTCTAAGGCTTCAGGTTGGTTAAATAATGGATACACATCAAGGTAAGGTTGTGCGCATACTAAATCATCGGCAAAACGTGCATGTGGTCCAGTACGGAAACCGGTATGCAAAGTGTAATTTAGCACACCATCTAAGAAAACTTGTTCGCCCGTTACTTTCCACGCATTAGACACACTCGCCCAAAATACAGCTCTATCCCAATCTGTATCTTTAATAAAACGGATACGTCCTGTACGGCGTACCACGGTACGGGTTTGATTTGCCGCTTGCCATTGATACACGTTCTTCATTACCGCAAGGGTTTGTTGTTGAGCGGTCATATTATTTCCCCTTATATTTTCTTTTTTACGCTATTGTTTTCTAAATTGAATTTATTTAGCGCTAATTTATAGCCCATCTTCTTCGCTATCATTATCTTGCGAAAGATTATTGATATCTTCACGTAAATCTTTTATTTGGCTAAATTCGCCTCTTGCCAAACATTCGGTTAATTCTTTCAGTGAAAACTCTTCACGTTCTAATGCAGCATTCACAATCATTGATAAATTTGTTCCTGCAATCACTTCGACATTTTGATCATTTAATAAGATATTGATTGCGCGATTACAAGGTGAGCCACCATAAAGATCAACAAGGAACAATACGCCATCACCAGAATCCACGCGCGCTTTTGCAGATAAAAGTTGAGCCTCTAAATCATCTGTTGTCATTGACTCTAAAAAATCGACAAATTCTAATTGCGGTTGTTGCCCAACTATCGCCTCTACGGCAGAACGCATACCTGAGGCAAAATTGATATGACCTGATACTACGATACCTAACATAAACTGTCCTTACTTCTTGTCTTTTATCATTATCTGGTTTTGCAACATTTCAAAACCTAAAAGACTATATTATTCTAGAAAGAAAATGAGGTTTCCCTCATTTTCCTTAATTTAGCATTAATGGATTAAATAATGCCTATTAAATGTCCGATTACCCCGAAGGCAAGTGTACTGAAAATCAATACGGGTGGTTTTGCCCAAAATCCTGTTCCTTTCACTAATTTAAACATTAGGAAGACCAGTGCAAGCGGTAATAAATTTGGCATAATTTTATCGAAAAGTGCGGTCTGTAATTCCACCACTTTTCCACCCATCTCAATACTTGCGGTGGTTTTAAATCGTATAAAGGTGGCACACAATGCCCCGATAACGAAAATCCCCATAATATTTGCCGCTTTAGCTAAACGTTCCGTAGAATCGCTCATACTCACCATTGCGGCTGTACCCGCTTTATATCCCATAAACATTAAGCTGAAATACACAAAGAAGTGCATAATTTGATATAGGATAAAGAAGACAAATGGACCTGCAATTGAACCTTCCATCGCAATAGATGAACCTAGTGCAAGGGTTAATGGCATAATCGTCATATGGTCAATACCATCACCAATCCCACCTGTTGGTCCCATACCTGCTACTTTCATTACGTTAATCGTAGAAGGTTTTTCTTTATTTTCTTCCATTGCAATCGCTGTACCGAGCAAGAAAGTGAATAACTTAGGACTTGCATTGAAAAATTGAAGATGGTTTTTCAATGATTTAGCTAAATCGTATTTGTTATTGCCGTGGATTTTTTTCAATGCGGGAATGATTGAATACGCCCAACCACCTGCTTGCATACGTTCAAAGTTGAAGTTTCCTTCCATGAACAAACCACGAATTGCACATTTCCACAGATCGCCTTTTGTGATCACTTTACGAACAGTCGTATCTTGATACGCATCAATATCATCAACAAGGTTTTCTGCTACTTGGTTGTTTACATTTTTAGATTCCATCTTCGAACTCCTGTGCTTGAGATTGGTTATTGTTATTGCCATTACCTGAGAAGTAGAAATAAAGTACTGCGATTGATCCACCGATAATTGCCACCGCCATAATTGGTAGTTTTAAGTAAGTTGTGGCAACGAAACCGATGAAAAATACGCCTGCCACTTGTTTTGACCACATAATTTTCAATAACATAGCAAAACCGATAGCGGGTACTAAACGCGCACCTAAACCTAATCCTTCCAAAATTTCTTTTGGTGAATTATTGTTGATCCAATCTGCTGCGTGTTCACCGAAGTAAACGGTAATAAATGCAACAATTGCATAGAGTAAAGAACGTAATGAAATTGTTGAAATCAGTAAGAAATCAATCCCTTTTGTATTTGCTTGCTCTGCATATTCATCAGCTTTACCCATGGTAAATGAAGTTAAAGCAAAGAAACCAATTACTAACATTTGCATAAGTACAGCAATCGGCATACCCACACCCATTGCCACTTCTGCACTTTGTCCTGTCATTACCGCAAAGGCAACCGCCGCAATCGTCCCCATTGTTACATCAGGTGGTTGCGCCCCCGCATTAGGCACTAAACCTAACCAAGCTAATTCTAACGTTGCCCCTGTAATAAGACCTAATTGCAAATCTCCCATAATCAAGCCAACAACAGGGCCTGTAATTAATGGACGGTGAATATTAAGTGCGACATCGTATTTATCAATACCGCAGAAGAACGCCCAAACGGCGACTAATAATGCTTCAGTTAACATAAATGCTCCTTACGAATATTAAAGATACTGTTTAATATCAATTTCTTGAGCATCTGGCGTATTTTGGATGGTGCAAGTTACTCCTGCATTTACCATACGACGGAAAGCATCAAGATCTTTTTCATCAACAGAAACGGTTTTAGTAATTTGGTTTTTGCCTTCGTGATAGTGCATATTCCCAATATTACAGTGTTTGATTGGCACCCCACCTTCCACTAAGCGTGCAACATCTGTTGGATTGTTGCATAAAATGAAAATTTTCTGTTGTGGTGAGGCTTTATGAATCACATCAATAGTTTTTTGAATTGTGAAAAAACGTACTGCATATTCACCACCTGCTGAAGCTTTCATTCCTGCTTGCATAAAAGGGGCATTTGGACCTTCTGCGGCTTCATCATTCGCGACTAAAATTAAATTTGCTTCAGAATGCTTACCCCACGTAATCTTAATTTGACCGTGTAATAAACGTTCATCAATTCGCGTCCATACAATATTCGGTGTTGACATAAAACTCTCCTTAATAATTATAAATGAAATGGGTGAATGATAACGCCTTGAACCACACGGTTTACTTCACCTGTTGGGCAAGGATTATCTGTGGTAATACCACGGGTAAACGAACTATAAAATGAATTAATTTGTGCAAAGACAATGTACGGGAACAATAGTGCATAATCTGGTGCATCAGCAAAACCTGCGATATTCACCACATCTCGTCCTTCTACGCCCGATTGTGCGGTTAAGCACACAATGCGTGTTGCAATGCCATCTCTACATAATTCATTATATAAATCAATATCATACAAACGTGTATAAGGTTGATTTGAAAGGAATTGAACCACCGTTGTTTTATTATTAACAATAGATTTTGGTCCGTGACGGAACCCAAGGGAAGAATCATAAGTGGCAACAATACGTCCCGCAGTTAATTCTAAAATTTTTAGTGCTGATTCTTGTGCTAATCCTTGTAATCCACCACTACCGAGGTAAATAATGCGATCAATATCCACTGTGGCTAACTGACGTGCAACTTCAACATACTGTGGAATTAATTTTGCTGTGGCATCTGTAATGAAACCTAATTGATCCGTAACTGAGCCTTTTGGTAATAAAAACACGGATAAGGCAGAAAGCATCATTGAGCTAAAACTAGATGTCATTGCAAATCCACCATCATTGGTTTGAGGTGGCATTAATAATGCTAAAGTGCGGTCATTTTTTTGCGCATTTTGATATAACGCCCCTTGCTCGTTACAAGTAATAAATAAATGATAGCAATTCGTTAAACATTGATTTGCCAATTCCACTGCTGCCACACTTTCAGGACTATTTCCAGAACGAGCAAATGAAATAAGTAATGTTGGCACATCTTGAGCGAAATATTGGTAAGGATTAGAAACAATATCCGTTGTCGCAATTGACTCAACACGTTTATCCGTCATTGTAAGCACAAAAGGTTGCAAAGAATGCCCGACAAAAGCCGATGTTCCTGCACCGGTAAAAATAATGCGTCCATTTGCTGCATTTATTACGGGGGCAATAAAATCGAGAATTTCTTGACGGCGCTGATCCAACATTTGCAAACTTTCTTTCCACGCTTGCGGCTGCTGTTCGATCTCTTTTGCTGTCATAATGGCTTTCCCTGCCACTAAATCATTCTCCGAGATACCTAAATAAGTTGTCATATTTCTATCCTTTCCTTAATGATTAAAAAAACTGGCTTTGGCATATTGTCTAACCACAGCACGCACTTTATCTAGCACAAGATCTTTTGCTTTAGGCAATATTTTTCCTTCACGTACAGCCAAATATTGTTCTGGTAAGTACTGGCTAAGTAATGGAAGTGGAATATCCATTTGAGCAAAATTGGTAAATAATTTATCCACTGCCTTAGCAATATCAGGATTCGTCCAGTAATAACGAATACGATCACTAAAGCTAAAACTTCTTGCAAAACACTGTTCTAATTCGCTGCCGTGATAATATTTTTTCCAGTTTTCAGGGTGTGCAAGCATTTGTGCTTCTAATACAGTACGTAAATTTGAACATTGTGCGGCTGGGAATAAGTATTCTTCCATTGCACACAGTGCATATAAACCTTCACGTAAAGCAAAGGTGAGCGCTGGCCCCACTTTCAAAATGGCAAAATGATTTTTAACTAACGCCTTATAAGCTTCTTCTGTTTGATAATCGGTGGAGTGCGCTTCAAACACAAGATTTTCATAATCATTCACCACTTGGCTTAATGCTTGTGCTTTCTCAGAAACAAAATCAATCACTTTAGTATGGTCAAATTCCACTCCCGGTTGTACCACTAAGCCAACAACACGTGGCCAAATATGATCTAAGCCAACGCGAGAAAAGGCTTCTTGATGTGCATTAATGGTCGCTTTTGCAGCTTGTGGCGAAGTCACCTCTAATTCTGCAATTTCTTCTGCTTCCCCACCCGGTACAGGAACTTCTGTTCCAACAATATAAACGATACGATTTGCTAATCCTTGTTTCTCTGCGGTTTGTTCTGCTATTACAGCTAAACGTGCAGCACGTTCTGCGACAATGCTATCTGAAAGAGGAATAGGATCACCTTGACAAGACATACTGCAATCTAAGTGGATTTTTTCAAACCCCGCAGCAACATAAGCTTCAATTAATTTTTCTGCATTTGCCATAGCCTCTTCTGCTGGCAATCCTTGCCAGCGGTTAGGCCCTAAATGATCGCCACCTAAAATTAATTGCGCTCTTGGAAAACCCACTTGATCTGCCAATTGTTCAACGAAATGACGAAAATCTGCTGGTGTCATTCCTGTATAACCACCAAATTGATCCACTTGGTTGGATGTTGCCTCTATCAACAAAGGGGTGTTATCTTCTTTGGCTTGTAATAAAGCGGCTTCTAAAACAAGCGGGTGAGCAGAGCAAACAGAATAAATTCCGACAACTTCACCTGCTTTATGTCTTTTAATAAGGTTGAGCAATATACTCATTTTTGTTTACTTCCTTTTAGGTGGGTCAAATTTCGTTTAATAAAGATGAAAGAAATCACGCTTTCGTATTACTTTAACTGAATTATAATGAAAGCAATCAAAACATAAAAACACCAAAATCGAAATCTGTGATCTAATTCACAAAATAAAATAATTTTTCTAAAACGACGTTTTAAAATATGGAGATTACCATTTTTTTATGAAAAAATAACCGCACTTTGTTTCATTAAGACGTAGCGCAAAGTGCAACTTAATCAAAGATAAGGAGTAATCAGATGAGTATTTCACGTCGTAATTTTATTAAAGGTGTTGCGACAACGGGTGCGGTAGCTGCGCTGTCAAGCACTGCGGTGAATGCAGTCGCCAATAATAATGCTAAAGAGTCGGCAAAAAAATCTAACAATCCCCCACTTAACCTATTAATCGTGTTTCCTGATGAAATGCGTGCAATGGCACAAGGATTCAAAAAGCAAGATCCTGCAATCACACCACATTTAGATGCCTTTGCTCAAACAGCAAAAGTGATGGATCAAATGGTTTCTAACTATCCATTATGCTCTCCATTCCGTGGTATGTTTATGACCGGTAAATACCCACAACATAGTGGCGTAACAGGGAATACGCACGACTATGGTGGTAAAGTCGGTATTGAGTTATCACCTTATGCAAAATGTTGGTCTGATGTATTAAAAGATGAGGGCTATTCATTAGGTTACATCGGTAAATGGCATTTAGATGTACCACAAGAACCCTACATTAAAAGCTACAACAACCCAATGGAAGGACGCTACTGGAACGACTGGACACCACCAGATCGCCGCCACGGTTTTGATTTCTGGTATTCTTATGGTACTTATGATCTCCATTTAAAACCAATGTACTGGGGAAATGACACACCACGTGAATATCCTCAATATGTGGATCAATGGGGACCAGAACACGAAGCGGATATGGCAATTAAATACCTTCGTAATGAAGAAAATAAATATCGTGATCCAAACAAACCATTTGCATTAGTGGTTTCAATGAACCCGCCACATTCTCCTTATGATCAAGTCCCACAAAAATATTTGGATATGTACCCACAAAGCTCTAAAGAACTCAACAGCCGTCCAAATGTCGATTGGGATAAAAAATATCAAGAAGGCTATGGCCCTCAATATTTCAAAGAATATCTTGCAATGGTTTCAGGCGTTGATGAACAATTCGGTCGTATCCTTGCTGAATTAGACAAACAAGGTTTAGCGGATAATACATTAGTGGTCTTCTTCTCTGATCACGGTTGCTGTATGGGATCTCACGGTAAACCAACCAAAAATAATATCTATGAAGAATCTATGCGTGTGCCAATGATGTTCCGCTTACCGGGTAAAATCCCTGCGGGTGTCAATGAGAGCTTAATGTCTGCGCCAGATATTTATCCAACGATCTTAGATTTACTTGGTTTGAAAGGCAGTATCCCTGATAGTGTAGAAGGCGTTAGCCTTGCTGAACAGGTATTACACGATAAAGGGGAAAGCCCGACTTCTCAACTTTATCTCTTTGTCCCTTATGGTCAGCCATCATTTGGTCGTCGTGGCGTGCGGACCAAAACGCACACCTTAGAAATTGACCGTCAAGATGGTGAACCACTTAAATACACACTCTTTGACAATGTGTCTGATCCATACCAAATGAAGAATATTGCGGAAAGCAATCCTGAATTGGTACAAAAATTAATCAAAGAAGAATTAATCCCGTGGTTAGAAAAAACGGGCGATTCTTGGCGTCCCGTTGAGTTTATTACTGGCCCAACGAAAAAAATGAAAAAGCAACTTGAAAGCTGTGCTACACCAAAAGCTTAATCGTTGCTAATTGCTCTCACTGAAGCTATTTGTGTCTTCAGTGAGAGTATATAGGAGCAAATAAATGACAACAGATCCCAAAATTCGCTTTACTGAACGACCTTATTTAGCTCACGAACATCCTCAATTTCAGGATTATTGGCGAGCCTTTAAGGAAAGATTGCAGCGTTCAATAAAACGAAAAGCCTGCTTTAGCAAAACCGATCCTCTTATTGATAAACAGCTAAAACAGGCATTTACGCAAGATTCCACTTTTTCACAAGAAAAGTTTGAATTACTGGTTGAATATTTTATTCGCTCCTTTTTTCATTATGCCAATGATGACTATGCCCGTGCCGATTATCACGGTTATCCATCAGAACAAGGAATGGTGTCTGATTCTATTGAAGGGGCGGCACGCAATTATCCTCTGTTAGCCGCCTATTTACATTATCAGTCAGATCCCTCTCATCCTCTTTTTCAGCAAGTTCAACAGGCTTTATCAACGGGTTTTCTCAATGCAACCAATCCCAATCATTCAGGTTACTGGGGAAAGTTAAAAAGTTTTCAGCAAACGATCTGCGAAAGTGCTGATTTCGCCCTTGCCCTTTGGCTGAGTAAAGCCCATATTTGGCAACACTACAACGCTTCACAACAGCAACAGATTATTGATTGGCTACATCAAATCAATCACGTGCAAACGGTGGACAATAACTGGCATTTGTTTGTCTTATTAGTGCAATTGGTCGTCAAAGATCTTGCTGGCATTGATGAAATCAATCAAGAACGTTATCAACGCATTAAAGAATTTTATGTTGGCAATGGCTGGTTTAGAGATGGCGAGAAAGGTAATTTTGATTACTACAATTCTTGGGGCTTTCACTATGGGTTATTTTGGCTCGATCAAATCGATCCAGATTTTGACCGCACTTTTATTCAACAAAGTGCGGTGCAATTTTGTCAAGATTTTCATTATTTATTCGCGCCACAAGGTTTTGCTTTTTTTGGGCGTAGCCTGCCTTACCGTTTTGCTGCACCAACGGCGTTAATCAGCACAATGATTCAGCAAGAAAAAACGAATGGACAAGGAAAACGTATCCTATCCCAACTGACCCATTTTTTGATTCAACAGCACGCTATTCAACAAGGCAATGTTACCCAAGGACTCTTTGAAACAGATAGGCGACTGGTTGATCCTTACAGCGGTGCGGCAAGTGGGTTGTGGTCGTTACGTCCTTTTATTTTATTACTTTATGCTGGTCAAAAGATTCATTTCTGGCAAACTGCCGAACAGCCACTTGCCATTGAAAAACAGGATTATGATATTCAAATCCCAGCGATTAATTTACGCATTATTGGCACACAGGCAACCCAAGAAATTATCGCCCAATTTCAGCATCAACAATACCCCAATTTGCCGTTCCAACAAGCCTGTTTACAACAGCAAAATGGACGAATGAAGATCATAGAATGGCTTTGTGGGCGTTCCACTCGAGGCAAAAATAATTTACTACGAAAAGGGGTAACGACATTTTCATCAAAACTCTCTCTTTATCTTTCCAATAAAGAGAAAAAATAACAAAAAAACCACCGCACTTTTCTATGCAACAGTTTTATGCGAAGGATAAATTAGCAAAAAATAAGGCGGAATAATCCGCCTTAACCAATTTTGCAATGCTATTCCGCGACAGGATAATGCTGATACCCTAACTGTTTAGACACATTTCTGCCTGCTTGATGAAGCATCTCCACCAGCTGAGCAAGGTTTTCTTTTTCAAAACGAACTAGCGGTAAAGAGAGAGAAATCGCGGCAACAATATGCCCTAGACGATCATAAATAGGTGCGGCAACACAATGTAAGCCAACTTCCTGCTCCTCTTTATCTTCTGCATAGTGCTGTTCGCGTACTAACGCCAGTTCTTGTTTAAGCGCTTCAACATTCGGTAATGTGTTTGCGGTATGTTGAACAAACTCAACATTTTCCAGCAAGGTTTCCACTTCCTCGTCCGTCAGCGCCGAAAGCAATACTTTTCCAATCGCCGTACTATAAGTGGGATTTCTACGCCCCACACGAGAATACATTCTTAGGCTGTAAGTAGAATCAATTTTATGCAAATAAACAATTTCATTGCCATCTAATGCACCTAAATGCAAGGTTTCGCCTGTTTGCTTTGAAATCACTTCCATTTCTTTATTGGCAAGCTCAATAAGATCCACATATTCTAACGCCCTTGCACTAATTTCAAACAATTTCAGAGTGAGGCGATATTTATCTGTATCTCCTTCCTGTGCCACAATACCAAGGGATTTCATCGTTTGTAGAAAGCGGTAAATGGTGCTTTTGGACATCATCAAACGCTGAGCCAATTCTGTTACACCAATTTCTTTTTTCTCGCTGAGTGCATCCACAATGCCAAATACTTTTAGCACGGAGGAAACCACATCGGGTTGAGTATCTTTTTCCATATTTCTGTAACATCTCAAAATTTAGTCAATTGTCCTCAATATATTAACACAAGCTATAATTTTGAAAAGCCACAAAACAAAATGAAACTATATTTCAATTTTATTGAAAGAAAAAATAAATCCTCGTATAATTTATTTATTTTCACTTGCCTGATCACAAAAGGAGGAAAAACAGTGAAAAAAATTGCAATTATCGGCGAATGTATGATCGAACTCAACGGTGAACCATTCGGGAATATGTGGCAAACCTATGGAGGTGATACCTTAAACACCGCCACTTATCTCTCTCGCATTAGTTCCCCTCACGACATCGAAGTTCACTACATTTCCGCAATGGGTAATGACAAACTCAGCCAACAAATGCTCCAACATTGGCAACAAGATCACATTCATACGGAAAATGTGCTGATTGATCCCTCACGCCAAGCGGGGCTTTATTTAATCCAGTTAGATAAATTTGGCGAACGCACTTTCCTTTACTGGCGTTCTGAATCTGCCGCACGTTATTTACTCCAACACCCTGATTATCCTCAAGTACAAAACAGCCTTGCTGAAATGGATATGATTTATTTGAGCGGAATCTCTCTTGCGATTTTACCTGATGCAGATCGTAATGCCCTCATTAGCCAGCTTCAACAACTGGCTAAACAAGGGGTAAAAATTGCTTTTGACAGTAACTACCGCCCAAAACTTTGGGAATCCGTACAAAAAACACAAGAAATTTACACCGCACTTTATCCGTGCATTCATCTTGCATTAGTCACCTTTGATGATGAACAAGCACTCTGGGGAGATGAACAACCAGCACAATCAATACAACGTTTAAAACAACTTGGGGTAAAAAATATTGTCCTGAAGCAAGGTAAAGAAGGTGCATTATTCTGCGATGAACAAGGTAACGAACAGAATGTAAGTACCACGCCTGTTACCAATGTGGTTGATACCACTTCGGCAGGTGATGCGTTCAATGCCGGTTTTTTAAATGGCTACCTGCGTAATAAACCTGCACAACAATGCTGTCAACAAGGTAATCAAGTGGCGGGTATCGTCATTCAGCATAAGGGGGCGATTATTGATAAAACCGCCACCGAACATCTCATTCATCAATTTAACTAAGGAAGATAAAATGAATACCACGCAAATCGTTGAAAAACTTCGTCAATTAAAAGTCATTCCTGTTATTGCCTTAGACAACGCACAGGATATTATCCCACTTGCGGAAACCCTCGCCAATAATGGGTTACCCGTAGTGGAAATCACTTTCCGCTCAGCGGCTGCCGAAGAAGCCATTCGTTTAATTCGCCAACATAACCCGAATATTCTGATTGCGGCAGGTACAGTTCTGACCAGTGAACAAGTTGTTCAAGCCAAAAATGCAGGTGCCGATTGCATTGTTACACCGGGCTTCAATCCAAAAATTGTCAAACTTTGCCAAGAATTAAATATCCCTGTTATGCCGGGGGTGAACAACCCGATGTCGATTGAAGCGGCATTAGAACTAGGCGTAACCGCAGTGAAATTCTTCCCAGCCGAAGCCTCTGGTGGAGTGAAAATGATCAAAGCCTTACTTGGCCCTTATGCGCAATTACAAATTATGCCAACCGGCGGAATTAGCGTAAACAATATTAAAGACTATTTAGCCATTCCAAACGTCGTGGCGTGCGGTGGCTCTTGGTTCGTAGAAAAATCCCTTATCAACAGCCAAAACTGGGACGAAATCGGTCGCTTAGTGCGTGAAGCGGTGGCAATCACCAACGCCTAAAGCCGATTAGTTGCAACACCTTAAAAGAAAGAGCGGTAAAATTTTTTGGTATTACATCTCAGTTGTACAAAACACAAATTTGAACAATGAACCACAAAAAGCCTTTAGCTTGATAATATGCTAAAGGCTTTTAAATTTAAAAGGAATTTAAAGAAAGATAACTTACTCAGAAAAGCGGTTTGTATATTTTATAACGCTAAAAAAAACAATAACTTGCCAACTCATCGGTCAGGTCTCATTGCTGAATTTTAGATACGCCAATGTAGATATTTTGGGACGGTAGTAAAATAACAGCTTACTCATTCATCAGCTCACCAAAGAATACCCCATTGCAAATAAAATCCGATAATAATAAACTTGATGGAAAATGCGACGATGAACGTTTTATCAACTGTTTTGACAATGTAACAGAAAAAATGAAAAACTTTATTTACGTTTTTACAATGTCCAAAACCCAATTTTTAAAAGAGATAACCGCCATTTTATCCGCTTTATACTCAGGATAAACCACAAAATAACACAGCTTAGATGGATAATCATATTCAGGATATAAGCGTATCAGTCGCCCACTTTGTAGATCCTGTTGAGCCATAACACTTCTTGCCAATGCCACGCCTTGTCCGTCTATGGCTGCTTGCAAAACCGCTGATGAGTTATTAATTTTTAGACCGTGAAAAATGGTGGGCTTAGGCAAACCAACAAATTCAAACCATTTTGCCCAGCTCATAAATCCTTGTGCATCATCAAGCGTAGTATCGTGAATGAGTGTCGCCCCGAGCAAATGTTCAATATCAAATAAAGAAAATCTTTTAGCAAAATCAGGCGAACACACAGGGAAAATCTTCTCGTCCATCAGTTTTGTAGCCATTAGCCCCGCCCAATCGCCCATACCGTAACGAATGCCCACATCAATATCCAGTACGCCAAAATCACTATGACGGCTGTCGGTATGCAAACGTACATCAATCTCAGGATACTGATGCTGAAAACCTTCTAAACGTGGTAACAGCCATTTGCTCGCCAATGCCGGACTCACTGTAATGGTAAGCTGTTTATCATCAGCAAGCATTAATTTAGCAAAGCCTTGCTCTAAACGTGCAAAGCCCGCCTGAATGTCTGGCAACGCATTTTTGGCATTATCCGTTAGACTAAGCCGTGCTTCTCGACCTTTAATTCCTCCCAAGCGACGGTGGAATAAAGGCACGCCTAAAGTGTCTTCTAGACTTTTTACAAGCTGCCCTACCGCCGCTGGGGTAACGAATAGTTCATCACTTGCTAAACTAAAACTTTGGTGACGAGCGGTGGTTTCAAAGGCTTTTAGTGCTTTTAGATAGGGAGTAATGTTTTTCATATTATTTTGCTAAAAATTCCTAATAATTTCGCTTTCATCTTTTTCATCATCAAAATTATCAGAAAAACAAAAGATTAACGTTTTATCCTCTTTAAAATAACTGTACACATCAGGAACAAGCAGAGGCGCTTTATTATCTAACATCTTACACACCAAATTAACTAAAGATTTTCTTTACTAGAACCCAATTTTATCTCGTTTGTAGCATACCTTCAATATCCGCATAATACCGTCATCGCAACACAGTGTTGCGTTTAATCAATTTAAGAAATTATTTAGGAGTAATCAAATGTACAATTTTTCAAATAAAGTGGCAATCGTAACTGGTGGTGGTTCTGGTATGGGATTGGAAGTCGCTAAACGTTTGGTACAAGCTGGCGCCAAAGTTGTGATCGGTGGTCGTAATGAAGCGAAGTTACAAGCTGCTGCAAATGAGATTGATACCAGTGGTGCGAATGTGCGTATTTTTGCTGGAGACATCGCCAAACCTGCCACTGCCCAAGGCTTAGTAGAAACTGCTGAACGTGAATTTAGTGGCGTGGATATTTTAATTAACAACGCGGGGGTATTTAATCCAAAACCATTTTTAGATGTGGCCGAGAGTGAATACGATTGGTTCTTAGATACCATTTTGAAAGGTAAATTCTTTATGGCACAAGCCGCAGCAAAAGCGATGAAAAAACGTGGCGGTGGTGCAATTGTGCAAACAGGTTCACTGTGGGCATTAGAAGCAATCAGTGCAACCCCCTCTGCCGCCTACTCAGCAGCGAATGCTGGTGTTCACTCTTTAACCAAAAATTTAGCGATTGAGCTTGCCAAAGACAACATTCGTATTAACACGGTTGCACCAGCGGTAGTGGAAACACCAATTTACAATACTTTTATGAGCGATGAGCAGGTCAAAGAGACATTGCCAACCTTTAATAATTTTCACCCATTAGGGCGTAACGGCACACCTACGGATATTGCTGAAGCGATGTTGTTCTTTGCTAGTGATAACGCAAGCTGGATTACTGGCACAATTTTACCAGTGGATGGTGGTGTAATGGCTGGGCGTTAATCGTTTAGCGTGTAATAAAAGTGCGGTCAGTTTTACAAGGATTTTTGTAACATTGACCGCTTTTCATTTTGGGAAAAAATAATGAAAAACTATCACACTATTGTTATTGGTGGCGGTTTGGCTGGGCTGTATGCGGCATATCGTTTACAGGAGCAGGGGATTCACTCTTCTCTTGTATTGGAAGCTAATCACGAATTTGGTGGTCGAGTACAGGCAAGTGCAGACGGTTTTGATCTGGGCGCAACGTGGTTTTGGCCGGAATTTCAACCTGAACTGGTGGCGTTGATGGATAAATTTCATCTTAACGCCTTTCCCCAATATGCCCAAGGCGATATGCTGATTGAACGTTCTTTACACAATGTTCAACGTATTCGTGGCTTTGCATCATCACCCCAGTCTTGGCGGCTTGAAGGGGGGATATACCGCTTGATTGATGCTTTAAAGCGATCAATTTCTTCAGATAAATTACACACTAACCAAAAGGTTATCCGTATTGAACGTAAAGATGGGCAAAGCGTTGTGTATACACAGTCGGGCGAACATTTTACAGCCCTAAATATATTGCTGGCTTTGCCACCACGCTTGGCAACTCAAATTCAATTTATCCCCAGTCTGCCCGAAACACTGTTACAGCGTTGGCAAAATACGCCGACGTGGATGGCACCGCACGCCAAATATATTGCTATATATGATCGTCCATTTTGGCGTGAGCAGAAATTGTCGGGGGCGGCATTTAGCCAAGTGAGTGATTTGGGAGAAATACACGATATTTCTATGCCTAATGGTAAAGCAGCCTTATTCGGCTTTTTTGCCATACCGGCACAAACACGCACAAATATAGATGATGAAACATTAAAAGCCCATTGTCGCGCTGAGTTGCAACGTTTATTCGGTGAGCAGGCTGGTAATCCCGAGCAGGAAATCATCAAGGATTGGGCAAAAGATCCCTTAATCGCCACTACGATGGACAACAATCCGAATATCAATCACCCTTTTGCAGGGCAAAATTGCGTTTCTCAAGGTGATTGGCAACATAACCTATGGGGAGTGGCAACAGAGTGGTCGCCGAATTTTGGCGGTTATCTTGCCGGTGCAATCGAAGCGGTGGATATTGCCTTAAAGATGTTATTAGGAGAGAAAAAATGAAAACTTATACCGCCTTTCAAGCAATTAACGGCGAATTACAAGAAGTTCGTCTACCAATTCCATCCCCAAATAACGAACAAGTGTTAATTAAAGTGGAAGCCTGTGGTATTTGTGGAGCGGATAAAAATGATGTGGCAAATGCAAAAGTACCAAGAGTTGTCGGACACGAAGTGATCGGACGAATTGTCGTGGTCGGTAAGAATGTACCGAAACGCTGGGCTATCGGACAACGGGTAGGCGTGGGGCGATTAGGCGGACATTGTAACGAATGTGATACCTGTCGTCGTGGTACATTTAATCTTTGCCCTAATCAGACCATCATCGGAGCAACAGCAGACGGCGGTTATGCCGAATATGTGCTAGTAAGGCACACCGGTTTGGTGTCTGTACCGAATGAATTAGATCCCGTACAATCTGCTCCATTGCTGTGTGCAGGTCTAGCAACATTTAATGCCTTAAAAAAGAGCGGAGCAGAAGCGGGTGATTTGGTCGCGATAGTAGGTGTAGGCGGATTGGGGCATTTGGCAGTGCAATATGCTGTCAAAATGGGCTTTGAAGTGGCGGCTATCGGCAGAAAAACCGAACTTGCCGAGCGTGTTTATGCACTTGGCGCCCATCATTATTTAACTGGTGATAATATCGTTCAACAATTACAACACTTAGGTGGAGCAAAGGCGATTATCAGCACCATAAATCACGCGGACACAGTTGCTGAGATAGTCAAATCTCTTGCACCACAAGGGAAATTGGTGCTACTCGGTGGAGATAAAACACCACTGGCTTTATCTATCGGACAATTTATTGGTGGTGAACGTAGTGTAATTGGGTCATTAACCGGCACGCCACTCGAAAATGAGAAAACGTTGAAATTCAGCCGATTAAGCCATATTCAAGCACAAATCGAACGCTATCCGTTAAGCCAAGCAAAAACCGCTTTTGAACGAATGAAAAGCGGAGAAGTCAGATTTAGAGCGGTATTAGAAATGAAGTAAAAAACAAATCGTAGATAATATGACCAAACATTCGGAAAGAGACAGCTATGCGTGAAGTGGAATTTGATAAGTACCAGATTCAAGCAGAAAATTATCCCTGTTTATCAACCAAATACCTTATCAACTTATAGCAGAAATTACATTCATACTAGCCAAGTTATCTATTCAAAATAAAATGAATATTAATACTGCTTATCTTGTCGTCATTGCAAAACTCCATCGTTTGAAATGCATTACCCGCAATATCAAAGACTTTGAACATTGCGGGTGGAAATTATCAATCCTTTTCTTAATTAAAGGTTTGTTGGCGAATTGTTAAACTCTCTTCATTTAATTCATCAATAAGGCGTTTTGCCTGCTTTTTCAATTAATGATTTGAGATACGGAATATCATCGTGGCTTAGCATATCGATCAAGCCTTCACGTAACCATTGGATAATTTCACTTTCTGTATCATAGCCATATTTTTGGTTATACATTGCTAGCACAGGCATTTCTTTTGATTCGTGCAAATACATTCTCACCGATAATCCCGCTTTTTTGTAGGCAATTAAATCTTCTTTGCCGACATAGTGATATTCCACACAAACACTGCTGGCATTTGATCCCAATACTGCACTCAGTTGATCGTTATAGCGCGCAAGGGTAACCACTTGCAACCGCAAGGCTGGCAATAAGGCTTTCACTTTATTAATTAAAACGTGATCAAAGCCTAATAATAAAATTTGATCCACTGTATTGGTACGTTGCAAAATCTCAGCTAAGACTTCCGCAAAACGCTGATGATTGCGACGTTGTTTAGCTTCTACAATTAACCCTACATTATTTTCTTGCGCCCATTTTAAAACGGTTTCTAACTCTACAATGTGCGTGCCTTTGAAAGCGGGGGAAAATTTCTCACCGAAATCATACTGCTGTAATTCAGCAAGTGTCATTTGTTCCACATATCCTTCACCATTAGAAACACGTTCAATCGAAAAATCGTGAATAACCACAATTTTTTCATCTTTTGTCATTGCAATATCAAGTTCAATGCTATGTGTTCCCGCTTCTAATGCGCCAATAAAGGCAGGCATTGTATTTTCTGGATACTTGGCACTATAACCACGGTGGCTATTTGCGAGAATGATTCCTTTCTCTGTTACATTAAATTCAAATGCCATTTTTAACCTCTCTCTTACATTCAATTTAAAAACTAAACTCATTTTAGAGACAATAGAAATATCACGCAAACACTATTGCAATCAAAGGGAAAAAATATCTAATTTTCGTGATCAAACTCACAAAAACAAACTTAAATGAGTTTATTTTTTAAATTGTAATTGATCGCGCTTTATCTTCTAGTTTAGAGTATTCACGAAATTATCATCGAGGAGAAATCGATTATGGCAAAACTAGAATTACGCAATATCACCAAAAAATTTGGTGATTTCTATGCAGCAAATAACATCTCTTTTACTGCTGAAGAAGGGGAATTCGTTACACTACTCGGTCCTAGTGGCTGCGGAAAAACCTCTTTGCTTAAATTAATTGCAGGCTTTCACCGTGCCGATGAGGGGGAAATTGTCATTGGCGATCGTCAAGTCAATGACATTCCACCAGAAAAACGGAATACCGCAATGTGTTTTCAATCCTATGCGCTTTTTCCTCACTTAAATGTTTCTCACAATATTTGTTATGGCTTGAAACAAAAGAAAATTCCTATTGATGAACAAATCGCACGCTTAAATGTGGCATTAAAACAAATGGATTTAGAAACCCAGAAGCTAAAATTACCTTCTGAGCTTTCAGGTGGTCAGCAACAGCGTGTTGCCCTTGCCCGTGCAATGGTTACCCGTCCTGATGTGATTTTATTCGATGAACCACTCTCTAATCTTGATGCCAAACTGCGTGAAAGCGTACGCTTTGAAATTAAGCAACTTTCTCATCAATATAATCTGACCAGTATTTATGTTACCCACGATCAGGCGGAAGCCTTGTCAATGTCAGATAAAATTATCGTGCTAAATAAGGGATCAATTGAGCAAGTGGGAACACCACAAGAAATTTATTATCAACCGAACAACCGCTTTATTGCTGATTTCATTGGTGTCGCAAACATCACCAAAGCAAACGTAAAACACTGGCAAGAGGATCTCTATCAGGTGGATTCCTTATGGGGCAAATTCGTTGTGCAATCGGCACATAAACCTGTGGCTGAGAATATTTATATTTGTTTCCGTCCTGAAGATGCGATCCCTTGTGAAGCTAATAGCAATGTAGAAAATAAATTTAGTGTCAAGGTTCTACAAACCGCCTTTATGGGGAATATGACTGAGGTGCAAGGCTTGGTTACCTCTGGCTTGCCAAATGAGAAAGTGCGGTTGCAATTAACCAAGTTTTCACCGTTATTAAATCAGTCAGAACAATTACATTTCACCCTTGCTCGTGATGCCATTCGTTTCTTGGAGGCGGTATGAAATCCTTAAAACAAGATCTCAAAGCCTGGCTACTGCTTGGAACAGGGCTTGGCACCATTTTATTATTAATGGGTTCGACCTTTTATTTAGTGGTTGCACAAAGCTTTGGCTTACAGAATATGTATGGTGAACCGTCCCACTTCACGTTTGATTATTGGCAAGAAGTGTTAAGCAACCCTATCTTTCATAAATCATTTTGGTATTCGGTGCGAGTTTCTTTTCTGGGTGCGGTATTTTCCATTTTAGTGGCTTACCCCATTGCATTATGGTTACGCAATCCGATTAAGGGCAAAGAATTTATCGTTACCTTTTTCCGTATGCCAATGCTTGTGCCGGGATTAGTGGCGGCATTCTTATTTATGAATATGATTTCCTACCACGGTATTCTTAATGAAACCTTAGTTTGGTTAGGCATTTGGGAACAACCAAAATCCTTGCAAAATGACAGCTTTGGTTGGGGAATTGTAATTTTGCAAATGTGGAAAAATATTCCATTCGCCTTAATTCTTGTTGGCGGTGCAGTCAATTCGTTAAAAAGCGATCTCTTTGATGCCGCTTCAAACCTAGGTTCAAACAGTTGGCAACGTTTTATTTATGTGATTTTTCCACTCACTCTCAGTGCGGTACAAGTTTCGTTTATTTTGATTTTTATCGGTGCATTAGGTGATTTCGCCTTTTATAGCATTGCAGGCCCACGTGATACCTATTCTTTAGCTCGCTTTATGCAAATGAGTGCTTATGAATTTGAAGAATGGAATCAAAGTGCGGTACTCGCAATGGTGATAATGCTCACTTCTGCACTTGCTTCAATTTTAATTACGCTGATTATTCGTCCATTATCTGTTAAACGAGGAGCGGTAAAATGAACAAAATACAAAGCAAAAACACACGTTTAATTAACCGCATTGTGCTGATCTTTTTTGTGCTGGTGAATTTTGTTTGGCTTGTTTTGCCTTTCTTAATGGCGGGTTTATGGTCGCTTGTTGATCCACAACACCCTTGGAGCTACCCTGATATTTTTCCACCCGTGCTTTCTTTTGAACGCTGGAGTTATGTATGGGAAAACACCGCACTTAAAGAAGCGATGTTTAATAGCTACACCATCGCACCGATTGTTTCTTTAATCGCCATCACCCTCGCCTTGCCAACCGCTTATGCTTTTGGTCGAATGGAATTCCGCGGTAAAAAAATTGCCGAACTGATTACCCTTATTCCCTTAGTAATTCCGGGAATGATCATTGCCTTATTCTTTAGTGCGGTGTTAATTCAGTTAAATATTAACAATCCAATGATCGGTATTATTATCGGCCATACGGTAATGACGTTACCCTACGCTATTCGTATTTTATCTTCAGGATTTTCAGCCGTTCCGCAAGATCTGATTGATGCAAGTCGCGATCTTGGCGCATCAAAATTTACGACCTTTAAAGATGTGTACTTGCCAATGCTAAAACCCGCATTTTTAGCGTCCATTATTTTCTGTTTAGTCAAAAGTATTGAAGAATTTAGTATTTCCTTTGTTATCGGTTCGCCAGATTTTATCACCGTGCCAACCATACTTTATTCTTTCTTGGGCTATTCTTTCATTCGTCCAAATGCCGCCGTGGTCTCAATCATCTTATTAATTCCAAACGTGATCTTATTGTTAATTATTGAACGTTTATTAAAAGGTAACTATTTATCTCAATCCACAGGTAAAGCCTAATTTTGTAAACCATAGCCTTGTAAATCATAGGAGAACACAATGATGAAAACTCGTCTTATCAAAACCGCATTAATCAGTTTAGGGCTAACCACCGCCTTATCCGTATCGGCTTCCCAAGACCTCAGCCAAAAAAGCTGGGAAGATATTGTGGCACAAGCCAAACAAGAAGGCGCAGTCACCTTTAGCGTATGGTATTTACAACCACAATTCCGTCTTTTTGTGAAAGAATTTGAAAAAACCTATGGCATCAAAGTGAAAATCCCAGAAGGAACACTAGATGGCAATATGAACAAACTCATTGCTGAAAAATCACTAAGCAAAGGCAAAATGGATGTGATCGCCATTGCGGCGGATAACTACCCGATTGTGCAGAAAAATGAGGTATTGAGAAATCTCGATAAATTGCCAAATTTCGCCCAAGCTAACCACGCCTTACAAGGGGTAAAATTTGACAATCAAGCAATGGGATTTTGGGGCAATCAAACAGGCTTTGCTTATGATCCATTACGGGTTTCAGAAGATCAATTACCACAAAGTTGGCAAGAAACCGTTACCTACATTCAAACTCACCCGAAAAAATTTGGTTATGCCGATCCAAATGGAGGGGCTTCAGGTAAAGCATTTATTTTCCAAGCCTTACTTAATGTAAGCGGTCAATATGATTATCAAAACACGCCATTTGATGCTGCTCAAACGAAAAACTGGCAAAGCACCTGGGATTGGTTTAACCAAAACAAACAAAATATGGTTCGTACCGCCTCTAACGCAGATAGCTTAACACGCTTAAATGATGGGGAATTAGATATTGTTTCTGCGTGGCAAGATCATTTATTTAGCTTACAAAAACAAGGTGCGGTTACCCCAAGATTGAAATTCTATGTGCCAAAATTTGGTATGCCGGGCGGTGGGAATGTCGTCGTTGTCGCACAAAATGCGCCACACCCAGCAGCAAGTTTACTGTTCGCCAACTGGCTAGTCTCCCCAGAAACCCAACAAAAATTAGCCGCTCATTTTGGTATTCGCCCATTAAATGCGGAAGTCGGCGAAGCGGATATTCCATTCTTCCCATTAGATTGGAGCAAAGCCGCGATTGCAGATTTCACCAAAGAAGTGATCGCCAAATAACATTGTTAATGAGTTAAGGTTCTGCCTTAACTCATTTTTTTCTCTCTTTTTTTGATTATTGTTCCAACAAAATCAAGTTAGATTTAATATTGTTAGTGCAAAAGTGCGGTTAAAAATTTTGCAATTTTTAGGGCATTTCGTGCCAATAATGCCCTTTCCTTTCTATCCTAATCTTGGAGGACATTCTATGAAAAAGCTCACCTTAAGCCTTAGTTTACTTAGCAGCACATTCTTTTATGCCACAAATCTTAATGCGGCGCCTAATGTGCCAGACAATCACCAAGCAGAAGCGCTACAATTAGAAAAAATCGTGATTTTCAGCCGACACGGTATTCGCACACCTTTAGTGGGAAAAGACAGCATTTTATCTCAAGCCACGCCCTATCAATGGGTGAAATGGCAAGATAAAACAGGCTATCTCACTGCCAAAGGGGCGAGATTAGAAAAATTATTCGCGGCTTACTGGTCTGAATGGTTGCAACAAACTGGCATTCTGTCATCACAATGCCCGAAAGATGATCTTTTTATTTATACCAACGCTCGCCCACGCACCATTGATACAGGGGTAAGTTTTGCTAAAGGAGCATATTCCCATTGCGCCATTAGAGTGAATTATCTTGGCAAATATAACACGATGGATAACACCTTTAATCCCGTAATTCGCAGCAAAGTAGATAAAGCCTTTGAACAAAAAGCCCGCAACGCAGTCGATGAATTAGTCGGTAAAGGAGGATTTGCTCAGCTAAACGCACATCTACAAAGTAATTTCAACGCCCTTGCACAAACGTTAAATCAAACACAATCACCCTTATGCCAAGAAAAACACTTATGTAATTTAGACCAAGAACCTAATACCCTCACCTTCACTCAAGGAAAAGAACCGAAAACCACAGGTGCATTACGCGATGGAACAGGGGCAGCTGATAGCTTCCTACTGCAATATTATGAAGGCTTTCCTGCTAAAGATGTGGCTTGGGGTCGCATTAATAATCAACAAGATTGGAAAAAAATTGTTGATATCAAAGAACGCTACAACCAATTATTATTCGGCACGCAAGTAATGGCAAAAGAAGCCGCCACGCCGCTGCTCACCTTTATTCAAAATAGTTTTAAAGACTACGGTTACCAACACCCTTATATTGAAAACGCACGCAATGCCAAGGTCGTATTGTTGGTCGGACACGATTCTAATGTTGGTTCGCTCTTACCATTATTAAAAGTAAAACCTTACCACCTACCCGATCAACTGGAAACGACACCAATTAGTGGCAAAGTTGCCTTTGAAAAATGGGTCGCGCCAAATGGCGAAGCCTTTATGAAAGTAGAATACGTTTATCAAACCATTGATCAATTACGTAATGGCACGAAACTCACTTTGACTAATCCACCAAATCGTATTACCTTACAGCTAGAAGATTGCCCAACCAATGCGCAAGGTTTATGTAAAATGGCTGATTTTTATCAAGCCGTTGAAAATGCGTTAAAATAATACCGCACTTTTATCTGTGTAAATTAAGGTAAAATTGACTGAGAAGCCTCTCTGATCGCCAAAGTGAGGCTTTTATTTCATAAAGACAGAAAAATGAAAAAAGATAATTCCGTATTCAATTTAAAATCTAGCGAAAAATTGTTATTACGCCTTATTCGCCAATATGCCCCTTCACGCAAGGAACTCAGTACATTATCAGGCTTAACCGCCGGGGCAGTAACACAATATTGTCGCAAACTCTTGTTTCTTGGCTTAATCAAAGAAACGGAAAAAATGGTAAAAAAACGGGGAACGCCTTCTTTTCATTTAACCTTAAATCCCAACGCCTGTTGCTCTATTGGGGTTACCTTTTCTGATCACGCATTTCAGCTGGCGATTGTGGATTTTGTTGGTAATAAAATTGCGAATGAACGCTATGTATATGACAATATCGTACAATTTGATGAATTATGCCAAAAAATTCATAGTGCTGTTACGCAATTGCTTGAAAAGAAATTTTTGTCTGAAGCCAAAATCCTTGGTATTGGTTTCTCCCTTTCTGGCTATCTCTTGGAAGACAAATCAATTTCCTCCCCTTGGTTTCCTTTATTACAAAATATTCCTAATTTAGCCACAGTATTGAGCGAAAAATTGGGCTACCCTTGTTATATTGAAAACAACATCAACACCGTAGCCTTAGGTGAATATTATTCAGGTTTATGGAATGATATTGACGATATGGTGGTTATCAGCCTTGATTTTGGTATTGGTGCAGGCATTATTTCACAAGGTAAACTAATCCGTGGTGGATTTGGTAACGCGGGAGAAATCGGCTTATTATTCCCCTATAACTCGCCTAGACCAAGTTGGAAAGATCTCACCGAAAAACTTGGCGAAGATAATCATCAAACAAACTTATTAGACAACACCGCGGTAAAAACTTGGCTAGCACATAGCCAGCCCCAAGTGCTGTCTCTCATTCTCTCCGCCATTGCGTGGCTTGACCCCAAAGTCATCGCCCTAACTGGAATGTTGCCTCAAACCTTAATCAATCAACTGATTGATTACGTTAAAAATGCAGAACAACTACAAAACATCAACCGCACCTCAGCACAACTGAGCGCATCAAAGATAAAATTTGAAGATATTTCTATTGGTGCCGCTATTGTACCGATTTATCATTTCTTGCAAGATGATGAATAAACAAAATATATAACGTAATCTCCCCCAGAAAGTTTGACAATTTCCAAACGAAATTGATAAGACTAGGACATAATCTACACCTCTAATTAGGTGTCCAGTTTTTGGGGTGCAGATCAAAGTGCGGTGCAAAAATTAAGAAAATTTGTACCGCACTTAATTTATCTATGGAATAGTTTTTTCATCCGCTTTTCTTAATTAAACGTGATTACCACATCTTATCAGGACTAAATATAATACGATCAAAAATCCCCTCTTATCCCATTATACTTTGAGTGAATATTTAGCTAATTTGCGATGAAATTTTATTGTCCTATCAATCTTGCAAGCAAATGGTTCGCTCCCCTACTTGCTCCTTTCTTTTCTTGCTTAGTCGGTGAGTTTATTGACACCAAAATGGCGATAGGTTCGTAATGTGGCGATACGTCCTCTTGGTGTACGTTGCAAAAAACCTTGCTGAATTAAATAAGGCTCAAGCACATCTTCAATGGTTTCGCGTTCTTCACCAATGGCGGCAGCAAGGTTATCTAACCCCACAGGGCCACCGTCAAAGCGTTCAATAATCGCGCTTAATAATTTGCGATCCATAAAATCAAAACCAGCCGGATCCACATCCAACATAGAAAGGGCTGATTGCGCAATTTGTGCGGATATTTGGCCTGCATTTTTTACATCCGCATAATCACGCACGCGACGTAGTAAACGATTTGCAATACGTGGTGTGCCACGGGAACGGCAAGCAATTTCTTGTGCGGCATCTTGTTCAATGGCTAAATTTAAGCATTGCGCACTGCGTGCCACAATAGACGTGAGATCTTCCACTGAATAAAATTCTAAGCGTTGCACAATGCCAAAGCGATCTCGCAAAGGGGAAGTGAGCGAGCCAGCTTTAGTCGTTGCACCAATTAAGGTAAAAGGGGGTAAGTCTAATTTGATCGAACGTGCGGCTGGCCCTTCACCAATCATAATATCAAGCTGATAGTCTTCCATTGCGGGATACAGGACTTCTTCAATCGCAGGGGAAAGGCGGTGAATTTCGTCAATAAATAGTACATCGTGCGGTTCGAGATTGGTAAGCATCGCAGCAAGATCACCTGCTTTTTCTAATACTGGCCCAGATGTGGTACGGATATTGACGCCCATTTCATTGGCTACTATATTTGCCAGCGTGGTTTTTCCTAAACCCGGGGGGCCAAAAATTAAGAGGTGATCGAGCGCATCTTGACGCAATTTTGCCGCTTGAATAAAAATTTCCATTTGCTCACATACTTGGGGTTGCCCCACATAATCAGTGAGTAATTTAGGACGAATCGCACGATCAATATATTCTTCATCAAATTTTTCTGTTGCGCTAACAATTCTATCTACTTCAATCATTATTCTGCCTTATTTATAACGCTGCTTTTAGGGCTTCGCGGATTAATTGTTCACTATTAAGTGTTGGATCGGCGACTTTTTTCACCATTTTTTCCGCCTCACTTGCTTTGTAACCTAAAGCAATTAATGCCGCTACCGCATCATCAATATGCATATTTTCTTTGTTTGATGATTTTTCAACCATAGGCAAATGGGTACTTTCAATAAAGAAATCGGCTTGTTGTAAATCTTTAAATTTCCCTTTTAATTCAACCAGTAAACGTTCTGCTGTTTTTTTTCCAACGCCCGGAATTTTAACTAATTTAGACAATTCTTCACGTTCTATGGCATAGGCAAATTCATTTACTGACATTGCAGATAAAATTGCTAAGGCTAATTTAGGCCCAACGCCATTGGTTTTAATCAGTTCGCGAAATAGACTACGATCTTGTTTATGAGAAAAACCAAATAATAAATGGGCATCTTCTCGCACCACCAAATGGGTGAATAATGTGGTTTGTTGCCCTGTTTCTGGTAAGTTATAAAAGCTGGTCATTGGCAATAAAAGTTCATAGCCGACGCCTTGTACATCAAGTAAAATTTCTGGTGGTTGCTTCTCGACTAATAATCCTGTTAAACGGCCTATCATAATTTCCCCTTAAAACGATTTGCCATAGCATAAAATAAAACTGGATAAATATCCAGTTTTAAACAATAAATTTTCACCCTTAACGACTATAAACGAAAACGCCCTCGGCTATATCTAGGACGTAAAAGTGCGGTGCTTTTTACGCCTGTTTTTTGCATATTTTGATTAACTTGAGCAAGTTGGGCGGCAGAATGAGCGTGGGTGATGGCGATAGCTAAGGCATCTGCCGCATCGGCTTGTGGCTTTGCAGATAATTTGAGGATTCGCATTACCATTTCTTGTACTTGGGTTTTATCCGCAGCGCCTGTTCCGACCACCGTTTGTTTTACTAAACGAGCCGCATATTCAAACACTGGTAAATCTTGGTTCACCGCAGCGACAATCGCCACGCCACGTGCTTGCCCGAGTTTTAATGCAGAATTGGCATTTTTTGCCAAAAAGACCTCTTCAATGGCAAACATTGTAGGGTGGAATTGGGTGATAATTTCACTCACACCAGCATAAATTCGTTTTAAGCGTGTGGGCATATCTTCTGCCTGAGTGCGAATTACGCCGCTACCTAAATAGTCTAATTTAAGTCCAACTTGGCGGATCACCCCATAACCCGTTAAACGAGATCCCGGATCGATACCTAAAATAATTGCCATCTTTTTTCCTAAATGAAAAAGGTGCTGATAAGATCACGCACCTTTTAAATTATCGTCAATAAAATCAATGTGAAAAATTAAAGTAGTGCCGCCACTTCATCACTGATTTCACCATTGTGATAAACGTTTTGCACATCATCACAATCTTCCAGCATTTCAATTAAGCGTAATAATTTTGGTGCGGTTTCTGCATCAAGATTCACCGTAGTAGATGGGATCATTGTGACTTCTGCTTCTTGAATTTTAAAGCCAGCTGCTTCAATCGCTTCACGCACGGCGCTTAAATCTTCCCACGCAGTATAGATTTCAAAGCTACCATCTTCTTGCGGTTGGATATCATCTGCGCCCGCTTCAATCGCCGCTTCTGTTAAAGCATCTTCATCCGCTTCAGCAATCAAAATTAAGCCTTTTTTACTGAATAAATATCCTACCGAGCCTTCTGTGCCTAAGTTTCCGCCACATTTGGTGAAACTTGGGCGAACTTGTGAAATCGTGCGGTTTGCGTTATCGCTTAGGCATTCCACCATAACCGCTGTACCGCCCGGGCCATAGCCTTCATAGACTTTGGTTTCCATATTCGTATCATCGCCACCGCCTACACCACGGTCAATTGCACGATTAATGGTATCACGTGTCATATTGTTAGAAAGGGCTTTATCCACCGCCGCGCGTAAACGGGGGTTAGCACTTACATCACCCCCACCTAATTTTGCTGCGGTAACTAATTCACGAATTAATTTAGTAAAGATTTTTCCACGTTGGGCATCTTGGGCGGCTTTACGGTGTTTAATATTCGCCCACTTACTATGTCCTGCCATTTTTTTTCCTTCTATTTTCTGTGATCTTTTTGATCTTGAGTTTAATTAAATTTGTTTGTTTTTATAAATCGGGTTTCGCCGTTGGCGACTGACTTTTTCTTTGCACGTGCAAAGTAAAAGTAAACAAAAAGTAAGCACGCCCAACTTCACTGTTTTTCTTCACTTGGTTGAAATTTTCTTTACGCAAAATTCAGAACTCGCTACGCTCAAACACGCTGAATTTTGCTAAAAATTTCAAGTCGTTCAGGCAGTTCAGACGGGATCAAGCTGAACGCTGATATTATTTATATTATTCCCCAAGTGCGGTGAAAAATTCTCTTATTTTTTCATCGCATCTTTCCCCCTTTTTAGCAAAAAGAGGCGAGGGGAGATTTATCAGCCTTTATTTATTAAATATTTCTTTATCGCTGCGGCATTATTTGGCGATTTTGTTAGCTGTATGGCTTCTTGCGCCGAAACCCATTTAAAAGCTAAATGCTCAGTTAATTGAGGCTCAAATTCTTGTTCAACCGCATATAAAAACCAATATTCTCGACAGTGCGTGATATTCGGTGCGTATTTATAGCGGAAATGCGGAAAAATTTCAAATTCTACGCTTTCATTGCAATCAAAAAGTGCGGTGGAATTTGGTGAAATTTTTAACCGCACTTCTTCCCAAAGTTCACGAATCACCGCTTCTTTTGGTGTTTCGTCCTTTTCTATTGACCCCGTTACCGACTGCCAAAAATCAGGATCATCTTTGCGTTGCAACATTAATACCAGATTTGTCTTTTTAACATAGATAACAACTAAAATACTTTGCGGATTTTTGTAAGTCATAGAAGATAAGACGTGAGTGTCCCCACGCCTATTTACCTAAAGTTATTTCTCGTTTTTTACCACGCTAATCCCTAATTCGGCTAAAGCTTGTGGGTTCGCATAACTTGGCGCTTCTGTCATTAAGCACGCCGCAGCGGTGGTTTTCGGGAAGGCGATCACATCACGAATGTTGTCTGTGCCAGTTAAAAGCATCACTAAACGATCTAAGCCGAAAGCCAATCCTGCGTGTGGTGGCGTACCGAATTTTAAGGCATCAAGTAAGAAACCAAATTTTTCATATTGTTCTTCTTCATTAATGCCAAGAATACGGAAGACTGTTTGTTGCATTACTGGGTCAAAAATACGTACAGAGCCGCCGCCTACTTCGTAACCGTTAATGACCATATCATAAGCATTTGCTACTGCAGCAGTTGGATCTTGCTCAAGTTGTGCTGGGCTGAAATCTTTCGGTGAAGTGAACGGGTGATGCATCGCGGCAAGATTGCCTTCTTCATCACGCTCAAACATTGGGAAATCAATGACCCAAAGTGGTTTCCATTCGTCTAAACGGGTTAAGCCTAAATCACGACCTAATTTCAAACGCAATGCGCCCATTGCATCTGTTGCCACGTTCCATTTATCCGCACCAAAGAAGAGAATATCGCCATTTTGTGCTTGTACACGTGTTAATAAAGCATTCAGAACATCTTCAGATAAGAATTTAGCGATTGGGCTTTGTACCCCTTCTAAGCCTTTTTCAAGCTCATTCACTTTCAACCAAGCTAAGCCTTTTGCGCCATAAATGCCGACAAATTGAGTATATTCATCAATTTGTTTACGCGTAATGCTTGCGCCATTTGGCACACGAATCACGGTAACACGGCCATTTGGATCATTAGCTGGGCCGCTAAATACTTTGAAATCAACCTCTTTAACTAAATCAGCCACATCGACCATTTCTAATGGATTACGCAAATCAGGTTTATCTGAACCAAAACGTTGCATTGCTTCTTGCCACGTCATCATTGGGAATTTGCCGAGATCTACGCCTAAGATCGCTAACCATAATCCGTGGATCATCTGTTCCATAATTTCACGCACTTCTGGTGCGGTTAAGAACGAGGTTTCCACATCAATTTGGGTAAATTCAGGTTGACGATCAGCACGCAGATCTTCATCACGGAAACATTTTACAATTTGATAATAACGATCAAAGCCAGACATCATCAATAATTGTTTAAATAATTGTGGTGATTGTGGTAAGGCATAGAATTTCCCTTTATGGACACGGCTTGGTACTAAATAATCGCGCGCACCTTCAGGGGTGGCTTTCGTTAGCATTGGGGTTTCAATATCTAAGAAACCGTGATCATCCATAAAACGGCGTACGAAACTGGTAATTTTTGCACGAGTTTTCAAGCGTTGCGCCATTTCAGGACGACGTAAATCTAGGTAACGATATTTTAAGCGTTGTTCTTCTGTATTATTTTGGTTGAAATCCAATGGCAAGACATCCGAGGCATTATAAACAGAAAGAGATTTTGCCAACACTTCCACTTCGCCCGTTGCCATTGTTTTATTAATTTGATTTTCAGGGCGTGCAATGACTTCACCTTTAACTTGAATACAAAACTCATTGCGTAAATTGGCTGCTGCGCTCAATGCTTCTTGATATTTAGGATCAAAACAAACTTGCACAATCCCTTCGCGATCGCGTAAGTCAATAAAAATAAGTCCACCTAAATCACGGCGTTTATTCACCCAGCCACTTAGCGTAACCTCTTGCCCAATGTTGTTGCGGTTTAATGCCCCGCAATAATGAGTTCGCATCATAATATTTTCCTTCAAAATTTTAAAAAGTGATAACAGCGGAATTATAGCGGAAATCGAGGGCGGATAGAATTGTTAATTGAGAAGTTATGCAAAAACTTCTGAATGTGTGTTTAACCGAACTAATTTTAGGCATTGTTGTTCAATTTTATAAATTAGCACGAGAGCATTAAGAATATGGCAATCCATATAGCCTTTCAAATTATTTTTAAGTGGATGATTTTTATATTCGGCAGGCAGGGTTATCCCATTTGTTAAGCAATGCATTACTTCCAAATAGCAGAGGTGAACAAACAAGTGCGGCGTTTTTTTGGCAAGTTGTACTAAATCTCGCTTAAATTCTTTTGCCATTTCAATTTCATTAATTGGCAACGGCTGGATCCTTTATTCTTTTCCTTCGGCTTTTTGTTTTAGTAAGGAGGCAAGATCAGTATTAGCATCAAGAGAAAACCGCTCAGCTTTTCCATTTTCAATTTCATCCATTGCCATTAACGTTTTTGTATTAGGTTGCAAATAATTCAAACTTAAAGGAATAGCTTTAGTCGCAGCAATTTCCGTTAAAAACATATTGAATACCTGTGAGGGAGTAAGACCATATTGTGCAATCACTTTAAACGCCTCGGTTTTTAAATGCTGTGGCAAACGAAAATTCACCACCGCATTATTGTTCGTCATTGTTGCCATAATAAACCCCTTGATAGATTAAGTTAAGTTTATAGCATTATATTGCATATACATTATCATTACAAATTAAGCTTAATCTATTTTCATTTGTGAGAAGCACCGTCTTACTCTAAAATACAAGCAAAATAAAGTGCGGGGAAAATTTTATTAATTTTCAGCACATTTTAGTGAAAAATTTAGGATAAATAATGACTAAAGATACCCTCTTTTCTGCCCCGATTAAAAATTTAGGCGATTTTACTTTTGATGAAAATGTCGCGGAAGTGTTTCCCGATATGATTCAACGTTCTGTGCCGGGATATTCTAATATCATTACCGCAATTGGTATGTTGGCAAGCCGTTTTGTTACGCCTAATTCAAATGTGTATGATCTGGGTTGTTCCCGTGGTGCAGCAACGCTTTCTGCCAGACGTCATATTCAGCAACCTAATGTGAAAATTATTGGGGTGGATAATTCGTTGCCAATGGTAGAGCGTTGCCGTCAGCATATTCAGGCTTATCACAGTGATATTCCCGTTGAAATTTTATGTGATGATATTCGCCAAATTCACATTGAAAATGCCTCAATGGTGATTTTAAATTTCACCCTGCAGTTTTTGCCACCGCAAGATCGCACTGTGCTACTGACAAAAATCTACCAAGGTTTAAACCCAAATGGGGTGTTAGTGTTATCGGAAAAATTCCGTTTTAATGATGAAAAAATTGATGATTTACTGATTAATCTGCACCACGAATTTAAACGAGCTAATGGTTATAGTGAACTAGAAGTTAGCCAAAAACGCACCGCACTTGAAAATGTGATGCGAACAGATGAGATTGAAACGCACAAAGTGCGGTTAAAATCCATAGGATTTTCTCACGTTGAACTGTGGTTTCAGTGTTTTAATTTCGGTTCAATGATCGCCATTAAATAATGAAAAGGCTCTCATTCGTTTTGAGTGCACTGTTAGATGCCGTGATTTATCCGCTAATGCAATCACATTGGAAATAGAAATTAAAAAATAACCGATTCTAATGAAGAAAGCCACGTTAATAAACGTGGCTTTTGGGATAGATAAATATCTAATCTAACAATTAGAAGTAAACGCGTAAACCAACACCGTAGCGGTTTTCGTTTAACTTAGTTTGCCCGTTAGCATTCGGACGAACACCCTCAACTTTCCCTGTTCCTCTTACTCGAGCGTGAGCATATTCAACATAAGCAACTACATTTTTGTTGAATGCATAATCTGAACCTAAGAGATATACATTTTCAGTCAATGCTTTCTTGTTATCAACCTTGGCTTCATAACCAGCTGCGGTAGTTAAGAAGTTACCCACTTTTAAACCCGCTGCTTTACCTTTATATTCGTTACGATCCCAAGCTGCATACACAGAAGCGTTATCTAAATATTGGTATTTAGCACCCACTTCGATAAAACGACCGACACCTTGCACTTTATCTTGTGTTTTATTTTTATGATGAGATTGTGCATATTCTACACCAAATGATACTGGTCCATAAACTAACTGAGAAGCTACACGCCATGCTGTTTTCTTGTCACCAGATGCGGTAGAATCCACAACGCCATTATTGCTCTTTTCTACGGTATAACCTGCATTGACATTTAAGCCTAAATTCTCAGTAAATTGACCCGCATAGAATACTGATGCACCATATGCATATTTCATATCTTCTGGTTGAGTAACTTTAGTTTTAGTTACAAGTTTGTAGTCAGTTCCAACCTTCTCAAGTTCTTGATAGGTTTCTGTTTTTGAATTGTGCTTTTTACCTTGACCAAAAGCATAATCAGCACCAAAACCTAACGTTTGACCTTCAGCTAATTGAAAATCAGCAGTACGGAAAGCAACAACTTTATCTCCCGCAGTAAAAAGATCATTATTTCCACCAAATAAGTAAGAGAAATCATTCAATTCTACATCATCACCAGAAGTAGTTTGTTTACCAAATGAAACACGGCCAACTTTATCTTTTTGCAATGCCAACCATAATCTATTAGTTTTGATGTTGTTAAATGACGAATCTGTATTCCATTTATCACCACCATCGTTGAAACGTAAACGTGTGAAAGCGGTTACTTTAACACCTTCACCTAAATCGTGTTGCGCTTTGAATTCTAAACGTGAGCCAACGTTACGAAGGTCAGCACGTTCATCTTTATTAAACTTACCTAAAGCGACTTCAACACGACCACCTACATCTACTTGTGTGCTATTGTTGTTATAAACTGTTGCTGCGCTTGCTGAAGTTGCTACAGCGGCAACGGCTAATGCTAATAATGTCTTTTTCATAATTAAATTCCTTTCAGAATTAAGTTGTTATAACAAATTTTAAAGTTAAGCTAAAACTTTTCTTAAAAGAAAATGTCAAAGCTGACTTCACCTGAAGCAGGGGTATCTTGGCAAAGAAATATTTAAGTGTCAATGCGAAATCTAAAAAAGTTCCCTGAATTCAGTGATCAAGATCACAAAATCAATAAAATCTTGATATGACATAAGATATTTACAAAAACCCACGGTTTATTACGTGGGTTTTGTTTAAATTTTAATAGAACGATGAAACTTAAGTTAGAATAGGAAACGCGCGCCCAATGCTACACGATGGTTTGCTTTTTCGTATTTGTTCATTTTTACTTTGAAAAACTTCAATAAAAATGACCGCACTTTGATCTTCAAACCAAAGTGCGGTCATTTTTTATGATTTTTCTTAATTAAGCATTTTCTATACTAAATGCAACCACTTCACTGATATTTTTTGCGCCAAGTGCAATCATAATTAAGCGATCTACGCCTAAGGCTACGCCAGCACAATTTGGCACACCAGCTTGGAGTGCAGCGAGAAAACGCTCATCAAGTTGGCGGATTGGTAAACCTAATTGTTCACGTTGGCGGTTATCTTGTTCAAAGCGATGGCGTTGTTCGTTTGCATCAGTAAGTTCATTAAAGCCGTTAGCCAATTCAATGCCTTTATAGTAGAACTCAAAACGCTCTGCCACGCGGTGATCTTCTGAGCTAATTTGTGCTAATGCTGCTTGTGTTGCGGGGAAATGATAAATGGCAACGGGGCGTTCTTGTCCAATATTTGGTTCAACCACAGCGCTGAATAAAAATTGTAGTAAGGTATCTCTCTCTTCATTTTCTGCTTGTTCCAGATGATATTCTTTCGCTTTGGCAATTAATTCTTCACGAGAGGCAGAAAGCGGATCTAGCCCGACATATTCTTGAAAGGCAAATTGATATGTCATACTTTCTGCGGGAGCGCAATCTAAAATTTGCTGTAATAAATCATCCACTTCATTGATAAGACGGTACATATCAAAATGCGGACGATACCATTCCAACATCGTGAACTCTGGGTTATGTTTTGTGCCAGCTTCTTCATTGCGGAACACTTTACAAAGCTGAAAAATCGCCCCACTTCCCGCAGCCAGTAGGCGTTTCATTGGGTATTCTGGGCTAGTTGAAAGCCATAAGGTTTTTGATTGATGTTTAAACGGTGAGGTGAATTCTGTGCTAAAGGTGGCAAGATGCACATCCGTTACGCCGAATTCACTTAAAATTGGTGTTTCGACTTCTAGCAATCCTCTGTCAGTAAAAAAGCGACGAATTTCAGCCATAATTTTGGCGCGAGCTAATAAATTTTGAATACTGGCTGTTGGTCGCCATTGTTCATTTTCAGTCATAAAGTGCCTCAGTCAATTCCTTTGTAAGAAAAGTGCGGTTATTTTACCTGAAATTTTTCAACAAGATGAGTTATTTTTACGCAATGTATTCATTCTAAAAGAGAAAAATTCTCATTAAGCTAGAGGATTCTCTCTAACTTTTTTGAGTTAGATCACACTTTGAAGCTTTGCTCACATTTTTTGATAAAAAAGTCTGATTTATTTTATAAAAGCGTGGCAAAATAAACTCACCCTAATAAATTTCATCTACTTTATATTGGAGGAAATCGTGCAAACTGTTAATGTCGATATTGCAATTGTTGGCGCTGGTGGCGGTGGTTTACGAGCAGCAATTGCAGCAGCACAGGCAAATCCAAATCTTAAAATTGCCTTAGTTTCAAAAGTTTACCCTATGCGTAGCCATACTGTCGCTGCCGAAGGCGGCGCGGCTGCAGTGATCAAGGAAGAAGATTCTTATGAAAAACATTTCCACGATACCGTAGCAGGGGGCGATTGGTTATGTGAACAAGATGTGGTGGAATACTTTGTAGAACATTCCCCTGTTGAGATGACGCAGTTAGAACGCTGGGGCTGTCCTTGGAGTCGTAAACAAGACGGTGATGTGAATGTGCGCCGTTTCGGTGGAATGAAGATTGAACGTACTTGGTTTGCTGCCGACAAAACAGGCTTCCACTTGTTACATACCCTCTTCCAAACTTCAATGCAATTCCCACAAATTCAACGCTTTGACGAACATTTTGTGTTAGATATTCTGGTTGATGACGGCCATGCTCGTGGTATGGTGGCAATGAATATGATGGAAGGCACATTGGTACAAATCAATGCAAATGCTGTGATTATCGCCACTGGTGGTGGTTGCCGTGCGTTCCGCTTTAATACAAATGGCGGTATTGTAACGGGTGATGGGTTATCAATGGCATATCGTCACGGTGTGCCATTGCGTGATATGGAGTTTGTGCAATATCACCCAACAGGTTTACCAAATACGGGAATTTTGATGACTGAAGGATGCCGTGGTGAAGGGGGCATTTTAGTCAATAAAGATGGCTATCGCTATTTGCA
This sequence comes from Avibacterium sp. 21-599, assembly GCF_026226765.1. NCBI lineage: Bacteria > Pseudomonadati > Pseudomonadota > Gammaproteobacteria > Pasteurellales > Pasteurellaceae > Avibacterium > Avibacterium sp. 21-599. The sequence continues at coordinate 246,115 of NZ_JAKKOB010000001.1, forward strand.
AGATTATGGTTTAGGCCCTGAAACGCCAATTGGTAAACCTGAAAATAAATATATGGAATTAGGTCCGCGTGATAAAGTGTCTCAAGCATTCTGGCAAGAATGGCGTAAAGGCAATACCTTAAAAACGGAAAAAGGGGTAGATGTAGTTCACCTTGATTTACGCCATTTAGGTGAAAAATATTTGCACGAACGTTTACCATTTATTTGTGAACTCGCGAATGCTTATGAAGGCGTTGATCCTGCTAAAGCCCCTATTCCCGTGCGTCCTGTTGTGCATTATACAATGGGGGGGATTGAAGTGGATTTCAACAGTGAAACTCGCATTAAAGGTTTATTTGCTGTGGGTGAATGTGCTTCTTCAGGCTTGCATGGGGCGAACCGTTTAGGTTCAAATTCATTAGCGGAACTTGTTGTGCTAGGACGTGTTGCTGGGGAATATGCTGCTCAACGCGCAAGTGAAGCAAGCCCTGCAAACCAAAATGCAGTCAATGCACAAGCACAAGATGTGGTACAACGTTTAGAAGATCTTTATAACCAAGAAGGCACAGAATCTTGGTCGCAAATTCGTGATGAGATGGGCGATTCAATGGAAGAAGGTTGCGGTATTTATCGTACTCAAGAAAGTATGCAACAAACGGTTGATAAAATTGCCGAGCTAAAAGAACGTTATAAACGGATTCGTATTGCCGATCGCTCAAGTGTCTTCAACACCAATGTGCTTTATACTGTTGAACTTGGCTATATTTTAGATGTTGCACAATCTATCGCTAATTCGGCGATTGAACGTAAAGAATCTCGTGGTGCTCACCAACGTTTAGACTATACAGAACGTGATGATGTGAATTATTTAAAACACACCTTAGCTTTCTATAATGCAGAAGGTGCGCCTCGCATTGAATATAGCCCAGTAAAAATCACAAAATCTCAACCAGCAAAACGTGTTTATGGTGCGGAAGCAGAAGCTCAAGAAGCAGCTGCAAAAGCTAAGGAGCAAGCAAATGGCTAATCAAGCGATTATGAATGTTGAAGTTCTGCGTTATAACCCAGAGCAAGATAAAGAACCTTATTTAAGAACCTATCAAGTGCCTTATGATAGCCAAACTTCATTGCTTGATGCACTTGGCTATATTAAAGACAAACTTGAGCCTGAACTGTCTTATCGTTGGTCTTGCCGTATGGCAATTTGTGGTTCTTGCGGAATGATGGTTAATAATAAACCTAAACTTGCCTGTAAAACATTTTTGCGTGATTACAGTGGACATATGCGTATTGAACCGTTGGCTAATTTCCCAATAGAACGGGATCTTGTTGTTGATCTAAGCCACTTTATTGAAAGTCTAGAAAGTATTAAACCTTATATTATTGGTAATGAAGCGCCACCACTAGATGGTAATCCGCATCCATCTGCTGAACTGGCAAAAAGTCGAACCAAACAAACACCCGCACAATTAGAGAAATATCGCCAGTTCTCAATGTGTATTAATTGCGGGCTATGTTATGCAGCTTGTCCACAATTTGGCTTAAATCCTGAATTTGTAGGTCCTGCTGCGATTACACTTGCTCATCGTTATAACCTTGATAACCGTGATCACGGCAAAGCAGAACGGATGAAAATTCTGAATGGGGATAATGGGGTATGGAGCTGCACATTCGTGGGTTACTGCTCAGAAGTTTGTCCAAAACACGTTAATCCAGCCTCCGCTGTTAACCAAGGCAAAATCGAAAGTGCAAAAGATTATGTTTTGGCAATGTTAAAACCACAAAACTAAGGAGGAGTAAAATGACAGCAACCGCAAGCAAACGCAAAAAATATGTGCGTGAAATCACACCTACTTGGTGGAAAAAGTTAGATTTTTACAAATTTTATGTATTACGCGAAAGCACTGCAGTTCCTACTCTTTGGTTTTGTTTAGAACTATTCTATGGGTTAATCTCCTTAGGAAATGGAACCTTTGCTACAAACTTTATTCATTTTTTACAAAATCCCGTTGTTGTGATATTGAACATCATCACGCTTGGTGCCGTGTTATTAAATAGCTTTACATTTTTTAATATGGCTCCTCAGATGGTAAATATCATTGTAAAAAATGAGCGTATCAATGCGACATTACTTTCTCGCATTTTCTGGGCAATCACTGCATTGGTGAGTATTATTGTCTTAATCTTAGTATAGGAATGAGCATATGAACAAACAAAATCCAAAACGTTCTAATGAACCTGCTGTATGGCTATTATTTGGTGCAGGTGGCGCAATCAGTGCGGTATTCTTTCCCGTTCTTGTACTGATTTTCGGCTTTTTACTCCCTTTTGGGTTAGTTTCGCCAGAAAATATTATTGCATTTGCTGGAACTTGGATCGGAAAATTAATTATTCTTGCCTTATTAATTTTCCCAGCGTGGTGTGGTATTCATCGTGTCCATCTAGGTTTACACGATTTTAAAGTACATATTCCTGCAGCTGGATTTATTTTTTATGGACTTGCTGGATTATTTTCACTACTGACACTTTTCGCTGTATGGCATATTTAAGATAAAAAGGAAAACAAAAACCTTTTCTTGTGAAAAGGTTTTTTATCGTTATTTAATTCATAAAAAACACCGCACTTTTTGTTGCGGTGTTTCTGTTAAAAAGCATTACGCAATGATACTGACGTTTTCGGCTTTTTTTCCTCTTTTATCATCAACAATATCAAACGCGACGGCTTGACCTTCTTTTAAGGTGCGAAATCCATTTGATTGAATTGCTGAGAAATGCACAAACACTTCTTCGCCACCTTCTGATTGTAAAAAACCAAACCCTTTTGCTTCATTGAACCATTTTACGGTTCCATTATTTCTAGACATTTCAAATCCTAAGTTAAATCTAATCTTAGATAACGTAATAATATTATGATGATAAAATAAAAAACTTTAAATATAGCCACAGATTATTAATTGTTATCTCTACTGCTTAAAAAAGCAGTTGCCATACTAACAGCATCGCGATGAAATAGCACCTTTTATTTGCAATAAATCCAATTTATTTTTTAATTGGCTAATTTATTGAGTAATTTTTGATGAATGCCTCCAAAGCTGCCATTTGACATTACTAAAATATGATCGTTTGGTTTTGCCTCTGCTACAATCATATCAACCAATTTGTCTAAATTGCCAGTCCAGCTAGCTGGTTGGACGCATTGGTTTGCGATTTCTACCACATCCCATGGAATGTTATCTGGCTGCAATAAAAAAATATGATCGGCACGAACCAGTGCTGGCGCGAGTTCATCTTTATGTACGCCCATTTTCATTGTATTAGAGCGCGGTTCTAATACCGCCAAAATCCGCACTCCACCGCCAACTTTATCGCGAAGTGCGGTTAGCGTAGCAAGAATTTCTGCGGGGTGATGTGCAAAATCGTCATAAACACTAATGCCATTAACTTCCCCTTTGAGTTCTAAGCGGCGTTTTGCATTAATGAAACTCGCTAAAGCGCTACAAGCATTTTCAATGGATACGCCTGCGTGATAAGCAGCGGCAATCGCCATTAATGCATTATGCATATTATGCTGACCAACAATATTCCATTTCACTTCTGCGACTTTTTCACCAAAATGATACACAGAAAATTCGGTGCAATCATTGGTAATACGTTCCGCATACCATTCTTGGTTTTCTCCTAAAAATTGTTGTTCAGACCAACAGCCCATTTCTAGTGTTTCTTTTACGCTTTGTTCGTTGGCGAAAGAAAGAATACGACCACTTGCCGGAATGGTGCGAATCATATGATGAAATTGGCGCTGGATCGCTTTTAGATCATCAAAAATATCAGCGTGGTCAAAGCCGATATTATTAATAATTAATGTTTTTGGTGCGTAATGAATAAATTTAGAACGTTTATCAAAAAATGCCGTATCATATTCATCGGCTTCAATCACAAAATAAGGGCTTTGTCCTAGACGCGCTGAAGTGCCAAAATTGCCCGCAATACCACCGATTAAAAAGCCCGGGTTTAACCCGTTTTTCTCTAAAATCCAAGTGAGCATACCAGTTGTTGTCGTTTTGCCGTGCGTACCTGAAACAGCAAGCACCCAGCGATCACGTAATAAATTATCATGTAACCATTGTGGGCCTGAGGTATAAGGCAAACCATTCTCAAGCACATATTCTACGCAAGGATTGCCCCGTTTCATTGCATTTCCAATTAAAACTAAATCTGGCGCTGGCTCAAGCTGAGCGGGATCGTAATTGGGAATAATGTCAATCTGATTTTCCTGCAAAAAGGTACTCATTGGTGGATACACATTAACATCTGAGCCCGTTACTTTATATCCCATTTGTTTGGCAATAATTGCCACACCGCCCATAAAAGTGCCGCAAATTCCAAGAATATGAATATGTTTTTGTGTCATTTTTTTATCTCTTATATACAAAAAACGAAAATAAAATGTGCCTGAGATCACAAACTCAATAAGAGATTATTTCTCTTGCTCAAAGGGTAGTTATAATAAATCAACTTTTTTAGACTGTACAACTTATTCATTAAAAAATAGGAATAAATTATGAAAACGTTAGGGCAATTTATTGTTGAGAAGCAAGCGGAATATCCTAATGCGAAAGGAGAGCTTTCAGGTATTCTTTCTTCAATTCGTTTGGTTGCGAAGGTTATTCATCGCGACATTAATAAAGCAGGATTAACCAATAATATTATTGGTAATTCAGGGGTTGAAAATGTGCAAGGTGAAGTGCAAATGAAATTAGATTTATTTGCCCATAATACAATGAAACAAGCTCTCATTGCACGAGAAGAAGTGGCGGGCTTTGCTTCTGAGGAAGAAGAAAATTTTGTTGCTTTTGATACGGAACGAGGGCGGAATGCAAAATATGTTATTTTAACCGATCCTTTAGATGGCTCATCGAATATTGATGTGAATGTTGCCGTTGGGACGATTTTTTCTATCTATAAGCGCGTCTCTCCCATTGGCTCACCGGTTACCTTAGCAGATTTTTTACAGCCCGGACATCGCCAAGTGGCGGCAGGTTATATTGTTTATGGTTCATCAACAATGCTAGTTTATACCACTGGTAATGGCGTTAATGGCTTTACTTACGATCCTTCATTAGGGGTATTTTGCCTTTCACATGAGAATATTCAAATGCCACCAACAGGAAAAATTTATTCAATCAATGAAGGGCAATACCTTAAATTTCCATTAGGTGTGAAAAAGTATATTAAATACTGCCAAGAAGAAGATAAAGCCACTCAACGTCCTTATACTTCACGCTATATTGGTTCTTTAGTTTCTGATTTCCACCGTAATTTATTAAAAGGCGGTATTTATATTTATCCAAGTGCCACAAATTATCCAAATGGTAAACTTCGTTTACTTTATGAAGGCAATCCAATGGCATTTTTAGCGGAACAAGCCGGTGGTTTGGCAACGAATGGAGAAAGTCGGATTTTAGATATTCAGCCAACTGAATTACACCAACGTTCACCGCTTTTTATTGGCTCAAAAGAGATGGTAGAAAAAGCACAAGATTTTATGGGCGAATTTAATTAAGCAATACAAAGACAACAATTTTTATAATAGGATAAGATAAAAATCTCTTCCCGCTCGTAATTTTAAGTGCGGTATGATTTTTGATATTTTTTGATGATAAAGGAGTAATTCATTCCCTTATCCATTCACTATGTACTTTTAAGTCCCTCTTTTAATTTTAGGCTGTAGCAGATAAGTTCTAAATCCCACACCATTATAATAATGTTTGGGGCTGTCCTAGATAACGACTAAAAACTCTATTTAGGTTAAAATGACCAAATGAGAAAAAGTCGCTTAAGTCAGCATAAACAAAATAAACTCATTGAGCTGTTTGTCGCAGGCGTTACTGCAAGAACAGCAGCTGAGCGAGTAAATGTAAACAAAACGACGGCAGCGTATTACTTTCATCGCTTACGATTACTTATTTATCAAAACAGCTCCCATTTGGAAATGTTTGATGGCGAAATTGAAGCCGATGAAAGCTATTTCGGTGGCATTCGCAAAGGCAAACGAGGGCGAGGTGTAGCAGGTAAAACGGCTGTATTTGGGCTTTTAAAGCGCAATGGTAAGGTTTACCCCGTCACGGTGCCAAATACCCAATCTGCGACATTGTTGCCAATCATTCGCGAGCAAGTAAAGCCTGATAGTATTGTTTACACTGATTTCTACCGAAGTTATGATGTACTTGACGTAAGTGAATTTAACCATTTTCGCATCAATCACAGTACACACTTTGCAGAAAAACAAAATCACATTAACGGAATTGAGAATTTCTGGAATCAAGCGAAACGCCATTTACGCAGGTTTAACGGTATTCCTAAATCCCATTTTGAGCTTTATTTGAAGGAATGCGAATGGCGTTTTAATAATAGTAACTTAAAATCTCAAATTTCTATTTTAAAACAATTAGTTAAAGGGAATTTAGCCTAGTTATCTAGGACAGCCCCTAATGTTTTTCTTCCATCTAGTGAATACTTGCATTGAACTAAATACCGATTGCAGCTATGCAACCCAGCATATTAGGGCATATATCAACCTCAATTCAAATCAAAGTGCGGTGTAATTTTGACAGATTTTTCTTGCATCTTTTTTCTCTTACTTATGTCTTTATACCCCAAACATATCAGACATAATTAATAGCTATTAAATATACTTATATATAATATCTTTTATCTTTGGGTTATGACTTAATCTAGCCTATTCATTCTCACTGACGCTTATCTGCTTTATTCCCTAAAACACAAAAAACGCCACTGAGTTCCCTCAATGGCGTTCTTCTTTCATTCAAAACCTGGCGGTGCCCTACTCTCACATGGGAAGCTCCCACACTACCATCGGCGTTACAGCGTTTCACTTCTAAGTTCGGCATGGATTTAGGTGGGTCCACTGCACTAACGCCGCCAAGATAATTCTTTCGCTTATCTAAAGCTTATCTCTTTTCTTTACAGACTTCAAAGCATTCCGCTCTAAAATCCCTACTCTTTCAATCAAAAACAAGCCAAAACCCTTGAGTGTTGTATAGTTAAGCCTCTCGGGCAATTAGTACTGGTTAGCTCAACGACTCACATCGCTTACACACCCAGCCTATCTACGTCTTAGTCTCAAACAACCCTTACCAACTTAAAGTCGGGGAGAACTCATCTTAAGGCAAGTTTCGTGCTTAGATGCTTTCAGCACTTATCTCTTCCGCATTTAGCTACCCAGCAATGCCTCTGGCGAGACAACTGGTACACCAGTGATGCGTCCACTCCGGTCCTCTCGTACTAGGAGCAGCCCCTCTCAATTCTCCAACGCCCACGGCAGATAGGGACCGAACTGTCTCACGACGTTCTAAACCCAGCTCGCGTACCACTTTAAATGGCGAACAGCCATACCCTTGGGACCTACTTCAGCCCCAGGATGTGATGAGCCGACATCGAGGTGCCAAACACCGCCGTCGATATGAACTCTTGGGCGGTATCAGCCTGTTATCCCCGGAGTACCTTTTATCCGTTGAGCGATGGCCCTTCCATTCAGAACCACCGGATCACTATGACCTGCTTTCGCACCTGCTCGACTTGTCTGTCTCGCAGTTAAGCTTGCTTATACCATTGCACTAACCTGACGATGTCCGACCGTCATTAGCAAACCTTCGTGCTCCTCCGTTACGCTTTGGGAGGAGACCGCCCCAGTCAAACTACCCACCAGACACTGTCCGAACACCCGTTTCAGGCGCTTCGTTAGAACATCAAACGTTAAAGGGTGGTATTTCAACAACGACTCCACGATAACTGGCGTTACCGCTTCATAGTCTCCCACCTATCCTACACATCAAAATTCAAGGTTCAGTGTCAAGCTATAGTAAAGGTTCACGGGGTCTTTCCGTCTAGCCGCGGGTACACCGCATCTTCACGGCGATTTCAATTTCACTGAGTCTCGGGTGGAGACAGCCTGGCCATCATTATGCCATTCGTGCAGGTCGGAACTTACCCGACAAGGAATTTCGCTACCTTAGGACCGTTATAGTTACGGCCGCCGTTTACTGGGGCTTCGATCAGGCGCTTCTCTTTCGATTACACCATCAATTAACCTTCCAGCACCGGGCAGGCATCACACCCTATACGTCCACTTTCGTGTTTGCAGAGTGCTGTGTTTTTAATAAACAGTTGCAGCCAGCTGGTATCTTCGACTGGTTCATGCTCCATTCGCAAAGAACTTCACACTACGCCAGCGCACCTTCTCCCGAAGTTACGGTGCTATTTTGCCTAGTTCCTTCACCCGAGTTCTCTCAAGCGCCTGAGTATTCTCTACCTGACCACCTGTGTCGGTTTTCAGTACGGTTTAGTAAAGCCTGAAGCTTAGTGGCTTTTCCTGGAAGTGTGGTATCAGTTACTTCAGCTCCTTAGAGCCTCGTCATCATCTCTCTGTGTTCACAGTAGACCGGATTTGCCTAGTCTACCCACCTACCAACTTAAACGTACATCTCCAACAGTACGCTAACCTAACCTTCTCCGTCCCCACATCGCAGCTTTACCAAGTACGGGAATATTAACCCGTTTCCCATCGACTACGCTTTTCAGCCTCGCCTTAGGGGCCGACTCACCCTGCCCCGATTAACGTTGGACAGGAACCCTTGGTCTTCCGGCGAACGGGTTTTTCACCCGTTTTATCGTTACTTATGTCAGCATTCGCACTTGTGATACGTCCAGCAATCCTCTCGAACCACCTTCTTCCGCTTACACAACGCTCCCCTACCCAACAGGCGTATCACTAATCCTCTCTACTTCTCCTTCACTCAACGTGTTGGACGCTTAACCGACTTGCTTCGCAAGTCGTTAATCGTAAAGGCGTATTAGTGATACGCCTGATGCCGCAGCTTCGGTACTATATTTTAGCCCCGTTACATCTTCCGCGCAGGCCGACTCGACTAGTGAGCTATTACGCTTTCTTTAAATGGTGGCTGCTTCTAAGCCAACATCCTAGCTGTCTAAGCCTTCCCACTTCGTTTCCCACTTAATATAGATTTTGGGACCTTAGCTGGCGGTCTGGGTTGTTTCCCTCTCCACGACGGACGTTAGCACCCGCCGTGTGTCTCCTGTGCAGTACTCTTTGGTATTCGGAGTTTGCATCGGTTTGGTAACCCGGGATGGGCCCCTAGCCGAAACAGTGCTCTACCCCCAAAGGTATTCACACAAGGCTCTACCTAAATAGATTTCGGGGAGAACCAGCTATCTCCCGGTTTGATTGGCCTTTCACCCCCAGCCACAGGTCATCCGCTAATTTTTCAACATTAGTCGGTTCGGTCCTCCAGTTAGTGTTACCCAACCTTCAACCTGCCCATGGCTAGATCACCGGGTTTCGGGTCTATACCTTGCAACTAGCCGCCCAGTTAAGACTCGGTTTCCCTTCGGCTCCCTTATTCAGTTAACCTCGCTACAAAATATAAGTCGCTGACCCATTATACAAAAGGTACGCAGTCACCCCATCACTCAATCCCACTGCTATTTTTGGGGGTTAAATTTTTACTTCGTAAAAATTAACCTTTCAGTGCGGTATTTTTTTACTAAACGTCCATCACTCAATAGGCTTGAGTGATGGGGCTCCCACTGCTTGTACGTACAGGGTTTCAGGTTCTATTTCACTCCCCTCACCGGGGTTCTTTTCGCCTTTCCTTCACAGTACTGGTTCACTATCGGTCAATCAGGAGTATTTAGCCTTGGAGGATGGTCCCCCCATCTTCAAACAGGATTCCTCGTGTCCCGCCCTACTTCTCGTAAGCTTAGTACCACATGCGATTTTTCAGATACGGGGCTATCACCCTGTTTCGCTTGACTTCCCAGTCAATTCTCCTAAATCACTTGCTATCACTTACTGGCTACTCCGCTTTCGCTCGCCGCTACTCACAGAATCTCGGTTGATTTCTTTTCCTCGGGGTACTTAGATGTTTCAGTTCTCCCGGTTCGCCTTGTTTACCTAGTTTATTCAGTAAACAATGATAGGTTCTTCACCTATCGGGTTTCCCCATTCGGACATCGTGGGTTAAACGCTTCTTATCAACTCACCCACGCTTTTCGCAGATTAGCACGTCCTTCTTCGCCTCTGATTGCCAAGGCATCCGCCCTGTACGCTTTCTCACTTAACTATACAACCTCAAGGATTTTTTTCCTTAAAGCTATCGTCATTCGTTGAGAATCGCTTACTTGCTTTTGTTCAAGTAAGTCTTCTTCTACTCAGACTTCTTCAATTCAATGATAAACTTTATCCTTTATCACCGGCTTGAAAGTCTCTTCAGTTTTCAGCTTGTTTTTACATTGTTAAAGAGCAAATAGGATAATACTAATTATGTGTACTATCATTACTAAATTCTCTGACTAAAATCTATCTTAAGTATATATACTTAAGATAACCTAAAAGAACTTACTAATGATTTACATCTCATTAAATGATTTGGTGGAGATAAGCGGGATCGAACCGCTGACCTCCTGCGTGCAAGGCAGGCGCTCTCCCAGCTGAGCTATATCCCCAATCATTTCTTCTTCATCACTTGAGTGGTGGGTCTGAGTGGACTTGAACCACCGACCTCACCCTTATCAGGGGTGCGCTCTAACCACCTGAGCTACAGACCCTCAAGGATTTGGGTATTCCTTTGCTTCTCATTGTCTAACATCAATCAACCAATCTGTGTGAACATTCGTCTTCTCTTCGGTAAGGAGGTGATCCAACCGCAGGTTCCCCTACGGTTACCTTGTTACGACTTCACCCCAGTCATGAATCATACCGTGGTAAACGCCCCCCTCTCGGTTAAGCTATCTACTTCTGGTACAACCCACTCCCATGGTGTGACGGGCGGTGTGTACAAGGCCCGGGAACGTATTCACCGCGACATTCTGATTCGCGATTACTAGCGATTCCGACTTCATGGAGTCGAGTTGCAGACTCCAATCCGGACTTAGATGCACTTTCTGAGATTCGCTCACCCTCGCAGGCTCGCTTCCCTCTGTATGCACCATTGTAGCACGTGTGTAGCCCTACTCGTAAGGGCCATGATGACTTGACGTCATCCCCACCTTCCTCCAGTTTATCACTGGCAGTCTCCTTTGAGTTCCCACCCATAGTGCTGGCAACAAAGGATAAGGGTTGCGCTCGTTGCGGGACTTAACCCAACATTTCACAACACGAGCTGACGACAGCCATGCAGCACCTGTCTCAAAGCTCCCGAAGGCACAGTCTTATCTCTAAGACCTTCTTTGGATGTCAAGAGTAGGTAAGGTTCTTCGCGTTGCATCGAATTAAACCACATGCTCCACCGCTTGTGCGGGCCCCCGTCAATTCATTTGAGTTTTAACCTTGCGGCCGTACTCCCCAGGCGGTCGATTTATCACGTTAGCTACGGGCGCCAAGCTCAAAGCCCAACCCCCAAATCGACAGCGTTTACAGCGTGGACTACCAGGGTATCTAATCCTGTTTGCTCCCCACGCTTTCGCACATGAGCGTCAGTATCTCCCCAAGGGGCTGCCTTCGCCTTCGGTATTCCTCCACATCTCTACGCATTTCACCGCTACACGTGGAATTCTACCCCTCCCTAGAGTACTCTAGTAAACCAGTCTGAAATGCAATTCCCAAGTTAAGCTCGGGGATTTCACATCTCACTTAATTTACCGCCTGCGTGCCCTTTACGCCCAGTTATTCCGATTAACGCTCGCACCCTCCGTATTACCGCGGCTGCTGGCACGGAGTTAGCCGGTGCTTCTTCTGTGACTAACGTCAAACAAACGCGCTATTAACACGTCCACCTTCCTCATCACCGAAAGAACTTTACAACCCGAAGGCCTTCTTCATTCACGCGGCATGGCTGCGTCAGGGTTCCCCCCATTGCGCAATATTCCCCACTGCTGCCTCCCGTAGGAGTCTGGGCCGTGTCTCAGTCCCAGTGTGGCTGGTCATCCTCTCAGACCAGCTAGAGATCGCAGGCTTGGTAGGCCTTTACCCCACCAACTACCTAATCCCACTTGGGCTCACCTTATGGCTAGTGGCCTTGCGGTCCCACTACTTTAATCCTCAGATATTACGCGGTGTTAGCCATCGTTTCCAATGGTTATCCCCCTCCATAAAACAGATTCCCAAGCATTACTCACCCGTCCGCCACTCGTCAGCATCGAAAGCAAGCTTTCAACCCGTTACCGTTCGACTTGCATGTGTTAAGCCTGCCGCCAGCGTTCAATCTGAGCCATGATCAAACTCTTCAGTTTAATCTCGCTCAATGAATACATAACGTTATATTCTTTTCGAATTTCAAGTTAAGCATCATTGATTTCTAAATTTTAAATCTTTTTGAAAATCAACGAATGCCCACACAGATTGTCTGATTGATTGTTAAAGAGCAAAAGTGGTCGGCGAGATAGGATTTGAACCTACGACCCACTGGTCCCAAACCAGTTGCGCTACCAAGCTGCGCTACTCGCCGACATAAATTGGGGTGGCTAATGGGACTTGAACCCACGACAACCGGAATCACAATCCGGGGCTCTACCAACTGAGCTATAGCCACCATTGTTGTTTGCATTGACTCTGGCGCGCTCGACAAGATTCGAACTTGCGACCTTTGGCTCCGGAGGCCAACGCTCTATCCAACTGAGCTACGAACGCGTTTTATATCTCACTGCGTCGTTGCGGGGCGTATATTAAGAGTTTCCAAATAGCTTGTCTAGTATTTTTTTTATTTTTTTTATCACAAGATAGTTTTTTGTTCAATTTGTTTATAAAACGTAAAATACTTGTCTATCTTTTATAAAACGCGAAAAAATCCAACCGCACTTTTTATTCTTCAATACTTTCTTTTTTAGATTTTGTTGTGAGTATGTTTGTGAAGAAAATACCTATCATCAGCCCCAATAAACCTGCAAATAATACCCAATATAATGCCTGACGTTCAGGACGAAGCGGTTGAATTGGTGATTTAAGGTAACGATAGGCAGTCAAATTATTATCAAGCGGATTGACTGATTTCATCATATTTAATTTGCCTTGCCAATCTTGCTCCCCCAGTGTATTAGCCTGTAAGGTTGCGCCTAGCTTTAATTGAGCAGCACTACTTACTTGATTAAACAAATTTTTCCACTGCCCGATCAATTCATTGTAAATCACCTCTCTTGTTGCAAGATTGCTTTGCTCAATAAATGCATTGAGCATTTCCAGCGCCTGTTTAGGGTTATCTAATTGAATAGAAAGTGTTTCTGGCTGTCCTTTAAGTGCGGTGGAAAATTTGACTGTTTTTACTAATTGCTCGAGTAATTCTTCATCATTTTGTGCATTTCCTGTTTCTCGTTGTTTATAGTAGGAACTTTGCAACCAAAATTGACGGATATTGTCATAAGCAGAAACCTGACGTTTAAATTCATCATACACGTTGTTCACTAACAAGGCTTCTGGTTCATTCTTACCTTGAATAAACTGATACATTGATGCCAAAGCATAATAATTACCTAATTGATTTACGGTTGGTTGAGAGATTTTCGCTTCCGCCTTCCACTGTAATTTCTGTAAAAAACTTGTGCCATACCCAGCCAAAGCAAAAATAATCGTAAACAACATAATGATAAAAGATTTTTTTGCTGTATTTTTTGATTGCATCGTTTTCTCCTTATTGTTTTGCTAGACGGCGATGGCGGCGTTTTAGGCGTCTTATCCAGCGAGTAATACGCCACGCTCTGGCGATAGAAAAGACATAAATGAAAAACAGAAGAATAAAGCCGAGAAACATTATCCATTCATTGATGTAATAAATTTCACCTAAAATCCCAAAACCTGCACAGAGTGCCGCGATAAAGGTGATAAATAAAAAGGCTTGGCGTGAACTTAGCCCCGCACGCACCATTAAATGGTGAATATGCAAGCGATCAGGACGAAATGGGCTTTTACCTTTACGCAAACGGCGGTAAATAATCGCGATCATATCAATCACGGGAATGGCAATGATCCATAATGCCGTGATTGGATTCATTGGGTGACCTTTACCCTGTGTGCTAAGCAGTAAGATCCAAATAATCGTAAAGCCAATCAGTGTGCTACCAGCATCCCCCATAAAAACTTTAAATCTCGTACCAAAAGGAATGCCAAGATTAAGCATTAAATAAGGTAAAATAGCAATAATTAAGGCAAAACTCCAATAGGCGAGATCCATTTGATTATCCATAACGAGTAAGATGCCTATCGCCCCAAAAGCAACACTAGATAAGCCACCAAGTAAACCGTCTATACCATCTATCATATTGAAGGCGTTGATTACAGCAATGGTTGCGAACACGGTGATCATCAACCCGATTGAACCGAGTGTTAGTTGGAATGGACCTAAAATTTGCCCGAGATGATCGAGATAAATATTGCCCATATCAATCATTAAAATAGCTAAAAAGGCTTGAATTCCCGCACGAATGAAAGGGCTGATGTCGAAGCGATCATCTAAAATACCGATGGCTAACAACACAAATATACTGAAAAGATATAACGCTGGCAGCCGCATTTGCTCCCACTCAAGAAAATAGAAGACACAGTTACCGATAAATAGCGAAATGCCCCCAATCAGAGGGATTGCGCCTTTGTGGCGTTTGCGATAATTTGGTTTATCCACTAAACCGATTTTTTGCGCAATCGGACGCATTGCAAATAAAGAAAGCAATGCACCGAGAAATGTGAGCAGAAAACTCAACAACATAATGAATAATTTCAGTAAAAAATAAGTGGCAAAAGCATACCATAAAGGCAAACGCGCGCGTACATAAATATTTTTATAAATTTACTCAGTTTTACAGTACAATATTTCAGTTTTATGCAATTTCTCTTAGACAAGATAAAGGACAAATAGTAATGAACCATTCAGAAAGCCTCTTTTCCCAAGCGCAAAAAGTCATCCCCGGTGGGGTTAATTCGCCTGTCCGTGCCTTTAATGGCGTCGGTGGTACGCCGGTATTTATTGACCGTGCAGAGGGCGCCTATATTTTTGATACAGACGGCAAGCAATATATTGATTATGTGGGATCTTGGGGGCCGATGATTTTAGGGCATAACCACCCCGCCATTTTAAGTGCGGTGCTAAAAACTGCCGAAAAAGGCTTGAGTTTTGGGGCGCCTACCCCATTAGAAATTGATTTAGCCACCTTAGTTTGCCAGCTTGTGCCTTCTATTGAAATGGTCAGAATGGTAAGTTCTGGTACTGAAGCCACAATGTCCGCCATTCGCTTAGCGCGAGGTTATACTAAACGAGATAAAATTATTAAGTTTGAAGGTTGTTACCACGGGCATTCTGATAGCTTACTGGTAAAAGCTGGCTCAGGTGCATTGACCCTTGGGCAACCTAGCTCACCGGGCGTGCCAGCGGATTTTGCAAAACAGACGTTAACTTGTGAATACAATAATATTGATTCTGTTAAACAAGCCTTTGAACAGTATCCTGATGAGATTGCCTGTGTCATTATTGAACCAGTTGCAGGAAATATGAACTGCATTCCACCTAAAGCAGGCTTTTTACAACAATTACGTGAACTCTGTGATCAGTATGGCGCATTATTAATCATTGACGAAGTGATGACCGGTTTTCGTGTTGCCTTAGGCGGTGCGCAACAATACTATGGCGTAACCCCTGACTTAACCACCCTTGGCAAGGTCATTGGCGGCGGAATGCCCGTAGGGGCATTTGGCGGAAAAAAAGAAATTATGCAATATATCGCACCAACAGGGCCTGTGTATCAAGCTGGCACGCTATCTGGCAATCCAATTGCAATGGCTGCGGGGCTAGCCTGTTTAACAGAATTGAAAAAAGCAGGTAACGAACAACGCCTTGCCACTTTAACGGAAAAACTCGCCGTTGGCTTAAAAGCCCTCGCGGACAAACATCACATTCCATTTGTGGTGAATTATGTAGGGGGAATGTTTGGTATTTTCTTCACTGATCAGCCTGAAGTCAGCACTTATCAGCAAGTGATGAAATGCGATGCGAAAAAATTCAAACAATTCTTCCATAAAATGCTAGAACAAGGGATTTATCTCGCCCCTTCCGCTTATGAAGCAGGTTTTATGTCTTTGGCACATACTGATGAAGATATTGAACGCACCTTGCAAGCAGCTGATAATGCCTTTGCCACAATCAAAAATGCTTAAGGAAAAGTAGGAAGAAATGATGGAAAACGCCAATAAACACTATCAGCTTGCATTGCTAAAAGTACATAGTACCGCAGTGTTATTTGGTTTAACGGGCGTGCTGGGCGTGCTGATTCAAAGCAGTGCTGGCGTGTTAGTGCTTGGGCGTGTGTTTATTGCTCTTATGGCACTCTCCCTCTTCTTCCTCTATAAGAAAATGCCTCTCAACAAGCTTTCTGCACAAGGCATTTTGTTACAATTTGTGCTAGGTAGTTTACTCACTGCCCATTGGGTCACCTTTTATATTGCCGTTAAAGTTGGCGGTGTCGCAGTGGGAACACTGGGCTTTGCCAGTTTTCCCGCCTTTGTCTGCTTATTTGAAATGCTCATATTCAAAGTGCGGTTAAAATTAGGTGAATTTTTCTTATTACTCGCCATTACATTTGGATTAATCCTTGTAACCCCTGCCTTTGAATTTGGCAACCAATCCACACAAGGCCTATTATGGGGCATTTTTTCAGGGGCAATTTACGGCTTACTTGCGGTGCTAAATCGCAAAAATCGTGGCCTCCTTTCAGGTAGCCAAGCCAGCTGGTGGCAATATTTGGTGGGCGTTATTGTGCTTTTACCATTTTACGCCAATGAATTGCCAAGTGTTTCTTTACAAGATTGGTTTTGGATCGCCTGCATTGGCTTGCTTTGCACCAGCCTTGCCTACACGCTCTTTGTTTCTAGCCTTGATGTACTAAGCGCAAGAACGGCGGCGATGATTATTTCCCTTGAACCAGTTTATGCCATTCTGATTGCTTGGCTATGGCTTAATGAAGCCCCTACGCTCACAATGTTACTTGGCGGTGCAATTATCATCACCGCTGTCGCCTTAGAAAATTTACGCAAGTAGGAAATAAAAATGAGTAAGAAAATGACCGCACTTTTATATAAATAGTATTAAAAAATAGATATCAGAAATACAATAAGCAAAATAAGCTAATGTAGGGAAAAATAAGTTTGGCTATAGCTCAGTATTATAGTTTACCAACCAATTCAACTTTTTGGATGCAACTCAAAGTGCGGTGCAAATTTTCAGCATTTTTGCACCGCTCTTCTTATTTGAGCATTACGGGCGTTTAATCAAACGCTTACGCATTTTTATATTGATCATTTCAACCACAACAGAAAAGCCCATCGCGAAATAGATATAGCCTTTTGGAATATGGAAATCTAAGCCTTCGCCAATTAATGCTACGCCCACTAAAATCAAGAATGAAAGCGCTAGCACTTTTAGCGTTGGGTGTGCTTCCACAAAATCGCCAATCGGTTTTGCCGCAAGCATCATCACTCCCACAGCAATAATGATCGCTAAAATCATTACGCCAACTTGACTTGCCATTCCCACTGCGGTGATCACGGAATCAAGGGAAAACACAATATCTAAAATGGCAATTTGAATGAGTACGCTGAAAAAATTCACTTTTTTCACCGCACTTTGTTCTTCTTCCTCTTCTGGCGTCATTGCGTGGTGAATTTCGTGGGTACTTTTGGCGACGAGGAACAATCCCCCTAAAATTAAAATGAGATCTCGTCCTGAAATTGATTGTGAAAATACCTCAAATAATGGGGTGGTTAATTTCATCAGCCAAGAAAGGGAAAGCAGTAATAAAATACGCGTTGCCATTGCTAAGCCTAACCCAATCAAGCGTCCAGATTGGCGTTGTTGTGCTGGTAAACGTCCAACTAAAATGCTGATAAAAATGATGTTATCAATACCTAACACAATTTCTAATGCGGTTAGGGTAAATAAGGCCACCCACGCCTCTGGGCTGGCAATCCAATCAAACATAATCCGTTCCTTAAAGAAAGTAGAGATAAAGCGAGCAATAATATAGATTTCTCACTTTAATGCAAAGGGAAATCAGCTATTTCGCTGAAATTGTTGCAAGATTTCGTGTGTGAAATTTTTGCGTAAATAAAAACCGAGTGGCAAGGTGTCAATCATCTCACCGTTTCGCCCAATGCCTTTCGTGAGCGATTTCCGATTTGCGCCTTTAGGGCGAAGTTGTAGCACTTCACCCAGATGTGCGGTAATTTCATCAAGGCGGCCAAATACGATATATTCCATTAATTCTTCCCAATCTTGTTGTAAGCGTTGTTCTTGTTCATAAGAAGGTTGCCACAAAATAGGCTGTCCGATATGACGCTCGGCAAGAGGAATATTGCGTTCGCCTTCAATGGGTATCCACAGCACTTTAGATAATTTATGCCGAACGTGGGAAGATTGCCACGTAATGCCACTATTTTGCACTAGTGGGGCAAGGCTGACAAAGGTGGTTTCTAAAGGTTTGCCCTGACGGTCAATGGGAATGGTTTTAAGTTCAATGCCAAGGTGCGCAAAATCTTGTTCTGCTTTGCTTCCTGCGGTTGCGCCTAAGGCACTTTCCAGCAATATACCTACCCAGCCTTTATCCCGTTTCAAATTGGCTGGCACAGCAATATTCAGCCCTTTGGCAACTTCACCAAAGGTGAGACCAGCGAGAGATTGCGCAAGAGAAAGAAGGGCTTGTTCGGAGTACGGACTATTCGGACTATTCATAAAGTGCGGTGCTTTTTTATCTGTTTTTTAGTTAGCTTTGATACTTTTTCAATAATTTTTGTTTAACGTATTCCACGCCTTTATCCACATAAGCAATATTTTCTAACTGTAATAAATAGCGTTTGGCTGGTAATCCACCACCAAACCCTGTTAGCTGACGTGTTTTACCTAACACACGATGACAAGGAATGATAATGCTAATTGGGTTACTCCCCACAGCACCGCCTACCGCTCGCACCGCTTTAGGGTTATTAATGTGATGGGCTAACTCGCCATAACTTGAGGTTTCACCATAAGGAATTTGGCACAATTGTTGCCAAATGCGTTGCTGAAAGGGCGTACCTTGTGGATTAAGCGGAATATCCGCAAAGGTTTCTTTTTCGCCATTGAAATAACGTGTTAGCGCCGCTGAAACCTGAGTAAAGAGCGGGTGATTTTCTCTCAAAATCCATTTCGGATTTGGGGCAATTTGCTCGGCTTCAAAGTCCAAATTGGTTAATTTGTTATCTTGGCTAATCATTAATAATCGCCCTATCGGGGAATGATAATAACAATAGTAGATTTCAGGCATTGGTGAGTTCTCTAAAAATCATATAAAAAAAGACCGCACTTGCATTTTATACAGAAAATGTAGGGCGATAGTTGGCAATTTTTACTTTGTCTAAACGTTGCTGAAAACGTGCATTATGCTTCAACTCCCACAAATCTAAGTTATGTTGCAAATTAATCCAAAACTCAGGACTCGTTCCAAAAGCCTTTGCCAATTTAACCGCCATTTCTAAGGTCACTTTAGAATGATTATTTACCAAGCTACTTGCAGTATTACGATGAACATCAAGAATTTCAGCAAGATCACTAATTTTAAGATTAAGTGGATGTAAAAATTCCTCTTGCAAGACTTCCCCTACTGATGTGGGTTTACGCTGTGTTGAGAACATCATTTCTCCTTATAAATCATAATGATGAGGATCAAGATAAAGCTGAGAAAGTTCGCCATTATCAAAATGAAAAATCAGACGATATTGTTTATTAACCCGAATAGAATAGCGTTTATTTTCTTTAGGCTCTAGTAACTCAAGACGATTTGCAGGCGGAACACGTAAATCATTCAAATTTTCTGCCGCATTTATCATATCTAATTTTCTCGCTAATACTTTTGCTAAATTTGCAGGAATTTTGCTATGCAATTCTCCATACTGAAAAAACGATAAAGATAATCGTCTTTAAAATGCTTAGCCGTTAAATTAAACACTTTATTTGCTCTGTTTATCCCTTATTATGAAAAATATTCTAAAGAATTAAATTGCACAGCACAAGTATGCAATTTAAGAAAAAGCCTATCCGATTGGATAGGCTTATTATAATGAAATTTGCGTAAATGCCTAGTTTCTCAAATTAGAAGCTGTAATTTACGTTTAAACCGTAAAGGTTAGCACTGGATTTTGAAGTATAATTAGCATTTACGCTTGCCTTAACCTCTCCCCCCATTTGTGGCGGTAGCTGAAATTTGGCAATATCTTGTTGTTCAGTGAAACTCACTTTCTTGCCACGTAAGTGAGCAAAACCGAAATCCACAGAAAGATTTGGGGTAAATTTATAGGTTGCCCCTAAGCTGTACCAAGTTCGGTTGGTATCAGGTATGGCTGCTGTCGCTTGCTCTGTTGCTTTATCATAAGCAACGCCAGCGCGCAAAACTAAGGCATCATTAACTTGATATGTTCCACCTAATGAAATGAATGATGTATCGCGATAATTTAAGTCTTTATCAAATGCCTCATTACCATCATCATAAGTCGCGTGTAATTCCTGTAAACGACTCCATTTAGTACGTTTATAACTATAATGCACAGCAAAGGTATCTGTTAATTGATGGAAACCCGAGATCTGCCAATAACTTGGCAAATGCAAAGTTAATCCACCCGGACCAGAACGCTCTTGACCAATCGCTGCATTATCTTTGAAATCAATATCAACTTTTGAATGATAAGATAATCCTAAACGATGGTTTTCATTAAACTCATAAACTAAACCCGCATTCCAACCAAATCCCCAAGCATTTCTATCTTCAAGATGTGTAACAACTGTACCCCGATTAAGCATATTACTTTTCGCCGCTAATCCAGCGATCAATGCTGGCGGCAATGGCATATGCGATGTAAGGGCAACAGCTTCAGATAATGCATCATCTAACATTCCGGCTCTACGTTCAATCTTAGCTTTTGCATATACAGCATTAACCCCTGCACCAAAGCTAAGCCCCTGAGTAACACGATAAGCCCCACTTAAATTAAGATTGATTGTCGTTAAATCAGTTTTCCCACCAAATACGCCACCATCATAATCTTCATTATATTCACTCTTTAAACCAAAATTTACATTCATTCCAGTACCAATAGCGAACTTATCATTAATTGGTGCAACAAAATACATATTAGGAACAAACGCATTTGGCACTACATTATTATTATCAAGATTACCATTCGCTAACTCTTTCTGAAGTACCGCAGATGTCAGTGTTGCTTTAGCCTCACCTGAAACACGAATTTTAGAATCCACATAAACGCCACCAGCACTAAATTGGTTGGTTTTAAATAATGTCATTAACGCAGGGTTGGTCGCTACCACAGAAGCATTATCAGCAATCGCAGCTTCACCCGCATAAGCTCGTCCCAAGCCAGAACTTGACACTTCTGCTAATTGGAATGCTGCTGCTTGTGCGCCGCCTGCAACAGCCAATAATGCAGAAGAAAGTAATGTTCTTGAAAAAATTGTTGTTTTAGTCATTTGTAACCTTTTTTCGATTAAATTGATAAAAATTGATTAAAAAAGCCGTTGGATTGTAAAGAAAGCCCCCCACTAGTGCAAACAAATTTGGGCAAACTAATCAGAGTTCAGACCAGTTGAGAAATCTAAAAAGAAAACAAAGGGATGATAAGTGACAACATCGTAATAAACCTTGAGAGTGTATAGAAAACAGAAATAAAAATGCCCAGTTTAACTGGGCATTGCGAAATTTCGGACTATTAGAAAAAAGACCACAACAAAATGGCTAATAACTGCGGCGAGAGTATTCGCAAGAACATTACTAAAGGATAGACCGTCGCATAAGAAAGCGCCGCGACCCCACTATCTTCTTTAATCGCATTGGCAAAGGCTAGCGCTGGCGGATCCGTCATTGAGCCTGCAAGCAAACCGCATAAAGACAAGTAATTCAGTTTTAGATATAAGCGAGCAAATAGCCCTACCGCCATTAATGGGAAAAATGTGATGATAATGCCATACCCCATCCATTCAAGCCCTGAGCCGTTCACTAGGGTATCCACAAAATTACCGCCTGATTTCAGCCCGACTACCGCTAAAAACAGCACAATACCAATTTCTCTTAAGGCGAGGTTTGCACTTGGTGGCATAAACCAGTAAAGTTTTCCAATGCTGCCTATTCTTGCCAAAATCAAGGCAACAACAAGTGGCCCACCTGCAAGCCCAAGTTTTAACGCCACAGAAAGCCCCGGAATATAAAAAGGAATTGACCCCACCAGCACGCCTAAACCAATACCAATAAACACTGGCAGCATTTGTACCTGTTGCAATTTTTGTTGTGCGTTCCCAATAAGGGCAATGGCATTCTCAATCACATCTGTTCGTCCAACAATATGTAATACGTCCCCAAATTGAAGTGTAGTATCCGCACTAGGAACTAGCTCTACCCCTGCACGGTTTAAGCGAGAAATTACCACGCCATATTTTTGATGAATACCAAGCGATTTTATTTTCTTTCCTAGGACTTTCTCATTTGTTACAACGATACGTTCAGAGCGTAAATCCCCTGTCAGAGTTGAACGTGGCACATCAATGGCTTCACCAATGACTAGCTTCATTTTATGCAGGACGTGAACATCACCGACTAAATGCAAAATATCATCAAGAAGAATTTCCGTATCGGCACTTGGCACACTCACATTCTCGCCACGTTTTAAACGAGAACAAACCACATCCTCACTTTCAAATCCGGGAATTTCAATTAAGGTTAAGCCATTTAAATTCTGATTTGTAACCCGAATATTCATTGAGCGTAAACTGTCTTTATCTTGCCCACTTTCACGTTGGAAATTTGCCTCTTCTTCCTCTACTTTTATCTTAAAAAATAACCGCACTAACCACATTGTGAGTAAAATCCCACAAATCCCAAAAGGATAGGCCACTGCATATGCCATTCCCATATTACTTGTGGTATGGCTCATTCCCAATTCAGCAAGAATTTGTTGCCCAGCCCCCAATGATGGCGTATTTGTAACTGCGCCAGAATAGATCCCCAAAATAATATCAAGTGGAACCTCAGCCGCTTTATATAATACAACCACACTGGCTGCCCCAAGCAACACGATCAATACGGCTAATCCATTGAGCTTTAAGCCAGATTCTCGTAATGAAGCAAAAAAACCGGGACCGACTTGAATCCCAATTGTATAAACGAAAAGAATTAACCCAAATTCTTGAATAAAATGTAACGTATGTGCATCTAAATGCACGCCATATTGGTTGGTAAAATGGGCAACAATAATTCCCCCAAACAAAACACCTCCAATACCTAACCCTACGCCACGAACTTTGAAATGCCCGATCCATAATCCGACGACCGCAACAAGGGCTAAAATGCTAATCGTCACCGCAATATCACTCATCACAACCTCAATAATTTCATTTAACTAAAAAAATTATAGCAACCTCTAAACAGAAAGAATGGATTAAAATCTAAAAGTTTAATCTACATCACATTTTTCTTGCGTGTGGACTAAATTTCTTTAACAATCTTTGAACAAATTTTTAATTCTGCGCTCTAAACAAAGACGATTTAACCTTTTATTTTCACATATTTACTCGGACGGTATTATGAATTGGTCAGAAGAATTACTCAGTTCATTTTTATGGATAATCCAAAGCCTTGCGATTACAAGCATCGCATTTTCTATTATTTTAGCCATTTTGGTGAAAACAACCCGTTGGGCAAGACAATTTTGGCTCATCACCCAAACTTACCTTTCGCCGAAACAGCATTTAAAACCACTCTGTTATTTTTGGGTGATTATTTTCTTTAATTTGCTTGCGGTACGGTTAGATATTCTCTTTTCTAACTGGTATAACGCAATGTATAGCGCCTTACAAGAAATGAATGCAAACGTATTTTGGCAACAAATGATCATTTTTTCTTTGCTCGCGACGGTACACGTTTTAAACGTCTTGTTTACCTATTACCTTTCGCAACGTTTTAAAATTCAATGGCGAACTTGGCTTAATCAACAATATCTCAACCAATGGACAGCAAACCAAGCCTATTACAAAACCTTGCACGGCGCTAACCAACTAGACAACCCCGATCAGCGAATTCAGCAGGATATTGACTCTTATGTGACCAGCTCACTTGGCTTTGCCACTGGCGTCATTTCCTCAACTGTCTCGCTGGTTGCCTTTACTGCAATTTTATGGGATTTATCCGGTCCAATGGTGATCGCAGGCTATGAAATCCCACATATGATGGTCTTTCTGGTTTTTGTTTATGTGCTAATTACGAGTCTTATCGCTTTTAAAATTGGACGACCATTAATAAAACTTAATTTTGCCAATGAAAAGCTCAATGCGAACTACCGCTATTCCCTCATTCGTTTGAAAGAATATGCCGAAAGCATCGCCTTTTATCGTGGTGAAAAAATGGAAAGCCATATTTTATTTAAACAATTTAACAACATTATTAGCAATATCTGGCAATTGGTTTATCGAATGCTAAAACTGTCCGGATTTAATCTTGCGGTATCGCAAGTTTCCGTTATTTTTCCTTTTATCATTCAAGCGACACGTTACTTTAGTGGACAAATTAAATTAGGGGATTTAATGCAAACTTCACAAGCATTCGGTAAAGTGCAAGAAGCCCTTTCTTTTTATCGAAATTCTTATGATGACTTTACCGCTTATCGTGCAGTACTTGATCGTTTAACGGGTTTCCACAGTGCGCTCCATTCTATTAATCACACCGCAAATGTGGAAATAGAAAATAGCGATGGCGAAGTGATTTTTCAACATTTAACGATTAAACGCCCTGATAATCAAAGCCTGATTGAAAAACTTAATCTCACTCTCCCTTTAGGAAGTCGCCTACTTATTCAAGGTCCTTCTGGCGCAGGAAAAACAACCCTATTACGCACCATAGCCGGACTTTGGCCATATTCTGAAGGCAAAATATATTGCCCGCAAACACAGGCATTATTCCTCTCACAAAAACCGTATTTACCGCAAGGTCGGTTAATTGATGCGCTTTATTATCCTGCGCTTGCACCTCAAGAACCGGATTTATCGCATATTCAAGAAATTATGCAACAGGTCAATTTAGGCCATTTAAGCGATAAACTTGAACAACAAAAAGATTGGACGCGTGTACTTTCTCTCGGCGAACAACAACGCCTTGCTTTTGCGCGTTTATTTTTACATAAACCACAGGTTGCCTTCCTTGACGAAGCCACCGCAAGTATGGACGAAGGATTGGAAGAAGCAATGTATCAATTATTAGATAGCATATTGCCAAATACCACTATAATTAGTGTAGGGCATCGTTCTACCTTACTGAAACATCACGCATTGCATTTACAAATTCAGTCAGACAAAAGCTGGCGTTTATGCTAGCCAATAAAAAATTAGGATAAACAAAAGTGCGGTGTAAAAATAGGAAGTTTTTACACCGCACTTAGCTTTTTATTTAATCTTATTAACTAGTTACAACTAGGTTTGCCTGTTTTATGATTAATTGCGCCATTTTGAATAAGCAGTTTTTGCATTTCAGGTAAATTACGCTCACAGGCATAAGACAAGGCACTTTGGTTATAAGAAAACATTGATGGCTCTTTTGTGGTGGTCACTAAATTCACATTTGCTCCCTGAGAAATAAGGAATTTCGCCGTTTCTAAACGGTTATTGCTGGCTGCAACCATCAGCAAGGTTTCACCATCACTTTCAATACTTTGATCGTTTAAATCTACGGGGCTTAAATTCCCATAGATTTTTTTCACTATATGGGTATTTTTGCCTAATACAGCTGATTTCAGCACGTTATAAACATCACCTGAATCAGTAGCAAAAAGGCTTGCACCTTGTGAGATCAAATATTCTACAATATCTTCATAGCCAATAAATGCAGCCCAACCAAGCGCGGTTTGCCCAAGGCTTCCTGTATCTTTTACCTCAAGATCTTGTCCTTTTTCAACCATCGCTTTAATTTCAGCTAAATTACCTTGTTTGACGGCATCAAACCAGTGTGCATTTTCACCTTTAGAGGGTTCTGTATAGAAAATACGCCACGCAAGCTTATTTGGATTCGCAATATCGTGCATTTCTTCTGCACTAAAACGAAATGTGGAGGTATAAGGCTTCGCCTGTTCATTTTCTGTTGCAGAGGCGAACATTGATATGCCAAGGGTTAAGGTAAAAGTAAAAAGTTGGGTTAATTTTTTCATTATCTTCTCTCTAATAAAGTAGGGAGCAAGCATTATAAAGAGAAGTGCGGTGTAAAAACAGGGAATTTTTTCACCGCACTTAAGAATGGTTTTACTGAATACTAAATCGTAATGGCACAGTCAGTGAGGAACTAACGCCCGCGGGTTTTGGTCCAACAGAACGCGCGCGTTTTACGGCATCAAGGGCGGCATTATCAAGATCATTATTCCCTGATGATTTTGCTAATTGCACATTATTCAATGAACCATCATTTGCGATGGTGAAACTAACAGTAACGATTCCCTGTTTTCGCATCATTTTGGCGCGTTGCGGATAACGTTTCTGACGCTCAATTTCCTTCCTTATGGCACTAAGGTAGGCTTTGGCTTCATCTGAACTTGTTCCTTTCCCAACTAAATTCGGATTAGTTACCGTTGCTTTGCCTAGACTCGTTGCATTGGAGGTGATCTTCGCCGCTGAATTAATATTACGATCGCCTTTTTCTAATTCTTTATTTGCCAACGGTTTTTCTTTTGGTTTTTGCTTCGGTTTCTCTTTTGGAATTTTTTTTGGCTTTTCCTTTTTAACTTCTTTTTCCTTTGGTTTTTCAGGCTTTGGCGGTTCTGGTTTCACAATAGGATCAGGCACGCTTTCTTTCACTTCTGGTTCTGGCTCTATTGGCTGTGGCTCTGGTGTCACTTCAGGCTCTTCCACGGTCATTCCCATTAGCATTTCCATTGAAATGCTATTATCAATGATTTCTGCCTGATAACCATTTGCCGTGCCATCATCTCGTATTGCATAAAGAATTGCCCCAATGAGCGTTACGTGGAACAGCAAAGAAAAGAAAAAACCCAACCAAGAACGATGTTTATTTGCCATTTAGTTGCCTTTCTCTTTCATTGTTACAATGGCAACATTTTTGATGTTATTCTTCGCCATTAAATCCGTGAGGCTAACAAAATCTTGGAAGGTTGCTTTCGCATCGACTTTTAGGGTAACTTTTTGATCCTTCGCCCAACTTGCGACTTCTTTTTCCATTTGAGCGAGATCCGTAGGTTTATCGTTAAAAAAGATTTCCCCTGTTTCGGTAACCGTTAATAATTTAGCCAAATCGTCCGACTTAAATGCGACGGTACTGCTTGCTTTTGGCACATTGACTTGGATTTTTCCTTGAGAAATAAAAGACGCGGTAATTAATACAATCGCCAGCAACACTAACATAATGTCAATGAAAGGGATAATATTGATTTCATCAAACTTTTTCACATTATGCCCCTAGATTTTTTTGTCCGTTTAAGGCTTTCCATTTCAAGCGATTCACTTCTACTTTGCGTTGTAAACCGTTGTAAAACACCATTGATGGAATGGCAACTAAAATCCCTACGGCAGTGGCTTTGAGGGCAAGAGAAAGATTAAGCATAATGGCAGCCGCATCAATATCTCCCCCTGAATTTCCCAATTCATAGAAGGTTAATAGAATACCGATAACTGTGCCAAGCAAGCCGACATAAGGGGCATTCGATCCAATAGTGGAAATAATAGTGAGATTACGGTTGAGATCGATGTCTAATTCGTGAATATTGGTGTAGTGTGAAACATTCACACGGCTCAAAAAGATAAAACGTTCAATGACGAACCATACCATCATAAAGCTCATTAAGCCGAGTAACCCTAAAATAATGTAATCAATATAATGTTGTAAAAATGCGAATAATTGTGGCATTGGGAAATCCTTAACGCTGACGTTAAATAAAACTGAGGCAAACTGCCCTTAATTGTTATTGAGAATGAATTTCAATTAGGTTGCAAATTGTAACAAATTAAAAATTTTCGGTCAAAGTGCGAATAAAAAATGCGGTGAAAAATCACCGCACTTGTTAAACAGATTAGAATGTGTAATTTACATTCATTCTAAAGTCGCGTCCAGCGCCCGTTAAACTATTTACCCCTGCACGCTGGCTATGGCTTTTGTAGTTTTTGTTGAATACATTATCTACTGCAACGTTAATCGTGAGATTTTCATTGGCTTCCCAGCTCGCATAAAGATCATTTACGCCATAACCCGGTTGTTTCACACTTGCACTTCCACCTGAACCACGGCTCGGTGTTCCTGTTTCGCCTTCAACAAAACGTCCTTTCCAACCGATAATTAAGTTTGGATTAGCGAATTTGTACGACACTTCAGTTGTCCAAGTACGCCCTGTTGCCACAGCAAATACTGTATTATCCGCCACATTACCATAGACTTCAGGTTTACTTTCTGCCACACCTGCACGTAGTGTTAAGCCCGCGTGTTTATAAGCAGCGGAGAGTTCATAACCTTGGTTACGCAATAATGCGCCATTATAAATAACATTATTTTTCAATGAGATCGCATCTTTTACTTTTTGCCAGAAGTAACTTCCACTTAGTGAAATACGATCATTTAAATCATAATTGAAACCAATTTCTGCATTGCGTGCTTGTTCTGCACGAATATTGCTATCCACTTTAATCTTGCCTGAACCTGCAATCACCACTTCGTATAAACGAGGGCTACGGGTTGCATAGTTCAAGCTGGTGTTCAAGCTTAAATCATCAGAAACTTGCCAAATTAAGCCCGCGCTTGGGTTGAAATGCCCTTTGCTTGCCTTAGAGCCATTTGACGCTTTAAAGTTAAAGTAATCATAACGCGCCCCTGTTGTTAAGATGACAGGCCCCATTCCCCAAATGCCTTCTACATACACACCGAGATCGTCTTTGCGTTGATTATGCGCACCTGCGGCAAGTTGATTTGGTTTTCCTACTTGTTTACGATAATTTACGCCGTATTTCACTAGGTGATTTTCACCAATGGCGCTGTCTAAATTTAAGTTAGCTCCCGTGGTGAGAATTTGGGTTTTACTGCTTCCTTCTTCACGTACACGTTTTGTATGATAAACATTGGCTTTCGCTTCGGTAATAAAGCCCATATTCTTACCTGTCCACTCCAAATTGGTGGTATCTTGCGTAGTGGTACGGTAACGTGGGTTATTATTCTCTTCATTCACCACATAATTCCCATTACCATCTAATACATAGTATGCGTTCTTCCCACTTCTATCTTTGCCGGCATAAACGTTACTTAATTGATAGCCTTTATTGATTTGTGCTGAAGATAAGTTTGCCGCAGAAACATAAGAATTAGAAAAATCAAATTCTTCACGCAATGCACGCACACCATAGTAACGTTCTTGGCGATGGCTTAGTACCACACGTTGATTTTCAGTAATATCCCAACCCAATTTAGCCAATAAGCCACGCTCACCTAGTGCGCTGTTTTGTACGATATCTGATCCATTAAGATTTTTATAATCTTTACCGCCTTTATAGTTTTCTTTGTGATTCCAGTTACCTGAAACTAACGCATCAAATGCCCCTACTTTGCCATATACACTCGCGCCTTGCGTATAACCTTTATTGCTACGCACACCGCCGGTAAGTTTAAACCCAAAATCTTGCCCTTCTCTTAATAAATCTTGCGCATCAACGGTTGTTGCAATAATTGAGCCACTGGTTGCACCAATCCCAGCACTGGCAGAACCCGCTCCTTTTTGTACATCAATACGTTTAATTAAGGCTGGATCCAATAAGAAGCGACCTTCGTGGTGGAAGGATTGGGTATCTGAATAAGTATTGTCCACTTTGAAATCAATTTGATCTTGCCCCATTCCACGAATTGTTACCCATTGCGATGTTCCGCCATTTCCACCACCAAAATTAATCGCAGGCTCATTAAATAACAAACCACGTAAATCCGTTTCCGTACTACGCTCCATTTGTTTTAGGGTAACGACATTGGTTTTGCTTTTCGCCCCAGTATTTTCAGTAACAACATCAATCACACCTAAGGTTTCCGCTTGCACCGCCGTTGCCACAAGTGTTGCGAGAGGTAAAAGAACAAATTTTGCTTTCTTCATAATGAACTTCCTTTATTACACATTATTAAAATATTGAGAATTATTATCGTTTTTTTTTTGCATCTTTAGTCAATCGTCAGATATGGGAAAAAGCAAATTTTTATCTACCAACAATAAAATCTTTAAAAATAAGAAAAAAACTCATAAAAAAACACCGCACTTTTATAAATAAATTAGATAACATTCAAAAATAAAAAGTAAACGCAAGGCAAAAGAAAAAGACGAAAGGCAATTCACCTTTCGTCTTTCTGCTTTTATGATAAGGAAATGCGTTTAGTTCGGCTGTGTTGCTGATGAAATCTTTTCTACTCTCGCTTGTTTCACCATATTATCTGCGACTTCTAAAATCGTGATTTTTAAGCCGTTAATTTCACATTCTGTTCCTTCATCAGGAATTTCTTCTAAATGCTCTAAAATAAGTCCATTGAAGGTTCGGGCTTCATCGGTATCCAAATGCCAGTCAAATAATTTATTTAAATCCCTGATATTTGCTGATCCTTCAATAATCATTGAGCCATCTGATTGCTGGGTAACTTCTTCATCAATGGAAGGGGCGGTAGAAGTGGTAAATTCACCCACAATTTCTTCCAAAATATCTTCCAATGTCACCAAGCCTTTGATGTCGCCATACTCATCAACCACTAAACCTATACGTTCTTTTTTATTACGGAAATTGACTAATTGTGCATTTAATGGCGTGCCTTCAGGGATAAAATAGGCCTCATCAACTGCTCGAATTAATGTCTCTTTACTAAATTCATTTTTATCCAGCATTAAACGATATGCTTCACGCACACGTAAAATACCTAGCACATTTTCGTCCATACTTTCTTTGTATAGCACGATTTTACTGTGTGCCGAGTGATTGAGCTGACGCATAATGGCTTTCCAATCATCGTCAATGTTGATCCCGCCAATATCATTGCGTGGTACCATAATATCGTCCACCGTCACTTTTTCTAAATCCAAAATAGAAAGCAACATTTCTTGGTGAGCGGAAGGAATGAAATGCCCTGATTGATTCACAATAGCACGTAGCTCTTCCGTGCTTAATGAACTGACTTTTTGTTCATTTTTAACACGGAATAATTTCATCAAGCCACGAATAATCAGGTTCATTAAGAACACGATTGGACTAAAAATTTTCAGCAATGGCGTAAGAATATGACTTGATAAAAATGCCACTTTTTCGGGGTAAAGTGCTGCAATGGTTTTGGGGAAAATTTCAGCGAAAATCAGCATTGCGAAAGTTAATGCCCCAGTGGCAATCGCCACCCCCATATCGCCATACAAACGCATTCCAATAATGGTTGCAATCGCGGAAGCGGAAATATTAACGAGGTTATTACAAATTAAAATAAGGCTAAGTAGAATATCGGTTTTCTTGAGTAATTTTTCTGCCTTTTTTGCGCCTTTATGTCCCTTTTCAGCAAGGAACCGCATTCGATAACGATTGGCAGAAAGTAAGCCCGTTTCTGAGCTAGAAAAATAAGCGGATAAAATCAGTAAAATAATTAACGTGATAAATAATGTACTAAGGGGGATACTATCCAAAATCAAATCCTTTTATCAAACCATCGTTCTTGGGCGCTCAAATTAAAGCCCTAGCCCAAACGCAACACGACTGCCAAAATAAGCAATTGAGAGCAAAATCATACCCGAAATACTATAAATAATCACCTTTTTTCCACGCCAGTGCCATTTCCAATGCCCAATTAAAGCAATGGCTAACACAACCCACGCTAAAAAAGAAAAAATCGCTTTTTGTACATTTTGCATACCAAAAAAGTCGGGTAAATACACCGCGCCAGAGATTAATGTTAAAGTCAGTAAGAACTCACCACTTAACATCAAACGGAAAAAATGCCGTTCTACCGTCATTAATGGCGGAATAATAGGCGATAATGCTAACTTTTTACTTTTTAAGTTTCTATCAATCCACCACAATTGAACGGCATATAAGGTCGCAATAAAACATACCGCATAAGCCAATAACGCTAAACCGATATGTAAAAATAACCCCACATTATGGATTAAATGTTGCACAAGTGCGATAGGTAAAAATGTCTGTAAAATCAAATTAATTATCGCCAAACAATACACAATGGGTAATAAGAACCAAAGGGTATTCACTCGAAAACCAAGCGCAAAGGTTGCCAAAGCAGCCACAATTACACTTAGCAGAGAACTAATATCCATCAGGGTAAATTGTTGGGCATTCGCTAAATGAGAAAACAGAGGGACAAGACTAATGCAATGTGCCACAACTGCCAAAAGTGCGGTGCAAAAAAACAATGTTTTATTCGGTTTTTTCGTTTGTTCTCCCGAGTGTGCTTTTAATAACATTGGGGTAATGAACAAAATACTGATTATGTATAAAAAAATCGAAAATATGGCAAACCACATTTTTACTCACCTTAAAGCCAAATCAAGAATTATTTTTATTCTAGCCTTGCCGCACTAAAATCGCTATAAATTTCTTGCAAATGATGAAAATCTGTGGGATTTCAGTATAATTGGCACAATTTATTTCATTTTATTCCACTCAAATTTAGGAAAAACGATGTTTGAAAACCTTTCTGATCGTCTCTCGAAAACCCTGCGTAACATTACGGGGAAAGGACGTTTAACCGAAGATAATATTAAAGATACCCTGCGTGAAGTGCGTATGGCATTGCTTGAAGCAGACGTTGCTTTACCCGTCGTGCGTGAATTTATTAATAAAGTCAAAGAACGTGCTATCGGTGAAGAAGTCAATCGTAGCTTAACGCCGGGACAAGAATTTCTCAAAATTGTGCAATCTGAGCTTGAAAAAGCAATGGGTGAAGCCAATGAGAGCCTCAACCTTGCGACTCAACCGCCTGCGGTGATTTTAATGGCAGGTTTGCAAGGGGCGGGGAAAACCACGAGCGTAGGTAAGCTCGCTAAATTCTTACGTGAACGTCAGAAGAAAAAAGTGATGGTGGTCTCGGCGGACGTCTATCGCCCAGCCGCGATCAAACAACTTGAAACCCTTGCGCAAGCCGTTGGGGTAGATTTCTTCCCGTCTAATAGCCAACAAAACCCCGTAGAGATTGTGCAAGCAGCCCTTGCTGATGCCAAACTCAAATTCTACGATGTGTTGATTGTGGATACTGCGGGTCGTTTGCACGTTGATAGTGAAATGATGGAAGAAATCCAAAAAATTCACACCGCACTTAACCCAGTGGAAACCCTTTTCACCGTGGATGCAATGACCGGACAAGATGCCGCGAATACTGCAAAAGCCTTTAATGAAGCGCTACCGCTTACAGGGGTTATTCTTACCAAAGTAGACGGCGATGCTCGTGGCGGTGCAGCCCTTTCTATTCGCCAAATCACTGGCAAACCCATTAAATTCTTAGGAGTTGGGGAAAAAACAGAAGCCCTCGAACCATTCCACCCTGATCGTGTTGCTTCACGCATTTTAGGAATGGGGGACGTACTTTCGCTAATTGAAGATCTACAACGCTCAGTGGATCAAGAAAAAGCGGAAAAAATGGCAAAAAAATTCCAAAAAGGCGATGATTTCACATTGGAAGATTTCCGTGATCAGCTTATTGAAATGAAAAAAATGGGCGGAATGATGACAATGCTGGAAAAATTACCGGGTGCGAAAAACCTGCCGGATCACATCAAAAATCAAGTTGATGACAAAATGTTTATAAAAATGGAAGCCATCATCAATTCAATGACCTTAAAAGAGCGCGCTAAACCTGAAATCATCAAAGGATCACGCCGCCGCCGTATCGCCTTAGGCTCTGGCACACAAGTGCAAGACGTGAATAAATTACTGAAACAATTTGACGAAATGCAACGTATGATGAAAAAAATGCGTAAAGGTGGAATGGCAAAAATGATGCGTGGAATGAAAGGAATGATGGGCGGAATGGGCGGTTTAGGCGGCCTTGGCAATATGTTCAAACGCTAATTAAATCGTAAAAAACGGAAGAAATAACCGCACTTTCAAAGTGCGGTTATTTTTTGGTGCGTTTATTCTAACGTACCTTGCTGTCTTAAATATTCCAATACTTTTTGTGTCGCTAAAGAGCATTTTTCTTTGCTTTGGTAATCCAGCCAAGCCAGTTCAGCAATTTCACTTTCAGGGCGATAATCGCCGATGAAATCGGCTTTATAGCAACGGAGTGTTACGATGCAATCACTGTTTTTACCATCTGCTTGAGCTGAAAATTCACCAATTCTTTCAAGGCTAGATTCAATTAAGATAATACCCAACTCCTCTTTAATTTCCCGCAACAACGCTTGTTGATCCGTTTCGCCTTGCTCTCTTTTCCCACCGGGTAGATAAAATTTTTCTTTTCCTTTGGAACGCGCCATTAATACTTGATTGTCTTTAATATATAACCAAGCTAATTTATCAATTTGCGTCTTCATTTTTTGCCTCATTGAAAATAAAAATCTGCACCTCAAACGCAGAATATTGTATTCCTGTTTAGGGTGCAGATCAAAGTGCGGTACTTTTTTACGAAGTTTTATGCAATATTATCTTTTAGCTTGCGATTATCCTTTAGCTTGCGCACGTTTTACTAAAATTACAGAAAGCGTGAAAGCCACTGCGAAAGAAATAACCATTCCCACGCTATACATTGCAAGGCTGTCTGGTTTAATCGACGGAATACCTAAGAAGCCTGCCGCGCCCAGCGCTTGTGCTTTCACATTGAAGAACGCAATAAATGCACTTGATAATCCAGAACCAATCATTGCCGCTAAGAAGGCTTGACGATAGCGTAAGTTTACCCCAAACATTGCTGGCTCGGTGATGCCTAATAAGGCGGAAATCCCTGAAGGCACGGCTAAACCACGTACTTTTGGATCTTTCAATGCAAAGGCTACGCCTAAACAAGCCGCCCCTTGTGCGATATTTGACATTGCAGCAATTGGGAAAATGAAAGTACCACCTGATAATGACATATTAGAAAGGAGCTGGGTTTCTACTGCAATAAAGGTTTGATGCATACCTGTAATGACGATTGGTGCATAGAATGTCCCGAAAATACCACCGCCGATAAAGCCAAGTTTATCATATAACCAAGTTAAACCAATGGTGATTAAATCCCCTGCTTCACGTCCGATTGGGCCAATCACGGTAAAGGCTAATAACCCCGCGATAAATAACGAGAACATTGGCGTAATAAGATTATCTAGATAAGACGGCACAAATTTACGGAAAGTTTTCTCTAAGGTAGCAAGAACCCACGCCGAAATTAAGGTTGGAATTACCGTGCCTTGATAGCCGACTTTTTCAATTTCTAAACCAAATACATTCCAGTGCGTGATTTTGCCTTGCGCGGCGGTCAGAGCATAGTTCCAACCATCTGCCAGTGCTGGGTGAACCAATAACATCCCCAATGCAGCCCCTAAGAACGGGTTTCCACCAAATTTGCGCGTTGCCGAAAAGCCCAGTAACACGGGCAAGAAGACGAAAGGCGCATTGGCAATAGTATTAATAAAATCAACAAGATCGGAAAGATTACTAAAGCGATCGACAACAGAATACCCCGTGATAGACTGCCCAGAATCACGCAGGGCTTGTGGCACATCCCAGAAGAATCCTTGTGCAGTAAGCATACTGTGGATCCCCATTAATAAACCGCCCGCGACAATGGCAGGGATAATTGGCACAAAAATATCTGCTAAGCCTTTCACCAAACGCATAATTAGCCCTTGGTTATTGTCTGAAGCTTGTTTTGCAACCTCATTTTTCGTCATATCCCCGATGTTTAATAATGTTGCCATTTCATCGTGTACTTTATTTACGGTCCCCGAACCAAAAATAATTTGATATTGTCCTGAAACAGAAAATTGACCTTTTACGCCATCAATATTTTCGATCGCCTCTTTATCAATTTTGCTTTCATCTTTGACTACAATACGTAAGCGAGTTGCACAATGTGCAAGCGCGCTGATATTTTCTTTACCGCCCAACTTCTCAATAACTTGCTTGGCAATATTTGGAAAATTCATCGGTTTCTTCCTCTTGTTGATGTCGAATTAAAATTGCACAGATTCTAGCTAAAACCTTTAAGCGTGGCTAGTCTGAAATAAGAAAAATTTGAGTTAGGTCAGCTAATCAGCATTCATCTTGAAAATTTTATGCAGTTAGCAATTTATCTGTAGCAATTTGAGCTAAAAACCCACTACGGCTCTTATATTCTGGGTGAGTTGCCACATAACGATCAATTTTATTGATTAAACGCTTTGGCAAAGTCACATTAATTTTCTCTGTTTTTCCCATTAAATGGGTAAGATCAACATCCACCACAGTGAAAGTAAAGGCTTCGTATTCTTTATTTTTCATATGTCCTTGCAGATCTGTTGGCAGCGGAATATCTTCGCCGTCCTCGATCATTCCTTCGATATGAAAAGTAATAGCTTCTTTTGCATTCGCAAAGGCTTCTTCTAAAGTATCTCCCGCAGAAAAGCAACCTGGCACATCAGGAACAATGACACCATAAGCGTGATTTTCATCACCCATTTCAATTCCAATTGGATATAACATTATCTACCTCTTATATCAAAAAGGGTTATTTCAACCCAGCTTGTTTTAAAATTGAATGAACAG
The DNA here is from genome assembly GCF_026226765.1 of Avibacterium sp. 21-599. Taxonomy (NCBI): domain Bacteria; kingdom Pseudomonadati; phylum Pseudomonadota; class Gammaproteobacteria; order Pasteurellales; family Pasteurellaceae; genus Avibacterium; species Avibacterium sp. 21-599. Next base: position 282,858 of record NZ_JAKKOB010000001.1, read on the forward strand.
TTTTGAGCGGTAAATCTTTTTTCGGATGGGGAATTGTTACTCGCCCTTTTTTTATAGAATGCTTAAATTGATGATGACTACCTTTCACCGCAATCAGTTGCCAGCCATCATTCTCAATTTGTTTGATTAAATTTGCACTATTCACGTTCTCTCGCCCATCTAATTAGAGTTATTATACCCCCGCCTTTCCAAATAACAACTTTTGCTATTTTTATATAAAGGTATAAGGGCTAGTCTAAAAATTAATGATCGAGAGAATCTAACCAAAAAATAAGTTTGTCCAAATCTTTCTGCCAATTTTGCGATAGTTGTTCCAAATAATTGGTGATCTCACTTTCCCAATCAGGGTTTTCGTTATGCTGGGCTTGTTCGGCGATTTGTTGGATACGTTTTAACCCTACTGCGCCTGCTGCCCCTTTTATTTTATGGGCAATATTTGCCACTTCTTTTTGATATTCAGGTTGAAGTTTGTACATTTCATAAGCAGAGAACAACTCTTTCACATAATCAGGCATCATTTGTTGGAAAAGTGCGGTGTTATTTTTTACCGTTTTTACGCCTAATAAGGCGACAAGTTCCTGTAATGTAGCCAGATCTAAGATCTCATCTTGCGCAATATCGTATTGTTTCGCGGTTGCTGGGATAGGCGAAATATCCTGATTAAAAAACTGATATAAACATTGCGTCAGTGCCTCTAAAGAAAGGGGCTTGCGTAATATATCGTCCATTCCTTGTTGGAGATATTCTTGTTTATCGTGCATTACGTTGGCGGTAAGGGCGATCAGTGGCGGTAAATACTCATAATGATCATTTTCATATTGCTGACGTAAATACTGAGCGATTTCAAAACCCGACATATCAGGCAGTTGAATATCAATGAGTAACAAGTCATAACTATTTTGTTCAAATTTTTCAATGGCTTGCTGCCCCGTCATCGCGACATCTACCTCATAGCCTAATTTTTCCAAAACAGATTTTGCGACAATTACATTGACCTCAATATCTTCAATGAGCAAAATACGCAGTTGGCTTGGCAAATATTGTTGATAGTCTAACGGTTTACTGACGGGTTTAGCTTGGATAGTTAAGGTAAAAATTGAGCCTTTTCCCACCGCACTTTGCACGCTGAGATCGCCCCCCATTAAATTGGCAATGGTTTTGGAAACGGCTAGACCAATTCCACTGCCCGCGTGCTGATATTGGTTGGATTGCACACGATAATACATTGCAAAAATATTAGCTAATTCGCTTTCTGCAATGCCAATACCTGTATCAGAAATCGCGAAAGCAAATTGTTGTTCAGCAATTCGTGTAACTTTGAGCTTGATCACGCCTTTTTGTGTAAATTTCACTGCATTATTAATTAAATTCCATAAAATTTGACTCAATCTTGCGTTATCTAACATCAGCCATTGCGGTAAATCAGATTCATAGTCTAGTTCAAATTTTAGGTGATTTTGCTCCGCCATTAAGGTGGCAAAATTGGCAATATCATTAAGAAAGGCATAAAAATCCGTTTCTTTGCGGTTCAATTCTATTTTATGCGCATCAATTTTTTCCAGATCGATAATATCGCTAAAAATATGCCCTAAAGACACCGCACTCATATTGATTGTTTTGAGATAATTTTGCTGTTCGGCGGTTAAATTACCGTCTAATAAAATACGGCTCAACCCAATAATGCCATTTAGTGGGGTGCGCAATTCGTGGCTAATGGTTGTCATTAATGCGGTTTTATTTCGGCTATTTTGTTCAAGATCATTAAGCGCAATGGATAATTTCTTTTCTGCTACCATTCTTTCCGAGACTTCACGACGTAAATTTTCCACTAATTTGGCTAATTCAAGGCGAGATTTTTCCAGCTTTTCCACTAACAGCGTGAAGAAATAGATCACAAAAGGTGCAGAAATCAAGCCAAATACCACAGAACGCACGACATCTGCCCAATAAACCGTTCCTACAACAAAAAGGCTTAATAGCATTTGTGTACAGAGTGCCAGTACAGCTAGCACCAGCACACCAAGCAGGGAAAACCGCACGCGCCCAAGACGGATCACCCAATCCACATAGCGTTGTGCGAAATGTTTGATATTTCTCATTTTACAACCTTGATTTAGCCAGATAGACAGTGGCGTTATGATAACAATAACGCATAAAAAACGCATAAAAAAGAGATAAAAATTTGCCCTAGACAAGGCTAGGGCAAAATTTGAATAGGTAAGAAGAAAAATGATGCGATAATTAACGGCTGCGGAAAATAATGCGTCCTTTACTTAAATCGTAAGGGGTCATTTCCACGGTTACTTTATCGCCAGTTAAAATACGAATATAGTTTTTACGCATTTTCCCTGAAATATGTGCGGTTACAACGTGTCCATTTTCCAATTCCACACGGAACATCGTGTTTGGCAAGGTTTCTAAAATCGTGCCTTGCATTTCAATGCAATCTTCTTTAGCCATTAATTCCTCTAATATTAGTTAATAAATAAGTCAAAAAACGGGCAAATTATACTCCTATCAAGGGCATTCACCAAGTTTTTTCTAGAAATTTAGTCTAATGCACAAATTTTAATAAACTATGGTAAAATCCACCGCCGTGAAATTTACTTCATTTCTTTATTTCAATTAAGGATATTTTATGAATATTACAACACCACAAGCGGTGCTGGATTTTTGGTTCAGTGAGGAAAATCAACCTTTTTGGTTTGTAAAAAGTGAAGATTTTGATAATAAAATTCGTGAAAAATTTGACCGCACTTTAAAAGCCGCAGCACAAGGTGAATGTGCGAGCTGGCGTGAAAGCATTGAAGGACGCTTAGCAGAAATTATTGTATTAGATCAATTTTCTCGTAACCTATACCGCAATACCCCTGCGGCATTTGCACAAGATCCGATGGCATTAGCGTTAGCCCAAGAAGCAATTAAACAAGCTGATTTTACTCGCCTGCCAACAGTATGGCGTAAATTTATGATTATGCCTTATATGCATAGTGAATCAGCCTTTATTCACCAACAAGCAGTTGATTTATTTCGTTCGCTAAATGATGAATACACGCTGGATTTTGAGTTACGCCACAAAGCCATTATTGATAAATTTAATCGTTATCCACATCGTAATGAGATTTTAAATCGCCCATCGACAGCGGAAGAAATTGCGTTTTTAAATCAACCAAATTCCTCGTTTTAATCTGGAGTATTAAATGATTCATAAATTAATGAAAGCCCGCGATCACCACGAAGTCCATCGTGTCGCTACCACGCTTGAGCTTTATTTTGATTTAGTTTTCGTGATCGCCATTGCGGCTACCGCAAGTGGTTTACACCACGCCCTAGCTGCACATCATTTCAGTGAAGGCTTAATCCATTTTGCCACGTCGTTTTTCTGTGTGTGGTGGGCTTGGATGAACTTTACTTGGTTTGCCTCTGCTTATGACAATGATGATTTTAGTTATCGTATTGTTACAATGGTACAAATGTTCGGTGCAATTATTCTTGCCATTGGCATCAATAATGTCTTTGAACATAATGATTTTACGATGATCTTAATCGGCTATATTGTGATGCGGGTCGCGATGGCATATCAATGGTTTCGTGCAGCCAAAAGTGATCCTGAACGTCGGACAACCTGCTTGCGTTATGCCTTCGGGATTATTTTCACCCAAATTTGCTGGACTATTAGTGCATTGAATTTTCCTTATTTATTCAATAATCTCTTTCCATTCTTGGCATTATTAGAACTTTGCGTGCCAGCTTGGGCGGAAAGTGCGAATAAAACTGCTTGGCACCCACACCATATTGCTGAACGTTACGGATTATTGGTTATCATCGTATTAGGTGAAGGTATTTTAGGTGCCACCAACGCCATTACGCCATTATTCCATAGCAATGAAGCAATGCTTACTGAAGCATTCCCGCTCGGTTTGGGTATCTCTGCCCTAATGTTTTCTTTATGGTGGCTTTATTTCAAAATGCCTTGGGGTGAATTTTTACATAATGAACGTACCTTAAATAATGCATTAGTTTATGGCTATGGACATTTATTGATTTTTATCGCGCTCACTGCATTAGGCTCAGGTCTTGAACTGTTAGCCGACGCTGTAAAAGAATTTGGCACGATGGCAGAGGTTGTTGAACACACAAACAGCAATGCCCATTCTATTTCACCGCTATTTGCGATGACCGCCCTAAGCATTTGCACTGCGATTTATCTTATTGCGTTAGCCTTCTTACGCTGGTATCTAGATAAAGATACGAATTACAGCGTAATTGGTTTCGTACTTGCTATCGCAGCCACCTTCCTCGGCGTGCTATGCGTGTATTTAGGTATGCCACTACAATGGTCAATTTGGTTCACCGTAATAGCCCCAATCGCAATGATTTCTTTCTATAAAACAAAACCCATCGGTTAAGTTTTAGCTGCCCTCCCCTCGCTAAAAAGTGAGCGAGGGGAGATTTAACATTTTGATTTTTCTCACACTTGTATTAGGATAACTAAATCTAATTTGGATGAGGATAATCATTATGTTAATTCACCTTTCAACACAATCTGCCAGCCCAGTCTGGGGCGAAAATGCGTTGCTGAGTTTTTCCAATGACGAAGGCACGGTTCATATCAAACAAAACGCCCCAAATTCTGACCGCACTTTAATTCAGAAAGCCGCGCGCAAATTACGTAATCAAGGCATTAAAGAGGTAGAATTAGTCGGTGAAGATTGGGATCTAGAAAACTGTTGGGCATTTTATCAAGGTTTTTATTCCGCAAAGCAAGATTACGCCATTGAATTTCCTCATTTAGATGACGAACCGCAAGCAGAACTATTTGCCCGTATTCAGTGCGGTGATTTTGTTAGAGAAATCATTAACTTACCCTCTGATGTGATCACCCCAAAAAAATTGGCTGAGCGATCTGCACAATTTATTGCCGAACTTGCTGCGGGATACGCCAGTGAAAGTGCGGTAAGTTTTGAGATTATTTCTGCGGAAGCCTTATTAGAGAAAAATTATCAAGGCATTTGGAATGTAGGTAAAGCGTCTAGCCATAAGCCTGCGATGCTACAACTGGATTTTAATCCAAGCCAAGATCCGAATGCCCCCGTTTTAGCCTGTTTAGTGGGGAAAGGCATCACATTTGACAGTGGCGGATATAGCTTAAAACCGAGTGATTCAATGTCCACAATGCGTACGGATATGGGCGGTGCAGCGTTAGTGACGGGCGCATTAGGTATGGCGATTGCAGGAGGGTTAAACCAACGGGTGAAACTCTATCTCTGCTGTGCCGAAAATATGGTAAGTGCCGAAGCGATGAAATTAGGGGATATTATCACTTATCGTAATGGCATCACTGCCGAAGTGCTGAATACCGATGCTGAAGGGCGTTTAGTACTAGCCGATGGTTTAATCGATGCCGATAAACAAAATCCGCAATTTATTATTGATTGTGCCACCTTAACGGGAGCGGCAAAAATCGCCGTAGGAAATGATTACCACTCGGTGCTTTCAATGGATAACGAACTTGTTGCTGACCTCTTTAATGCGGCACAAATCAGCAATGAGCCATTCTGGCGTTTGCCTTTTGAAGAATTCCACCGTCATCAAATTTCATCATCATTTGCGCAAATTGCCAATATCGGTACCGTGCCAGTGGGCGCAGGTGCAAGCACGGCAACGGCGTTTTTATCCTATTTCGTGAAGAATTATCAACAACATTGGTTGCATATTGATTGCTCTGCCACTTATCGTAAATCAGCCAGTGATTTATGGGCTGCGGGTGCAACAGGCATTGGTGTGCAAACACTCGCTCATTTACTCTTAAACAAAGCAAATTCATAGGAGGAAAGATGGAACGTACATTATCTATCATTAAACCGGATGCGGTAGAACGTAACTTAATTGGTAAAATTCTTAACCGTTTAGAAAGTGAAGGTTTCCGCATCATTGCAATGAAAATGGTACATTTAACCCAAACACAAGCAGAAGGGTTTTACGCAGAACATCAAGGCAAACCATTTTTTACTGATTTAGTCGATTATATGACTTCCGCCCCTGTGGTGGTTTCCGTACTAGAAAAAGAAAATGCGATTAAAAATTACCGCACTTTAATGGGGGCAACAGATCCAGAAAAAGCAGAAGAAGGGACAATACGTAAGCAATTTGCACTTAGCCAACAACAAAACTGCGTACACGGTTCTGATAGCCCTGAAAGCGCTGCCCGTGAAATTGCCTATTTCTTTGTCGAGGGGGAAATTTGCTCGAGAGCAGAATAATTTTGTTATTTCAAAACGCAAAAGAGCCAATAAAAATTGGCTCTTTTTATATGGATAAAATTGAGGAAATTAATCCAAACGTGCCGCCATTTTCAACCAGTCCGCTTTAAATTCACGGCGCATATTATTGATCGCATCAATAATATCGTGATGCACAAGCTGCTCATTTTGAATACCTACGCAGTAACCGCCTTTACCTTGTAATAACAGATCTACCGCATAAACACCCATACGAGAAGCTAAAATACGGTCAAACGCACAAGGTGTACCACCACGTTGAATATGACCTAATACTGTTGCACGCGTTTCGTGTTTAACGCGTGCTTCAATTTCTTTGGCAAGTTCATTCACATCACAGATTAATTCTGTAATTGCAATAATCGCGTGACGTTTTCCTTTGATGATACTGCGTTCAATTTGTTGAATAAGCTCTTCACGGTTAAATTCCACCTCAGAAGCCACAATATATTCACAACCACCAGCAATCCCTGCCGAAATAGTCAGATCACTACAATGTCTACCCATAATTTCTACGATTGAAATACGTTGGTGAGAGCTTGAAGTATCACGCAAGCGGTCAATCGCTGTTACCGCCGTTTCTAATGCGGTTTGATAACCGATGGTGTAGTCTGTTCCTGCCACATCATTATCAATCGTCCCCGGGATACCTACACAAGGGAAACCGTGTTCTTCGGTGAGCAATTTTGCTCCCATATAGGAACCATCTCCCCCAATCACGACTAAGGCATCAATACCGTGTGAGCGTAAAATTTCCGCACATTTTGCCCGTACTTCAGGTTTCTTAAATTCAGGGAAACGTGCTGATCCCAAGAAAGTTCCCCCGCGGTTAATCACATCGGATACGCTATAACGCGTTAATTGCTTAATTTTATTGTTATACAACCCGTGGTAACCATCATAGATACCATACACTTCTAAACCTTCTCCTAAGGCTGAACGAACGACGCCACGGATCGCAGCATTCATTCCCGGTGCATCACCACCACTGGTTAATACGGCAATTTTTTTAATCATAATAGTCAATACCTTTATTCAACGTTAATAATATAAAAACTGTGCGTAGCTTACACTATTCACCAAATCCGCTCTAGAAAAATTTCGTGAATTCTATCACATTTTGATTTAGGTCTAATTATTTTGCTGTAAGCTATCAGCTTGCGCCTGTTCTATTTGTACCACACTGGTCGGTTCGTGATGAATCACAATATCCACCTGTGGGAAACACTGGCGTAAACGTTGTTCAAGATGATCGGTAATTTGATGCGCTTCCACAAAAGAAAGATGATCATCTAATTCTAAATGGAATTGAATAAAACGAATCGCCCCTGAGCGACGAGTACGCAAATCGTGAAAGCCTAAAATATTCGGTTGTGATCGGATAACCTGTTCAATTTGCTCAATTTCTGCTGGGGGTAAAGCTTGATCGAGCAACAACTGAATGGCATTGTAAAACATTTTTGCTGCATTCAATAAAATATATAACGCAATAAAAATAGCAAACACTGCATCCGCCCACAGTACGCCCCATAAGCTCAAGCCTAAAGAACATAAAATCGCCATATTCATTAGTAAATCTGTTTGATAGTGCAAACGATCCGCCTTAATCGCGGGGCTATCCGTTTGTTTTATAATATGGCTTTGATAAAGTACCAGTAACAATGTTGCCACAATGGAAAACAGCGTTACCATAATGCCGAGAGCGGTTTGATTTAACGGCTGTGCTGAGGTTAAACGGTAAATACCTTGTAATAAAAGGAAAATCGCACTGCCTGAAATAAACGCACTTTGAATAAGTGAGGCGAGAGATTCTGCTTTGCCGTGTCCAAAAGAATGATTATGATCTGCTGGCATTAAAGCAAAACGCAAGATCAGCATATTCATAAAAGAGGCTAATAAATCTAGTGTCGAATCTGTAATAGAAGCCAGCATACTGACAGAATCCGTTTTCCACCACGCGAAGCCTTTCACTAAAATTAATAGCAACGCGGTGAAAATCGCACAGTTTGCTGCCCGCTTCACCTGTTTGGAATAGACTTCTTGCATTAACTATTACAGCTCCAAGCGAAAGGGGTACGGTTTAATTTTTGCATTTCTTTATCAACAATATATTTTTTCAAATAACGAATTACTCTGCGATGCGCCATATTCATCAATTTGCGATCCTTGGCAATTTTCACAGAATATTGATATTGTACAAACCCACAAAATGGAATGTTTTTACCCCGCGCCACATTTACCTGCCAATCTGGATTTTGTGCGCTAGGATCATAAATCACAAAAGCAAAAAGTTCATTTTTTCTTGTGTAAATATCAAAATGTTGCACGCCAGTATTACGATAAACACGTTTACGCAAGGCAATGCGATCGGCTAAAGAAAGCTTATCCTTATTGCGGTCTTGCAACAGCTCAATGGCACTGTGCCATTGCTCAGCAGTTTCACCTTTTGGGACATAAACATAGCGTGCAATCGTACCGAGATCCTGCTGCGAAGCAAGATAATAAGTTTGCCCTCCGTGATTAATCGCTTCTGACACAGCAAGCTGCGGGGAAATGCTGCACGCCGTAATACTCAGCGCGGTGAAAAAAATACCCATTTTTTTTACCGCACTTCTCTTTTCCTTAATCCATTGAATTAGCGCTTTCATTTTATTCACTCAAATCGCGTTTAAACACGAATTCCTTTTCTGTTGATGAAGTGGCATCAAACCAGTAACCTGCGAGATCGAACGCTTTTAATTGTTCTACTTGGGTGAGCCGATTTTGAATGAGGTAGCGACACATCAAACCGCGCGCTTTTTTCGCATAAAAGCTGATGACTTTATATTTCCCATTTTTATTGTCTAAAAAAACTGGTTTCACAATATGTGCATTCAATTCACTTTCGTTGACGGATTTATAGTACTCATCCGAAGCAAGATTAATCAACACATTATCCCCTTGTTGATCTAACGCGTGTTGTAGCGTCGTCGTGATAATATTACCCCAAAAATGATATAAATCTTTGCCTTTCGGGTTGGCTAATTTCGTTCCCATTTCTAAACGGTAAGGCTGCATTAAATCTAAAGGGCGTAACAAACCATATAAGCCTGACAACATTCTCAAATGCTGTTGCGCGAATAAAATATCCTCACGAGATAAATGTTCTGCATCTAACCCCGTGTACACATCGCCTTTGAAAGCAAGAATCGCCGGGCGTGAGTTTTGTTCGTGGTGAACCTTATCCCATTGGGCAAAACGAGCCACATTCAATGCGGCTAATTTATCGCTAATTGACATTAAAGACGCCACCTCATTTGGTGCAAGCTGGCGACAAATATCAATAAGCTGTTCGCTATATTGCGTTAAATCAGGCTGAGAAACGTCAAATTTTTCTACCGCACTTTCAAAATCAAGGGTTTTAGCGGGAGAGATAATTGCTAACATAATGAAATCCTTATAAATATGCTAAACCATTAAGGGGAGCTGCCATTCAATTGGCGATAATTGATGTTGTTGTAAATAGGCATTCGCTTGAGAAAAATGCTTACAGCCAAAAAAACCACGATGTGCCGATAAAGGTGAGGGATGGGGTGCTGTGAGAACACAGTGTTTTTGTCGATCAATAAACTGCCCCTTTTTCTGTGCGTGACTGCCCCATAAGAGAAACACAAGATTTTCTCGCTGTTCATTCAAGGCTGAAATAACACGATCAGTAAAGGTTTCCCAACCAAAGTTTGAATGGGAATGGGCTTTGCCTTGTTCCACCGTTAAAACCGTGTTCAATAATAGCACGCCTTGTTCCGCCCAGCTAACTAAATAGCCGTGCTGAGGAATTTGAAAGCCCACATCATTGGCTAATTCTTTATAAATATTCACTAACGAAGGGGGAGGCGCAACACCGGGCTTCACCGAAAAAGATAGCCCGTGCGCTTGATTTGGACCGTGGTAAGGGTCTTGCCCTAAAATCACCACTTTCACTTGATCAAATTCGGTTAATTTGAAAGCATTGAAAATCTCATTCGTTGGCGGATACACAATTTTACCCACCGCTTTTTCACGCTGGATTTGCTGTAAAATTTGCTGAAAATAAGGCTGGCTTTTCTCGCCACCAATCACATCTTTCCACGTTTTCATTTTGTTTTCCTCAGCGTTAAACTTAGAATGAGATTATAAATAACCTCCCCCCAAATTAACAGCCTCTATTTTGATTTAATTATTTAACCATTCTTTAAATAAATGTTAATTAAATGTTAAATTTAAAATCATGATTTCATTTTATTTTTGATGTATATCAATTTCACTATTTTTGTTTGGCAAATTCAATCTGATCCATATCAAAATAATTGAATTGGTCAAATTTTTTGATAAAATCCCTACCAACTTATGATTAATTAACAAACAAATTTAGGAGTTCTTATGATTAAAGGTATTCAAATCACTCAAGCTGCCAATGACAATCTTTTAAACTCATTTTGGCTATTAGACAGTGAAAAAGGTGAAGCACGTTGTTTATGTGCAAAAGGTGATTTCACAGAAGATCAAATCGTAGCAGTCAGCGAATTAGGTCAAATCGAATATCGTGAATTACCTGTTGATGTTGCTCCAACTGTAAAAGTAGAAGGCGGTCAGCATTTAAACGTAAACGTTTTACGTCGTGAAACATTAGAAGATGCGGTTAAAAACCCTGAAAAATACCCACAATTAACAATCCGTGTTTCTGGTTATGCAGTACGTTTTAATTCATTAACACCAGAACAACAACGTGATGTAATTACTCGTACTTTCACTGAAAGTTTATAATTTATCTGATTGTAGTTTAGACGCAAAAAATCGCCCTATACTTTAGGGCGATTTTTTTCTAACTGTATTACTTTCAAATAATTTTCAAAAAACTCAAGGGAATAAAAAATCTTTTTATCCCTTTCCCCAAAAAACTTTGTTGAGATAAAATTATTTATCTCCACAAAATTTTTATTCAAAAGTAAAACAGATACGGGAGATTTTAAAATGTTCTTCTAGTGAGAAATGTTATGCATTGGCGATATTTCCACGCTAAGAACGCTCCACTTCTAATCTTTCAAATACTAGCACTTTGTTTTCTAACTTGCGTAATAATAATGTCGCAATGCCTGTGATGGCAAGGTAGATAACACCTGCAATTCCATAAATAGTGAGTGCATCATATTCTGTGCCGTAAAGTTGTCTTGCGTAACCCATAATATCCAAAATGGTAATGGTTGACGCAAGAGACGTGCCTTTAAACACCAAAATGATTTCATTGCTGTAAGAGGGCAAAGCACGTTTTAAGGCATAAGGAATTAAAATTTTGAGAGTTTGCCAACGAGTTAATCCAAGTGCCGCACAACTTTCCCACTGCCCTTTGGAAATCGCTTTGACTGCGCCATAAAATAACTGTGTAGAATAAGCCGCACTGTTTAAAGCAAGTGTGAGCATTGCACAAAACCACGCATTAGACAATAGCGCCCAAGCTGGGCTTTCTACGATCCATTGGAATTGTCCGGGGCCGTAATAAATTAAGAAAAATTGCACTAATAGCGGTGTGCCGGTGAATAAAGTGAGGAAAATATTTACCGCACTTTTTAATAGTTTATTTTCCATAGCAAGAATAAAGGTCAATGCAATGGCTAAAATAAACGCCAAAAAGAGGGCCGAAATGGTAAGCAATAAGCTTGTTGGAATGCCTTGTGCGATGGTGATGAAATAATCGTGAATCATTATTCCACTCCTCTTTCAAAACGGGTGAAGCGCCATTCAAGCTTGCGGATTAGCACTTGGCTGATTAGCGTAATCACTAAATACATCAATGCGGCAAAGCCATACCAAGTGAACGGTTCGTGTGTTCTTGTGTTGATCAATTCAGCTTGACGCATTAAATCGTGTACCCCAATTAATGAAACTAAGGCAGTATCTTTCAATAGCACTAACCATTGATTACTCAACCCCGGTAAGGCGTGTCGCCAAACTTGTGGCATAATGATATGCAAAAAGGTGTAACCACGGCTTAAACCAAGGGCAGCGCCCGATTCCCATTGTCCTAATGGAATTGCTTTAATTGCCCCACGCAGAGACTGTGAAGCATAAGCAGCAAAAATGATAGAAAGTGCAAGCACGCCACAAAAGAACGGGCTAAGTTCTAAATATTTTCCTGTGATTAATTCCAAAACTTCGGGAATACCAAAATAAATTAAGAACACCACGAGAATTTCAGGTAAGCCGCGCAATAACGTGATCACAATAGCACTCGGTTTACGCACAGATTGCCATTTGCTCATTTCTAAGCTAACAAAAATGAGTGATAAAATCAGCCCGAAGAATAAAGAACACACCGCTAACCCTAAGGTCATTAGGGTTGCGGTGTACATTAAAGGAAGATAATCCACAAACATAGCGATTATTTAGTCATCCATTTGTCGTAAATTTTTTGGTATTCACCGTTTGCTTTAATGGCTTCGATACCTTTGTTTAAACTTTCCACTAAAGCTGTGTTAGATTTATTTACGGCGATACCTAAACCATTGTTAAAGTAACGCTTATCCGTAACACGCTCGCCCACAAAAGTTAACTCTGGATTTTTCTCGAACATATCACGCAATACATCGGTATCACCGAAGATCAAATCAATACGTCCATTTTTTAAGTCTAAAACCGCATCTTGCAAGCTTGCGTAAGATTTTGTTGTGTATTGTTTTGCCTCAGCATTGGCATATTGTTGATAAGTTGTCCCATTTTGCACGCCAACGGTTTTCGCTGTGGCTAAATCTGCTTTCCCTTTCACCGCGATAAAGCTTGCAGAGCTTTCATAGTAAGGCTGGCTAAATGCCACTTGCTTAGCGCGTGCTTCCGTAATATCAATGGCGGAAATTGCTGCATCAAACCCACGTCCTTTAATTAGACTTGGAATTAACGCATCAAAAGCTTGGCTTTTAAAATGGCAAGTGGCTTCAATTTCTTTACAAATTGCGTTAGCAATATCGACATCAAAGCCCACAATTTCGCCTTTTTCATTAGTTAATTCAAAGGGTGGATAGCTCGGTTCCATTGCAAAGGTAATATCTTGTGCTTGCACCATTGCGGCTGAACTTGCTAAAAGTGTAGCTAAAAGTAATTTTTTCATTGTGTAATTCCTTAATGTGAATGAGATAAGTATTGTTTAAATTGTTCCGTTTTCGGTTGGGTGAAACAGCTTGCATCGCCCATTTCAATGATATGACCTTTTTCCATATACACCACTTTGGTTGCAACTTTCTGTGCCACAGAAACTTCGTGCGTTACGATCACTTGAGTAATGCCTGTTTGTTGCAGTTCCTGAATAATTGACACCACTTGCGCGGTGATTTCAGGATCTAGCGCTGCCGTAGGTTCATCAAATAATAAAACCTGTGGTTTCATCATTAATGCACGTGCAATCGCCACACGCTGTTGTTGCCCGCCAGAAAGGTGTAATGGAAAGCGCTCAGCAAATTCTTCCAAGCGTAAACGGGCAAGCAATTCAAGCGCTTGTTTTTTCGCGGTTTCTTTATCCAAACCTAGCACTTTTACGGGGGCTTCAATCAAATTTTCAATCACGCTTAAATGTGGCCATAAATTGTACTGCTGAAATACCATCCCCACATCTTGGCGTAATTGACGCATTTGTTTTGGGTTTGCCCTTGCCGCAGAAAGATCAAATTTATTATTGGCAATAACGAGTTCGCCTGATTTTGGCACTTCTAGTAGGTTTAAAGTACGAATCAGTGTACTTTTTCCTGCACCACTTGGCCCTAATAAAACCACGGTATCACCATCTTCCGCCGTTAAATTAATGTCAAACAGGGCTTGTGATGAACCGTAGAAAAAATTGAGATTTTTTACACTAATGGTCATTTTTGTTGTTAGCTCTACATTCAAAGTTGAAATAATATTAATATTTTTTGCATAAGTATGCAAATAAAAAGTTAAAAATTTTCACCGCACTTTTGTTTTAAGGGGAAAATTCGCTTAACTTTGTCCCGCACTTTCATCAGAAGGCCAAGAATGCACCACTGCTTTGACTAAAGTAGCAAGGGGGATCGCAAAAAACACGCCCCAGAAGCCCCATAATCCACCAAAAATAAGTACGGCAACAATGATAGTCAGTGGATTGAGGTTTACCGCTTCAGAAAATAAAAATGGCACAAGCAGGTTTCCATCTAAAATTTGACTTACCACATAAGCAGCGATTAATGACCAAAAAGTCGGCGTAATACCAAATTGCGACATCGCCACTAAAGCTACCGGAATACTCACTAACACCGCCCCCACATAAGGCACAAGGACAGAAAGCCCCACGGTAACAGCAAGCAATAAGGCATAACGCAGATCAAAAAAGAGGAAGATTGCATAAGTAATCACACCAACGACAAGAATTTCAATAATTTTGCCACGAATATAATTGGCAATTTGTTTTTGCATTTCTTGCCATACTTCATCAGCCAGTTTGCGATTGCGAGGTAAAAATCCGCTGATATAAGTGAGTAATTCTTGTTTATCCTTTAATAAGAAAAATACCATTAATGGTACAAGGAAAGCATAGATGCCCAAGCTAACAAGGCTGATAATAGAAGAAATTGAAAGTTTGAGCGCCGATTCGCCAAAGCCTAAAATTTTGCTTTTCACACTGGTGAAAAAGCTGTCGATCATTTGATAATCCACCACTTCAGGATAATGTTCCGGCAAAGAAAGTAGCCAATCGTTAAGGGAATTAAACATATGTGGTAATTCACTGAACAAATTAATCGTTTGATTCACTAAGGTGGGAATGAGTACCAGCGCAATAATCAGCACAATGCTAATAAAGCCACCAAGCACAAGAAGGGTTGCCAGTAAGCGAGGGAATTTGAGTTTTTCATTTAACACGCGAATAGGCATTTCCAACAAATAAGCCAATACGATCGCCACCAACAACGGCGCAAGTAAATCACTAAAAAAATAAATGGCGATAAAACCAAACAGCAAAATGGCAAGTAATGCCATCGCCTGCGGATCACTAAATCGGCGTTTGTACCAATTTTTCAACATTTCTAACATAAAGCCTCCTTTCAGTGAGAATTTGTGCCGATTATAAGGTAAAATCAGGGGGATTTATATTAGGGGCTGTTGATAATTTATTGTACATTTGAGTTATCGTTTAAAATTAGCACAATTGCAGTGGCGTTCAAAATCAAGAATGCTTTCCTTGATAAGAGCGACAGCAAAAAGTGTGCTAATCTAATACAGCCCCAAATGAATTCTCAACAGCCCCTAATAAAAGGAATTTTCTATGACCGTCAAAATTTATCACAACCCACGTTGTTCAAAAAGTCGCGAAACCCTTGCATTATTACAACAGCAGGGCATTGAGCCGGAAATTGAGCTTTATTTAGAAAAGCAATATTCCGTTGATTTCTTGCAGCAATTAGCACAAAAGTTACAGCTAAACAGTGTGCGAGAAATGATGAGAACGAAAGATGAGTTATACCGCACATTGCATTTGGATTCACACACCGTTACGGAAACGCAGTTACTTGAAGCAATCGCACAGCATTCCGCCTTGCTTGAACGTCCGATTGTAGTCAATGGAGAAAAAGCAAAGATTGGTCGCCCACCAGAAAGTGTTTTAGCAATTTTATAATTTCTTCGCTATAATAACGCCCGCTCCGCCATAATCATTGAGCGGGCATTATTTTTACCCATTTTATTTATTAAGAGGCAATGATGAAAAAGAAAAAATCTTTTGCGCCCGTTGCTGAGGTGCAAGGTTGCACCACCTATCAGCATAACAAAGGGACAATTCGAGATAACGCCATTCAGGCATTATTATCCGATAAATTATTTCGCCAACGCATTGAAAAGAAACGAAAAGGCAAAGGCAGCTATCAGCGTAAGGCAAAACATCAAGGGAAATATATTGAAAAGCCCGATTATCAAGTTTTTGGCAACAGAGATTTTATAATCGGGTTTTTCTTAACAAAAATAGCAAATAGAGGAAGTCATTATGTCAATCAGAACAGAATGTTTATTTAGCAACGAATGGAACGTACGCATTAGCGATCCCGGTGAAGAAGGCGCCCACAGTCATTTTTTTGAGAAAATTTATATCACCCTTGATGCCCATATTGAAGGCGAACATATCACCTATGAATTTACACGCAAAGTAGAAGATCAAGTAAACATTAATCGCACTTTCACCGAATTAAGCGAATTATTCAAATTTTTAGGCGAATACCTTGATCCCGTAGCGCTAGGATTTTTAGGGGTAAAAATAGGCAATCTTGGAATTACATCTTAAATCGCCTAAATAGAAATCATCACCAGTACCAATACTCAAATTTATTTAATTCCATCTAGAACATTGTTTTATTGTTATCCCGCAATAAAACAATGCTCCTTTCAATAATTATGTATTCAATACAGACGAGATGGCCAAAATTTTCAGATACCGCTTTATTGTACCTGCATTATTATAGTGATGTTCAAGCTGTCATTACTTATCAAAGTGCGGTGCTTTTTCATTCATTATTTATTCGCCAAAATCACCGCTCTTTTTGGGGCAGGATAGCCTTCAATCGTTTTGCTGTGATCTTGTGGATCAAGGAAATCAATCAGGCTTTCGTTTTCTAGCCATTCGGTTTTACGTTGTTCTTCAAGGCGGGTTACAGCCACATCAACACAACGCACATTGTGAAATCCACTCTTTTCTAGCCATAAAATCAAAGCATTGACAGAAGGAATAAAATAGACGTTTTTCATTTTTGCGTAACGATCTTGCGGTACAAGTACGGTTTTTTCATCACCATCAATGACTAACGTTTCAAGTACTAATTCCCCACCTGCCCTTAGCTGATTTTTCAATTGAGCGAAATGCTCAAAAGGGGATTTGCGATGATACAACACCCCCATTGAAAACACGGTATCAAATACCCCTAAAGGTTGCATTTGTTCAATACCAAGGGGAATTAAATTGGCTCGGCGATCATTATTTAACAATTTACGCACGGCCTCAAATTGGCATAAAAAGAGTTCTGTTGGATCAATGCCTACCACCATTTTGGCACCTTCACCTAGCATTCGCCACATATGATAGCCGCTGCCACAGCCCACATCTAAAATTAAGCGATCTTTTAATGGTGCAAGGTGAGGTAGCACGCGATCCCATTTGAAATCAGAACGCCATTCGCAATCAATATGAATACCAAAAAGGTGATAAGGCCCTTTGCGCCAAGGCATTAATTGCTTAAGATGATACACAATGCGCTGACGCTCGCCTGCGCTAAGTTCAAAATCGCCCTCAGATTGCACCGCACTTTTTAAATTAATTTGGTTGGCGTGTAAATCAGGTAGAAAATCCACAATTTTTGCCCACTTGGTATAATCGCCGTGGGTTTGTTTTTCCCATTGTTTAAGTTGAGCGGGGAGCGTTTCAAGCCAAGCTGAAAGTGGGCTTGTGGCAATTTGTTGGTAAAAAGGACGAAAATCGATCATAATTTATAAACGGAACATTCCAAAAGAAAAGGTTAAAATTTGAGAAAGGTCATATTTTACCTGATTTGGTACTGTTATTCTATTTCCCTTTTCGTTAGACTAGCCAACAGAAAAACAAGCAAACAAGATTAATATGGAAACCGTAGAATTATTAGTTAATGTAACGCCGAGTGAAACGCGTATTGCCCTTGTAGATACAGGAATCTTGAAAGAAGTACATATAGAACGGCAAGCTAAACGTGGCATTGTTGGCAATATTTATAAAGGTCGTGTAACCCGAGTATTGCCGGGAATGCAATCCGCTTTTGTGGATATTGGTTTGGAGAAGGCAGCCTTTTTGCACGCCTCTGACATTGTTTCACACACAGAATGTGTGGATGAAAACGAGAAAAAACAGTTTATCGTGAAAGATATTGCAGAGCTAGTGCGTGAAGGGCAAGATATTGTGGTGCAGGTGGTGAAAGATCCCCTTGGCACAAAAGGAGCAAGACTGACTACGGATATTACTCTGCCCTCTCGCTACCTCGTGTTTATGCCAGAAAACAGCCACGTTGGGGTGTCGCAACGTATTGAAAGTGAAGAGGAACGTGCGCGATTAAAAGATCTGGTATTGCCTTTTTGTGATGAATTAGGTGGTTTTATTATCCGTACCGCGGCGGAAGGCGCAAAGGAAGAAGAACTTTTACAAGATGCAGAATTTTTAAAACGCTTATGGCGTAAAGTAATGGAACGCCGTGCAAAATATCCAACACGTTCAATGCTTTATGGCGAACTTGCGCTTCCGCAACGTATTTTGCGCGACTTTATCGGTGTTGATTTAGAAAAAATCCGCATTGATTCTAATCTTTGTTTTAATGAAGTGAAAGAATTTACCGAAGAATTTATCCCGAGTTTAACAGAAAAATTAGTACTTCATTCTGGTAATCAACCACTATTTGATGTGTATGGGGTAGAAAATGCCATTCATACCGCATTAGATAAGCGCGTTAATTTGAAATCGGGCGGTTATCTTATCATTGAGCAAACGGAAGCAATGACCACCATTGATATTAATACGGGGGCATTCGTAGGGCATCGTAACCTTGAAGAAACGATTTTTAATACCAATATTGAAGCAACTAAAGCGATCGCCCAACAGCTTCAACTGCGCAATCTGGGGGGCATTATCATCATTGATTTTATTGATATGCAGTCAGAAGAGCATCAAATTCGTGTATTAGAATCGTTGCAAGAAGCCTTAGCGAAAGATCGTGTCAAAACCAGTGTAAATGGCTTTACCCAGCTCGGTTTAGTGGAAATGACACGCAAACGAACTCGTGAGAGCT
This sequence comes from Avibacterium sp. 21-599, assembly GCF_026226765.1. NCBI lineage: Bacteria > Pseudomonadati > Pseudomonadota > Gammaproteobacteria > Pasteurellales > Pasteurellaceae > Avibacterium > Avibacterium sp. 21-599. The sequence continues at coordinate 301,945 of NZ_JAKKOB010000001.1, forward strand.
TAGAACACGTTTTATGTGATGAATGTCCCGAATGTAGCGGACGTGGACGAGTGAAAACCGTAGAAACTATTTGCTACGAAATTATGCGTGAAATTATCCGCGTGCATCATCTTTTTGATAGCGAAAAATTTGTCGTATATGCCTCAAGAGCAGTTGCAGACTATTTAATTAATGAAGAAAGCCACGGATTAATTGCAGAATTAGAAGTCTTTTTGGGTAAACAAATTCAAATTAAGACCGAGGTTTTTTACCATCAGGAACAATTTGATGTTGTGGTAATGTAAAACTTCACTAAAAAGCACCGCACTTTGCTTGCAAGGTAGATTAAGGCAGAGTAAAGTGCGGTCTTTTTTTACGAATTTTTTCGCTATAAGTCCAGCGGAATCTGCATTCCCTTCTTGCACGATTTACGAAACTCGCGTAAATTATCAACGTATCATTTGATGATACATTGAATGTTTTGTGAAAGTGAGTAAAGCAATGAACATCAAAGTTGAAATCAAACACTGGGGAAATAGTAAAGCCATTCGTTTGCCAAAGGATTTTGTCGCTGCAATGAATTTAAACGCAGGAGATATGTTGGAATTTGCACAAGTTGATGAAAAAACCATCAAGGTTGTTGTATTACCCAATCCAAGCAAGATAAAGAAAAAAAGATTAAGCCTTGTGGAACGTATCGCAATGACTTCTCATAAAACGCTGCCAGTTTGCGATGAATGGGATTCAATTGAACCGGTGGGAGGTGAAGTTTAATATGGTAAAATCGCCCTTTGATCGTGGTGATATTATCTCGGTATGTTTAAATCCTACTGTTGGCAAAGAAATTCAAGGAGAACGCAGACCTGCATTAGTGCTGAGTAGTCGTGCTTTTCATCAATTGGGTTTTATGAAAATTGCGCCGATTACACAAGGGAATGCAGAGATTGCGAGAGAAAATGGCTTTGCCGTTACCTTAAGTGGTACAGGCTGTAAAACACAAGGGATTATTCTGGCTTATCAAACAAGAACGATTGATTTTAGAAATCGAGATGCGAAGAAATTAGAATCTGTGCCAGATTATATTGTGTCAGAAGTTCAAGATATTGTGGAATCCATACTCAGAGATTAATGTGATAATCTAGGGCTGTTAACTTGACTAACAGCTTTTTTATTTTTAATGATTTTATTTAAAACGAGAAAACAATGCTAAACAAAGTAACCCAATCCCTACTTACACCAAGCCAGTTGGCGACGCAAGATTTAATAAATGTCTTTAACCTTATGGATCACCGCAATATTGATTATGCCGATTTATATTTCCAACTTAGCCAAGATGAAAGCTGGGTGTTAGAAGACGGTATTATTAAAGAAGGCGGTTTTCATATTGATCGCGGGGTAGGCGTGCGCGCAGTGAGTGGCGAGAAAACAGGTTTTGCCTATGCCGATCAAATTAACTTAGCAAGTTTACAACAATGTGCCAACGCAGTGAAAGGCATCGCTCAGCCTATGCAGCAAAGTTTTATTTTGCCACAGCCGTTTACGCCAGTTTCTGCGGTGCAGCGCTATGCAGCGATTAATCCACTGGAAAGCCTAAGCAAAGAAAAGAAAATTGAATTATTGCATCTGGTGGATCGTACTGCGCGTTCGGCTGATCCGCGCGTCACCAAAGTTTCCGCTAGTTTAAGTGCCATTTATGAAGAAGTACTTATTGCCGCAACAGATGGCACATTCGCCGCGGATATTCGCCCTTTAGTGCGTTTGTCTATTTCTGTATTAGTTGAAGAAAATGGCAAGCGTGAACGTGGTAGTGCAGGTTGTGGGGGGCGTTTTGGGTTAGATTGGTTTTTTGAGATAGATAACGGTGAAATGCGCGCAGTAGCGTTTGCAAAAGAGGCAGTCCGTCAAGCCTTAGTCAATCTTAACGCCATTCCAGCCCCCGCTGGATTGATGCCCGTTGTGCTTGGCGCTGGTTGGCCCGGTGTGCTATTGCACGAAGCGGTCGGACACGGTTTAGAAGGCGATTTCAATCGAAAAGAAAGCTCTTTGTTTACTGGAAAAATTGGTGAATTAGTCACTTCCCCACTTTGCACTATTGTTGATGATGGTACACTGCCAAATCGCCGAGGTTCGCTCACCATTGATGATGAGGGGGTGCCGAGCCAATGTAACGTATTGATTAAAGAGGGGATTTTACAAGGCTATATGCAAGATAAAATGAATGCGCGTTTAATGGGCGTTGCCCCTACGGGCAATGGTCGCCGTGAAAGTTATGCCCATTTACCTATGCCAAGAATGACCAACACTTATATGCTAGCTGGTAAAAGTAAATTTGATGATCTTATAGCTTCCGTAGATCGTGGGATTTTTGCACCGCACTTTGGTGGAGGGCAAGTGGATATCACTTCAGGAAAATTTGTGTTCTCAACTTCGGAAGCTTATTTGATCGAAAATGGCAAAATTACGAAACCCGTAAAAGGGGCAACGCTAATTGGTAGTGGTATTGATGTGATGCAAAATATTTCAATGGTCGCCGACAGCGTAGAAATCGACCACGGCATTGGCGTATGTGGAAAAGAGGGGCAAAGCGTCCCTGTTGGGGTTGGTCAGCCCGCATTAAAAATCGAACAAATTACGGTGGGCGGAACGAACTAACGCCTTTGTGGTAAAAAACCTAGCGATTATGCTAGGTTTTTTATTGACTATTTATTAACGTTAAATGCTTCTAAGGCTCTTAATGAATAAGTATAAGCTGCACCCGCGTTAAGGGCGATGGCGGTGGCTAATGCTGCAGCAACTTCTTCTTCCGTCGCACCTGCTTTGACTGCTTCATCTGCGTGTACTGCAATGCAACTTTCGCAACGTGTGGTAACAGCAACAGCAAGGGCGATGAGTTCACGTGTTTTAGCATCTAGTGCTGAGGCTTCCATTGCACTTGATAATGCACCGTATGCCTGTAACATTTTCGGATATTTTTTACCAAGTTCACCGAAAGATTGCTTAACGTGGGTCTTTTCTTGTTTCCAGTCTTTAAACATTGTTTACTCCTATTTAATCAAATCATCTCTGTTTAGTTTGTATTATTATGAGATGATTTATTCGGGCTATCTTGTAAAATCATCTCAATTTGTGGTTAAAAAGTCTAACAAAATACTTTATGATGATTGCTTAATAATCGTGAGGTAAAAATATTGGATATTTTAGATCATTTAATTGAGTTGGCGCAGATTAAAGGGGAAATTCATACCCATTGTTTATTTCAAGGTGAGTGGCAATCAGTTCAGCCAAGTGCGGCACAAAATATGGGCGTTTTCCATATTATCGTGCTGGGGGAATGTGAAGTGATTGTAAATAAAGAAAAAATTTTCCTAAAAGCCGGGGATATTTTCTTTTTACCGGAGGGAGATTTGCACTATATTCAAAGCCGACAATTTGCAGAAAAGACACCAGCGTCAATTGAAAAGCGTGAAAATGGCTTATTTCAACGGGCAAGTAATGGCTTAGATAAAAGTGATTTTGAAATGTTCTGTGGGGCGTTTTATTATGATAAACAGTCTATTTTATTCAAAATTCTGCCGCATATTTTGCATTTTTCGATATATCAAACACCAATTGAACAACTTATGGCATTATTCCGTTTTGAGGCAGAAGGGGATACACAATTTGCTGGCAGATCGATTATTAATGCCCTTTCATCTGTGCTGTTTTCTTACATTTTACGCGATTATATTGAAAAACACGAAAGCAAAATGGGGCTACTTGCTGTATTGCAAGATAAACGTTTATCCGTCGCGGTGCGTACAATTTTGCAGCAGCCTGAGCAGAATTGGAATATGGGAAATCTTGCGAAAATTGCGAATATGTCGCGCGCCAATTTTATTCGCGTTTTTCAAAAGAAAATGGCGATTACGCCGGGAAAATTTCTGGCTCAAGTTCGTATGCAACAGGCATCAATGTTACTCAAAACGACGCAGAAAAACATTCTGACTATTGCTTTAGAGATAGGCTATCAGTCAGAGGCTTATTTTAGTCGCGTTTTCAAGCAATATTATGGCATTTCGCCAAATCAATATCGTAAACAAGGAGAAACGAATGGCTGATCCACATATTCAATCACCGATGGATTGGTGTGATTATTTTACGGTCATCATTTATCGTTGCGGTTTTGTCTTAGCGGCAATAATGACGGCACTGTTACCTTATTTTCCAGAAATTGCCTATTTAGGCTTACTCTGTGCGGCGTTATGTTGTGCCTCATCATTGCATATCTATCTGAAAAATATCCGTTTTCTATTGCAATTTGCCACTTGGACAGCATTGTTATGCCATTTAGTTGGAATGCCACAATTAGCAATAGGCGGCGCGTTGCTGACACTGGGTGGGTTATCATTTAAAGAGTATTTTTGTTTTCGTATTTTTGGATTAAATTTGCAACCTCTCTTTCTCGCTTTATTGTGGCTTGCGGAAGTCTTAAATTATTCCTTACTTCTCAATGGGTTATCAGTGATTTCTGCATTACTTTTTGCACTGCTTGCCATTCAAAAATGGCGAATGCCATTACATTTTGATATTGGGGATAAGACTAAATATCAAATTTAATCGTCGGCAACATCAAAGCAGCGAGAAATTTTATTTGCCAAGAGATGATTGTCTTGTCTGATTTCGCATTATAGAATTGAGAAACCTCATTCTTGCTTTTATAAAAGCAGGATTTTATTGATATTTTTATGAATAGGATAAAACCGTGATTTCACCTGAAAGCCAAGTGCTAGAACGCCATCTTTCTTTATTTGAAAATCGAAATGTATTATTTACTGGGGCGTTGAATGATGATTTTCCACAACAATTATGTAGCAGCGCAAAATCGGTGCATTGTTGGACGTGGTATTTTGATTATGCAAAAAACAAAAGTGCGGTGGATTTTTCCGTCGATTTTGTGCCGACCGCGGATATTATTGTTTATTACTGGACAAAAAACAAACAAGAAAATCAGTTGCAATTAATGCAGCTTTTATCACAATGCTCACCTGAGCAAGAAGTATTGATTATTGGCGAAAACCGTAGCGGTGTGCGTTCAGCGGAAAAAATACTTTCTCCGTTTGGTGAAATTGGCAAGATTGATAGTGCAAGACGTTGTGGGCTTTATCATTTTTGTCTGAAAAAATCACCGCACTTTGATTTAGCTAAATATTGGAAATCCTATCAGCACGCTCAATTGGGTGATCTAACCATTTTCAGTTTACCCGGGGTGTTTAGTGCAACGGAGTTAGATGTGGGAACGGCATTATTGATTTCTACATTAGATCACCCAATTAAAGGTCGTGTGCTAGATATGGGCTGTGGAGCAGGGGTAATCGGGAGCTATATTAAGCAACATAATCCAACGGTTGCACTGACAATGACGGACATTCACGCTTTAGCGGTTGCCTCAGCCCAGCGGACTTTCTTAGAAAATAATTTGCAGGCAGAGATTTTTGCAAGTGATGTCTTTTCTCAAATTGAAGGAAAATTTGATTTGATCATTTCTAATCCGCCTTTCCACGATGGGGTGGATACCGCATTTCGTGCCGTGTCAGAACTTATTTCACAAGCTAAATGGCATTTAAACGAAGGGGGAGAGCTGCGCATTGTGGCAAATGCTTTCTTACCTTATGCGGATTTATTGGATCAGCATTTTGGTTCGCACCAAGTGTTAGCCAAAACGAATAAATTTAAAGTTTATTCTGTTTATTATTAAGATAAAGTGCGGTAGAAAAATTTCAAATTTTCCACCGCACTTTGGTTTTGCGAGTGATTCCTTGCGCTACATTTCTTTTTTCAGTAAGAACACGCCATAGTCAGCAAAATGCACATAGGCTTGGCTGATGGTGGGATCAAAACTATCTGGCTGGCAATTAATGAGTAACGGCTTCTCGCCCCATAGTGCGACAATTTCCCAGTGATTGCCCATATACACCGCACTTTGAATTTCACAGCGTTGTGTTGCCTCTCCTTGTTGCGAAAGACGTACCGCTTCAGGGCGAATACCGACTAAGCATTCCCCGTCTGCTAAACCGAAAGATTGCACATTGGGTAAGGAAAATGCATATTGATTGACGGTGATTGTGCCGTTTTCAAGTTTTCCGTCAAAAATGCTACTTTCCCCCATAAAATTCGCTAAAAATAATGAGTTAGGGTGTTGATAAAGTTCTTTCGCGGACGCTTTTTGCATAATTTTCCCCTTGTGCATTACGATCACTTCATCAGACACCGCAAAAGCTTCGCTTTGATCGTGAGTCACATAAAGGGAGGTAATGCCAAGGCGTTGTTGCAGTTCGCGGATTTTTTCACGCATACTACGGCGTAAATTCGCATCAAGATTGCTCAGTGGTTCATCAAATAATAGCACTTTCGGCTTTAATACGAGGGCGCGAGCTAAGGCAACGCGTTGCTGCTGACCGCCCGAGATTTGATCCACATAACGATCTTCAAAGCCGGCTAAATCGACCAATTCCAACGCTTCTTTAACACGTTGTTTGCGCTCAGCCGATCCGACGCCTTGCATACGTAACCCGTATCCCACATTATCGCCAATAGACATATGTGGGAACAGCGCGTAGGATTGAAACACGATACAAATATCACGGTTTTGAATGGAAGATTTGGTTACATCTTCGCCATCAATAAAAATCTGCCCTGAAGTTGGGCTTTCCAACCCCGCTACAAGGCGCAGCACGGTGGTTTTGCCGCAGCCAGAAGGCCCAAGTAAGGTAACCATTGAGCCTTGTTTTATGGAAAGATTGAGATCATCGATTACCACCGCGTTACCAAAGGATTTGGTGACATTTTTTAATACTAAAAAATCATTATTCTTCATTTTGACAACCTAATTAATTCATTTTTTTCGCTTTAGAACGTGCAATGCGTGTATCGCCCACTAACCAATCAAATAACAAGATAATCGCCATCATTACTACGATTAAAATTGAGCCATAAGCAATGGCAACACCGTATTCACCATCTTCTACACGGTTCAAAATATAAGAGGTCGCCACTCTTGTATCTGCGGTCACTAAGAATACGATCGCACTAACTGTGGTCATTGCTCGTACGAAACTTGTTACTAATGCAGATAATAAGGCGGGTTTAAGTAATGGAAAGACAATATACCAAATGGTTTTTAATGAGCTTCCTTTTAAGGAAAGTGATGCTTCATCAAGGGATTTATCAAGCTGTCCTAAACCTGCCACTGCGGCGCGCATCCCCACAGGCATATTACGCATAACCATTGATAGTACAATGATAATGCTCGTTCCTGTAAGGTAAATTGGGGCATTGTTAAAGGCAAGAATATAGGAAACCCCTGCCACGGTTCCGGGAACGGCAAAACAAAGTAAGGTTAAAAACTCAAGGGTTTTCTTTCCTTTAAAATCACGGCGTACCGTAATGTAGGCAATCAGCAAACCAAAAATTGCGGTGATAGGGGCGGCGGTGGCGGCAAAAATCACTGTATGAATAAGTGATGGCCAAGCACCGTCACTAAAGCCTTGCCCAAACAAGGTGAGATAGTGTTTAAAGGTGAAGGTGTAATCCACTCCCCAGTTCATTGTGAAACTGCCGTAGAAAATACTGCCATATAACACCGCATTAAACAGTACCCAGAAAGCAAGGGTAAAAATAATGAAAAATTTCATCGCACTTGGTAAATCTTGCACATCGCCACGATAAGATTTACCCGAAACCGTAACGTATGAACGATTACCTATCCACAAATATTGGATAATAAAAATACCTAAGGAAAAAATTAATAAGAGACTTCCTAAAGTACTCGCTGAAGCATAATCTAACTGTGAACCTGCAATATAGAAATAAATTTGTGAAGAAATCACATCAAAACTACCGCCTAATACAAGTGGGGTACTAAAATCGGCCAAAGATTGGATTGCGACCACTAAAAACGCATTGGCGAGTGCAGGTTTGAGTAGGGGAAAAATAATATTAAAAAAGGCTTGGTAGCGATTCGAGCGTAGCGTGTAAGCTGCCTCTTCAATAGAGGGATGAATAGATTTTAGCGCACCTTCTAAAATCATAAATGCCATAGGTGTCAGCGCGAGAGTATGAGCAATGATAATCCCGGTAAACCCATATAACCAGTTGCTACTAAAGCCAAAATATTCTACCAAAAATTCAGTTACATAACCTGAACGCCCAAGCATTAAGGTTACGCCTAACCCTACCACGAAAGGCGGGGTAACAATGGGCAAAATGGAGAAAATTTTTCCGATGACTGCGGTGCGTTTCGCAATACGTGTCGTATAAAGGGCGAAAATTAAACCAAATAATGTCGCTAAAATCCCCACAGTGATTGCCACACTGAGCGAGTTACCGATAATCCGAATAATATAAGGTTTTTCGATAATGCTGATCACTTGACTTGGCACAAAGTCCCCATTGTCATAAAACATTGAGACAAAAATTGCCAAAGTGGGATAAACAATAAAAAAGAAAATCAGCAAGACAATGCTAATTAGTGAGGCGATGATAAATTTATCCCCTTGCATCACCTTCATTTTTGCTAAACTTTGAGTTGCAAGAGCAATTAGGCTTAACATTAGAATAAAAATAGCATAGCCGAGATTGAATTTTTCTATGGTAGCAGAAATAAATACGAACAGGAAAATCACTAAAACTGCTATAAATTCGGCAATGCCCTGTTGCCGTTCGCCTTTTCCTTTGAAAATAGCTGAAAAGATGGGTACGAATGCTAATGACGCAAACCAAAACCAACTTAAATTAAAGCTTGCCCAGCCCATTGCTTCATAAATTTCATCCGCAGTAGATTCTGCTAAGCCATAATACAATGCCATCGAAGGCAAGCAGATAAAACCCAACAGCGCTAGCAAAATCCAAAATAGGCTACAATTAAACATCTGTGACAGCTTTTTCATAACATCTCCGTGAAACACCTATTATTTCGCCAATTTTACTTCATTTACCCATCTGTCAATGAGATGACGACGTGTTTCGTTTGAACCAAATTTATCAAAATTATAATCGATCAAATTCAAATCAGCAGGTTTAAGTGCATAAGGTGAAGGTTCAGCATTAATGTTTGTCGCAACGTGATGAGATTGGGCTTCTTTCCAAGATAATTCTTGCGCCTCTTTTGACATTACCCAATCAGCAAATCGTTGTGCATTTTTTAGGTTACGTGCATTTTTGATAATACTTACACCCCCTAACTCATAGCCCGTTCCTTCGCAAGGTACGATCAGTTCAATTGGCGCACCTTGTTGTTTTTCAAAAGAATAATTTTGTAAAAAACCAATACCAATCGCGGTTTCACCTCTTGCTGTGTTGCGTGAAGGGGCTGTCCCTGCTTTTGGATATTGTGAAATATTTTGATGGATTTGTTTGAGGTAATCAAAGGCTTTATCTTCTCCCCAAAGCTGTGTAAAAGTCGCTATTGCCGTATAAGCCGTGCCAGAGCTTTGTGGATCAGCAATTTGCACTTCATTTTTTAGGCGAGGATCTAATAGGTCTTTCCAACACTTTGGTATTTCTGTGATGCCTAGTTTTTTCAAACGTTCTGTATTAACGCCAAAACCTAAAACCCCCATATAAATAATAGAACTTTTTCCATTCCCAAGTTTTTGGAATTGTGTCATTACTTCATTGCGTTTTGGAAAATCATAAGGCGCAATTAAGCCCAACTCTCCCGCTTGGAGGTGTGTATCAAAAGGGCCTCCAACCCAAACATCGGCTTGAGGATTATTTTTTTCAGCCTCCATTTTAGCAAGCGTGCTGCCAGAGCTATTGCGAATAAAAGAGGTTTTTACCTTGTATTTCTGCGAAAATCCTTGCACCGCTTTTTCGCATACAATATTTTGTGCGCTACAATAAACCACTAAGCGCCCCTCAGCAAAAGCCCGATTAGAAAGACTTAATCCTGCTAGTAATAGACTAGATAAAATTAGATTGGACGTTACTTTTTTCATTACCCACCTCACTATACTAAGGCTAAATTACTGTGCTAATTTCACTTCATTCACCCATTTGTTAATTAGGCGTTTGCGTTCTTCTGAGGCACCGTATTTTTCAAAATCATAATTGATTAAATTAAGTTTAGTTGGATCAAACGCCGTAGGGGATTGTTCTGCGGTGATATTCGTGAGGGTTTGGAAAGCACGTCCTTTTTTCCAGGCTAATTCTTGACCTTCTTTCGACAAGGCCCAATCCACAAATAATTTGGCGTTATCCAAGTTGCGCGCACCTTTTAAGATACTCACACCGCCTAGTTCGTAACCTGTTCCTTCGCAAGGGACAACTAATTCAATTGGCGCACCTTGTTGTTTTTCAAGGGCATAGTCGTGTAAGAATCCTATCCCTACGGTGGTTTCGCCTCTTGCCGTATTGCGTGAAGGTGTGATGCCCGATTTGGTATATTGGGAGATGTTCGGATGAAGTTGTTTAAAGAAATTGAAAGTTTGATCTTCTCCCCATAATTGTACAAAGGTCGCAATTGCTGTGTAAGCTGTACCTGAGCTTTGTGGGTCAGCCACTTGAATTTCACCTTTTAAGCGAGGATCGGTCAAGTCTTTCCAGCATTTAGGGACATCTTTGATGCCTAATTTTTTCAAGCGTTCAGTATTCACACCAAAACCTAAAATACCCATATAAATCGCAGAGGTATAATTGCCTTTGACTTTCGCGGGATCTTGGAATTTTGGCATAATTTGCTCGACATTCGGTGAACGATAGGCTTCTAATAAACCAAGTTCTCCTGCTTGAGATTGCGGATCAAGCGTACCACCGTACCATACGTCCGCTTGAGGATTTTTCTTCTCGGCTTCAATTTTGGCAAAGGTGCTGCCTGAACCATTACGGATAAAAGAGGTTTTAACATCATATTTTTGACCAAAAGCTTGGGTTTCAGCCTCACACATTTCATTCGTTGCACTACAATATACCACTAAGCGTCCTTTGGCTTGTGCTTGCACACTGAATATTAAGGCTGACGTGGCAAGTGCGGTGGAAATTGCGAGAGAAATTGCGTTACCTTTCATTGTCGTACTCCTTATGGTTTGTCGAGAAAATCGGCTATCTTATTGATTAATCTTAATTAAATGCGGTTAATCCTATCTGAATGGGATAAAAAATGCTGTGAGCAACATCACAAAATAGAAGATTTCTTTCGTTTTATTTCATTAAAAGGGGGAAACTATTATCAAAAAGTGAATTTTTTCTTTATAATTCGCAAATTACTCATTCGCTTAATTGAATCCTATTATGTCAGATCAAGATTGCATTATTATTGCTATTGCAGGAGCTTCCGCATCAGGAAAAAGCCTTATTGCTTCGACCATTCATAAAGAACTTCGTGATGAACTCAGTTGTGAAGACATCGGCATCATTTCCGAAGATAGCTACTACAAAGATCAAAGCCACCTTGCTTTTGAAGAGCGTATTAAAACCAATTACGACCACCCAAATTCAATGGATCGTGATTTATTATTACAACATTTGCGCGCATTAAAAGCAGGCAAGGCGGTAGATATTCCCGTTTATAGCTATGTGGAACACACGCGTACTGGTGAGACTACCCATTTCAAACCAAAGAAAGTGATTATTTTAGAAGGGATTTTGTTGCTCACAGATGAACGCATTCGCCAAGAGGCGAGCATTTCTGTGTTTGTTGATGCACCATTAGATATTTGTTTTATCCGTCGTTTAAAACGCGATATGGAAGAACGTGGTCGTTCTTTACAATCGGTCGTGGATCAATACCGAGCAACGGTTCGTCCAATGTTCTTGCAATTTATCGAACCGTCGAAACAATATGCGGATATTGTTGTTCCTCGTGGTGGGAAAAACCGTATTGCAATCAATATGTTAAAAGCACAGATTTTGCATCTACTGAAAGGCAAATAGGGGATAACAATGAGATTATGTGATACTGACATTGAACGTTATTTAGATCAAGGTATTATCAGCTTAACGCCACGCCCAGATAATGACAAAATCAATGGTGCAACCGTTGATGTACGCTTAGGCAATTCTTTCCGTGTATTTCGTGAGCATACAGCGCCTTATATTGATTTAAGTGGCAAAAAAGAAGAGGTTTCCGCCCAGCTTGAAGCGGTGATGAGTGATGAAATTCTCATTGATGACGGTGAGGCATTCTTTCTTCACCCGGGGGAACTTGCCCTTGCGACCACTTTTGAAGCCGTATCTTTGCCCGCAAATATTATCGGTTGGCTAGATGGACGCTCTTCCCTTGCTCGTCTAGGATTGATGGTTCACGTTACAGCACATCGCATTGATCCGGGTTGGAATGGGCGAATCGTGTTGGAATTTTATAATTCAGGTAAATTGCCTTTAGCACTGCGTCCAAAAATGGTGATTGGCGCATTAAGTTTTGAAGTGCTAAGTGGTGAGGCTGCCCGTCCTTATAATCGTCGTCAAGATGCGAAATATAAAGATCAGCAAAATGCGGTAGCCAGCCGTATTGATAAGGATAAATAAGCAATGAAAAAGAAAATAATATGGCTAATCGCACTGTTGTGCGTTGGGCTATGTTTTCTTTTTTGGCAGAAATCACGTTTAACCGCACAACTTTCTGCACAGCTTGCGCAACATCATATCCAAGTGGCGAAAGTAGAAAGTCAGCTTTTCCCTACTCAATTATCCTTACATCAAGTTAAGTTTCAACAAAAAGCGCGGTGGTTTTTTTTCGAAAAAATTGTGCTTGAATTCAATCCTATCACCTTGCTTAGTGGTCAGCTTACGCTGAATGAGCTTCAGTTGCATAATGGCAAAATGGCAGGTTCTCAATGGCAAGGGCTAAATGTTAGTCTAACGCCTAGCGCACTTGCTTGGCAGGATATTTCCCATTTATTCAATGCGTTATCACAAAATGCCTCATTGAATTTAACCTCTCCTTTGCAAATGGCGTTTAGCGCACGGGCAACACGAAATGAAAGTCAACTCCATTTACAAGGAAACTTACAACTTTCCAATAATGGCTTAACTTTTCAGCAAATTGCCGGGCTGTGGCAGTTTGAACAGCCGCTTTATGGCGATGTGAATACAGTGGTATTGCAATTAGCACAAGGGAATTTACACAGTGAAACCCAAAACCAAACTCAGCATTACCAACTTGATTTTACGGATCTTAGCATTAATCAAATACCGTTTTCGCAAGGAAAAATTTTGCTTAAATTTCAACCGCACTTTATAAATGGCAATCTCGCCTTGTTATCACAAGGGAATATGAACTTCCAATTTAATCAAGAATCACAACGCTTGCAGTTTTCCGCGCAGAATATCGCCATAGAACAATGGCTAGCATTATTGAAATTACCCGTATTGGCAACAGGGCAGGCTCAATTAAAAGGGGAAATGGAACTGGTTGCACAGAAAATCAAAAAAGGGCAGGCGAGTTTACAGATTACCAATGGCAAAGCGAAAAATGTCAATCTGTTAGCCATTGTGGCACAACGTTTGCCGATCAATTATGATACAGAACGCTTGCAAAATATGGATTCGCCTTTTGAACTGTTGAGTACCCAATTAATCTGGGATCAGCAAACAATGCAATGGCAAAATTTACAATTACACGATGCTTATTTTCAACTGGCAGGCGAAGGAACAGTGGATCAAGTCAGCCAGCAATGCGATTTTCGCGTTAATCTCAATTTGCGTGAGAAAAAATATCAACAGATCCAACTGCCGTTACATTTCTTTGGTGATTGCTATTCGCCACAATATCACATTGAGTCCACGCAAGGATTAAAAAAACAACTTAAAGCGCTATTGAAACAACATTTTTCCCATTGAGAAAAACCCAAACTTCTATGATAAAATAGCCCCCTTTTTTGCTAACCCCAATTAACAATGTTATCTCCCAAAATTGTTCGCCGTGTAAAATTATGGCGCGTTATTTGTATGGCGTTTTCCGCGTTTATTTTCAACACCACCGAGTTTATCCCAGTGGCACTATTATCGGATATCGCGAAAAGTTTCCAAATGCCCGTCAGCCAAACTGGGCTGATGATCACCATTTATGCGTGGATTGTTTCCCTGCTTTCCTTGCCCTTTATGCTGCTTACCGCCAAGCTAGAACGGCGTAGCTTGCTGATTAAACTATTTATTCTGTTTATCTTGAGCCACATACTGTCCTGCGTGGCGTGGAATTTTCACGTATTGCTGATTTCTCGCATTGGCATTGCGATCTCTCATTCCGTGTTCTGGGCAATTACCGCCTCGCTTACAGTACGCCTTGCACCGAAAGATAAAAAAGCACAAGCGCTCGGTTTGTTAGCAATGGGCAGTGCATTAGCAATGGTGTTAGGTTTACCTTTAGGGCGTATTATTGGACAATGGCTGGGTTGGCGAACCACCTTTGGCGTGATTGGTGTGGTGGCATTTATCGTATTGATTTTTCTCTATAAATTATTACCGCACTTAGTGAGTAAAAATGCCGGTTCATTGAAAAGTGTTCCGATTTTATTTAAACGTCCATTGTTAGTCGGATTATTTGTTCTTACCGCCATTGTGATTTCAGCTCATTTCACCGCATATAGCTATGTTGAACCTTTTATGATCCAAGAAGTGACTATTGCGCCAACAGAAACGACCCTAATTTTATTGCTGTTTGGTTGTGCTGGAATGATCGCAAGTTTTTTATTTGGTCGCTTTCATCGCTTTGGGCCCGCAAAATTTTTACTTATTGCAATGGTAAGTCTAAGCCTTTCCTTGTTTTCATTGCTATTATTAAAACAGCATTCTGCCTTTACCTATCCATTAATTTTATTATGGGGAATAGGTATTGCAGGGATTGGATTAAGTTTACAGATCCGTATTTTACAACTTGCTCCCGATGCAACAGATGTCGCAATGGCAATATTTTCAGGAATTTATAATATCGGCATTGGTGGCGGCGCATTATTAGGGAACCAAGTGATGCAACATTTGGGATTATCTTATATCGGCGTGGTTGGTGGAATACTGGCATTATTTAGTATGCTGTTATTTTTATTTATTCATTTACGTTATCGTTATTTGCCTGTTAATCTAAAATCAGCATAAAGTTGAAAGATTTAGGGCAAATCTACCTCAGCCCCAACTTTTTCTTCAATGATAAAAGATGTATTGGAACTGTAAAGTGTTCGTCTAATGACAAATCGTATTACGGTTAGATATATAATGAGTTGCGAATAAACTCACGTTAAACAAATTGAGTTCGGTAATAATACCGAACTCAATATTTAACTTGCTAAATGTCTAGGACTTGAGGGGAAATCAAAGTGCGGTGTTTTTTCTCTTAGTTTTCATACCATTGCCATTGCCCATTGACTGCACTGCCTAGCACTTTAAAATCATTATTGAACAATGTCAGGTTAGCAATTTTCCCTTCGGCAATATCCCCTAGATGATCATCCACACCAATGGCTTTTGCTGGGTAGTAATTGCACATTCTTAGGGTTTCATCGAGTGGAATCCCCACGTGTTTTACCGCATTTTCTACCGATTCAATCATTGTGATCGCAGAGCCGCCGAGCGTACCATTTTCATCATAGCATTTACCATTACGCACATACACGGTTTTCCCCACAAAATCGAAAGATGTGATATTCGCACCAGCGGCAGCAGTGGCGTCTGTCACGATACACAATTTATCGCCTTTGACTTTTTTATCAATTTTGATATTGCCGAATTCAACGTGCAAACCATCCACGATAATACCTGTGTAAATATCGCTATCTAACACCGCACCGACAACCCCCATTTCCCGCCCTGAACTAATCGGTGACATTGCATTATGCAAGTGTGTAGCGAAAGTTGCACCATTGACAATCGCCTGTTTTGCCACATCATAAGTGGCGTTGGAATGCCCGATGGAAACCACAATGCCACTTTGTACAAAATCACCAATGTATTTCGCTGTTGGGTTTTCAGGCGCCAGTGTAATCTTGCTAATCACCGAGGAATTTTGGCATAGAAAATCTTTCATTTCAGAACTAATCGCACGAATATATTCCACCTGATGCACGCCTTTCTTTTCTACGCTTAAGTAAGGGCCTTCCAAATGCAAACCAAGTGCTTGGTTTTTATGCTTTTTAAGGTACTCGCCCATCACTGAAACAGCCTGCTTAATGCCTTCATCATCTGCCGTGATAAACGTGGGCAAATAACTTGTCGTGCCTGAACGCAAATTGGTTTGCTGCATAATTTCAAGGGTTTTCACTGAAGTATCGCCATTAAACATAACGCCACCGCAGCCATTTAATTGCAGATCAATAAACCCTGCTGTTAGATTATTCCCTTTTAAATCAATTTGTTGCAATCCTTCAGGCAGATTTTCTTGTGGCATAATCGCCACAATTCTCTCCCCATCGACGATCACTGCTTGCCCATACTGCACGCTTTGCGAGGTATAAACGACCCCGTTTACTAATGCATAACTCATTTTTTACCTTCTCTATAAGACACTATGAATTGCTTTAGCTTCTAACTCAGTAAAATATTTGACAGTTTTTACTTTTAGCTCTTGTGTAGCAGGTTCATCACAAACAAAAATTGCGTGGCGGTGTAGTTGTAACGCACTGATCGTCCAAAAATGATTTACGCTCCCCTCCACGCCTGCTTGCAACGCAAGGGCTTTGTTATGTCCCGTAACTAAAAGCATCACTTCTGCCGCATCTAATAAGGTTGCAACCCCAATCGTTAGGGCGTATTTCGGTACTTTATTAACATCATTATCAAAAAAGCGCGAGTTTGCAATTAAGGTATCTTCTGTCAATGTTTTAATTCGAGTACGAGACGCTAAAGATGAGGCAGGTTCATTAAACGCAATATGTCCATCCACGCCTACTCCGCCCATAAATAAATTCACTTTGCCATAAGATTTCATTTTTTCTTCGTAACGGCGACATTCTTCATCCAGATCAGGGGCATTGCCATCTAGTAAATTAATATTTTTTTCTTGAATATCAACGTGATCGAAGAAGTTTTTATACATAAAAGTGCGGTAACTTTCAGGATGATCTTTAGGCAATCCTACATATTCATCCATATTAAAGGTAACCACATTTTTAAAGCTCACTTCCCCTGCCTGATACAGTTTAATTAATTCTTTATAAGTTGCTAAGGGAGTACCACCTGTTGGCAATCCAAGCACAAAAGGCCGCGCTTCTGTTGGATTAAATTCATTAATACGATCAACAATATGACGAGCTGCCCATTTGCTGACTTGTTCGGAAGTTTGTAAAGGAATTAAACGCATAGCTCTCTCCTATTTGCTATTTTGAAGTATCATTTCATAATTTTGATTATAAAATAAAATTAACTTCAAAGGAAAATAGAATTTTATTGAAAAGAAAAAATCGTGATCTACATCACAAAGAAAAATTCGCAAAAATAATACCGCTCTATTAAAAAGCGGTATTATTCTGGAATTAGGAATAAATGTTAGAAAATTAAGCCTTGCCCCAAACTTCCTCAACAATTTCACGGATAAAATCCAGTTTATTCCATTGCTGCTCTTCCGTCAGAATATTGCCTTCCTCCGTTGAAGCAAACCCACATTGTGGGCTTAAACAGAGTTGGTTGATATCCACATATTGTGCGGCTTCTTGAATGCGTTTAATGATTTCATTCTTATCTTCAAGGTTACCATCTTTTGACGTAATTAAGCCAAGTACCACTTGCTGATCTTTAATAAAGCGCAATGGTTTGAAATCGCCCGAGCGATCACTATCGTACTCAAGGAAGAAACCATCTACATTGCAATTGCCAAATAAGATTTCAGCTACAGGCTCATAGCCCCCTGATGAGAACCACGTTGAACGGAAATTGCCACGACAAATGTGCATCGTTATTGTCATATCTTCAGGTTTAACAGCAATAATACGATTGACCATATACACATAATCTTTCGCCAGCTGTTCGAGATCAAAGCCACGCGCTTGATAAGCTTGGCGTTTTTCTTCAGAACATAGTTCGCCCCAGCTTGTGTCATCTAATTGCAAGTTGCGACAGCCCAACGCATAGAATTTTTGCATTGCACGAATATAAGCCTCAGCAATATCATCAAGTAGCTGTTGATTATTGTTTTTATAACGCTCAATGGGTTGATACGCCGTTTCACGCACCGTACAAATTAAATGTAGCATTGACGGTGATGGAATGGTGAATTTCACAGGATAATCCCCTGCAATTTGCTGTAAAGAACGGTAATGTTCAAGGAATGGATGATGATCGGAAAAACCAATTTTATCGACAATTTTCAACGTTTTAGGACGAACATTATGGTGTTTAAATTGAACAGAAAATTTTTCTGCTTCAACTTCTTCCACGCCTTCTAAAGCACTTAAAAAATCCAAATGCCAAAAAGTACGGCGAAATTCGCCATCAGTTACCGCAGGCAAGCCTACTGCTTTTTGTTTAGCCACCAAATTGGCAATTTCTTTGTCTTCCACTTCGCTCAGATCTGCACAAGAAATATCACCACAGCTACATTGTTGGCGTGCTTGTTTTAAGCTTTCAGGACGTAAAAAACTCCCCACAATATCAAAACGATAAGGGGCATTATCTCTAAGTTGTGCATTAGGAAATAGTTTGCTCATAATCACTCTCTTTTAGTTATAGTTAGATAGGAAGCAACGATTTTAACAAAAAATTCACACATATCCTAAAAAATGCGAAAAAAACCACCGCACTTATAAAACGAAAAAATTCTTACGATCGGGATCTCAAAACTGCGGTTAATTTTCCACGATGGCAGAAAAGTCGCTTAATATCCGAACAAGTTTTTATATGGGAGAAAAATGATGTCTTATATTATGCGTAGTTTGTTCACCTTATTCACACTCTGTTCACTTTTTGCTTATGCCGAGCCACCTGATTTAATGTTGCTTGGTACTTACCATAATCAAAACGTGCAAGGTTGGGTGATGAGCGAAAAATTAGACGGCATCAGAGGATATTGGGATGGTAAGCAGCTTTTTACAAGGCAGAATAAAATCCTCACACCGCCTGCTTATTTTATTAAAGATTTTCCTCCTTTTGCCATTGATGGTGAACTGTTTAGTCAGCGTAATGAATTTGAGCAAATTTCCTCCATTGTGCGTTCACAAAAAGACAAAGGCTGGGAAAAATTAAAGCTCTATGTATTTGATGTCCCCAATGCCAAGGGCAATCTATTTGAACGTTTAGCAGTGTTAGAAAATTATCTAGCACAGCATCCTAGCCAACATATTGAAATTATTAAACAAATTCCCATTAAGGATTATTCTCAAGTACAAGATTTTCTGCACCAAGTAGAACAAAATCAAGGGGAAGGTTTAGTGTTGCGTAATCCTAATGCCCCTTATGAAAAGAAACGTAGCAACCAAATATTGAAATTAAAGACCGCACTTGATGAAGAATGTGAAGTGATTGCACATCATAAAGGCAATGGGCAATTTGTCGATAAGCTCGGTGCCATTACCTGTAAAAATCAGCGTGGCGAATTCCGTATCGGGTCAGGTTTTAAATTGACAGATAGAGAAAATCCGCCACCAATTGGGTCAATCATTACCTATAAATATCGTGGTTTAACGCAAAAAGGGTTGCCGAGATTTGCCACTTATTGGCGGAAGAAAGAATAAAAAAATCCCCTTAAAATCAAGGGGATTAATAAAGTGCGGTGGAAATTAAGCCAAAATTTTATCTAATTCTGCGCTCACCTCTTCCACTTTTTGGGTACCGTCTAAGCGGAAATATTTCGTATTCCCCGCTTTAGCTTCTGCTTGGTAGTAATCCACCAGTGGCTTGGTGGTATTGTGATACACTTTCAAGCGATCTAATACCGTTTCAGGCTTATCATCAGCACGAATAATTAACGCTTCACCTGTCACATCGTCTTTTCCTTCCACTTTTGGTGGGTTATACACAATGTGGTAAGTACGCCCTGACGCTTGGTGAACACGGCGACCGCTCATACGTTCTACGATGACCTCATCTGGCACATCAAATTCCAGCACATAATCAATGCTAATACCCGCACTTTTTAAGGCATCAGCTTGTGGAATGGTGCGTGGGAAGCCGTCTAATAAAAAGCCTTTTGCACAATCATCTTGCGCAACACGCTCTTTTACTAAAGAAATAATTAAATCATCTGGCACAAGTTGCCCTGCATCCATTAAGGTTTTCGCTTGTTTACCTAATTCCGTCCCCGCTTTAATCGCCGCACGCAACATATCACCGGTTGAAATTTGCGGAATACCAAATTTGTTCATAATGAATTGTGCTTGCGTCCCCTTACCAGCACCGGGCGCACCTAAAAGAATAATTTTCATAGTAACCTCATTTTTAGAAAAATTTGCCTTACCATACCGTTAATAACGTTAAAACTCAATACTCAACAAATGATGAACATTAAATTTGTACTATTTAATGAAAAATTAAGCAAAAAATGACCGCACTTTCACTTTAGTTCACTTCATCAATGTTGATTTGTTTAATTTGTTCTAAATGTTGTGGTGATTTACGGTATTTATCTAGCCATAATAAAAAATTAGCATAGACAGTCCCTGCCACAGAATGCCACACACAAGCAACAGCACAAACCACCGCAGATTCTGGAATGGTTGGGAAGAATTTCATACTTAAGCCCGTGGCTAAACCTGCATTTTGCACGCCAACTTCCAAGGAAATGGTTTTCTTTTTGGCTAAGCTCATACCAAATAATTTCCCTGCGGAATAACCTAGCGCATAGCCAATCACATTATGTAGCACAATACAAAGTAAGATCATTAAACCTGACTGTAAAAAATAATTGCCATAAACGGCCACAACGCCTCCCACAATAAAGGCAAAATTTATCACCGCAACGCCGGGCATTAAGGCTTTAATATCTTGGAACCATTGTTTACGATGTAAAGTAATATTTAAAATTGACCCCACTGCCACAGGTAATACCGTAACCAAAAGCATAAATTTGAACATTGCCCAAGCATTCATTTCTACGCTTTGCCCAACAAGGTAGTTAAGTAACAAGGGTGTCATTACTGGGGCAAGCAAGGTTGAAACCGTGGTCATTCCCACTGAAAATGCCACGTCGCCTTTACATAAAAAAGTCATAATGTTAGATGCCACGCCACCGGGGCAAGATCCCACAAGCACTAAACCAAGCGTCAAGGCAGGCGAAAGATCAAAACTTTTTGCAATGGCAATGGCGACAAAAGGCATAACGGTATATTGCACAAGGGTGCCAATTAAAATATCCAAAGGGCGTTGCGCAAGCACCTGATAATCTTGCTTACCTAAGGTCATTCCCATTGAAAGCATAATAATACTGATGATGAAAACTTGTGTATCGCCTTTAACCCAAGTAAATAAACTTGGTTGATAAAAGGTAATCAGTGATAGCACAATAATAAAAAGTGCGGTGAATTTTGCTAATAAAAAACTGAGCTTCTTCAAAAATTGCATTACTTTCTCCTACATTTCTCTATCAATAAACGCGCTAGCTCCCCTCATTCCAAGGGGCAACTTTGACTAAGCATAACATACCGGGGATTGCCAGCCAGAAACAAAGCCAGAAATAATCATAGTAGCCTAGCCAATCGATCAATGCCCCCGCTTGGGTATTGAGCGTAGCCCTTGGTAATGCGGCAAGGCTGGTGAATAAGGCAAGCTGAGTGGCGGTGTAAAGTGGGTTGGTTTCCCTTGCCATAAAGGCAACAAAGGCAGCGGTACCTAAGCCGATGCCGATATATTCCGCCGCCACAACAAGGGAAAGCGACCACAAGGCACGGCTATCTACAAGCTCAAAAGGCCCTTGTTTAGCTAGCCACGCAAAGCCAAGAATGGTGATAATTTGCACTAAACCAAATGACCATAAGGCACGGTTAATACCAACTTTCAGCATTAAAATCCCGCCTAAAATGCTCGCGATGACCATTGGCCACAAAGAAGCGTTTTTCACGACCAAGCCAATCTGCGTTTTGCTAAATCCCATATCTAAATAAAAAGGCGAAATTAACGCCGTTGCCATACTGTCGCCCAATTTATACAGAAAAATAAACGCTAAGATCCCTAAGGCAGACCAGACGCCTTTGCGTTGAAAAAATTCACTAAAAGGGTCAATCACACTTTCTTTTAAAGTGCGGTGCTTTTTGAGTGTGATTTTAGGTTCTGTACTTAAAAATAGACACATTAAAATCCCCGGCAACATAAACATCGCGGTGATAATAAATACCGTTTGCCACGGAAAATGATCAGCCAAAATTAGTGAAAGCGAACCGGGAACAAGCCCAGCTATACGGTAAGCATTAACATGGATAGAATTACCTAAACCTAATTCCTTATCGGTTAAAATTTCTCGTCGATACGCATCTAGCACAATGTCTTGCGTAGCAGAAAAAAACGCACAAAGCACGCCCAAGGCTGCAATCAAACTCAACCCAGCCTGCTTGCTTGGATCTAAAAAGCCAAATAATGCAAGACTGATTAATAATAAAATTTGTGAAATAAACATCCAGCCACGACGACGTCCTAAGAAAGGCGGCACAAAACGATCGAGCAACGGCGCCCAAACAAATTTCCACGAGAACGGAAGCATCATCAGGGTGAAATAGCCTAAGGTTTTAAGATCCACATTTTCTGCACGCAACCAAATAGGTAATAAAGACACAAGAACATAAAGAGGCAAGCCTGAGCTAAATCCGGTAAATAGACAGATCAGCATATTACGGCTGAAAATTTGTGAAAATAAGTGAGTTTGTGTAGTCATAGCCATCGAGTGCGGGGTATTTTTCAAACAAATTGTGCTGTAAGTTTCCTTACAGCACAATGATATTAAGGATTAATCACGGTACCCTTGAGGGTTCTTTTTCTGCCAATTCCACGTATCCTGCATCATTTCCGTTAAGCCACGTTCTGCTTTCCAGCCTAATTCTTTTGCGGCAAGCGATGGATCGGAATAACAAGTCGCAATATCCCCCGGACGACGCGCCACTAACTGATAAGGAATGTGAATATTATTGGCTTGTTCAAAGGCATTCACCATATCTAACACAGAATAACCTGTGCCTATGCCAAGGTTATAGATGTGTAATCCTGCATCGTTTTGGTGACGATCTAAGGCTTTCAAATGCCCAATGGCAAGATCCACAACGTGAATATAATCGCGTACCCCTGTGCCATCGTGCGTGTCGTAATCGCTACCAAATACAGAAAGTTGCGGTAATTTACCAATTGCCACTTGGCTAATATAAGGCAATAAATTATTTGGAATACCTGTTGGATCTTCACCAATTAGCCCGCTGTGGTGCGCCCCTACTGGGTTGAAATAACGCAAAATAGTAAAACTAAATTTGTCTTCTGCTTTAGCAGCATCCGTTAAAATTTGTTCCACCATTAATTTGGACGTGCCGTAAGGATTGGTTGTGCCGCCTACTTTGCACTGTTCGGTGATTGGCACAATTTCAGGATCGCCATAGACGGTTGCCGATGAGCTAAAGACCAAATTCCACACACCTGCCTTACGCATTTCATCGACTAAGACTAACGAGCCAGTGACATTATTCATATAATATTCAATCGGTTTACGAACGCTTTCGCCCACTGCTTTCAAACCAGCAAAATGAATCACGGCGTCAATGTGATTCTCCGAAAAGATTTGCTGCAACATTGCCCGATCTAACACATCGCCTTGATAGAATTTCACCGCTTTGCCTGTGATTTCCTCAACACGCTGTAAGGATTTCGCCGAAGAATTGGATAAATTATCCAGTACCACCACGTCTTTTCCCACATTTAATAATTCTACAACAGTATGAGAGCCAATGTAGCCCGCACCGCCAGTGACTAAAATCGCCATTTTTTTCCTCACTTAGGTTATTTGTATTATTTGCCGGCATTATAAACCATTTGTAAAACAAGCCCAAAAACTTCCGCAAAAATCACCGCACTTTCTATCAAGCCAAACGTTTACTATTCTTTTCTTTTCTGTAAAATAGCGCCATTTTTATTTCAACAAGGCTTTTTATTTTAACTTCATTAACGAAAGGAAATTTATGTTCGCAGAAAAATTTTTTGAGATCACCAAACGTGGCTCAACGGTACGCCAAGAAATTATTGCGGGTCTCACCACCTTCTTGGCAATGGTGTATTCCGTGATTGTGGTACCAAATATGTTGAGTGCCGCCGGCTTCCCGCCAGAAAGCGTATTTATCGCCACTTGCTTGGTATCAGGCTTAGGCTCTATTCTTATTGGCTTATGGGCAAACGCACCAATGGCAATTGGTTGCGCCATTTCATTAACCGCCTTTACGGCATTCAGCCTTGTACTAGGGCAAGGCGTGAGCGTTCCTGTTGCACTGGGTGCAGTATTTTTTATGGGGCTTGTTTTTACCTTAATCTCTGCAACAGGCATTCGTGCGTGGATTTTACGCAACTTGCCTGCAAGCATTGCGCAAGGTGCGGGAATTGGGATTGGTTTATTTTTATTATTAATCGCAGCCAATGGCGTGGGGATTGTGGTTGGCAACCAAGCTGGTTTGCCGGTAAAACTCGGTGATTTCACCACATTCCCTGTGCTAATCTCTCTTGCGGGGTTAGCGGCAATCATCGGCTTAGAAAAAATGCAAATCAAAGGTGGCATTTTGTGGGTAATTATTGCCATCACGCTTATCGGTTTAGTGATTGATCCAAATGTAAAATTTAGTGGTGAATTATTCAAAATCCCCACTTTTGGTGAACAATCCTTATTCCTTGAGCTGGATTTAATGGGCGCATTACAACCTGCGATCTTGCCTGTTGTTTTTGCCTTAGTGATGACCGCCGTTTTTGATGCCACTGGCACAATCCGTGCCGTAGCAGGGCAAGCAAACTTGTTAGATAAAGATGGGCAAATCATCAATGGCGGCAAAGCCCTCACTTCAGATTCAGTGAGTAGCTTATTTTCAGGTTTATTTGGAACAGCGCCAGCAGCGGTATATATTGAATCCGCCGCTGGTACCGCAGCGGGCGGTAAAACAGGGATCAGCGCGATTGTTGTGGGTCTCTTATTCCTTTTAATGCTCTTTTTCCAACCCCTTGCCAGCCTTGTGCCTAGCTACGCCACGGCACCTGCGTTAATGTATGTCGGCTTGCTAATGTTAAGCAACGTAAACAAATTAGATTTTTCTGATTTTATTGGTGCGATGAGCGGCTTAGTTTGTGCGGTATTTATTGTACTAACTGCAAATATCGTAACAGGCATTATGCTAGGTTTTGCCACACTGGTGATCGGACGAATTATCAGCGGTGAAGTGAAAAAACTGAATATCGGTACGGTATTAATCGCCGTGGCATTATTAGCCTTCTATTTAGGCGGCTGGAATATTTAATTTCTTACTAAAAAGAAGTGCGGTGGAAATTTTTTGATTTTTTCACCGCACTTAAATTTGCACATCTTACCCGTTTAATTGACTTCCACCGGCTTTACAATCTCACTTGGATAGCAGCCAAGTATTTTAAGATAATTACTATATTCTCTTAACTCCTCTAGCGCTTGTTGTACGGCAGGATTATGGATATTCGCATCAATTTCCAAATAAAACATTTCATCCCAAGGCTGGCCATAAATCGGACGAGATTCTAACTTCGTCATATTAATATTGTGCTTTTTAAATACCAATAACGCGTCCACCAATGACCCCGCTTGTCGTTTATTGGTTGTCATCAGCAATAAGGTTTTTGCCTGAATTTGAGACGATACCGCAACAGGTGCTTTCGCTAATACAATAAACCTTGTAATGTTATTTTCTTGGTTGGCAATGTTATTTTTGAGTACACGCAAGCCGTACAGATGACCGCCATCTTCATTACCTAACGCAGCAATATTTGGCTTGTTCAGGCTCGCTACAAGCTGCATTGCGTGAGAGCTACTTTCGCAATATTCAATATGCACACGGTCAAGGCGACGAATAAATTGACTACATTGTTGGATAACTTGCGGGTGGCTGTATAACGTGTCAATTTGGCTTAATTCCCCCTGCTCTGTGGCTAATACACAATGTTTTATCGGATACGCTAATTCTCCGATTAAAGAAAGATCCGTATGTTGCAATAAATCGTAAACTTCATTAATTGAGCCTGATGTGGTGTTCTCTAGCGGTAAAATACCGTAATCCGCCTCGCCATTTTGCACTTTTTCAAAGACTTGCTCAAAAGAACTACAACTTAGTTCAATAAATGGTTTTTGATAGCGTGTTGCGTAACTACGCGCCGCAAGGTGAGAATAAGAACCGCGTTTACCTAAGAATGCAATATGGCTATTTTGCTCACGCTGTTCATTGAGTTTCTTTTGTAGATAAGCTTGTTGAGTGAGTACAGAATCTTCAATAATTTTTTGGAAAATTTGCGTAATATATTGCGGATCAAGCTGATAATTTTGTGTTTCTGCAAACTGAATCAGCTCTTGTAATAATTGCTGTTCACGTTCTACATCACGCAACGCTTTTTGTGTGATTTCCTTACTACGCACAACATCATAAGCTAAACGATGACGTTCCGAAAGCAGTTTTAATAAACTGCGGTCAATTTGAGTGATCTGTTGTCTGATTTCTGCTAAATCCAATGCCATTTTATTCTCTCAGTTGTGGGGAATGGAGCTAGGATAAACAAGATTGTCAAGGAGATCAAATGAATATCGTATTGCGCACAATAAAATTGCCAGTATCCAGTATAATGCTTTTACGATGATGGCTTTTCCCACATTTCTTATGAGAGATATTCCCGATACTTTTTTAACGTATTCACCTACCTATTCAGCACTAAAAATTATTTAATCCAGAACCCTAGAGGTTACGCATTTTTCACCGCACTTTTTCTTATCAGGAAAAAGATCATTTCTAAAATGCCGATTGTTTGGGAGGAGGGGGAAATTTATAATTGGCGAAAATTTCCCCTAATGTATTGAGGTTATAATAATGAACATTTCGCTGATTATTGGCAGTTTAAGCAAACAATCTATTAATCGAAGTATTGCAAATTACATCGTTGCTCAGTTTCCTGCTGAGGTAAAGGTGCAGGAAGTACGCATTGATGATTTGCCTCTTTACACACAAGATCGCGATAAGGAAAGCGTGGCAGAATATGATCGCGTGCGTGAGCAAATTAAAATGGCTGATGCAGTACTCATTGTTAGCCCTGAACATAATCGCGCAATACCTGCAGCCACGAAAAATATCATTGATATTGCTTCTCGACCTTATGGACAAAATTTATGGCAAGGTAAGAAAGTGGCTATTGTTACTGCCTCACCGGGCGCTTATGGCGGGATTAATGCGGGTCTGCAAATTCGTCAAAGTTTACAAAGCATTGGTGCGAATGTGCTGATTTCTCCAGAAATTTTTCTTAGCCGTGCGACGCAAGCACTTAATGAACAAGGGGAAGTAGCAGATGAACGCACCGCGGGTTTTTTAAGTAAGTTTGCACAAACTTTTATTCAATGGGCGAAAGCATAAGGCAATAAACTAAAGCATAAGGAACGAAAATGAGCGTAGATAAATTAAATGCAATAACCAAAGATGTCGGTGGCATTCCTGTAGCGCGTTTGTTACCACAAGCGGGTAAGCGTACCATTGGGGCGTGGTGTTTTCTTGATCACGCGGGGCCATCAGAATTTACCGATGATAATGCGGGCTTGCAAGTCGGTGCGCATCCACATACCAATTTACAGACGTTTACGTGGATGCTTGAAGGGGAAGTTTGGCATCAAGATAGCCTTGGTTATCGTCAATTAATTAAGCCCAAACAAGTGAATTTAATGACTGCTGGCACTGGTAGCCAGCGTGGCATTAGCCATACGGAACAAACCCCTGAAGGCGTGCATCAACTTCACGCGGTACAGCTTTGGATTGCGCTCCCAATGGATCAAGAGATTGAGCCAAATTTTCAACATTATCCTCAATTGCCTGAATGGCAGGAAAATGGCGTAAATTATATTTTAACCACCGGTAGCTATCAAGGCAGAACCGCACCAACACAGCAATATAGCCCGTTAGTTGGCGTAGATATTCAATTTCAACAGTCCCAAACACTGCGTATAGAACAGCAACCAAACTTTGAATATGGCGTACTGGTACTGAAAGGCAACGTAGAGATTGAGGGGCATATTTACCAACAAGATCAACTGGTTAGTTTAACGGATTGCCAAGCCCACGAATTTAACATCAAAGGGGAAGCGGGCAGCCATATTATGCTGCTCGGGGGAGAACCGCTCACACATAAAACCTTAGTGTGGTGGAATTTTGTCGCAGATAGTCAAGCGGCTTTGCGTCAAGCTGTGGAGGATTGGAATAATGGGCATTCGCGTTTTGGACATATTGATCTGGAAGGTACGCGCTTACGTCGCTTAATTGCGCCTGAAATGCCTGCCAAATTAGTGGAATAAACGAACGTTACGCTTAAGCCCTTTGTAAAAAGGGCTTTCTTTTAGAATAAAAAGTTGTGAAAAAAACACCGCACTTTTCTATTTTAGTTTCTAGCACAATTAGGCTTCCACAAAAGCTAAAGCCTGTTCCACGACATTAATACCAGCCCCCGTTTTATGGGCGTTTTCGCTGAGATGTCTGCGCCATTGACGGGCGCCTTTACAATGTTGGAATGCGCCAAGCATATGGCGGGTGATGTGATTAAGATGAACGCCTTGTGCAAGCTGTTGTTCGATATAGGGGAACATTTTTTCCACTGCCTCTTTGGGATGAATAATGGGGCATTGTGGATCAAACAAGGCGTGGTCAATATAGCCTAATAAACTCGGGTTTTGATAAGCTTCACGCCCAACCATCACGCCATCCACATAACGCAGATGTTGTTGCATTTCTTCAATGGTTTTAATCCCGCCATTAATGCTGATTAAAAGTTGTGGAAAATCCCGTTTTAGCTGATAAACACGCTCATAATCAAGGGGGGGAATTTCACGATTTTCCTTCGGGCTTAATCCACTGAGCCACGCTTTGCGTGCGTGGACGATCAATTCTTGACAGCCTGCTTGTGTCACTTTCTGCACGAAATCACAGAGAAATTCATAGCTATCAAGATCATCAATGCCAATACGGGTTTTTACCGTGACAGGAATATCCACCACAGACTGCATACGCTGTACACAATCTGCAACTAAATCCGCTTTCGCCATCAGGCAAGCACCAAACATTCCGTTTTGCACGCGATCAGACGGGCAGCCCACGTTTAAATTAATTTCTTGATAACCACGCTCGGCGGCAAGTTTTGCACAATGCTGTAATTGTTCGGGATCACTCCCGCCAAGTTGAAGTGCCACAGGGTTTTCTGCCAGATCAAATTCCAAATGATCGTACTTGGCGTGAATAATTGCACCTGTGGTGATCATTTCCGTATAAAGCAATGCGTGCTGACTGAATTGGCGATGGAAATAACGGCAATGGCGCGTTGTCCAATCAAGCATTGGAGCAACAGAAAATCGCCCACGATAAAAGTGCGGTGTGTTTTTTATTAATTTTTGTTGGGTCATTATTTGCTTTCTTCTTGTACGGCTTTTGGCTGTTCTTGCTGCTTTAACTCAGCTTGTTTTGCCTGCTCTTGAATACGCTGGCGGAAACGCCCTGCGGCAAAATGATAGAACGGTTTCGCATTAAACTGGCGTGAAATGATAGAAGCGATAAGACTACAAATCAAGAGCCAAAATAGTACAGGTTCACTGGATGTCATTTCCATTACTACCACGCTTGCTGTTACAGGGGATTGTGTTGCCCCGGCTAAGAACGCCGCCATACATAATAAAACCAGTAAACGTTGATCTACAATGCCCCCTGTAAGCGACCAGATTTGTACACCAATGCCCGCTCCCGTGGTTAATGATGGGGTGAAAATCCCCCCAGCCGTGCCTGTCCAATAAGTTGCAACGGTGGCGAATAGTTTACTTATGCCTACTTCACTCCCTATTTCGACACCACTCAATGCTTGAGTAACCACTTCATAGCCTGTGCCATAAGTTTGTCCGTGGGTGAATGTGCCAAGCCCCGCAAGGATTAAGCCTAAAATAAAGGCGGTATAAATAGGGTGACGGCGAATCCACCCGCGAATTTTAGCCGGTGCAGTGCCAGCCACCCCTTTAGCTAATAAGCGAGCAAAAATACCGCCTAAAATGCCACTTACTATGCCACATAATGCAACCCATAAGAACATATAAGGCACGGAAGTTTCCCCTTGATAATTGGGAAAATAGGGGTTATTGCCCTCAATGGCGACCAAAATAAACCCTGCGGTGAGTACCCCGAGTAGCACACGGCGTTCCCAACGGAGCAAAATGCCACGCCCTAATTCTTCAATCGCAAAAATCACCCCAGCCAGAGGGGCATTAAATGCTGCTGCCAGTCCACCTGCCGCACCCGTTGCCATTAATTCATTGGCATTTAAGCCTTTAAATGCCAAACCGTGGCGACGACACA
Source organism: Avibacterium sp. 21-599 (assembly GCF_026226765.1). Lineage (NCBI taxonomy): Bacteria > Pseudomonadati > Pseudomonadota > Gammaproteobacteria > Pasteurellales > Pasteurellaceae > Avibacterium > Avibacterium sp. 21-599. Next base: position 332,364 of record NZ_JAKKOB010000001.1, read on the forward strand.
CGTTGCCCCACGCATACATTACCGCCGCGCCCACTTGTACAGAAGGCCCTTCGCGCCCCACTGATGCACCAAATAACATCGCTAAAAAGGTGAGTGGGATTTTCCACAGCGTTTGTCCAAAGGCAATGAGCTTACTTTTATTGGCGCTATACGGCATATCAATTGAAGCGATCACTTGTGGAATGCCACTGCCCGAAACATAAGGGGTGTATTTAGCGGTAAACCACGCCAAAAAAGCCAGTCCTAAAGGCAGTACAATCCATACGGCATAAGGATATTTGGCACTCCAGTGGGCATTCCAATGTAAGGCTAAATCGGCAAATTTGGCAAAACCAAGGGAGAATAAGGATACCAACGCTGCACCGATTAACAGACAGGAAAATTCAATGGTTTTACGCGAAATGCGATAGCTTTGGCGTAATTTTCGATGAATAAAATGACGAATTTTTTGGGTAAATCGCATTAACATTTTAGCTAGCAGAGATGAAAATGAATTGAGGGAAATTATAGCAATATTTTCTTATGCAAAATATGCCAAGGATCAATAAGATGAAAAATTGCTAAAAAAACACCGCACTTAGTTTCCCGTACGGTGTGATTTCATTAGGGATTAAGCCTGATCACCAAGCAATACACTTTCTAACGCAATTTCAATCATTTCATTGAAAGTCAGTTGGCGTTCTTCCGCGCTCGTTTGCTCGTGGGTACGGATATGGTCTGATACCGTACAAATGGTTAAGGCTTTTGCGCCAAATTCTGCCGCAACACCGTAGATGCCCGCTGCTTCCATTTCTACGCCTAAAATGCCGTATTTTTCCATCACATCAAACATTTCAACATCAGGGGTATAGAAAAGATCAGCCGAATAAAGGTTACCCACACGCACGTTGATGCCTTTATTTTTTGCTGCTTGTACGGCAGCTTGGGTCATTTCAAAGTCGGCAATGGCAGCAAAGTCATTATCTTTAAAACGAATACGATTGACTTTTGAATCGGTACAAGCACCTAATCCAATAATCACATCGCGTAGTTTCACATCAGCACGTACTGCACCACACGACCCGACGCGGATAATTTTTTTCACACCATAATCGGTAATTAATTCTTTGGCGTAAATGGAACAAGAGGGAATTCCCATTCCGTGTCCCATTACCGAAATTTTTCGCCCTTTGTAAGTGCCTGTGTAGCCTAACATATTACGCACATTGGTAACTTCTTTGGCATCTTCCAGGAAGGTTTCCGCAATGTATTTGGCACGCAATGGATCGCCGGGCATTAATACTACATCAGCAAAAGCACCTGCTGGGGCGTTGATATGTGGAGTCATAATAAAGTCCTCTTATATTGATTAATCTTGGTCGTTAAAATTAAGGATTGATTTACCGTAATCCATTGGTGATAAGCCAAAATAGTCGGCAATAGTTTGCCCTACATCAGCAAAGGTTTCACGTTTGCCTAAAAAGGCTTTTGGTACTTGTGAGCCATAAAGCAATACGGGAATATGCTCACGAGTATGATCCGTGCCGTGCCAAGTTGGATCGCAACCGTGGTCGGCAGTGAAAATAAGCAAATCACCTTCATTCATTAAGGCTAATAGTTCTGGGATACGGCTGTCGAAATATTCTAATGCAGCGGCATAACCTGCGACATCACGGCGGTGGCCGAAATCAGAGTCAAAGTTTACAAAGTTAGTGAAAACGATGGCATTTTCGCCCGCTCTTTTGACTTCTATAAGGGTTTTATCGAATAATTCTGCCAAGCCTGTGGCTTTGACTTTTTCGGTAATGCCCGTATGGGCGTAAATATCAGCAATTTTGCCGATAGAAATCACATCCCCTTGTTTTTCTTCGACTAATTTCTGTAATACGGTTTTCGCGGGTGGCTCAATGGCATAGTCTTTACGGTTACCGGTACGAGAAAATTCGCCAGCTTTATTGCCAATAAACGGGCGAGCAATGACACGCCCAATGTTGTAATCGGCTAATTCTTCACGCACAATTTCGCATAATTCGTACAGCTTGTCTAAGCCGTAGGTTTCTTCGTGGCAGGCAATTTGGAAGACGGAATCTGCCGAGGTGTAGAAAATAGGTTTACCTGTTTTCATATGTTCTTCGCCCAGTTGATCTAAAATCACGGTACCAGATGAATGGCAGTTGCCAAGGTAACCTTCTAAGCCCGCACGTTCGACAATACGATCTAATAAAACCTGTGGAAAGCTGTTTTCGTGATCGGGGAAATAGCCCCAATCGAATAATACTGGCACACCTGCGATTTCCCAATGCCCTGACGGGGTGTCTTTACCTGATGAAATTTCTTTCGCATAAGCATACCCACCAATCAATGCGGGGCTTGGATTAAAACCGGCTGGCAATTCGCTGCAAGATTCTTTGGCGGCTAAGCCTAAGCCCAGTTTTTCAAAATTAGGCAAATGAAGTGAACCTTTGCGCCCGTTTTTGTCTTCCAGCCCTTCGGCGCAGCGTTGTGCAATATGACCTAAGGTATTTGCGCCTTTATCGCCAAATTTTTCCGCATCTTCACTTGAACCGATACCGAAAGAGTCTAACATCATTATAAATACGCGTTTCATTTTAAGCTCCTTAATTATTGAACTCTGTGTTTGGGCGACAGAATGTTTGCTTTATTTGGAAGCGGAAAATGCTCATTGCTTCCTTATTGGAGAAATCCTAATCTCCTTGTAACATAATGGTAGCAAACGTTTTCTTTGCCTTAATATGACAACACCACGAACAATGTCGTGGCGTTATCGAAAAAATGTGATGAAATTTTACCGCACTTTACAGCGCCGCACCACTTAAACCGATAAATAAACCGGCTATGGTTGCACTCATCAGATTAGCTAATGAACCTGCAATTACCGCTTTAATACCAAGACGTGCAATATCACCACGGCGACTTGGTGCCATTCCACCTAAGCCTCCAATTAAGATCGCGATAGAACTGAAATTTGCAAAACCACAAAGGGCGAAGGTAATAATTGCTTTTGTTTTATCGCTTAATTGTACCGCTGCATCCGCTGCAAGGTAAGGGGCAAATTCTAAGTAGCCAACAAATTCGTTCACCGCTAATTTAATCCCGATCATTTGACCTGCAATGCCCGCTTCGTTCCAAGGTACACCGATTACCCAAGCTAATGGGCGGAAAATCCAACCTAAAATTAAGCCAAGAGAAAGTTCTGGCATACCGAACCATTCGCCAATGCCACCTAATAAGCCATTCACTAAGGCAATTAATGCGACGAATGCAATTAACATCGCGCCCACATTCATTGCTAATTGCATACCAGATGACGCCCCTGCTGCGGCAGCATCAAGGATATTTGATGGCTGTTCTAAATCAACTTTTTCAATGTCATCGTTGAATTTTTCTGTTTGAGGCACGATTAATTTTGCAAACAATAAGCCAGCTGGTGCAGCCATAAAGGATGCTGCGATTAAGTATGGCAATGGCACGCCTAAGCCGGCATAACCAGCTAATACTGAACCTGCGATAGACGCCAATCCACCACACATCACGGCAAATAATTCTGACTCAGTCATTTTACTGATATAAGGTTTGACAACGAGAGGCGCTTCCGTTTGTCCAACAAAGATGTTTGCGGCAGCAGACATTGATTCCGCTTTGGAAGTGCCTAATGCTTTTTGTAAGCCACCACCAATAATTTTAATAATCCACTGCATTACGCCAATGTAATAAAGTAAGGAAATCAACGCAGAGAAGAACACAATAATCGGTAACACACGAATAGCAAAAATAAATCCGTCATTACCAAAAGCTTTAAATGATGCATCAGTTGCTAAACCACCGAAGACAAATTTAACCCCTTCATTTCCGTAATTTATCACTTTGCTTACGCCATTGGATAAGGCAAGCAAAATATCACGTCCAACTGGCACATAAAGAATAAATGCACCAATCAGAATTTGAATTAACAACGCCCCACCGACTGTGCGCAAACTAATTGCACGGCGATTACTTGATAACAGAACGGCAATAGCAAGAAGTACAACAATGCCCAGCACACTTATTAAGCTACTCATATTAGAATTTCCTTAAATGTAAAATTGAGATAAAAACGCAAACGCATTTTACTGTTTTTTGTAACGAAATGCTTGCAAAAATGTACAAAAATGTGAAGGCAAGCGATTGCTTTGCGGTAAAAATGCGCAATTTCTTAAACATTTTAGCTATATGTTATAGAGATTAAGCAGTTGGGATTTAGGTAAATTTCCTTTATCATCATATCTCAAAGTGCGGTGCAAATTTACGATCAATTTATCTATGAAAAATCAATTTAACGTGCTTCCTCAAACGCCTTGGACAGCAAAAAAACATTGGTCAATTGAGTATCATTCCCTAGTAATGTTGATTATTTCTTTAACCATTTTAGGTATGGGGGAAGGCTTACTTTTACTGGCAAATTTAGGTTCAGCCCCTTGGACTGTGCTTTCGCAAGGTGTGGCATTACAAGCGGGCTTTAATGTTGGTTGGGCATCACTTATTATCAGTGCCATTGTTATGCTGATGTGGTTTCCACTTAAACTTCGCGCAGGTTTAGGAACGGTGTTAAATACCTTATTGGTTGCCTTGTCTTTAGGTATCACGGTGGACTTTATTTCCGTTCCTCACTCTATGCTACTTCGCTTTACTTATGCCTTACTAGGTATTCTCTTATTTGGCATAGCTTCCGCATTTTATCTCACTTGTCATCAAGGGGCAGGCCCTCGTGATGGGCTAATGGTTGGCTTATGTCAGCGATGGCATTGCAAAGTAGGCATAGTCAGAACCCTAATAGAGATTACTGTTTGTGCTATTGGCTTTTGTCTTGGGGGGACGGTAGGAATTGGAACATTACTCTTTGCATTTAGTATTGGCTGGGTTGTGCAATTAACATTAAATACCATTGGTTATTGTCTTAGGTTAAAAAAATAGTGCGGTACTTTTTTGAATACTTTTTCTTTTGTGAGAAGATCTATTACACTTAGCAAAAAAGTAATTGAATAAGGATGAAATTATGCCAACAATCAGCGTTGCAATGATTATAAAAAATGAACAGCAAGATCTTGCACAATGTTTAGAAAGCGTGAAAGATTGGGTGGATGAGATTGTCATTTTAGACTCAGGTAGTACCGATAAGAGCAAAGAAATCGCGCTACAATATGGGGCTAAATTCTATGAGAATCGCGATTGGCAAGGCTTCGGCAAACAACGCCAACTGGCACAGCAATACGTAACCTCTGATTATGTGTTATGGTTAGATGCTGATGAGCGTGTTACAGATGAGCTGAAACAACAAATTCAGCAAGCTGTGGAGAAAAATTTGCCTAATGTGGTGTACGATATTCCACGTATCAGCGAAGTTTTCGGGCGTTTAATTCGTCATTCAAGCTGGTATCCCGATTATGTTGTGCGATTGTATCAAACCCAATATGCAGGCTATAACGATGCCTTGGTTCACGAAAAAGTGATCTACCCAGAAAATACGACAGTGCAAAAACTAACGGGAAATTTGCTTCATTATCCTTATAAAAATTTACATCATTATCTGGTTAAATCAGCCAATTATGCCAGCGCGTGGGCAGAACAACGGGCAAAACAAGGAAAAAAAGCCACATTATTTCAAGGCATTACCCACGCAATCGGGTGTTTTGTCAAAATGTATCTCGTAAAAGCCGGTTTTTTAGACGGCAAACAGGGATTTTTATTGGCAGTGCTTTCTGCATTTTCTGTTTTTTCCAAATATGCTCAACTATGGTCAAAAAATATCTCTTCCCTAAATAATGATTAAAGGTGATTATATGAATAATGTTAAACCGGCGATTTTATTTATTAATATGGCAAAAGGCTTTGGCGGCGGGGAATTCCAAACCGAGCAATTAATGTTAATGTTACCTGACTATCAAGTTTACTTTTTTGGAAAAAAGAAGGGTAAATTTATCCAGAAATTAAAAGCATACAAAAATATTACTATTTTGAATTTTTTTCAGCTTATTAAACTTGTACTTAGTAAAAAAGCACTGATTATTCATGCTCAAGATGGTAGAGGTGCGCACATTGCAGGTTTCCTTAAATTGATTTCAGGTAAGCCTGTTGTAATAACAAGACATGTTGCATTTCCATTTAAACATAAGTCATCCACAAGATCTTATAAAAATGCTGATGTTTTAGTCGGTGTTAGCGAACAAGTCAGCCATAACTTAAAGGCGTTGAACAGTAATGTTAAAACAATTTATGGCTGTATAAAGCCTTTATTAGAGAATAATGAATTTGAGCAAACGTTTTTTTCAGAGAAAAAAGGGAAATTATCTATCGCTCATATTGGTAATTTACAAAAAGTGAAAAATTTTGAATTAACGATTGAGCTAGCAAAAAGCTTGCCTGAAATATTATTTTATATCGTTGGTTCAGGTGAATTAGAACAAGCCTTAAAAGAACAAGCAAAAGATTCAAATAACATTATTTTTATCCCTTTTACACCTTATATTGGTTCTGTATTTAAGCATATCAATTTGCAAATTATTCCTTCTCATTCTGAAGGTTTGGGGGCAGTAATATTAGAAGGGTACCAATATGGCGTTCCTGCACTAGCAAATTCTGTTGGTGGCATACCTGATATCATTGCAAATAACAAGACAGGCTATTTAATCAAACATAATACAATAGAATCTTATCAGTACGTTTTAACAGAATTACTTAATGCTCCAGAAAAACTTATTGAGCTAAAAGAGAATATCAAGATGTATATGCAACATAATGATTTTTCAGCACAAAATATGGCAAGACAGTATGTTGAAATTTATCGCGTTCTCTTAAAAGAGAAATCCTAGTCATTGTCGGCTATACAACAGCGAATATTTGTTGCCTTTTTAGCGAGAAAGAGTATAATCCACAGGCTTTTTGTCTATATATACAGAGAAAAAAGTAAGCATTCCCACTCCTTCGATGTGGGTTTTCTTTTTGTTTATTAAATTAGAGGAAGGTTATGGTAACCATTCGTTTATCTCGTGGCGGAGCTAAAAAACGCCCATTTTATCAAATTGTTGTCGCTGACAGCCGTTGCCCTCGTGATGGTCGTTTTATTGAGCGTGTTGGCTTTTTTAACCCATTAGCAGCAGGTAAAGCTGAACGTTTACGCATTAATTTAGAGCGCGTAAATGCTTGGGTTGAAAAAGGGGCGACATTATCTGATCGCGTTAGCTCTTTAGTAAAAGAAGCGCAAAAAGCTGCTTAATTGCAGATTTTTCAGATTAATAGGTGAATAAAATGACACAACAGAGAATTGAAGTAGTTGGGAAATTAGGTTCAACATACGGAATTCGTGGTTGGTTACGTATTTATTCATCAACAGAACAAGCTGAAAGCATTTTTGATTATCAGCCTTGGTTTTTAAAAATTAAAGGTCAATGGCAAGCAACAGAATTAGAGAGCTGGAAACATCATAATCACGAGCTTATTGTTAAATTAAAAGGTATCAATGATCGTGAAATGGCGCAAACCCTCGCAAATATTGAAATCGGTGTTGATTTAAGTGTATTCCCTCAGTTAGAAGAAGGGGATTATTATTGGCACGATTTAATTGGCTGTGATGTTGTGAATTTACAAGGTTACAAAATGGGTAAAGTGGCAGAAATGATGGAAACTGGTTCAAATGATGTCTTAGTTGTGCGAGCAAATAGCAAAGATGCTTTTGGTAAACAAGAACGGTTAATTCCGTTTTTGTATGGACAAGTAGTTAAAAGAGTAGATCTCACTACCAAGACTATTGACGTGGAGTGGGACGCTGGTTTCTAAACTCAGGCATACAGTGAGCTTTAGGTTGTAGCATTTCGAGCCTACAAATTAGGAAAATAACAATGTGGATTGGTCTTGTATCATTGTTCCCCGAAATGTTTAAAGCGATTACTGAGTATGGGGTAACGGGGCGAGCCGTAAAACAAAATCTCTTGCAAGTACAGTGTTGGAATCCACGGGATTTTACCACGGATAAACATCAAACCGTTGATGACCGCCCTTATGGCGGTGGGCCCGGAATGTTGATGATGGTGCAACCATTACGAGATGCAATCCACGCCGCTAAAACGGCCGCAGGAGAAGGGGTAAAGGTAATTTATCTTTCACCACAAGGTCGCAAGCTCGATCAAAATGGTGTAACAGAATTGGCAAAAAATCGAAAATTGATTTTAGTCTGTGGTCGTTACGAAGGCATTGATGAACGAGTGATTGAAACGGAGATTGACGAAGAATGGTCAATCGGTGATTACGTTTTAACGGGTGGTGAATTACCCGCAATGACATTAATTGATGCCGTTGCACGCTTTATTCCCGGTGTATTAGGCAAACAAGCTTCCGCACAAGAAGATTCTTTTGCGGAAGGATTGCTTGACTGTCCCCACTATACTCGCCCAGAGGTACTCGATGGAATGTCAGTACCTGCGGTGTTGATGTCAGGTAACCACGCAGAAATTCGCAAATGGCGATTAAAACAATCGTTATTACGAACGTGGTTAAGACGCCCTGAGCTATTGGAAAGCCTAGCTCTGACTGACGAACAACGGAAATTGCTGGCGCAAGTAAAACTTGAACAGCAAGCAAATAAAGTTGATTAGTTGATCGCGAAATGGCTTTGTCCAGTTTCGTGAAATCATCAGTTAATACTAGGATCTTAGAAGGATTACACAATGAGTAACATCATTAAACAAATTGAACAAGAACAATTAAAACAAAACGTACCTAGCTTCCGTCCGGGTGATACTTTAGAAGTTAAAGTATGGGTTGTTGAAGGGAGCAAACGTCGTCTGCAAGCATTCGAAGGCGTGGTTATTGCAATTCGTAACCGTGGCTTGCACAGCGCATTCACTTTACGTAAAGTATCTAACGGTGTAGGCGTTGAGCGTGTATTCCAAACTCACTCACCTGTTGTAGAAAGCATCGCCGTTAAACGTAAAGGTGCGGTTCGTAAAGCGAAACTTTACTACTTACGTGAGCGTTCAGGTAAATCTGCACGTATTAAAGAGCGTCTTGGCGATTAATTTTCCAAGCAGAAATAAGAAAGGCTTGAGAGGCATTCTCAAGCCTTTTTTGTTTATTATTTGTTTGGTGTAATAGACAAAAATACCGGATTTTTATCTATTTGGACTTCAAATGAATAAAAGTGTGAGGTTTAATTATTTCAATATTATAGTCACTTAAAATAAGAACAAGACAACAGTGTATTATTGCATTGAGCAGAATCAGGTAATACAGCAGACTTATATAGCAAAACCCAATTAAATACGCTACAAGAGATCGCATACTCTCAAGATTACCGACAAATGATCCTAGCCAAATTTGGAGGTATCAATCTTTACGACTTACCTATAATTACCTTACCAATAATGCTTTTGCAGATTTATTGACAATACTAATGATTCAGATAGAATAAGCGCAATTTTAACGCGCGACCAAAATATGAACAAAATCCAAGAACAAGGCATAGCAAGCAAGCAAGCAAGCAAGCAAGCAAGCAAGCAAGCAAGCAAGCAAGCAAGCAAGCAAGCAAGCAAGCAAGCAAGCAAGCAAGCAAGCAAGCAAGCAAGCAAGCAAGCAAGCAAGCAAGCAAGCAAGCAAGCAAGCAGACATCAATATTTAGTTGATGTCAAGGCTTATTTTGCCTATTTTTCTGTCTCTTTTTCTCTCTCTTTTTTCCTTTTCTTTGTTCTCAAGTTAGCCCCTTTATTTCACGTTTTCTGGTGGGATTTCCCAACCTGTTGCGTGCGTTTTTTCTTACAAGAACAAGGCGTTTTCAATAAACATGATGACCTTAATCCCGTGCGAGCATTACGCACACGCCTATTTTTTGCACAATCAAAAACCTTAACACCCATTTTAAATCGTGAGACGGGGGATAACGTTCCCCCATCTCTGCCCCCTTGCCATCGCGTTCATTCTATTTATAGCAATCAACGCGGGCATTTTCCTTTTGGCCCTACGCAACCTCTGACTCTCTCGCGCAAGGTCTTTTTTATTCACACACTTATTCAAACAAACACCGCGCTATACAAAGTGCGGTGCTGGATGAATACATTTTTAAACCACAACCTTAAGAGGATATTCTTATGAAAAATACAGTCATTATCAATGTCTTATCGAAAGATACCATTGTATTGCCTTTCAGTTACTCAAGCGTAAAACAAACGCAACGCCAAGGGGATAACCTTGTCATCACCTTAGACAATGGCAACACCATTGAACTCGACGGCTTTTTTAAATCGCCACACAATCTGTTATTAAAAGCAGAAAATGGTGTCGGCTTTGACCAACTTATCATCAATGAAAATGGCTTTGTAACTCAAGCCGCTCACCTCTCCAATGCTGAAGCCGATGCCTTATTAGGGTCTGATGCCTTATCTGCCTTAGCAAAACAATCTACCGATGCCGTATTATTAAATGCCGTTGCCCCAGCAGCCGAAGCAGGTGGCGCTATTACTGATGCCACGCCATTATATGTCGGGGCGGCAAGCTTAGGGATTTTAGGGGGAATGTTCGCCCTTGCAGACAAAAACGGTTCTTCAGGTAGTTCTGCTGCCGCACCTATCACGGAAACCAACACTCATCCTGATGGTTCAACCACCACAAGAGAAAGAAAAGATACCGATGGTGATGGGAAATTCGATACCACAATCACCACCGAAAAAGATAGTAAGGGTAACACCACAAAAGAAACCACTACGGTTGATATGAATGAAGATGGTAAGCCGGAAGAAACCACAGAGGTAATCAATCACCCAGATGGTTCTACCACCACGACCATAACCAAAGATAAGGATGGGGATGGCAATGCAGATGCCCGAACCTCGGAAACCAAAGATAAATACGACAACACTACGGGTAGCAGCGAAACCACCATCAAACGTAATGAAGACGGCTCAATAACAGAAGACACCGTAAACAAAGATGCATACGGTAACACCACCGGTAGCACAGAAACCACCACAAAACAAAATGCGGATGGTTCAACTACCGAAACAGCCGTAAACAAAGATGCACACGGTAACACCACCGGTAGCACAGAAACCACCACAAAACAAAATGCAGATGGTTCAACTACCGAAACAGCCGTAAACAAAGATGCGCACGGTAACACCACCGGTAGCACAGAAACCACCACAAAACAAAATGAAGATGGTTCAACTACCGAAACAGCCGTAAACAAAGATGCAAGCGGTAAAACCACGGGTAGTACAGAAACCACCACAAAACAAAATGAGGATGGTTCAACCACGGAAACGACCGAAAACAAAGACGCAAGCGGTCACACCACGGGTAGTACGGAAACCACCACTAAGCCAACTGAAGAGGGTAATGTTGTAAAAACTATCATCAAAGACGAAAATGGCAATAAAATCGGTAGCACCGAAGCCACAACCAAACAAAATGAGGACGGTTCAAGCACAACTACAACCATTGCCAAAGACAAAGATGACAATGTAACCGGCAGCACCGAAGCCACAACTAAACAAAATGAGGACGGTTCAACCACGACTACAACCATTGCCAAAGACAAAGACGATCATGTCACCGGTAGCACCGAGGCGACAACGGTCAAAAATGAAAATGGCTCAACAACCACGGTGAAAGAAAAAGACAGCAACGGTCAAACTGTTTCAACCACCAAAGAAACCACAACCACAGAAGATGATGGTTCAACCACCACGGTAACAGAAAAAAATAAAGATGCCGATGAACACGTAGATGAAAAAACGACCGTGAACACAAAAGCAGACGGTTCAACCACAACTACTGTGGAAACCTCTAGCAAGGATAATGGCGTGATGGATTCAACGGAAACCACAGAAAGAAACCCAGCTGGGGAAGCCACTTCCACCACCAAACAATCCACCACCACTGGAGACAACGGCGCTACCACCACCGTAACGGAAAACGATAAAGATGCCGACGGTCATGTAGATGAAAAAACGACCGTGAACACAAAAGCAGACGGTTCAAGCACAACTACCGTGGAAACTTCTAGCAAGGATAATGGTGTGATGGATTCAACGGAAACCACAGAAAGAAATCCAGAAGGAAAAGCCACTTCCACCACCAAAGAAAGCACCACCGCTGGAGACAACGGCGCTACCACCACCGTAACGGAAAACGATAAAGATGCCGACGGTCATGTAGATGAAAAAACGACCGTGAACACAAAAGCAGACGGTTCAACCACAACCACTGTGGAAACCTCTAGCAAGGATGATGGCGTGATGGATTCAACGGTCACCACAGAAAAAACGGCAGACAATAAAGTCACACATGAAACCGCCACAACCACACAAGATGGCACCACAACCACCGTGGACACAAAAGATGCGAATACCAACGGTCATATGGAAGAAAAAACCACCACTACCCTCAACGCAAATGGCTCAAAAACCGTGAGAACGGAGCTTGACACCAACGATGATGGCAAAGTGGACCAAATCACCGAAGCCACTTATGACAAGGCTACTGACGAACACCCATCTTTAGTGGAACACATTGATGTGGATACGGGGAAAGTTATTCAACGTGATATTGACGCCGACAAAAATGGCTTTATTGACCGTAAAGAATACGACGCTAATGGCGATGGTCACGATGAAAAAGTCGAAACCTTTGACAACAAAGGCAACAATCCATCCAACATCACTAAAGTGGAAATTGATGCGGACAGCAACGGGCGTGTGGAAACCATTAAATACAATGGAAATGGTAACGCGTTCTTTGAGAAGATTGAACACTTCGACAATAATGACTCAGCCAATACTACACCAATCAAAACAGAGTATGACGAAACCCCTGAAGATGGTAACCCTGACCTCATTATCACAGATGGGAATGAACGTCTCACCAAAAAGATTGAATATCAAAACGGTAAACCACATACTATCAGCTATGACAACAATGGTAGCGGTGATGTTGAACGCAAAGACACCCTTGGTAACAGCGGTAACGAAACCGACGTGGTAGAACGCGTGCTGGATATTAACGACGACGGCAATGCAGATGCCAAAATCACCTACGAGGGCAATAAAGCCTTTACCGTCACCAATGAAAACGGCGAAACTGAAATCGTTTACAAACCAACCAAAGCCAGCTTCAATGACAACTACAACAACGGTGCAGACAACACCATTGACCATATTGAAACCTATCAATATGACAACAAAGGCAATGTCACCGAAACCAAGTTCTTCAACGATGGAAATGATGCCAACAATAACGGCAAAGCAGACCGTATTGAAACCAACATCTACAATGCAGAAGGTCAGCTCACCACTAAATACATCAATGCTGATGGTGAAACCTCTACAGGCAAAGATAAAGTGGTTGACGGTAAATCAGTGAAAGGAGTAGATATCATTGAAACCTATGAGTACAACCCTGAAGGGCTAGTCAGCAAAAAATCCATTGATGGGGACGCGGATGGCAACGATGACCGTACTGAAAGCTATGACTATAACGACAAGGGGCAAGTAGAACGTATCACTTATAATGACAATAATGATGACACGCCAGACCGCATTGAAGTAAACAAATACGATGGCAACGGCAACCTTATCCAAACCAGCTTCTTCAACGATGGGAATGAAACCAACAACAAGGGCAAAGCGGACAAAGTTGAAACATACCGTTACAACGAATTTGGTCAAATGAAAGGCAAAGACATTGATGCGAATGGGGATGGTATGATTGATAGTGTTGAAGACTATCAGTTAGATAACGCAGGCCACATCATCAAAACCACACACTCTGAACCTATCGGTGCAGACAAAACTGGTCGATATACAGGTAAAACAACGCTGAGTGAAGATTACTTTGTATTAGACAGTAATGGTAATGTTGTTAAGAAATACACCAATGCGGATGCTAAAGAGGGTACAGGTCGTGCCGTTGAGGTAACAGGCTTTGGTAATGTGAGTGGTATTGACAGTATTGAAAAATACACCAACAATGCTAAGGGCCAAACGATTAAAACAGAATATAACTTGAATGCGGATAACAAGGTCGATAAGACGGTATATTTTGAGCGTGATGCGAACGGTAATATCACTAAGAAATATACTGACTTCGATAACAGCACCAGCACAGGTAAACAATCCGCGGTAGCAGATCAAGGCAATATCCAAGGGATTGATCTTATCGAAACCTATACACTCAATGCGAAAGGCAAAACCCTAAAAGCAGAATACGATTTTAATGCGGATACCAAAGCCGATAAAATCGACTATTGGGAAGTAAATGCTACTGGTCTTGCCACGAACAAATACACCAATAATGATCCCAATGCAACCGTGCAAACAGGTCATTCCTTAACCATTAACAATGAAAAAGTTAATGGCATTGATGCATCTGAAACCCGTTATTTCGATGAAAATAACCGCACTTACAAAGTGGAATACAGCAATGACTCAGGCTCGAACCATAAAGTGGAATACTTGATTTATGACGATAATGGTAATGTGGTAGACAAACTGATAAATACAGATGGTTCAAATAACACGGGTGAAACCAAAACCATTTTGATCAATGGTGTTCCTACCCAAGTGGCTGGCATTGATAAGACAGAGCATTACACCAATAATGCGAAAGGTGCCTCATTAGTTGTGGAATACAATAAGGATGCTGATGGTGCCACAACAAGCGATGGCAGTGACGGCGTGAAAGATGCCATCACTTATATTGTTCGTGATGCAAATGGTAACCAAATTGCTCGCTACTTCAATAAAGATGGTAAAGATAGCGGTGAAGCAATTACCGTGGAAATTGACGGCAAACTCACCACCTTAAAAGGTATTGATAGCTTTGAGCGTTACACCTTAGATGCCTATGGTAACACTATCCAAACAGATAAAAACTTTGATGCCAAAGGCAATTTTGAAGAAATTACCTACATCGCGCGTGATGTAACAGGTCGCATCATTGGGCTATACACGGATATTGACAACAATAAAACCACAGGTACTGGCAATGACAATGTTGAAAAAATCACCCTTGCTGACGGCCGTGTATTAGCCGGTGTGGATAAATATGAAACTTACACCCTCAACGCAAACGGTCAAACTATCCAAACGAATTACAACGATGATGCCAAAGGGCTAAGCGAAAGAATTCAATATATAGATATTGACTCTGCCACAGGAGAAAGCAAAGGGGTTTACGATAACCTTGATGCAGACCAAAAAGACGGCGTTGCCCTAAAAACCCCAACAGGTGAAACCATTACATTAAGTGATGGACGTCACGTCGTGGGCGTGGATAAATATGTTACCTATGAGCGTGATAGCAATAATTTTGTTATTCAAGAAAATTATAATCTTGATGGCAAAGGAGACGTCGATCGTGTGATTTACTTCACTCGTGATGCGAATGGTTATACAACAGGACGCTATGATAACCTTGATAATGACACCACCTTAGTGAATGGGGCAAAGACCGTTACCGGGCAAACAATCGAATTAGCAGATGGACGTACAGTCAATGGCATTGAACGTTTTTATCTTTATGAAAGAGATGCAAATGGCAGCTTAATCAAAGAAGAGCGAAACTTAGATGGCAAAGATAATGCAGAAATCCAGATCTATAACGTTGTTAATGAACAAGGGCAAATCGTGGCTATTTACCAAAACACGGATAACAACACAAATACAGGTCATCAGTACACCATTAACGGACAAGTGGTAGCGGGAATCGATCGCATTACTCGCATTACGCGTAATGCTAACGGTGCAGTAGAAAAAAATGAAATCAATCAAACGGGAGAACCGGGAGACTCAGCCTTTACAATCACTGAGACTAATAAACTTGACGACTATAACCGTGTTATAGAGTATAAAAAAATAGTAACGACAGAAAATGGGCCAGAACAACAAATCCATCATGCATACAAGTATGACCCGTATGGCAATGAAACGACCCGTTTAATTGATAATAAACCAAATGAAGGAGATAGTAACGGTTTTGATCGAGTGGAAACGTACCATAGAGATGCTTACGGTAATGTCATTCGTGTAGATCGCAACAATCATAATACTGATACAGATATTATTGATGAATATACAACATACAAAAATGACTTATACAACAAAGCAAAAGAGACTAATACCTATGATGCGGAGAACCATCTCACTCGATATATTAAAAAAGAGTTCAATCAATATGGTTATGAATCTAAGTCAGAGGATAATAATCAAATTATAACCATAGCCCAACAAGATGCCTATGGCCGTTCACTTCGTATTGAATATGATAAGAATAAGAGCGGAGAATTAGACAAAGGAGATGTCATCTATGAATATACTTATGACAATGCAACAGGTCTCTTCAAATCAAATAAAGTATCTTTCTATAAATCTAACACTGAAGTAGATGTTACCAATTATAAATACAGTTACGATGGATTGAATAGGAGAATAGCAAGCCATCAAGATACAAATGATGATGGACTTGTCAATAACGGTGAAAGAGTTGATAAAAGCTATTACTATGATAATACATCAAAACTAGATTATATCGAGATTTACTCAGGCGATCAGTTAGTATCTAAAGATAAATTCTTTTATCTCAACGGAGGATCGGCCTTTTTAGGTAGAGTACAACAACTCAAAGGTGATGCACCGAATACCTACAGCAGAATTTACTACGATGGATATGGTTCTCAAAAAAATTCTGTTGAAGATTATACAGATGAGCAACATCAAAGTTGGATCGAGCAAATTGGGGGAAATATTAATCGTATTACATTAACATCTAAATCAAGTTCCACAGAGATTACGTTGGATAGCCAAACGATAGCCAAACTCAGTGAAAATGCTACGGGGAATACTCTCAAAATTGAGGGCGATAGTACCGATAGTATCAACTTAAAAGACGCTTCGGACTTTGCTAAAGGTGAAGATGTTAATCAATCCAATAATACTTATCATTCATTTACCACAACGGTAGAAGGTAAGCAATATACATTATTGGTTGATACAGATATCAATCTATTAGATGCAGATGGTCACTCAGTGATTGGTGGTTAATTCTCATATAAAATCTAACCCATACCCGATACCTTTGGTGTCGGGTATTTTCCTCGGGTTTTCATTATTTCTCTCAAAGGATTTCCTATGCAATTTGATGATAACGCACGCAACGCCTTACGAGGCTTTCGATTTAATACCCTTTTCGCCCTGTTAAGCACCACGCTATTAGTAGGTTGCCAACACCCAGCCACACACCCTATTCAACACAATAGCGACAAACACCCAATACAAGCCCAAATAGAGCAAGTGAAAATGGGCAACCTGCTGGCTTCCGCTTCAACGGTGGCAAATCCTCATAACGAAGCCCACACCACTCAACCCGCTCAATACAATAGTGACAATCACCCAACACAAGCCTCAATAGAACAAGTGAAGCTGGGTAAGGTGATAACCGCATCAACTGCCACTTCTGCGAAAACGGCTACCGCTACGGCTTCTACCTCGCCATCAACACCACCTCAGCCCGAGCCACAACGCTATTCCTTAGCCCCACTTCAGCTCACCAACCCCGTGCCAACCACACAGAGCAATGCTACTGCCCCTGTTGCGGTGCAACCCCTTGTGATGCAAATCATTGCCTCTTCCCGGGAAGGCAAACCCGTCCAAGCCATTTTGCAATCGGCACTCACCTATTTCGATAATCACGCCTCTGCCGATGCTTTAATCGCCCAACGCCAAGCCGAAACCACTGCCACCGAACGCCAAGCCTATCCCGATATTCGCCCCGTGGCAGGCGTAGGCAAAAACCACACTGCCCAATTCGGCTTGGAAGTCAATTACACCCTCTTTGACTTTGGGCAAAACGACACCCAAGTCACCCAACGCCAATTAACCACTGAGAGTGCCATCATCAACAAACACCTCGAGCAAACCAAACGCCTCAGTGAAACCTTAATCAAACTCGGCGAAGTGGCGGAACGCCAAGCCCGCATTGCCCTCACCCAAAACACCTTAGCCAATATCAATCAACTGTTACAATTAGCCCAAAGTCGTCAGGCTTCCGGTGTAGATAACGGTTCCGATGAAATGCTATTAAGCATTAAATCCGCTGAACTCACCACCGAAATCCAAACCCTTAAAAAACAGCTGGATTTATCCCTTTCCCTGTTATCGCGTCAGCTCATTCGCCCGATTTCACTTAACGACGTTCCTACACTGACTCAATTATTGGCGGTGATTAATACCCCTGTTGCAGACTTAAACCAAGCGCCTCAGCTACAACAAGCGGAAAAATTCATTGAACGCGCCAAAGCCGCCGTAGAAGCCGAGAAAAAAAGCCTTTACCCTAAAGTGGTAGTGACGGCAGGTGGATATAAAAATGTCAAAGGACAAAGCGACACCCAATTGAATGTCAGCCTACAAGCCCCTACGGGAATTTTTGCCGGCTCAGCCCGTGTAAACGCCCAAGAGGCAGCCCTTTTGGCGGCACAACGCGACTATGAACGATTAGCCGATGATATTCGCACCGAACGCTCGCGTCTTGATTTAGAGACAGACCGTTTACAACAAAACCTACAAACCTTTGATGCTTTCATCGCCCAAACACAGCGTTCTATCGACTTATTTAACCGCCAATTTGAAATCTCCCAAGCCTCTATCGCCGATGGCATCAGCCCATACAGCACCTTACTCCGCACCAAAATTGAGCGTAACAATGCCTTACTCGAGCTTATCCGCATCAAAGCCAACCGCTTACCCTTGGTGTTACCCAGCACATTAGCGGAAAAATAAGAAGAAACGGGAAAAATGAGATGAGATAAAAAAAGGATAATAAAAATAAAAATAGAAATAGAAATAAATAAAGAAAAAATAAAGAAAAAAGAATAAAAACCACCGCACTTAATAATGCATTGAGATACCCAAACCACAAAAGGAAAAGGATAACTAAATATAAAATTACCACTAAAAGATGAAAAGAAAGTATATAAATAACCGAACAGAAATCAGTAAATGAACAAAATCAATAAATGGAAGAATAAAAAATCCGTATTACCACGCAACCAGAACGGGAGAGAAACAATAGCCTTGTAACGACAAATAAAATCATAAAAAATACCGCACTTATAATAAGTCGAAATACCTAAACCACAAAAAGGGAAAAAAATAATTGAATATAGCAACCACTACCAAAAGAAGAAAAAAATATGCAAGAGAAAATAAAAATGAATAAACAAAGCTCAACTAAGACAAAAAGAAAAAATAGTAAATAGAAGAAAAAATATACAAATGAACGAACAAAAAATTAATAAACGAACAAAATCAATAAATGGAAAAATAGAAAAAAGCCGTCTTGTCTGCCAAACAGAATGAGACAAAAAAAGCAAGGCTCTTATAACGAAAATAAAAACACCGCACTTATAATAAGTCGGAATATCTAAACCACAAAAAGAGAAAGGGATAACTAAATATGAAATTACCACTAAAAGATGAAAAGAAAATATGTAAACAACCGAACAGAAAATCAATAAATGGAAAAAATAAAAGATAAACAAAGAAAACAATAAAAAAACAGCCAACCCACCAAACAGGATGGAAAAATAAAAAAGGCAACCCCCTTAATAACAGCAAATAAAAACCATAAAAAAAAACCACCGCACTTATAATAAGTCGGAATACCTAAACCACAAAAAGGGAAAGAATAATTGAATATAGAAACTGCTACAAAGGAAGAAAAGAAAATATGCAAGAGAAAATAAAAATAAATAAACAAAACTCAACTAAGACCAAAATAAAAAAATAATAAATAGAAGAAAAAATATACAAATGGACGAACAAAAAAATTAGTAAATGAACAAAATCAATAAATGGAAAAAAAATAAAAGATAAGCAAAGAAAACGATAAAAAAAACGCCACACTACCCGCCCAACAGGACAGGGAAATAAAAAAAGGCAATCCCCTTAATAACAGCAAATAAAAATTATAAAAAAACCACCGCACTTAATGCGTTGGAATACCTAAACAACAAAAAAGAAGGACTAATTACGTATGATAATTTCCACTGAACGCCTGAACACCTTAGCTGAACGTTGCTTGCTTCCCTTTGACGAAGCCCTTGCACAACAAGCTTATGCCATCGGTTTACCCCTTTCTAATGCCGATATTGACTTCGCATTAAATACGATGACATCGCCAAATCAGAAAGGGCAAGGCAACCCTGTTGCGATGTCAGTCGCCACAGCCGAACACCTCGCTGGCACAGGAAAAATGTCATCCTCTACCCCGACGACACCAAGCTCGCCTACTGCACCCACTCCGTCTTTACACCAACGTCGCGCTGCCGCATTACAAGCCTTATTGCTGGATGAACAACTTGACCTCACCCATCATCCCTTGGCTTCCGAAGAAAAAAAACAATGGGCATCACTGTCTGCCCCTTGTGTGGTGACGGTCAATGCTGAACAAGCCCTTGTGGTATTAGCGAAAAACCCAAACACCTCGCACGCTCGCCAACCTATCGCAAGGGTGAAAACCACCCGTTCAGGGAAAAAAGGCAGTGAGCAAACCCTTTTACTTTATGCCCGTCATTCAGACCCCATTGAACTCACCATCGCAGAATGGCACGCCTTGTTGCACACGCTCACCCAAGCACCACAGAAAAAGGCTAACACTCACGCAAATGCCAATGTGCCCCCTCACTTGAATACAACTGGGCAAGCTCTCGCGAACGACAATGGGCAAACAAAGGCACAGGCACACCTCAGCCATAACGCCAAAGAAAACCGCAATGCCGATGCGAACGCTGATGTGACCCCTCACTTAAATACAACTGGGCAAGCTCTCGCGAACGACAATGGACAAACAAACGCACAAGCACACGTTAGCCATAACGCGAAAGAAAACCGCAATGCCGATGACACGCGCCCCCATTACTATCAACTGCGTAAAACCCTTTCCCGTATTCAACAAGAAAATGCCGTTGAACAGGAAAATGGGCATTGGTTTTGGCGGCTCTTTCGTGCAGAAAAAGGCATCTTCTACCGTGTCCTCATTGCCTCGCTCTTTGCTAACCTCTTGTCGGCGATTTCCTCTTTCTTTTCGCTGCAAGTCTATGACCGTGTTATCCCCAATAAATCCGAAGAAACCCTCTGGGCATTGTTAATGGGGGTGTCCATTGCCTTTTTACTCGAGGGGCTGTTGCGTATTTTCCGCTCTCATTTGTTAGATTACAGCGGGAAACGCATTGATGTGCAGGCAACGGCACTGTTATTACGTCGTTTAATGGGCTTACGTTTGTCTCACCAAACCCCTTCCCCTAATCGCCTTAATCAACAAATGCGGGAATTTAATTCTGTCCGTGAGTTCTTCACGGAAGCCGCTGTGGGTTCGTTTGTTGATATTCCCTTTGCGGTGATATTTTTAGCCGTTATTTACCTGCTCGGTGGACCGGTCGTGTTTGTCCCGCTCTTTGCCTTGCTGTTAATGGTGCTTCCCGCACTGCTTTATCGCAAAAAAATGTTGCGTATTGTGAAGTCTTATCTCGGCTCACACGCCGCGGCAAACCGTTTATATAATGAAGTCAGTTATCATTTAGAAACCGTGAAAAATGCCAATGCTGGACGTTTTTTTGAACAACAATGGAATGACATTAGTTATTTAGTGGCGACTGTTTCGATGCAACAACGCCACCTCGTCACGTTTCTCACCCAATGGGCGGCGTCTATCCAACAATTTGCCTATGCGATGACCATTACCGTAGCAGCCTATCAGGTCTTTGAAGGGCATTTTACGATGGGGGCAATGATTGCCTTGAGTATTTTAACCTCTCGCGCCCTTGCCCCTTTTGCCCGTTTAAGTTCGTTGTTAATCCGTTGGCAACAAATCAAATCCTCTTTGGCGGATTTAGATACCATTGCAAATGGCGAACAAGATGACCCCATTGAACAACGTAAATTACGCCGCACCCAATTAAGCGGGCATATTCACTTAAAACACTTGCAATTTAGCTATGAAGCGAAAGCGCGCCCTGCCCTCAATATTCAACAACTTGTTATTCGTCCGGGTGAGAAAATTGGCATTTTAGGCCCCAATGGCTCGGGCAAATCCACCTTATTAAAACTGTTAGCCGGGCTTTATTTACCGCAACAAGGCGAACTGAAATTTGATGGCATTGATGGCAGACAGATTGCGGCAAAAGATTTACGCCGTGCCATTGCCTATAACACCCAAGAAGCCCAGCTGTTTAATGGCACACTACGTGATAATCTGACCTTTGGTGACAGACGTATCCGTGATGAACAATTACTGGCTGTCTTACAGCAGACTGGTTTAGCGGAATTAATTCAATCTCACCCTTATGGCTTGGATTTACCCATTCGTGATGGCGGTGCAGGGTTATCGGTTGGGCAAAAACACAGTGTGCAATTAGCCCGTGTCTTTTTAAGTCAAGCCAATGTGGTGCTATTAGATGAACCGACGGCAAGTTTTGACCCACAAGTGGAACAGCACGTTATCCATCATATTCAACGTTTTACTCGTGATAAAACCTTTATTGTGGTGACCCACCGCACCCCGATTTTATCTATGGTGGACAGAATTATTGTGATGGCACAAGGACAGATTATTGCTGACGGTCCAAGAGATGTGATTTTACAGAAAATTGAGCAAGCACAAGCCGCACAATCCGCTTAGGCTTAGGCTTAGGCTTAGGCTTAGGCTTAGGCTTAGGCTTAGGCTTAGGCAAAATAGCCTAACCCAAACCAAACAACATAACACAAGAAAAGAGAACCATCTTATGCGTGATTTAACCCAAGAAATGACTCAACCAACACAGACAAAACGCTATCTGACCTTAATTAGCTTGCTGCTTACCGCCCTGCTGATTTGGTCGTATATTACCCCCTTTAGCCGTGTGGTGCGTGCCAATGGCGAACTGGTTTCCGCCGCGCGTACCCAAGTGGTCCAAAACCTTGAAGGCGGTATCATTCAAGCAATTAATGTGGAAGAAGGACAAATCGTCAAAAAAGGACAAGTTCTGCTCCATTTTGATACCACCCGTTTTCAAAGTGCGGTGGAAGAATTAGACAAAAAACTGGCCTCGCTCACCTTTAAACGTCAGCGCCTACAACAAGAGCTTAAACTGCCCCTTACCCCTGAGACGCAAATTATCCCGTTGATATTTCCAGAAAAACTGGCTCAACTCTACCCAACAATGGCGGAAGCTGAGCAGGCACTCTATCAAACTCGCTTGCAAGAGTTTATGAGTAAAGCCAAACACTTTCAGCGCTTAATTGCGCTTAAAGAACAGCAACTGAATAACATCAAGCCCTTTATTAAAAGTGGCGCAGTCTCAAAACAGGAATTACTCACCACCGAACAACAACTTGCTGCCCTTTATTCTGAACGCGATGCGTTTTTTTCGGATGTGCGTAAACGTCAATCAACCGAGCTGTCGGAGACCATCAGCGAACAATCCTTACTGGAAGAAAAACGGAAAGCCAACTTAGACCAACTGGAACGTACCACCGTCAAATCCCCCGCTGATGGCACCGTCAATCAACTGTTTTTCTCTACCGTTGGCGCGGTGGTCAGCCCCGGGCAACCCATTTTAGATATTGTTCCCAAAGACGATAGCCTTGTTGCCGAAGTGCGTGTGTTACCAAAAGACATCGGCTATGTTGTGCCCAATATGAACGCCAATTTAAAACTCACCGCTTATGATTACAGTATTTACGGCACCTTACAGGGTAAAGTAACGAAAATCGGCGCCGATACCGTCCCTGATAAACACAGACGCGATGCCCCGCCAAGTTATGTGGTCACCATCACCTTAACCCCCGAATCCCTTCAAAAATGGCAACAACGCCACTTAGACATTCGTAATGGGATGGTGGTTGATGCGGAGCTTGAAGCCAATAAAATGCGAATCATTGACTACCTCCTCCGCCCAATTCTTAAAACACGTGATGCGTTAAAGACGATTTAGACAAGACAACACCTTGGCAGGCGGTATCGACATTAAACGCCAGCCCGCGAGTATCTTCGTTATGACAACGAAAAACAAAGACAATTAAAAGGAAATGGATTGAGGCGGATACACTATCCTACGCAATCCGTTTTTAAATCCGTCTCCTTTTGGGGTTAGCGCATTTCGTGGAAAGCTTTTTATTAAAATTTAGAAAAAAAAGCACCGCACTTTAGTTTGGTAATTCTGGGAATAGCATTTTAATCACGTCCAAGGTGAGGCGACGAGATTTTCCTGAATAAGGGAAAATGTGCATCATCATCATTGGGTTAAAGTTCGCTTCGATCACGCCCCAAGATTGCAAACTTGCTTCCGCGGGTTTGTGCAGATCAGGAATGATGAGATCCACGCCACAGACTACTGCCCCCATTGCTTTGGTTATACCAACAGCAAGTGCTTTATAGCTTCTTTATCTTCACGAAAGGCGATTTCAATGGCTTTCGCAAAATCTTCACGGTTATTTTATTATATGAACGCTAAAATTCGCTGCTCTAACGCCTCTCTTTCCTGTTGCGACAATGCCTTCCCTTCGCGATTGGTTAAAATAAAGAAATCCTCCGCTTTTTCACCAATTGTAGTAATTTTAGCGTTTTGGATATTTAACTGAAGTGCGGTGAAAATTTGGCTGATTTCTGCTAACAACCCTGCTTTATCAAGGGCAAACAGTTCCATTTCTGTGTGTGTGCTTTTCGCTAAATGCAAGAAGCGTACTTCGGTTTTTACACGAAATGGCTTAAGCTGATGGTTTTTCATTGTGCTGATTTTCGCGATTTTGTTCGCACTCAGTGTCTTTTGCAAGGCTTGCTCTAGCTCGCGGCGGCGATCAAATTTCGCGAGTGTTCCATCTAATTCAGTAACAATAAAACTGTCAAACACCTTGCCGTCTTCAGCGGTGAGAATTTGTGCATCGTGGATACTAAAACATTTTGCACCGATGGTGCTGACAACTTTATGGAATAAATTGTCTTGATCTTCACAATGAATAAAGATTTCCGTCCCCCCTGCAGAAAAGCGGTTACTGATTTTTACCACATTTTGCACCGCACTTTGTTTTCGACTTTCCGCAATGAGTGCGCTATGCCAGCAAATTTGCTTTGGATTATTGCGTAAGAAATAATCTTGTGGGAACGTTTGCCACAAGCACTGAATAGCTTCTTGCAGAAGATCGGGCTTCTCTTGTTGTAATAATGCCAGTGCCTGATTTTTATGCTGTGCGATTTTGTTCTGATTATCCAACAGGTTTGCCATTCCTAGGCTAAATTGCTCGGTAGTAGATTGATAAAGCTTTGTTAATAAAGAACGTTTCCAACTATTCCAAAGGGTTTCATTAGTCGCACAAATATCTGCCACCGTTAAGCAAGTGAGCAAATCAAGGCGTTGTTGAGTCGTAACTTCCTCAGCAAATGCAAGGACGATATTGGGATCATCAATATCTCGCCGTTGTGCCGTTACCGACATCAATAAATGCTGAGCGACTAACCATTGCATTAATTCACTGTCTTGAGCAGAAAAACCGTGTAACGCGGCAAAATCTGCAATGTCTTTTGCACCAAGCTCGGCGTGCTCACCTCCCCGCCCCTTGGCGATATCGTGAAATAGCCCTGCAAGATAAAGCAAAGCACGCTGTGATAATTGAGCAAAAATGCCATAGCAGATGGGGTGTGCAGATTGGCTTTCGGGCTGGGTAAAACGTTCTAATTTTAGCATCACGCGCAAGGTATGCTCATCAACGGTATAGCTATGGAATAAATCAAATTGCATTAATCCTTCAATGGCTTGCCATTGTGGTAAATAGATGCGTAACACGCCATATTGATGCATTGGCAAAAATGCTCGTTGCACGCAATTTGGTTGTTGAAATAAGCGGAGAAATTTTTCTCTCGCTTGTGAATTTTCACTTAAATAGCCTTGAAATGTTTCAATCGTGCGGATTAATTGGCGTAGCGTGCTGGAATGAATTTCTGCTGTTGGGTATTGAGTGAGATAGAAAAACAAATCTAAAATACTGTCTGGCTGTTGTTGAAAACAGTCTTTTTGCGTTAAGCAAATGGCATTATTCGAAACGTGAAAATGGCGATCTAACGGAAAACAGGTTTGCTGACTTGGCTTGTCTATAAAATGTTCACGATAATGTTTCGTTAAGCTATGCGTCAGGGTCGCAATCGTTTGTAAAGATTGAAAAAATGCTTTCATCATTTTTTCTACGGCTTCATTACCTTCCCCTTGATAGCCAAGCAATTGACTCACTTTTACTTGGCGATCAAATAATAGTCGGTTATCGTAACGTTTTAAAATGAGGTGCAAAGCAAAGCGCATTTTAAACAAAAAATGTTGCTTTTCTTGCAATAACGCATACTCTTCGGGGTAAATAAAGCCCGTTTGTAAAATATCCTGCAAGTTTTTTGCCCCGGTATGCCGTAGGGCGAGCCAATAGAGCAAATGTAAATCACGCAAACCGCCCGGGCTGTATTTGATATCCGGTTCAAGGTTATAGCTGGTGTTGTTATAACGTTGATAACGCACATTTTTTTCTTCCATCTTGGCCTGATAAAAATCCGCCAAGCGCCAGAAATCGGACTGTTTTAAAAGTGCGGTGAGTTTTTCAAATAATTTTTCATTTCCGCATAAGTAGCGACTTTCGAGCAAATTAGTGGCAATAGAAATATCTTCTCGGCCAGCTTGTTCACATTCCTCCAAAGTACGAACAGAATGCCCCACTTCAAACCCACAGTCCCATAAAAACTGAACAAATTGACGGAGTTGCAACTGAATTTCTTCACTAGGTTGCGATTGTGCCAAAATCAAAAAATCTAAATCAGATAGAGGGAACATTTCCCCTCGTCCATAGCCACCTACTGCAATTAGGCTCAGATCTGGTTGTTGATCAAGCTGAAAATGTTGCCAAAGGTGTTGCAATATATCGTCATAAAATGTTGTGCGATTTTCTAGTAATTGATAGATAGAAGCTTGTTGAAATTCAGCGAGTTCAAGGTTTTTGAGTTGATCTTTTTGCGCTTTGACAGATTGTATTGTGAACGGCGTTGCGCGACTGTAAGTAAACATTTTGGATCAGATTCCTTTTCGGCTATCAGCTTCAGGCAGACACATAGGTCTGCCCCTACATTAATTATAATAGAGAACAAACATTGCCATTTTTAATCTATTATTCCAACCTATGCTAGGAAAAACGATGTATTCGTCCGTATTTCATATCATTTTTCTGTAGGGATGGCCTATGTGTCCGTCCGTATAATCATTAATTTTTCAGGTAAACACATAGGTCTGCCCGTACATTACATTGGTGATTTAATAAATCGTAGCAACTGTATTCCGCTAAAAAGCCAAAATACAAATTCGTTAATTAAAGTGCGTAAGCATCCCACTGTGAACCATCGCGGACAATCGCATTTAAAATGATTCGTAAAAAGTTGATATGCTGATGCCGTAGATTTTTAGAAAATCTACGATTCGCTCTGCTTTTTTGGCTTTTTCTATGATTTTTTTACGGAGATGTACAGGATAGGTCATATTGCACTCTATTTTGTTTTTTTTGGAATTTTACTATAAAACAAGGGGCTGTCCTAGATAACGACTAAAAACTCTGTTTAGGTTAAAATGACCAAATGAGAAAAAATCGCTTAAGTCAGCATAAAAAAATAAACTCATTGAGCTGTTTGTCGCAGGTGTTACTGCAAGAACAGCAGTCGAGTGAGTAAATGTAAACAAAACGACAGCAGTGTATTACTTTCATCGCTTACGATTACTTATTTATCAAAACAGCTCCCATTTGGAAATGTTCGATGGCGAAATTGAAGCTGATGAAAGCGATTTCGGTGGCATTCGCAAAGACAAACGAGGGCTAGGTGAAGCAGGTAAAACGGCTGTATTTGGGCTTTTAAAACGCAATGGTAAGGTTTACACCATCGTGCTGCCAAATACTCAATCTGCGACATTGTTGCCAATCATTCGCGAGCAAGTAAAGCCTGATAGTATTGTTTACATTGATTTCTACCGAAGTTATGATGTACTTGACGTGAGTGAATTTAACCATTTTCGCATCAATCACAGTACACACTTTGCAGAAAAACAAAATCACATTAACGGAATTGAGAACTTTTGGAATCAAGTGAAACGCCATTTACGCAAGTTTAACGGTATTCCTAAAGCGCATTTTGAGCTTTATTTGAAGGAATGCGAATGGCGTTTTAATAACAGTAACTTAAAATCTCAAATTTCTATTTTAAAACAATTAGTTAAAGGAAATTTAGCCTAGTTATCTAGGACAGCCCCTAAAACAATATAAACCAATACTGTTTTGGTTGAGTTAATTCGTTAACTCAAGTAAAATGCCACTCTTTTTTGAATTTTAAACAAAACTACCCGTTTACAATTTCTTAGGGGCTGCAGTAGATCAGTCCCTATTTTAAAATAACTGTTTCATTTAATGCTAAGGAGCAATTAAAGATGAATAAAATTTATAAAGTGATTTTTAATCGAGTACTTAACAGGCTGACCGTGGTTTCAGAAATTACGCGAGGAAACAAACAAACAAACAAACAAACAAACAAACAAACAAACAAACAAACAAACAAACAAACAAAATAATAAAATACAAAACGTCCTTTCACCACATTTTTTAAATGCTATTGTACTCACCACAATGCTAAGTGCTACGGGAAATGTGCTTGCTACAAATCCCGACAGCGGTAAAGATGTACTCTGTGGCGCTGACGGAGAACACACAGAATCAACCAATGGGATGGGTGAAGTTGCTTGTGGTTTAAATGCAAATGCCGCAGGCGCAGCCAGCATTGCTATTGGTACCAGCAGTAAAGCGAGCGGGAAAAATGCAATTGCACAAGGTAATAACGCGCAAGGCTTGGCTGAAGGCTCGATTGCTTTAGGAAGAAATGCGTCTGTTTCTGGCGATGTCGGCTGGTATGTAGGGCAAGAGGGTACTTTTAAAGCTGACGGCTCTACAAACAGTATTGCTATCGGAACAAATGCCTCAATTGCAGAAGGTGGTCCAAATTCAGTAGCGATTGGCTCTGGCGCTAAAATTAATTACACCCGCGATTTAAATGCTTATTATCACGATAGTGCAGGCAGTGTGGCAATTGGTTATAATGCTGAAATACTTGCTAATGATGCAAGCCAAGGGGCAGTTGCCTATACTGATAAACTTCCGGGGGATAATTGGGGTAGTTATGGAGGTGCAACAGCTGTTGGGCATAATGCGAAAACGTCCGTGGGGGCTGCAACGGCATTAGGAGCTGCACGTGCGAATGCGATTCGTAGTATTGCTATTGGGGCGTGGGGGAACACATCTTTGGGCAAGCTCTATGCAGAAACGCGTTCTGAAGGTTCTTTTGCCATTGGCGATCAAGCACTAGTAGATGAGAACTCGCGTGGAGCTCAAGCAGTGGGGCGAGGTGCGATGATTATCCCAAATAGTCTTGGCGCAATTGCTTTCGGGCAGGGAACAATCGCTCAGGGTAATGGGGCAGTCGCAATTGGCGGCAGTACTGATGTATCAGACACTGAGCTGAATGCTAACTTGAAAGTGCCACGCGATAATGCCGCTGTAGCAGGGGCAGAATATGCCGTAGCGTTGGCTGCAAAAGCGAAAGTATATAAAGACTCTACCGCAGGGATTGCCATTGGTAAAGATGCGGAAGTCGGTGCAGGTGCGGTGGAGGCAGATAGCACCACTCTTGTTCCCAATAAGGTTACAGGCACGATAATTGCCGAAAATGGTATAGCGATTGGTATGAATGCAAAAGCGCTTGCCAATAATGCCATTTCCATTGGTACAGGCAATATCGTACGGGGACAAAACTCGGGAGCGTTGGGTGATCCGAGCTATATTAGTGGTTCTGGCACTTATACCATTGGTAATAATAATGGTACAAAAGACAGTCCGATTGCAGGCGACAATGCTGGTGCTTTTGGTAACAATAATACCCTGACAGGCAATAACAGCCGTATTGTGGGTAACCAAAATAATGTTAATGTTGAAAATACCTTTGTAATGGGTAATGGCGTTACTGCTAGCCAAGCCAATAGTGTCATTTTGGGTAATGAATCTGATGACCGCGAAGCAACCACCGAAAATACCGCCTTGGTTGGTCACCTTACTTACAGCGGTTTTGCAGGTCAGGGATCTGCGGACAAAGGCGTACTAAGTGTAGGTGCTTCGGACAAAGAGCGCCAAATTATCAATGTCGCTGCAGGTAAAATTTCTTCCGATTCAACTGATGCCATTAATGGTTCACAACTTTATGCTGTGGCAAAAGAGTTTGATAATATTCCTGTGGTTTATACCACCACCGATGGCACAAAAGTTTATAAAGTGGGAGACAAATTCTACACTACCCCAACGCCAAATTTAGATCCTAATAACGGCAAAGTTACTGATGCCTTAAATGCCAAAGATGTAGTGGCATCTGTTCAGAATATTGATGGGGATGCCAATAAGCCAACTGTATTAAGAAATGTAAGTAGTGGCTTAAATACGATTACAACAGATGGTAATACTAAGGGCTTATTAGATCTGACTAAACCAGCCACAGGCGGTGTGGCAGATACCACCGTTGCCACCGTAGGCGATTTACGCAATATGGGCTTTGTAGTGAGCAGTGATAAAACAACGGGTGATTTAAGCACCGCCTTTAGCTCACAAGTGAAAAATGCCGGTGAAGTCAAGTTTGTGGGAACCGGCGGCGCTACCGTTTCCGGCAAAACAGAAAATGGCGTAAACACCATTACCGTTGCCGTTGATGTCCAAAGTGTGGCAGAAAATGCCCAACTTCCAGTGGTTTACACGAAAAATGATGGCACGAAGGTGTATAAACTTGCTAATGGCACATTCAACACTCAAGCTGATGGAAAGGGTGAAAGTGTAAACGCAGAAAATGTTGTGGCTTCGATGCAAAATGCCGATGGCTCAACAAACAAGCCAACCACGCTGGCTAATATCGCAAGTGGTATCGGTGGCAATGTAGGGAATGGTGCAGGCTCAGCTAACACGCTTAATCAAACTGCTGGCACAAATAGCTTTATTGATAACCTAACTAACGCAAAAGGTAACACGCTGAACAAAGCTAGTACAGTGGGCGATTTAAAAAATCTCGCCGATACGCCAATGTTCTTTAGTGGTGATAACGCGAATAAGACGTTTGCACGCAAACTCAGCCAAGAAGTGAAAATTCAAGGGGGGCAAACGGACGAAAGCAAGCTAACCGATAATAATATTGGTGTGGTCTCTAATGGCACCGATACATTAACGGTTAAATTAGCTAAGAATATTGATTTGGGTCAGGATGGTAGCGTTACAACGGGGGCAACAGTAGTAAATAAGGATGGCGTTAAAATTACTGCAACAGATCCGAACAACACAGTATCCTTAACCAATCAAGGACTAAGCAATGGCGGTAATCAAATCACGAATGTTGCCAGTGGCTTATCGGGAGGCGATTTAGCCAGTGCAACAGGCGCTACGCTAACCAATGCTGCCAATATCGGTGATTTAAAAAATGTGGTTAGCAATATTACCAATGCCAAGGATGGTGGCGGTTTTGGACTGAAAGACAGTGCGGGTAATGAAGCTAAGCAAAACTTAGGTAAAACCATTACCATCAAAGGTGAGTTAGCCAATAACGCAGCTGCCTCAGCGAAAAATATTCGTGTGGATGTTGCAAACAATGAAGTTATCGTGAAATTGGCTGAAGATTTAACCGATCTCAATAGTGTAACCATTGGTAAGGGCAATAACACAACGAAACTCACTAGCACAGCAAATGGCTTGGATGTTGGTGGTGATAAGATTACCAATGTGGCAAGTGGTTTTGGTAGCAGAACACCTGATGAGATCAAACAAGCGATCGCGAACGGGGATATTTCACCTGCTGAAAAAACCAATGCCGCCAATATTGGTGATTTATTAGCCTTACAAAATGCAGTACAAAATAATGTAACGAATGTAACCAATAACTATCAAAATACCCTTGGCAACATTTATGTTGATAACACAGGTAAATTGACAGAGAAGGGGAAAGAGGTATTAGTGACTTATGAAATATCTGGTCAAAAAGAAAGAGAAAATACCTCAGTAATTGATGCGTTAGTCCAAGTGAAAGAGCAAGGAACGAAATATTTCCACGTCAATGGCGGACAACGTGTTGAAGGGACTAAAACCAACAGTGAAGATGCGAGTGCTTCTGGTGCCAAATCAACCGCAATCGGCTATAGAGCAGATGCGCAAGGTGAGAATGCCATCGCTATGGGCAATGGTGCCAAAGCAACGGGTAAAAATAGTATTGCTATTGGTACCGGTAATACCGTATCAGGGGAAGGATCTGGGGCATTTGGTGACCCAACTATTATTAATGGTGATAGCAGTTATTCTGTGGGGAATAACAATAATATTCAAACAAATAGCACTTATGCGTTTGGTAGTAATATTACTCAAACCATTGAAAACTCTGTATTCTTAGGCGATCGTTCATCTTCCAACGGAATACATACTACGGCAAATGGTGGAAATTATACCTATGCAGGTGCGAATGACGCGAATGTTGCCGGTGTAGATAATGTGAAAGGCGTGGTTTCTGTGGGTAATGCCAATGAAACGCGTCAAATTCAGCACGTTGCCGCCGGGGTGGTTTCAGCAAATAGCACTGATGCCATCAATGGTAGCCAGCTTTATGATACACATCGGGTGATTAATCACCTCAACCAAAATGTCCATAAGATGGATAAAGATCTACGTGCAGGTATTGCTGGCGCAGCAGCATTGGGTATGCAACCTCAACCAACCCGTCCGGGCAAATCAATGGTTTCCGTAGGTGGTACTTCATATCGCAACCAAAGTGCGGTTGCGTTAGGGGTATCCCGTGTTTCTGATAATGAAAAATGGGTCATTAAAGTGGGTGCCTCAGCGGATACCCGTAAAAATTATATTGTCGGTGGTGCAGTAGGTTATCAATTCTAACGCAACGGGACTAATATAAGCTAAAAATAAATAAGCCTACGTTTTCTGCGTAGGCTTATTTTTATATCATCGTTTAAAATAAAAATAAGACAAGCTGACTGCCGTGTACAAGTAGCCCATAAGGGAGCTGACAACACCGTATTATCTACACTGTTTGCAAATGAAACCTCGCCTTATTTAATCTATTGAGGATTTCAACTTCTCTTAAATCACAGGAACAGAAAACAGCCTTGCTAAGCAATCACCTAAAATGTAAAAAAATCTCTCAAAAAACCACCGCACTTGATTTTAATCACAAAACGTCACTAGAAGCGAGGAAAGAAACAACGTACAATCATCACGCTTTTAGTGAACATCAAAAGGAGAAAAAATGGATAGACGACATTTCTTACGCGTAGGGGCATTAAGTTTATTTGCGGTAAATACAGTCAAATTCCTAAAAAACCGAAACAATTGTTAAAATCCAAAAAAATAAAGCATCAACACAATCAAGCCGCCATTGTTTTCTCAGACTTTTAACCCAAGCCCATGTTTTTTGAATTGGATTTAAGTCAGGGCTATAAGGCGGCAGTCATAAAATCTTATGTTCTGTCTGGTCAACGGCTTCGATAATATCTTGTCGTTTATGGAATGCGGCATTATCCATCACGATAACTGTCGGCTTCTCAAGCTCTGGTAACAATGCTTCGGTCAGCCAAACATAAAAAATATCACTGTCAATCGGACAGTCAAATAATCTGAGTGCAAATAAATTCCCCTCTCGAATAGCGCCGATTGCATTGGTTCGAGTAGCCATTTTCTGCCAGTTGTGTGTAGCTGGGCATTTCTCTCCAACAGGCGCATAGCCGTGAGTGCGAAAAGTCTGCTTCTCAAATCCACTTTCGTCTAAATAAACAACGTCATATCCCGCTTCAGAATAAGCTGTCAGCGCTTCTTTAAAGTTCTGTCTTTTCTGTTCGTCCGCCTGAGGGTGGTGCAGTGTTTTTTTTTACGGCTGATTTTCAGACGGCGCAACGCTTTGCAGATAGCACTCTGCGTTGTGCCTATGCGTGCAGCTCTTTCAGCCTGAGTGGCATCGGGGAAGCGTTTAACATCGTTTAGCAATGCTTTATTATTGATGGTTCTTGGCTTTTTTTGGTGTCCCTTTTTCGATTGGATTTCTTTCTTCCATTCGTAAAAAGTGGATGTACTGATGCCGTAGATTTTTAGAAAATCTACAATTCGCTCTGCTTTTTTGCTTGTTCTATGATTTTTTACGGAAATGTACGGGATAAGTCATGTTGTGCTCTGTTTTGGCTTTTGGGGAATTTTACTATAAGTTAACACTGAAATCGCGTAAATACTCAATGGTATGCGCAATCCCTTTCGGGTTGTTGGTTTCAGTCTTTGTTCGTTTTTGGTTAGAAAGCCCAATTACGAAATGACGTTTAGCAATATCAATACCACAATAAGTTTGTTTATTCATCATTAACCTGCCTTGCATTCGGGGTTAAGTCTGGCAACTGTTCGGTTTTTTGGTGAAATGTTATCTGCTCTCATTACTACAACTCGGTTTGTTGCTTGGGGCGAACTCGAGATGCAGATAACGGGGTTTTGTTGCTATTTTATATTAATCTTAATATACAAGGGGCGAACCGATGTGTTCGCCCGTAGATTATACATTCACCATAAACCGCTGAATGCGTCCTGCTTTTTCTTCTTCCTCGCGAATTGTCATTACTTCACAACCCTTTGCGGTAACCACAATTTGATGCTCAAATTGCGCAGAATGGCTGCGATCTTTAGTTTTTACCGTCCATCCATCGCCCATTAAACGCACTTCACGCTTGCCTGCGTTGATCATCGGCTCAATGGTGAAAACCATTCCCTCTTTCAAGATCACACCGCCATCATCTCCGTCATAATGTAACACTTGGGGATCATTATGAAATTCGGTACCAATGCCGTGTCCACAATATTCACGCACAACGCTAAAGCCTTGCGACTCTGCATATTTTTGGATCGCTTTGCCAATTTCTCTTAAACGAATCCCCGGTTTTACCGTACGCAAGCCGATATATAATGCTTCTTGTGTTACGTCCACCAATTTTTTGCTACGGATATTTGTCTCGCCAACGATAAACATTTTAGAATTATCGCCATAGTAGCCATCTTTAATCACCGTGACATCAATGTTCACAATATCACCATTTTTTAGCTGTTTTCCTTCACTGGGAATACCGTGACACACCACTTCGTTAATGGAAATACAGGTTGCTTTAGGAAAACCGTGATAACCTAAGCAAGCGGGGATCACCTTTTGTTGTTCCACCATATACTCGTGGCACAGGCGATCTAACTCGCCAGTGGTAACACCCGCTTTTACATAAGGTTCGATCATCACTAACACATCAGAGGCTAATTTACAGGCCTCACGCAGTTTTTCAATTTCTTGTTCTGTTCTAATTGGAATTGCCATAACTTCTCCTTGACAAAAATTTGTGCGGCATTTTACCACCTTTCCGTTGAAAAATCCTTGATAAATTCTTGAATGGTTTACTTGGTTATTAGATAATAGCCAACTTAAAATTGACAAGGATACAAGCGAGATAAATTATGACAGAGATGGCAATTCCTTTAACCTTTACCGATGCGGCTGCCAATAAAGTAAAAGCCTTGATCACAGAAGAAGAAAATAGCGAGCTTAAATTACGCGTTTATATCACAGGCGGCGGTTGTAGCGGTTTCCAATATGGCTTTACTTTTGATGAAAAAGTAAACGAGGGTGATCTCACCATTGAAAATTCTGGCGTGCAGTTAGTGATTGATCCAATGAGTTTGCAATATTTAATTGGCGGCACGGTGGATTACACGGAAGGACTAGAAGGCTCTCGTTTCGTGGTAAATAACCCTAATGCGACAACGACTTGTGGTTGCGGTTCATCGTTCAGTATCTAACCTAATCACTCAAAATGGATTATCAATTTTTTGCCCAAGGCGGACAAATTTCAGCCAAATGTTCAATGGGACACGAGGCTTTAGCCAATTGGTTAAATACCGAAGTGCGGTCAAATTCTCAGCTAATTTCCACCGCACTTTCTCTTATCAATCAAGCTCGCCAAGCGCCAACACAGGATTTCAAATTACTTGGCGCTGAATATAGCCTATTTGTCAGTGCTGATGAAGTGATGATTCGTGCGAATAATCTTGCTATTGATGAACAACAAGAACTTGAGCCAGATTTTCATTACTATGATGAAGAAAGCCTCGCTTTCTGTGGCTTGGAAGATTTTGAACAGTTTTTACAATCTTATTTATCCTTTAAGCGCTAAAATTCGTGCCAGATCACTAGGTATAATGTGTAATGTCAGAAAGCAATCCTACACCAGAAACAAAAGAAACAGCCTCCCCTTCGCGAAAAAAGCGTTTTCGTCATTTTTTGCTTAAAATCGCGTTTGTGCTGGCTTGTTACGTTACTTTTTACGGAATTTATTTAGATGGGCAAATCCGCGCCAAAATGGATGGGCAAATCTGGCAGTTACCCGCGGAAGTTTATAGCAAAATAGATACCATTAAATTATCTGATGAACTAAGCCTCAATGAGGTCAAACAACGTTTATTAGAAAACGATTATCGTCAAACCACAATGGTTGCCGCCCCAGGTGATTTCAAAATTGAAGACAATACCCTCGTTTTGTTGCGTGGCGCCTTTCCATTCCCTGTTCACCCTGAAGCCCAGCGGGTTTTCCGTTTACGCTTTAAAGACAACAAATTAGCGGTAATAGAAGATTTAGTTAATGTAAAAGCCATTGATGAATTTTCTCTCGCCCCCAAATTAATTGCAATGTTGCAATCAGAAAATGAAGAACGCTTAACCCTTTCTTTACAAAATTATCCTAGATTATTGATTGATACCTTGCTTTTAACTGAAGATCGCCGATTTTATGAACACGACGGGATAAGCCCTTTAGGTATTGCAAGAGCCATTGTGGCAAACCTACAAGCAGGCCATCGCGTGCAAGGGGGAAGTACCTTAACGCAGCAATTGGTTAAAAATCTTTTCCTTTCTAACGAACGTACATTCACAAGAAAAATCAATGAAGCGCTAATGGCACTCATTTTAGATTGGCGTTACGACAAAAACCGTATTTTGGAAACCTATCTTAATGAAATTTATCTTGGACAAAACGGCAATACGCAAATCCACGGTTTTGAATTAGCAAGCCATTTTTATTTTGGCCGTTCAATTCGTGAGATCAATTTAGATCAAATTGCCTTATTAGTAGGAATGGTAAAAGGCCCTTCGCTATATAATCCTTGGCGCAATCCTGAAAATGCGCTTGAGCGCCGTAATGTGGTGTTACGTTTATTACTTGAACACAAAGTAATTGGGCAAGAGCTGTATGAGATGTTGAGCAAACGTCCGCTTGGCGTGCAAAAACGGGGACAAATTAACCGTAAATATCCTGCTTTTATTCAAACCTTGCAAGCCGAACTTCGCCAGCAATTAGGCGAAAATCGTGCAAGTAGTTTATCTGGCACACGCATTTTCTCTACGTTAGATATTAAACAGCAACATTATGCTGAACAAGCAGTGATTAATGCCGCTTCTGAATTACAGTTGAAATATAAAAATCCTTATTTAGAGTCTGCAATGATCGTGGCAGATTATCATTCAGGTGAAATCAAAGCCATTGTGGGTGGTTTGCAAACCAACTATGCGGGTTTTAACCGTGCATTAAATGCGAGACGTCAAATTGGCTCACTGGTAAAACCTTCTATTTATTTAACCGCACTTACTGAACCTAGCGAATTTCGTTTAAATACGCCAATTAAAAATCAGCCGATTACCATTCATACTAAAGGTAGTCCGCCTTGGCAACCGCGAAATTATGATCGTCGTTATAGTGGCTCTGTAATGTTAATGGATGCACTTGCACGATCGTTAAATATTCCTACGGTAAATATTGGAATGAAAGTAGGACTAAGCAAAGTGATTGAAACCCAAAAAGCGATGGGCTGGGATAAAGTAAAAATTCCTAAAGTCCCGGCAATGTTATTGGGATCTTACTCAATTTCCCCCTATGAAGTGACGAAATTATTCCAAACAATTGCCAATCAAGGAGCAACCATTCCCCTTGCAACAGTAAATAGCATTACAAATCAAAAAGGGGAATTAATTTATCAGCGAAATACGCAACCAAACCAAGTTGTTCCGGCACAAGCGGCTTATGAAACGCTTTTTGCTATGCAACAAACAGTTGAACGCGGCACTGCACGCAGTTTGCAAAACCAATTCGCCCATTTACATTTAGCAGGAAAAACGGGAACCACAAACTCTGCGCGCGATACTTGGTTTGTGGGGATTGACGGCGAAAATGTCGCCACGGTTTGGCTTGGACGTGATGACAATGGCGAAACAAGATTAACAGGAGCAACGGGGGCATTGCAGGTATATAAAAACTATCTACAACGCACACAGGCGAAAACCTTGCATCCATCCACGCCAGAAGGCATTAAATGG
Organism: Avibacterium sp. 21-599; assembly: GCF_026226765.1. NCBI lineage: Bacteria > Pseudomonadati > Pseudomonadota > Gammaproteobacteria > Pasteurellales > Pasteurellaceae > Avibacterium > Avibacterium sp. 21-599. The sequence goes on from NZ_JAKKOB010000001.1 coordinate 370,884, forward strand.
GTTGGTATTAATAGTTATGGAGGTTGGGATTGTGGCAATGCACGGCAAATTCCTGTATGGACAGATGGTAACCAATCTTTCTGTTCATCCCCTCGCGAAGTTGCACCAGAACCGAAACAGCCGAGCTTGTGGGATGTATTAAAACCCTCCGCTTTAGGCTCTCAGCCAGCCCCCGTGGAAGAAGCTGCACCTGCCAATTAATTTTTATCGAGGGATAAGATGAAATTGATTTTTATTGATTATGAAAATATCCAACCGACAACATTAGAGCATTTATCTCCAAATGATCATTTTATTGTGCTTTGTATTGGTGAAAATCAAAAATCCCTGCCTGTTACATTGGTAACCTCTTTGATAAGATTCGAAAAAAATTGCCGTATTATTGAATGTCCGAAATCAGGAAAAAATGCATTAGATTTTATTATTGTTGATGAGATGGCGCGTATCACAACAGAATATCAATTTAATTCCCTTTATATTATTTCTAAAGATAAAGGGTTCGATTCGATCATTCATTATTACCTCATAAAAGATCGGATCAAACAGGCTAAGCGATTAGACAGCATAAATGACATTCTAAGTAATCCGAATCCAAGAGATAATAGCCAAACTAAAAATATGGTTGAATTTGCCTCAACAATACAAAAGCACATTGATAAAATAAATGCGATTTCTCCCAGAAGCTTACCGAAAAAACCGCAAAGTCAATATAATTGTATCAATGCGTTATTAAAATCAGAAAATCTTGCTGAAAAAGAGATTAAAGCCCTGATCAAAATGGTAGATTTTTCCCCTGCCCAATCAACAGAATTAAAAATCTATATTGCTCGTGCTAAAGCAAAATTAAATAGCCTAGAAAAAAGGCATCACCCGAATAAACTCGAAACGCAAACGAACTGGCTCAAGAGCTTTTTTAACGGTGATGGTTTAAATGCCTCGCAAATTAGCAAAATTAGGGAAATGATTTTTACAACGTGATTTCACTTTCCTCTGATGTTAATACTCCCGCTTTAAATCCTTGCTATAAATCACATTGGTTGGATTTTGCCGATCAATACCTTGCAAATTAGGGCTAAGATAAATGGGAGTGGTATACTGAAACACGGGTAAAACCACATTATCTTGTTGTAATAATTGAGTTACTTGCTGATAAAGTGCGGTGCGTTTTTGCGTAGAAATAGGCTGTAAACTCTGTTCTAGTAATGCGTCCACTTTTTCATTGTGATACGCGGATTTATTGTCTGGATTTTTGGAATAAAAATTCATTAAAAATGCCGAAGGATCATTGTAATCCGCACACCAGCCCGAACGAATAATTTGGAAATCACCTTTAGCACGTCTTTCCAATAAGGTTTGCCAAGGCACAGGATCGGCTTGGATATGAATGAGATCAGATTGCGACCACATTTGCACTAAACGCTGCCCAATGGTGTGATTAATCCCTTCTTGGTCAAAGGTTAAACGCAACACGAGGGGCGATTTTTCGGTAATCCCGTTTTGCTGTAAAAGCTGTTCCACTAACACGGGCGACCACGCATTCTCTGGCTCACCTTGCATTGAAATGGGAAGAAAATGATTACTCGCCAGACGAGCCTGCGGTTCACCCCGCACTAAGTTACGGGCTGAAGCTAAAAAAACAAGAGATTTTCGTACCGCACTTTTAGCCAGCCTTGGATCATTAAAATTAAATTCATAATAATAAGTGCAAAGTTTCGGAAAATACGTCACTTGTACATTGCGATGCGTTGGATTAACAACAATATCAATCCCCGTCAGTTCTTGATTTGGCGCGAGTTTTTTATAATCAACCAAAGAGAATGCCACATTCTCACCTTGCCAATAATAAGGATTTTGTGCCAGATGAATTTCATCCCCTTGCTGATTTTTCACATAATAAGCCCCATTGCTCACAAAGCCTTGCTGTTCGGCAAAAGACTGCGGTAATAGCACAGGGTGCGCCAACATTGCGGGTAAATAGGGGATCGCTTTTTCTAAAGTGATTTGTAATTGCTGTGGAGACAGGGCTTGTACGCCTAATTGAGCAGCATCCGCTTCCCCTTGTATCACAGAGGTCGCGTGCTGAATATTGATAAAAGCTAAGTATTTTTTCAGTGGATTATTTGAAGTCGCTAATTTTCGCCAGCTTTGTACAAAATCTTCGGCGGTAACAGGTAAGCCATTTGACCATTTTGCCGCTTCGCGCAAAGTAAATATCCAAGTTTTATTATCTTTGGTTTGCCAGCTTTCAGCAACGGCAGGAATCACATTGCCGTGCGGATCGTAAATTACCAAGCCTTCTAGAATATCACGCAAAAAAGTGGCTTGTTCATCATTTTGTAGTTTGTCTGGCGAAATCACTAAATCACCATAAACGCCACGCACTAAGCGAGGAATACGCACTTCAGGCTCAGTTGGTGTTGTCGTGGTTTGTGCAGGATGAGGCGTGGTAACCTGCTGTGGCTTATCGCAACCGGTTAATCCGAAAATAACGCAAAAAAACACCGCACTTGGTAAAATTGTTGAAATGTTCAATGATGGCATTGGCTTAAAAACTCAGGTAAAAGTAGGGGCATTATACAAAAATGCCCCTTTATTACCAATCATTCTTTCTTTAATAACGGGTTATTCTTTCAGCGTTTTAATCCAAAAGAAAAACACCCAATAGTGAATGATCAAACCGAGTAAAATGGCGATTTTACCAAAAATGGTAGGGGTAAAATAAAACCCAATTGCCAGCATTGTGGTGGATAAAATAAGAATCCGAATTTTAGTTTTTAACGTTAATGCACGCTGTTCACTGAAAGACTGCAAATGCTTTTTATAAAGTTCCGTGTGAATGATCCAATTATGTAAACGTTCAGAACCTTGCGCAAAGCAAAATACCGTGAGTAATAAAAAAGGTGTCGTCGGTAGTAAGGGCAAAAATGCGCCAATAATGCCGAGTGCTAACGAAATAAATCCTAAAATGATGTAAATAGCTTTCATTTTTCTTTCCAAATAAAAATAATTCTCAATTATCCATATTTTTTTAGATTTCTCAACCTTGATATTATAAAATCGCCCCTTATTTGTTATGCAATGAAAAACACTATAAAAAGCAAGGAGCTGTTATGCCAAATCCGCTATTAAGCGAAACGACCTTACCGCAATTTTCGCACATCAAACCTGAACATATTCAACCTGCAATTAGCCAATTAATTCAAGAAAATCGAGATACCGTCGCGCAAGTTTTAAAACAACCGCACTTAACGTGGCAGAATTTTATTGAACCACTCACTGAAAATGGTGATCGCCTAAGTAAAGCGTGGTCACCAGTCAGCCACTTAAATGCGGTAAAAAATAGCCCTGAATTGCGTGAAGCCTATCAAGCCTGCTTGCCATTGCTTTCCGAATATAGCACTTGGTTAGGGCAACACGAAGGTTTATATCAAGCCTATTTACAACTCAAAAACAGCCCAGAATATGCAACTTATACCGTGGCACAGAAAAAAGCCATTGATAATGCCTTACGTGATTTCAAACTCTCGGGCATTTCCCTTCCAACAGAAAAACAAAAACGCTATGGGGAAATCGTGGCGCGTTTATCTGAATTAAGCTCGCAATTTAGCAATAATGTGCTAGATGCCACAATGGGCTGGGATAAAGTAATCACAGATAAAAATGAATTAGCTGGTTTGCCAGAAAGTGCTTTACAAGCCGCAAAACAATCCGCAGAAAGCAAAGGGCGAGAAGGTTATCGCTTTACCCTTGAGTTTCCAAGCTATTTGCCAGTGATGACGTATTGTGAAAATCGCCAATTGCGTGAAGAAATGTACCGCGCGTTCGTTACGCGCGCTTCAGAGCAAGGCCCAAATGCCGGCAAATGGGATAACTCTGCCATTATGCAAGAGATCTTAACCTTGCGTGTGGAATTAGCAAAATTGCTTGATTTTGAGCATTACACCGAACTTTCCCTTGCCACCAAAATGGCTGAAAATCCGCAACAAGTATTGGATTTCCTTGAGAATTTAGCAAGCCGTTCAAAAGCGCAAGGACAGCAAGAATTAGCCGAATTAGACGCATTTTGTAAAACGCACTTTAATATCACCGCACTTGAACCTTGGGATATTGCGTTTTATAGCGAAAAACAAAAACAACATTTATATGCGATTAATGATGAAGCACTTCGCCCTTATTTTCCTGAAGATCGTGTACTGACGGGCTTATTTGAGCTGATTAAACGTTTATTTAATATTCGTGCCGTTGAGCGTTTTGATGTGGAAACTTGGCATAATGATGTACGTTTCTTTGATCTGATTGATAGCCAAGATCAACTGCGTGGTAGCTTTTATTTAGATCTCTACGCTCGTGAAAATAAACGTGGCGGGGCGTGGATGGATGATTGCGTCGGTCGTCGCCGTAAATCAGACGGCACTATTCAGCATCCTGTGGCTTATCTTACTTGTAACTTTAATGCGCCTGTGGGTGATAAACCTGCTCTCTTTACCCACGATGAAGTGACCACATTATTCCACGAATTTGGACACGGTATTCATCATATGCTAACACAAATTGATGTAGCCGATGTGGCAGGGATCAATGGTGTACCTTGGGATGCCGTGGAATTACCAAGTCAATTCTTAGAAAACTGGTGCTGGGAAGAAGATGCCCTTGCCTTTATTTCAGGACATTATGAAACCGGTGAGCCTCTACCAAAAGAAAAATTGCAACAGCTACTCAAAGCGAAAAACTTCCAAGCAGCAATGTTTGTATTACGACAACTTGAATTTGGCTTATTTGATTTCCGTTTACATCATTATTTTGATGCGAACCAAGAGAATCAAATTTTAGAGATATTACAGCAAGTGAAAAAAGAAGTTGCGGTGCTGAAAGGTGTTGAGTGGGCAAGAAACCCACATAGCTTTAGCCATATTTTTGCTGGAGGCTATGCCGCTGGTTATTACAGTTATTTATGGGCCGAAGTGCTATCAGCCGATGCATTTTCTCGTTTTGAAGAAGAAGGCATCTTTAACCCACAAACAGGGCAATCTTTCTTAGATGAAATTCTTACCCGTGGTGGTTCGGAAGAGCCAATGGCATTATTTAAACGCTTTAGAGGGCGTGAGCCTAAACTCGATGCTTTATTAAGGCATAAAGGGATTGCAACCTCATAATATTCATTTCCCTTTTTGGTGCATAGCTCTTTCGCTATGCACCTTACTCAACTATCCATAGATTGCATAATGTAATCTTAAAAGCGTATACCATTACCTTACCCATCATACCTTTTTATTTCTGAAGTTTAGTAATTGCTCCCTATATGTACACACAAAATTTAGCGTTGAGTAGTTCTTGGAACATTAACTCAAGATGGTATGCCGGCATTTCCGTTGATATAGGTAAAAAATATGCTACCGCTTATCCACAAGATCGGTATATAAAATATCGGGCGAATCTCAATATAGGCTATCAAAACGAAAATATTGGTACCCGTTTACGCCTTACTCGTGAACAAAAATACTACAAAGCACCATTTTATTGGGGGTTAAGTGGTAATGCCAAACGGCAAGATCGAGAAACACAATTCTCAACATCCATCTGGTCACCCCGTATTCAATTCATGGGAATAGTGCCAACATTAAGCTATAACTATCAACGGGTGAACAGCAATAGCTTAAATATTCCTTATCACAAACATAGCATCACATTGGAAATACAAAAAATATTTTAATATAAGTTCTCCTTTAGTACCTATCATTCTTAGCTTGACTGGCTAAGATGCTAAAAATAAAAAAGGAGAGCGTTCGATCTATAATTAATTAAAATAAAACCACTCATTAGTGCAACCATAAAATTTCCTATCTCAGGCAACACTTTTCTTAGCCTATGTTTTTTCAATTGGATTTAAGTCAGGGCTATAAGGCGGCAGCCATAAAATCTTATGTTCTGTCTGATCAATGGCTTCGATAATATCTCGTCGTTTATGGAACACGGCATTATCCATCACGATAATCCTCGGCTTCTCAAGCTCTGGTAACAATGCTTCGATCAGCCAAACATAAAAAATATCGCTGTCAATCGGACAGTCAAATAATCCGAGTGCAAATAAATTCCCTTCTCGAATGGCGCCGATTGCATTGGTTCTCACTGATGCTTCTCTGCTTTCATTTCCTAAAAAACAAAAAACGCCACTGAGTTCCCTCAATGGCGTTCTTCTTTCATTCAAAATCTGGCGGTGCCCTACTCTCACATGGGAAGCTCCCACACTACCATCGGCGTTACAGCGTTTCACTTCTAAGTTCGGCATGGATTTAGGTGGGTCCACTGCACTAACGCCGCCAAGATAATTCTTTCGCTTATCTAAAGCTTATCTCTTTTCTTTACAGACTTCAAAGCATTCCGCTCTAAAATCCCTACTCTTTCAATCAAAAACAAGCCAAAACCCTTGAGTGTTGTATAGTTAAGCCTCTCGGGCAATTAGTACTGGTTAGCTCAACGACTCACATCGCTTACACACCCAGCCTATCTACGTCTTAGTCTCAAACAACCCTTACCAACTTAAAGTCGGGGAGAACTCATCTTAAGGCAAGTTTCGTGCTTAGATGCTTTCAGCACTTATCTCTTCCGCATTTAGCTACCCAGCAATGCCTCTGGCGAGACAACTGGTACACCAGTGATGCGTCCACTCCGGTCCTCTCGTACTAGGAGCAGCCCCTCTCAATTCTCCAACGCCCACGGCAGATAGGGACCGAACTGTCTCACGACGTTCTAAACCCAGCTCGCGTACCACTTTAAATGGCGAACAGCCATACCCTTGGGACCTACTTCAGCCCCAGGATGTGATGAGCCGACATCGAGGTGCCAAACACCGCCGTCGATATGAACTCTTGGGCGGTATCAGCCTGTTATCCCCGGAGTACCTTTTATCCGTTGAGCGATGGCCCTTCCATTCAGAACCACCGGATCACTATGACCTGCTTTCGCACCTGCTCGACTTGTCTGTCTCGCAGTTAAGCTTGCTTATACCATTGCACTAACCTGACGATGTCCGACCGTCATTAGCAAACCTTCGTGCTCCTCCGTTACGCTTTGGGAGGAGACCGCCCCAGTCAAACTACCCACCAGACACTGTCCGAACACCCGTTTCAGGCGCTTCGTTAGAACATCAAACGTTAAAGGGTGGTATTTCAACAACGACTCCACGATAACTGGCGTTACCGCTTCATAGTCTCCCACCTATCCTACACATCAAAATTCAAGGTTCAGTGTCAAGCTATAGTAAAGGTTCACGGGGTCTTTCCGTCTAGCCGCGGGTACACCGCATCTTCACGGCGATTTCAATTTCACTGAGTCTCGGGTGGAGACAGCCTGGCCATCATTATGCCATTCGTGCAGGTCGGAACTTACCCGACAAGGAATTTCGCTACCTTAGGACCGTTATAGTTACGGCCGCCGTTTACTGGGGCTTCGATCAGGCGCTTCTCTTTCGATTACACCATCAATTAACCTTCCAGCACCGGGCAGGCATCACACCCTATACGTCCACTTTCGTGTTTGCAGAGTGCTGTGTTTTTAATAAACAGTTGCAGCCAGCTGGTATCTTCGACTGGTTCATGCTCCATTCGCAAAGAACTTCACACTACGCCAGCGCACCTTCTCCCGAAGTTACGGTGCTATTTTGCCTAGTTCCTTCACCCGAGTTCTCTCAAGCGCCTGAGTATTCTCTACCTGACCACCTGTGTCGGTTTTCAGTACGGTTTAGTAAAGCCTGAAGCTTAGTGGCTTTTCCTGGAAGTGTGGTATCAGTTACTTCAGCTCCTTAGAGCCTCGTCATCATCTCTCTGTGTTCACAGTAGACCGGATTTGCCTAGTCTACCCACCTACCAACTTAAACGTACATCTCCAACAGTACGCTAACCTAACCTTCTCCGTCCCCACATCGCAGCTTTACCAAGTACGGGAATATTAACCCGTTTCCCATCGACTACGCTTTTCAGCCTCGCCTTAGGGGCCGACTCACCCTGCCCCGATTAACGTTGGACAGGAACCCTTGGTCTTCCGGCGAACGGGTTTTTCACCCGTTTTATCGTTACTTATGTCAGCATTCGCACTTGCGATACGTCCAGCAAACCTCTCAATTCACCTTCTTCCGCTTACACAACGCTCCCCTACCCAACAGGCGTATCACTAATCCTCTCTACTTCTCCTTCACTCAACGTGTTGGACGCTTAACCGACTTGCTTCGCAAGTCGTTAATCGTAAAGGCGTATTAGTGATACGCCTGATGCCGCAGCTTCGGTACTATATTTTAGCCCCGTTACATCTTCCGCGCAGGCCGACTCGACTAGTGAGCTATTACGCTTTCTTTAAATGGTGGCTGCTTCTAAGCCAACATCCTAGCTGTCTAAGCCTTCCCACTTCGTTTCCCACTTAATATAGATTTTGGGACCTTAGCTGGCGGTCTGGGTTGTTTCCCTCTCCACGACGGACGTTAGCACCCGCCGTGTGTCTCCTGTGCATTACTCTTTGGTATTCGGAGTTTGCATCGGTTTGGTAACCCGGGATGGGCCCCTAGCCGAAACAGTGCTCTACCCCCAAAGGTATTCACACAAGGCTCTACCTAAATAGATTTCGGGGAGAACCAGCTATCTCCCGGTTTGATTGGCCTTTCACCCCCAGCCACAGGTCATCCGCTAATTTTTCAACATTAGTCGGTTCGGTCCTCCAGTTAGTGTTACCCAACCTTCAACCTGCCCATGGCTAGATCACCGGGTTTCGGGTCTATACCTTGCAACTAGCCGCCCAGTTAAGACTCGGTTTCCCTTCGGCTCCCTTATTCAGTTAACCTCGCTACAAAATATAAGTCGCTGACCCATTATACAAAAGGTACGCAGTCACCCCAAAGGGCTCCCACTGCTTGTACGTACAGGGTTTCAGGTTCTATTTCACTCCCCTCACCGGGGTTCTTTTCGCCTTTCCTTCACAGTACTGGTTCACTATCGGTCAATCAGGAGTATTTAGCCTTGGAGGATGGTCCCCCCATCTTCAAACAGGATTCCTCGTGTCCCGCCCTACTTCTCGTAAGCTTAGTACCACACGCGATTTTTTAGATACGGGGCTATCACCCTGTTTCGCTTGACTTCCCAGTCAATTCTCCTAAATCACTTGCTATCACTTACTGGCTACTCCGCTTTCGCTCGCCGCTACTCACAGAATCTCGGTTGATTTCTTTTCCTCGGGGTACTTAGATGTTTCAGTTCTCCCGGTTCGCCTTGTTTACCTAGTTTATTCAGTAAACAATGATAGGTTCTTCACCTATCGGGTTTCCCCATTCGGACATCGTGGGTTAAACGCTTCTTATCAACTCACCCACGCTTTTCGCAGATTAGCACGTCCTTCTTCGCCTCTGATTGCCAAGGCATCCGCCCTGTACACTTTCTCACTTAACTATACAACCTCAAGGATTTTTTTCCTTAAAGCTATCATCGTCATTCGTTGAGAATCGCTTACTTGCTTTTGTTCAAGTAAGTCTTCTTCTACTCAGACTTCTTCAATTCAATGATAAACTTTATCCTTTATCACTGGCTTGAAAGTCTCTTCAGTTTTCAGCTTGTTTTTTAATTGTTAAAGAGCAATTCGCTATGAGATTAGCTTTATATGGCGTCCCCTAGGGGATTCGAACCCCTGTTACCGCCGTGAAAGGGCGATGTCCTAGGCCTCTAGACGAAGGGGACTACATATAAAGGTAATCTCTACTACATCCTTTGCTTCTCATTGTCTAACATCAATCAACCAATCTGTGTGAACATTCGTCTTCTCTTCGGTAAGGAGGTGATCCAACCGCAGGTTCCCCTACGGTTACCTTGTTACGACTTCACCCCAGTCATGAATCATACCGTGGTAAACGCCCCCTCTCGGTTAAGCTATCTACTTCTGGTACAACCCACTCCCATGGTGTGACGGGCGGTGTGTACAAGGCCCGGGAACGTATTCACCGCGACATTCTGATTCGCGATTACTAGCGATTCCGACTTCATGGAGTCGAGTTGCAGACTCCAATCCGGACTTAGATGCACTTTCTGAGATTCGCTCACCCTCGCAGGCTCGCTTCCCTCTGTATGCACCATTGTAGCACGTGTGTAGCCCTACTCGTAAGGGCCATGATGACTTGACGTCATCCCCACCTTCCTCCAGTTTATCACTGGCAGTCTCCTTTGAGTTCCCACCCATAGTGCTGGCAACAAAGGATAAGGGTTGCGCTCGTTGCGGGACTTAACCCAACATTTCACAACACGAGCTGACGACAGCCATGCAGCACCTGTCTCAAAGCTCCCGAAGGCACAGTCTTATCTCTAAGACCTTCTTTGGATGTCAAGAGTAGGTAAGGTTCTTCGCGTTGCATCGAATTAAACCACATGCTCCACCGCTTGTGCGGGCCCCCGTCAATTCATTTGAGTTTTAACCTTGCGGCCGTACTCCCCAGGCGGTCGATTTATCACGTTAGCTACGGGCGCCAAGTCAAAGCCCAACCCCCAAATCGACAGCGTTTACAGCGTGGACTACCAGGGTATCTAATCCTGTTTGCTCCCCACGCTTTCGCACATGAGCGTCAGTATCTCCCCAAGGGGCTGCCTTCGCCTTCGGTATTCCTCCACATCTCTACGCATTTCACCGCTACACGTGGAATTCTACCCCTCCCTAGAGTACTCTAGTAAACCAGTCTGAAATGCAATTCCCAAGTTAAGCTCGGGGATTTCACATCTCACTTAATTTACCGCCTGCGTGCCCTTTACGCCCAGTTATTCCGATTAACGCTCGCACCCTCCGTATTACCGCGGCTGCTGGCACGGAGTTAGCCGGTGCTTCTTCTGTGACTAACGTCAAATCAACGCGCTATTAACACGTCCACCTTCCTCATCACCGAAAGAACTTTACAACCCGAAGGCCTTCTTCATTCACGCGGCATGGCTGCGTCAGGGTTCCCCCATTGCGCAATATTCCCCACTGCTGCCTCCCGTAGGAGTCTGGGCCGTGTCTCAGTCCCAGTGTGGCTGGTCATCCTCTCAGACCAGCTAGAGATCGCAGGCTTGGTAGGCCTTTACCCCACCAACTACCTAATCCCACTTGGGCTCACCTTATGGCTAGTGGCCTTGCGGTCCCACTACTTTAATCCTCAGATATTACGCGGTGTTAGCCATCGTTTCCAATGGTTATCCCCCTCCATAAAACAGATTCCCAAGCATTACTCACCCGTCCGCCACTCGTCAGCATCGAAAGCAAGCTTTCAACCCGTTACCGTTCGACTTGCATGTGTTAAGCCTGCCGCCAGCGTTCAATCTGAGCCATGATCAAACTCTTCAGTTTAATCTCGCTCAATGAATACATAACGTTATATTCTTTTTGAATTTTAAGTTAAGCATCATTGATTTCTAAATTTTAAATCTTTTTGAAAATCAACGAATGCCCACACAGATTGTCTGATTGATTGTTAAAGAGCAAAAAAGAACGACGCGATTTGTATCATCTTTATTTCTACAACGTCGCGTCGTTGTGTGCGGCGTATTATAGACATCTCGAAAATCTTTGCAAGTGTTTTTTTGCAAAAAATAATAAAAAAACACAAAAATGATGACGACCGATTATTTTAAAATCACACTGATGATTTCTTCTGCAAAGTGCGGTGAAAATTTAGTGAATTTTTATACCGCACTTAATTATTGGCTATTTATCTAATAATAAGCGTGCGTAAGCTTGAAAAGCCAAATTGTTTAAATACCTTTAATAAAGAAGGCTGTTCTTTACTTTCTTTTGTACAATACACCAAATTCTGTTTGACTGTTTTTTGCGTTGGTTCCCCAAGCAAATCCTTGACTCGTTTAGCAATTGCTTTACTTGGATCTAAAAAATATTTCACTTGTGGCAAACAGGCTTTTAGTTCTGCTTTTAGGAATGGGAAATGGGTACAACCTAAGATCACCGTATCTAATGATAAATTCCGTTGCCATTCTTTGACTTCAAATAAAAGTTTTATGGGATCAATGGGATTCCCTTGTAATTTTTCTTCTGCCATTTTCACCAATTCCGTGCTTCCTAGCTTTTCAACAGTACAATGCATTGCGTAATCTTGAATCAGCTTATCTACATAAGGTCGTTTTACTGTACCTTTAGTGGCAAGTAATCCGATAATCCCTGTTTCTGTTTGCTGTGCAGCAGGTTTTACAGCCGGTACGGTACCAACAACTGAGCAAGAAAAATTTTCTCGTAATGCTGGCAAAACGACTGTGCTTGCGGTATTACAAGCTATCACAATTAAATCAATCGGATGTTGTTGCGAAATTTTCTGACAAATCGAGACACAACGTTCAATAATCGCCTGCTCTTCTTTTTCAGAATAAGGAAAAAATGCGTTGTCTAAACAATAAAGGTAGTGGCAATAAGGCAAAAGTGTTTTAACTTCACGATATACACTCAAGCCCCCAATGCCAGAATCAAAAAATAAAATGGTAGGCGGATCAGATAAGGTTGTCATTTATTATTAAAAAGCAATTCAAGTTGAGATGATCTTATACCTTAGTATAGGATATCTCAAGGTAAAGTTTACGCATTGGAATAAATGGTTTTCTCGTCAAGCCAACGCTGAATCAAGGCGTCCGAAAGTTGTGGATATTTGTGAATTATTTCTCTGGCATACTGCTGAACCATTGGGATCATTTTGCGATCGCGCATTAAATTTGCCACTTTAAATTCGGCTACCCCTGTTTGTTTTGTTCCCAATACTTCCCCCGGCCCACGGATTTCAAGATCTTTTTCTGAAATATAAAAACCGTCTTGACTTTCACGTAACACTTGCAGACGTTTTTTTGATACCTTTCCTAATGGTGGTTTATACATTAGTACACAAAACGAGGCCGTACTTCCCCGCCCTACACGTCCACGCAGTTGGTGGAGTTGAGATAAGCCAAGCCGTTCAGCATTTTCGATAATCATCAAACTTGCATTAGGTACATCAACCCCCACCTCAATTACCGTTGTGGCCACAAGAACATCTAGCTCTGCCGCTTTAAAACTTGCCATAATATCTTGCTTTTCTGTCGGCTTCATTCGTCCATGAACTAAACCAATACGTAAATTAGGTAAAGCGCTTGTCAGATCTTGCCAAATTGCTTCTGCGGCTTGCGCCTCTAAGACTTCACTTTCATCAATAAGCGTACAAACCCAATATGCTTGACGTTTTTCATTCACACAAGCCTGATACACGCGCGCAACAATTTCAGCACGGCGTTCTTCTGAAATCGCAACCGTTGTAATGGGCGTTCTTCCCGGTGGCAATTCATCAATAATAGAGATATCCAAATCAGCATAAACTGTCATCGCTAAGGTGCGCGGAATCGGGGTTGCTGTCATTATCAGTTGATGTGGATAATTTCCTGATTTTTCACCTTTTTCCCGTAACATTAAACGCTGATGTACGCCAAATCGGTGCTGTTCATCAATAATCACTAAAGCGAGATCATTAAATTCTACATCCTGCTGAAATAAGGCGTGCGTACCAACAATCATCTGCACTTCACCTGATTTCATCTGTTCTAATACGGTTTGGCGTGCCTTACCTTTCACTTTTCCGGCAAGCCAACCGACCTTGATACCGAAAGGCTCAAGCCAATGTTGAAAATTGACAAAATGCTGTTCAGCCAAAATTTCCGTCGGTGCCATTAATGCCACTTGCCTTTGGTTATCAATTGCGACGAGTGCGGATAACGCTGCAACCAAGGTTTTCCCTGATCCCACATCACCTTGCACCAATCGCATCATTGGATAAGGCTTTTGTAAATCTCGCTCAATATCCTGCACAACACGATGTTGTGCATTAGTTGGGGTAAATGGCAAACGCTGTAAAAATTGCTGTTTTAGATCCGTTTGATAGTGCAAGGGCAAAGCAAAAAATTGCTGAATATTTGACCGCACTTTTTGCATTGCCAAATTATGAGCTAATAATTCTTCAAAAATTAACCGCACTTGTGCTGGGTGCTGTCCCTTTTCGAGCATTTCTAGCGAAACATCGGGCGGTGGACGATGCAAAAATCGGATCGCCTCTTTCAAACTGTATGGATAAGGATTAAATTCATCAGGTAGAATTTCTGGCAACTGGATTTTATCTAATAACGCCAGCGCTTGATCGGTGAGTTTTCGTAAAGCGTTTTGCTTTAAACCTTCAGTGGTAGAATAAATGGGGGTAAGCGTTTCTGCCATAACTAAAGGAGCATCATCACGAATAATTTGATATTCAGGATGATGAATTTCCGCCATAAAACGACCACGCTTAATTTCACCGAAGGCTTTTACCCGTGTTCCCACCTGAAAACTGTTACGCATTGCCGCGTTAAAATTGAAAAAACGTAAAGTTAATTTTGATGTGCTATCAGACACCACGACGATTAGAATTGGGCGACGTCCAAACTGCACTTCACAGAGCTGAACTGTCGCACTGATCGTCGCATATTGCTCAGGACGAAGATCAATAATAGGCGTAATGCGTGTACGATCTTCATAACGACTCGGTAAATGAAAGAGAAGATCTTGTAGATTATTAATACCAATTCGGCTTAATTTCGCCGAAACTGCCACTCCCACGCCTGATAGTGTAGTAAGCGGTACAGCCCCAAGAATATCTGTTGTCATTAGCGATTAATATTACGTTCAATACTGACAAAACCCGGCGTTGTCTTGATTTTTCGCATAATTTGGCTTAAATGATGGGTATCTTTTGCGGTAAGCAATACGACAATTTGATATAAACGGCCGTCTTGCTCTTCCGTCCAAATGCTGTGAATATTACTGTCCATTGCGGAAATATTCGATGTCAAATTAGGCAACGCCCCTTGCTGATTAATCATTTCAATGCGTAATTCTGTTTCGAAATCGACTTTATTCTCACTATTTTCCCAAGTGACGGGCGTATAATGCTCTTTATTTTCTTCATGATTACGCAAATTTGCACAAGCTTCATGATGTACAACAAGTCCTTTGCCGGGACTCGCATAAGCCATAATTGGATCGCCCGGAATAGGATGGCAACATTGTGCGAATGTTGTTAATAAATTTTCTGAACCATTAATGGCAAAAATGCTTTTATTATTACTTAGATCGCCATCGGTATCAATTTCAATGCTTTCTCCAAGTAAACGATAGGCAATGACCGCACTCATCTGATTGCCTAAGCCAATTTCAGCTAACAAATCCTCAAAACGATTAAGTTTAAGTTCATTTAGCAACGTATTAATACGTTGTGGTGAAATCTGTTCTAATTTATGTGGCAATAAGGCATTCGTGAGCTGACGTTTACCTAATAGAATAGCGGTATCTGAACGCATATTTTTCAAGGCATGACGAATATTAGAACGTGCTTTTGCGGTAACCACAAAATTAAGCCAAGCCACATCAGGACGCGCATTTAACGCGGTGATAATTTCTATTGTTTGTCCTGATTGTAACGGTTGAGAGAGTGGGTAAGGTTTACGATCAACATTTACTGCGACACACGCATTACCAATATCAGAATGAACCGCATAGGCAAAATCAACGGGGGTTGCTCCTACAGGCAATTCAACAATGCGCCCTTTCGGGGTAAAGACATAAATTTCTTTCGGGAAAAATTCTGATTTTACGCTTTCAATAAATTCAAAAGAATTCCCCGCACTTTGTTGCAATTCGATCAGGCTTTGTAACCAACGTTGTGCGCGAATTTGTGCCGTGGTGCTATCATTCTTACCGCCTTGTTTATATGCCCAATGCGCTGCCACCCCCATTTCTGCCATTTGATCCATTTCTTCTGTACGAATCTGCACTTCCACCGGCACGCCGTGTGGACCAATCATAGAAGTATGTAAGGATTGATAGCCATTTGCTTTCGGCACAGCAATATAATCTTTTACTCGACCGGGACGTGGCTTATATAAGCTGTGCATTTGTCCTAGCACACGGTAGCAAGTATCAACATCTTTCACTACCGCACGGAAAGCATAAATATCCATAATGGAATGAAATTGCTGATCTTTGAGGCGCATTTTTTGGTAAATGGCATAAAGGTGTTTTTCTCGCCCAAAGACGCGTGCATCAATACCCACATCCCCCAGACGTCCTTTAATTTCATCGGAAATCCGCTCAATCATATCTTTGCGGTTACCACGCGCAATTTTTATTACTTTTTGTAATACCGCATAACGCTGCGGGTGCATCGCTTCAAAACCGAGATCTTCTAGCTCATTTTTAATATGTTCTATCCCTAAACGATGAGCAAGGGGGGCATAAATTTCAAGGGTTTCTTTCGCAATCCTACGCCGTTTATCTGGGCGTAATGCGCCAAGTGTGCGCATATTATGGGTGCGGTCAGCCAATTTAATAAGCACAACACGAATATCTCGTGTCATTGCCAAGATCATTTTACGGAAGTTCTCTACTTGCGCCTCTTGGCGGGTGCGAAATTTGAGTTTATCTAATTTAGAAACACCTTCTACAATTTCAGCAACACTCGTACCAAATTCGGCTTCAAGCTGAGCCTCAGTATAAGGTGTGTCTTCAATCACATCATGCAACAAGGCTGCCATCACCGCTTCGTGATCTAAACGCATTTCCGCAATAATGGAGGCCACTGCAACAGGGTGTGTAATGTACGGCTCACCGCTAGAGCGAGACTGTCCTTCGTGCGCATCTCTTGCGATAATATATGCACGTCTTACTAATTCAATCTGTTCCGCAGGCAAGTAGCCGCGAATAATATGCTCTAAACGTTCAAATAAGTACAAAGGACACCTAACTTTTTATTCAAATTTTATTGCGAAGGATAAAAATAAAACAAAAAACTACCGCACTTTTAGCGCTTATGAAGATAATAAAGATACTGCGTGATGTTCCGTTGCCTCTTGCTCTAAGGCATCTTGACGCTCGTGCGCATTCATAATTTCATTATTGATCAAGCCTTTCTCAATCTCACGCAATGCAATGACTGTTGGCTTGTCATTGTCTTCTGGCACCAAAGGTTGGCGAATATGCAATTGTAATTCTCTTGCACGGCGTGCTGCGGTTAAAATTAAATCAAAACGGTTACCAATTTGTTCTACCGCATCTTGCACTGTTACACGAGCCATAAATTTACTCCAATCAGTTAAACTTCTTCAATAAATAAAAGGGATCTAATGATACTAAAATGTCAATTATTTTGCCAGTAATTGATGAATTAAAGCGATATTTTGCGTTTGTTGATAGCTTTTGGTTAAACATTCGGCGCGTAAAATATGCTGTAAATCTGCCACAGCTTGTTCAAAATTATCATTAATAATCACATAATCATATTCATCATAATGAGATATTTCACTGGTGGCTTTTGCCATTCGATCGGCAATCACTTCTGCGCTATCCTGTCCACGTCCAATTAAACGGCGCTCTAATTCACTCACAGAAGGAGGCAAAATAAAAATACTTTTTACACTCGGTAATTTGGCACGAATTTGTTGCGCCCCTTGCCAATCAATATCTAAAAAAACATCAATGCCTTGCGCCAAACTTTTTTCAATCGTTGGTAAGGAGGTGCCATAATAATTTCCGCCAAATACGTTGGCATATTCTAAGAATAAATCTTGTTCAATTAAATGCTCAAATTCCGCTTTACTCACAAAATGATAATGCACGCCATCTACTTCGCCCGGGCGTGGTGAGCGGGTGGTATGGGAAACAGAAACCATCATTTTACGCCCTGTTTCTTTTGCTAATAATGCGGCGATTAAAGATGATTTTCCCGCACCACTTGGGGCAGAAATAATATAAAGGTTACCTTGGCTCATTGTTTATCCTCAATTTTCATCAAATTATGCTCATTATGCCGATAAATCAGAAAAAAATCATTAGGGGCAGGGGATATTTTTCGTGATAACTGCGTTGAATGTGGTTCATTTAGCATAACTCAACTTCGCCACTTTCGCCTTGCTCTCACAAAAATAGCCCCCCGCTCAACGGCGAAATAAATTATCAACAATCCCTAAAAGTGCGGTGTTTTTTTACTTAATATTGACAAAATAAAAACAAGCTAACTGGCTGATCCGCAAAGTTTTGATGTAGATCACAAATGTTTTACGGTTTTCTTGCGAGTTAGTTTCACCCTATCTAAAAAGCGTGCTATAATCCGCAGCGAACGGAAAATAGAAATTCTTTCTATGCACCGTAACCCTTTTGTTTAACTTAAATTATAGGTGAAAAACTTATGGCAATTAAAATTGGTATCAATGGTTTTGGCCGTATCGGTCGTATCGTATTCCGTGCAGCACAACAACGTGATGACATCGAAGTAGTCGGTATCAACGATTTAATCGACGTTGAATATATGGCATATATGCTAAAATATGATTCAACTCACGGTCGTTTTGATGGCACTGTTGAAGTAAAAGACGGCCATTTAGTGGTAAACGGTAAAACTATCCGTGTTACCTCTGAGCGCGATCCTGCAAACTTAAAATGGAACGAAATTGGTGTTGATATTGCTGTTGAAGCAACAGGTATCTTCTTAACTGATGAAACTGCTCGTAAACACATTGAAGCGGGTGCGAAAAAAGTTGTATTAACCGGTCCATCTAAAGATGCGACACCAATGTTTGTAAACGGCGTAAACTTTGATACTTATGCAGGTCAAGATATCGTTTCAAACGCCTCTTGTACAACAAACTGTTTAGCACCATTAGCGAAAGTAATCAACGACAAATGGGGTATCAAAGACGGTTTAATGACCACTGTTCACGCAACCACAGCAACCCAAAAAACAGTTGATGGTCCTTCAGCGAAAGACTGGCGTGGTGGTCGTGGTGCGGCTCAAAACATCATTCCATCTTCAACAGGTGCAGCGAAAGCAGTAGGTAAAGTTATTCCTGAGTTAAACGGTAAATTAACAGGTATGGCATTCCGTGTTCCAACACCAAATGTTTCTGTTGTGGATTTAACTGTAAACCTTGAAAAACCAGCAACTTACGCTGAAATCTGTGCAGAAATCAAACGTGCTTCTGAAAACGAATTAAAAGGCGTTTTAGGCTATACTGAAGATGCAGTAGTATCAACAGACTTCAACGGTTGTGCATTAACTTCTGTATTTGATGCAGAAGCAGGTATCGCATTAACTGATACTTTCGTTAAATTAGTATCTTGGTACGATAACGAAACAGGTTATTCAAACAAAGTATTAGACTTAGTAGCTCATATTCACAACTACAAAGGCTAATTAAAAATCATTTAAAATTAAGCCGCACTTTTAAAGTGCGGTTTTTTTTCACCAAATTTTTCTCGCTGATTTATTCTTGCTTCTCTCTATTTGCCTTTCTCTGGAAAAACATTTCTTTTCTTCATCGCATAAAAATGAACAACTGTTCGCTCGTTAAAACTGTTACATCGCTCACAAAATCACTGATTATCCGCATTTTTCAGCGGATTTTTCTCGCTTTTTATTGGATTAACGATTATATTTAGCCTACAACTGTACGCTAAAAAATAATCATTAGGTAAATAGGATAAAGAAGAATGACAAATACCCTTGATTTTCATTTTGTGAGCCGTTTTCAACAGCAAGCAAAAACATTAAAAAATAACACCGCACTTCGTTATTTTGAAAATCAACAATGGCACGATATTTCTTGGGCTAGCTTTCAACAACAAGTAAACGAACTTTCTCTTGCGCTACTCGCCCATCATATTGATGTACAAGATAAAATTGGCATTTTTTCCCATAATATGCCACGCTGGACAATTGCCGATATCGCGGCATTACAACTTCGTGCCATTACCGTCCCAATCTACGCAACCAATACCGCACAGCAGGCCGCGTTTATTATTAATGATGCCGATATAAAAATTCTCTTCGTCGGCGATCAAGAACAGTATGAACAAGCATTACACATTGCTGCGGATTGTCCACAGTTACAGCATATTGTGGCGATGAAAGACAGCATTCAACTGCACAATCATCCACTGGCTTGCAGTTGGGCGAACTTTATTGCAACAGGATCTCAAACCAATCCCACAGCATTACAACAACGTCTCGATAATAAACAACTGAATGATTTATTTACCCTTATTTATACTTCTGGCACAACAGGTGAACCAAAAGGCGTGATGTTAGATTATGCTAACCTTGCCCATCAACTTAAAGCGCACGATCAAGCACTAAAGCCCATTACAGAACAGGATATTTCCCTTTCTTTTCTGCCTTTCTCACACATTTTTGAACGTGCTTGGGTCGCCTATGTGCTACATCGTGGTGCAGTGAATTGCTATATAGAAAACACCGATCAAGTACGCCCTGCGTTAAGTGCTATCCGCCCAACATTAATGTGTGCGGTGCCACGTTTTTACGAAAAAATTTACACCGCTATTCACGATAAAGTGCAGCAAGCACCCAAACTTCGCCGTACGCTATTTAACTGGGCGATGAATGTGGGGCATCGTTATTTTGATCGCAAAAGCCAAAAACTGCCTATTCCATTTGGGCTTAAACAGCAATTTTTCTTAGCGGATAAATTAGTGTTGAGCAAATTACGCCACTTGCTCGGTGGACGTATTCGTATGATGCCCTGTGGCGGTGCAAAATTAGATCCCACTATTGGGCTATTTTTCCACAGCATTGGCATTAACATTAAGCTGGGCTATGGTATGACAGAAACCACCGCTACCGTTTCTTGCTGGGAAGATGATCATTTTGAGCCAAATTCTATCGGCAAGTTAATGCCCGGCGCCGAGGTTAAAATTGGCGAAAACGATGAAATCCTAGTGCGTGGCGAGATGGTTATGCGTGGTTATTACAAAAAACCAGCGGAAACTGCTGCCGCCTTTACCGCTGACGGTTTTTTGAAAACTGGTGATGCTGGTAAATTAGATGAGCAAGGACATCTCTACATCACGGATCGCATTAAAGAGCTGATGAAAACCTCAAACGGTAAATATATTGCCCCTCAACATATTGAAGGAAAAATTGGAAAAGATAAATTTATTGAACAAATTGCCGTGATTGCTGATGCGAAAAAATATGTTTCTGCCTTGATCGTGCCTTGTTTTGCCTCTTTAGAAGAATATGCGAAAAAACTCAATATTAAATATCAAGATCGAATGGAGTTGCTCAAACATTCTGAAATTATTCAGCTTTTTGAAAAACGTTTAAATGAATTGCAAAAAGAGTTAGCAAGCTTTGAACAAATAAAAAAATTCACCTTGCTACCAGAAGCCTTTACTACCGCAATGAATGAAATTACCCCCACATTGAAACTACGTCGAAAAGTGATTTTGGAACGTTACAAAGCGCAAATTGAAGCTATGTATCAATAAAAAACCAAGTGCGGTGATTTTTCACCGCATTTTCTATTTTTCGTTTCTCTTCACAACAGCAAAAACTCGCAAATTTTCCACCGCACTTTATTTTTATAAACTTTGATCTACATCAATAAAATTGACAATTTATTGAGAATAATTCTCATAAACAAAGATGCAAATTGCCTAGTAAAATCAACTTCCCCACGTCATTTCGCTCAAAAAACAAGCTAAAAAACCTTATTTTTTATCAGTTGAATTTGGCAAAAATCTATATATAGTGCTTTTCAAAACATAAAAACACAATATATAGGGGTTATACAATGAGTTCGTTTTTTGTCATCAAACGCGATGGTTCACGCGTGCAATTTGATATTCAACGCATCATCAATGCAATTCGTAAAGCAGCCTTAGCCATTGGCATTCATAATGAGGATTATTGCCACACAATGGGACAACAGATTGCCAATGACATTTTTGTGCGATATCAGCAAGACATTGATATTAACGAAATCCAGCAATTGGTTGAAAATCAATTAATGACAAGTGCTTATCCGCAAGTCGCACGGGCTTATATTGAATATCGCCACGATCGAGATTTAGCGCGCGAAAAACGTAGTCAGCTCACCCAAGATATTGAAGGGCTGATCGAACAAAGTAATGTGGAATTACTCAATGAAAACGCGAACAAAGATGCTAAAGTCATTCCTACGCAACGAGATTTACTTGCCGGTATTGTGGCGAAGCATTATGCAAAGCGTTATATTCTACCTCGTGATGTCGTAGAAGCGCACGAAAAAGGCGAAATTCACTACCACGATTTAGATTATGCCCCATTCTTTCCAATGTTTAATTGTATGTTGGTAGATCTCAAAGGAATGCTCACGCACGGTTTTAAAATGGGCAATGCGGAGATTGAACCGCCT
The DNA here is from genome assembly GCF_026226765.1 of Avibacterium sp. 21-599. Taxonomy (NCBI): domain Bacteria; kingdom Pseudomonadati; phylum Pseudomonadota; class Gammaproteobacteria; order Pasteurellales; family Pasteurellaceae; genus Avibacterium; species Avibacterium sp. 21-599. The sequence goes on from NZ_JAKKOB010000001.1 coordinate 393,122, forward strand.
AAATCAATTGGCACCGCCACCGCAGTAACCGCCCAAATTATTGCACAAGTGGCGAGCCATATTTATGGTGGAACCACCATTAATCGTATTGATGAAGTACTTTCACCTTATGTTCAGCTGAGCTATGAAAAGCATTTAAAAACCGCCCAACAATGGAATGTCCCTGAACCAGAAAATTATGCGAACGCCTTGATTGAAAAAGAATGTTTTGATGCCTTTCAATCATTGGAATATGAAGTCAATACCCTACATACCTCCAATGGACAGACCCCCTTTGTTACCTTTGGTTTCGGTTTAGGAACAAGTTGGCAAGCCCGTTTAATTCAACAAGCCATTTTGCGTAATCGTATTCGTGGCTTAGGAAAAAATCACAAAACCCCGGTCTTTCCTAAATTGGTTTTCACGATTAAAAAAGGAATAAATCAGCAACACTGCGATCCCAATTATGATATTAAACAACTGGCTTTAGAATGTGCTTCCAAACGGATGTATCCTGATATTCTTAACTATGATCAAGTGGTTAAGGTAACGGGATCATTTAAAGCGCCAATGGGCTGTCGCAGTTTCTTAGGCGCTTATGAGGAAAATGGTGAGCTTATTCACGATGGGCGTAATAATCTCGGTGTGGTTAGTCTGAATTTACCGCGTATTGCACTCGAGGCTCAAGGTGATGAACAACGTTTTTACGCATTACTTGATGAACGCCTTGCTATTGCGAAAAAAGCCTTGATGACACGTATTGCACGTCTCGAAAACACCAAAGCACGGGTTGCCCCTATTCTCTATATGGAAGGAGCTTGTGGGGTTCGCTTAAATGCGGATGATAATGTCGCCACTATCTTTAAGCAAGGACGCGCTTCCATTTCCCTAGGTTATATTGGTATCCACGAAACCATTAACGCCCTTCATCAAAAAAGTCATATTTATGATGATGAATATCTACGTCAAAAAGGCATCGCTATTGTAGAATATTTAAGCAATGCAGCAAAACAATGGCAACAAGACACAGGCTATGCCTTTAGCCTTTATTCCACACCAAGTGAAAATTTATGCGATCGCTTCTGCCGCCTAGATACCAAGCAATTTGGCATCATTCAAGGAGTAACGGATAAGGGATACTACACCAACAGCTATCATCTTGACGTAGAAAAAAAGGTCAATCCCTACGATAAACTCGACTTTGAAATGCCTTATCCCCCATTAGCAAGTGGAGGCTTTATTTGTTATGGCGAATACCCAAATATTCAACACAATCTCAAAGCCTTAGAAGATGTTTGGGATTATAGCTACGACCGCGTGCCTTATTACGGGACAAACACGCCCATCGATGAATGCTATGAATGCGGTTTCACGGGCGAATTCCATTGCACCAGCAAAGGTTTTACTTGCCCTAAATGTGGTAATCACGACAGTGAAAAAGTCTCTGTTACTCGCCGTGTTTGTGGTTATCTCGGTAGCCCCGATGCACGCCCGTTTAATGCAGGTAAACAAGAAGAGGTGAAAAGAAGAGTAAAACATTTATAATTGGAGAATGGAGTGAGAATTTTGTTTAAGGTTAAATTGCTTTTTTCTTTATGATTGATAACGGATTTTGCCGTTGGCAACTTCCTTTCTTTTGCTTACCCAAAAGAAAGGAAGCTAAGAAAAGGAACCCCGATCAAACCGCTTTTTCCTCATTCCAATAAAATTTTCTTAACGAAAAATTTTATCTCCATTCGGGCGGTTTGGACGGGGAATGCGGTTAAGATGAACTTTAAAGTGCGATAGAAATTTTTAGATTTTTTAAAATTCTGTGGAAAATGCCCGCACTTTATTACTTGCTTTTTTCTTTGGGATTGATAACGGATTTCGCCGTTGGCAACTTCCTTTCTTTTGCTTACCCAAAAGAAAGGAAGCTAAGAAAAGAGACTCCGATCAAACCGCATTTTCCTCATCCTGATAAAGTTTTTTAACGAAAAGTAAGCTCATACTCGCTACGCTGCGTTCAGGCGTTACTTTTCTAAAAATTTTATCTCCATTCGGGCGGTTTGGACGGGGAATGCGGTTAGGGCGAATTTTAAAGTGCGATAGAAATTTTTGGATTTTTTAAAATTCTGTGGAAAATGCCCGCACTTTATTACTTGCTTTTTTCTTTGGGATTGATAACGGATTTCGCCGTTGGGCGACCTACTTTCTTTTGCTTGCTCAAAAGAAAGTAGGCAAAGAAAAAAGCCCCCGACTAAATTGCTGTTCTTGATTTTTAGCAAATTTTCTTAACGAAAAGTAAGCCCATACTCGCTACGCTGCGTTCAGGCATTACTTTTCTAAAAATTTGTTAAAAATGAAGGCAATTTACACGGGAGATTAATTCATTATCTTCTCCAGATCATAGAGAAGGATTTTGAAGCCCTTCTGAAATAAACGGGGAGATACTGTATTCAACCTCAGATTTTATAAAGCGGGAACGTTCAAGCTCCTCTTTAGTAAAGAGGGGTGGGGAGATTTGTTCAGGAAGCTACTTCACCACCTACGAGCCGTAGGCGGTTAGGTAACACAGTCGCTCTGTGATTGAGATCGAGAATTTTCTTTACTCTTTGTAAAACTCAAAGATTCTCACCGCACTTTAAAATTCGCCCTAACTGAATTTCCCCGTCCAAACAGCCCGAATGAAGATAAAATTTTTAGAAAAATCACGCCGAGCGAGAGCGAAGCGAACATCAGGCTGATTTTTCGTTAAGAAAATTTTATTAGAATGAGGAAAAAGCGGTTTGATCGGGGTTCCTTTTTCTTTGCTTCCTTTCTTTTGGGTAAGCAAAAGAAAGGAAGTCGCCAACGGCGAAATCCGTTATTAATCACAAAGAAAAAATTAATTATTCAAGATAAACAATAAAATAAAATGAACTATCTCCAATATTACCCCGTTGATATCGTAAACGGTGAAGGCACACGTTGCACACTCTTTGTCAGTGGTTGCGAACACGCTTGCAAAGGTTGCTATAACCAAAAAAGCTGGTCATTTAGTGCTGGTGTTCGATTTGATAAAGCAATGGAAGATCAAATTATCCGTGATCTTCAAGATCAACGTATTAAACGGCAAGGACTCAGTTTATCAGGCGGAGATCCCCTCCACCCACGCAACGTACCAACTTTACTCGCCTTAGTCAAACGCATCAAAACAGAATGCCCAGACAAAGACATCTGGCTTTGGACAGGCTATCAACTTGCGGAACTCAATGAATTACAACGCGAAATGTTACCTTATATTGACGTACTGATTGATGGTAAATTTATTCAAGAACAAGCCGATCCCTCTTTAATATGGCGAGGATCGGCTAATCAGGTCATTTATCGCTTGAAAATTGACTAATTTTACATCACTAATATGGCACTATTTCTCAGCAAATAACGCACAACTAGTTTGCCAAATTTGCTCGGCAATGGCTTCGGGACGTTCTGATCTTAATTCGCATAATACCTTGAAGGTTTCTCGGATACGCATTGGGCGATTGGGCTGACCTTGAAAACCAAATACGGGCATATCCGGGCTGTCGGTTTCGAGCAATAAGCTATCTAAAGTCAGACGTTTAATGGTTTCACGAGTTTTGTTCGCACGCGCATAGGTAATCACACCGCCTACGCCAATTTTATAGCCTAAATCGACAAAGCGTTTGGCTTGTTCATAACTGCCTGAGAAACCGTGTACCACGCCCGTAATGCTAAGTTGGGCGTTTTTTAAAAAACGATAAAGATCCTCGTGAGATTTGCGTGAATGTAAATTCACTGGTAATTGATTGTCTTTCGCTAAATGAAGTTGAGCTTCTAAAAATTCGCATTGTTTTTGCCATAATGCAGGCGTTAATAGCTCAGGCACGCCTTTTTCTAAGCCAATTTCAGCTACCGCAGTCAGATTGTTAGAACGCTGAGCAAGCCGCTGTGCCAATAGGTCTAAATCTGCTAAGCGATGCCGAGCAATATATAATGGATGTAAACCCAAGCCATAATAAAGCTGTTTAGGATAAAGTGCGGTGAGTTTTTCAATATTATTAAAATCTTCTGCTTGCACTGCCACCACTAACATTTTTTCAACGCCAGCTTGTTGGCTTTCTTCAATCAGTTCCGCCAAAGGCTGTTGAGTGCCAGCCAATAAATAATCAAGATGAGTGTGAGTATCAAAAAATGGCACGAGAATTCCTAAAGTAAGTCTATAAGTTAAAAAGGAGGCAAGCCTCCTTTTATTTCGTCAATCTTATTCCACTGTAACAGACTGAATGACAATATCGTCCACAGGAACATCTTGGTGGAAGCCTTTATTGCCGGTTTTTACACCTTTGATTTTATCTACGACATCCATACCGTCCACGACTTCACCAAATACGGCATAGCCCCAATCTTGTACCACTTCTTTACCAAACATTTGTTTAGAACGGTAATCCAAGAACGTATTATCTGCTACATTAATAAAAAACTGTGCTGTTGCAGAATGAGGATCAGAGGTGCGAGCCATTGCGATAGTCCCACGTTTATTGCTTAAACCGTTATTGGCTTCGTTTTTGATGGGCGCATTGGTATTTTTTCCTTCATTCCCGCTTCCATTCCACCACCTTGGATCATAAAGCCGTTAATAACACGGTGGAAAATTGTGTTATCATAAAACCCATTTTTACAATAGGTTAAAAAATTTTCGCTGGTAAGTGGCGCTTTTTCGCTATTTAAAGTAAGTTTGATATCACCCAAATTGGTGTGTAAAGTAACCATTGTCATCGTTATATTCCTCTAACTGATAAAGGCGGTTATTATTTCATAAAAGTGCGGTATAATTCCAGCTCATTTATTTTGTCTAATTCATCATTTCAAGAGAAACAAACAAATGCTAAAAATTTTCAATACATTAAGCCGAGAGAAAGAAATTTTTACTCCCATTGAAGCTAATAAAGTGGGAATGTATGTGTGCGGTGTTACCGTTTATGATTTATGCCATATCGGACACGGACGCACTTTTGTTTGTTTTGATGTGATTGCACGTTATTTACGCTATTTGGGTTACGATCTCACTTATGTACGCAACATTACCGATGTGGATGATAAAATCATTAAACGCGCATTAGAAAATAAAGAAACCTGTGAGCAATTAGTGGATCGAATGGTCGCTGAAATGTATCGTGATTTTGATGCGCTCAACATTTTACGCCCCAATATTGAACCAAGAGCCACCCATCATATTCCTGAAATTATTGATATTGTTGAAAAATTAATTCAACGTGGCCACGCTTATGTGGCAGAAAATGGCGATGTGATGTTCGATATAGAAAGTTTCCCACAGTATGGCAAACTTTCTCGCCAAGATCTCACTCAATTACAAGCCGGGGCAAGAATTGAAATTTCTGAAATCAAGAAAAACCCAATGGATTTTGTGTTATGGAAAATGTCTAAACCCAATGAACCAAGTTGGGATTCTCCGTGGGGAAAAGGTCGCCCAGGTTGGCATATTGAATGCTCAGCAATGAATAGTAAACAACTTGGAGAGCATTTTGATATTCACGGTGGTGGCTCAGATTTAATGTTCCCACACCACGAAAATGAAATTGCGCAATCTTGCTGTGCGCACGATGGCGAATACGTCAATTACTGGATTCACTCAGGAATGATTATGGTGGATAAGGAAAAGATGTCGAAATCCCTCGGCAACTTCTTCACCATTCGCGATGTATTAAATCATTATCACGGCGAAGTGGTACGTTATTTCTTACTCACTGCCCATTACCGTAGCCAGCTCAATTACAGTGAAGAAAATCTTAACCTTGCACAAGGCGCATTAGAGCGTTTATACACGGCATTACGTGATACCGATCCGAATGTTGCCCCGCAAGGTGGCGAAGGATTTGTCGCACAATTTAAAGAAGCGATGGATGATGATTTCAACACACCAAATGCCCTCTCTGTACTCTTTGAAATGGCGCGTGAAATCAATAAATTGAAAAAGGAAGATAAAATCAAAGCCTCTCAACTTGCCGCCCGTTTGCGTGAGTTAGGCGATATTTTAGGCTTATTACAGCAAGACCCTGAACGTTTCTTACAAGCTGGCGCTGACGGTGATGAAGTCGCCAAAATCGAAGCCTTAATTAAACAACGCAACGAAGCCCGAGCAACTAAAAACTGGGCTGCCGCTGATGAAGCCCGCGATCAACTCAATGCAATGGGCATTGTATTAGAAGACGGTGCAAATGGCACAACGTGGCGTAAGCAATAAAACCAAAATGGCACAATAAAAATATTGTGCCATTTCTCTCTGCCAGTTATTCTCTTATCTCCAATATTTTTCTATTTCAGTATGAATTGCCTGTGCGGTCTGCTTGCCTTTTTCCCCCACTAATGCTCTGCCAGCAATAAAGGCTTTTGCATTTTTGATCCCTTTAAACAAATGAATATCCTCTGGCACAATTCCTCCTGTAATAGAAAGTTGTAATCCCAGTGCTTCAAGAGATTTCATTTTTTCAATGTCTTCATCTGTCCAACCTTTGCCAGCTAACTCTGCATCACGAGAACGGTGATAAATCGCTTGAGTCACACCAAGCTCAACCCATTGTTTGGCATCTTCAAGTGTCCAGTTACCATAAATTTCAATTTGAATTTCTTTTTTCACTTTAAGATCTGGATGAGCCTGATTAAATTCATCCGCCACTTTTTTACACGCGGCTTTGGTTGCGGGATGAGCGGCTGCCGAAACCGTTAGCCAATCAGCTCCTGCTTCAAAAGACATTTTTGCTAAAATAGCTCCGCCGTCCGTTGTTTTAAGATCACAAACAAGAATGTGATTAGGATGTAAGGCTCGTAATGTACTAACGGCTTTCATTCCCTCAGCACACGCGAGAATGGTACCAATTTCAATAATATCCACTAGAGCTTCAGCTTGTTTAGCATCCGCAACAGCTTTTTCTAATGAAAGAGAATCTAATGCGATTTGTAGTAAGGGTTTTGACATAATTTCTTCCTTCTTATAACAGTTAATTTGATAATGCTTGATCAATAACAAGATAGACGTCTTCGGCACTCTGGCATTGAAGTATTTTTTCTAGATCAACACCCGTTTCACTATTTGGATCATCATCTTCTAACACCTGGGTAATTTCCATAATCCCTTGCATATGCTGATTAGAATCACTGCCTGCTAACGTAATTAATACTTTAATAGGTTCTTCTTCTCCTTCAAATTGCACGGGGGTATCTAAAGTGACTAACGCAAAGGCGGTGCGATTTACGCCATCTTCGGGTCTTGCGTGTGGCATAGCTAGCCCCGGTGATAGAATAATATAAGGTCCCATTTGTTTGATCATATTGATAATAGAATCATAGTAACGAGGCGTTATTGCACCTGATGCAACAAGCATATCTGTCCCAAGTTTAATCGCCTCTTCCCAATTTTCTACTTTTTGATGTAACTTGATTGAATTATTTTCAATTAATGATTGTTTTAGCATATAAAAAACCTCGCGAAATTCTTACCGCACTTATTATAGCGTGCGGTAAAAGGACTATTACTGATATTTCTTAATTAACGCTTTTAACTCTTCACCGAAGGAATTTGGATTTAACATATTTTGTACCCCAAGCACTGAAACTCGCTCACCACCCTGAATTTCATCGGCAAGGTGCTTAGAACACACAATGATATCTACACCATCTAATTTTCCTTTGTAATCGGTTACCGCGCAAGAATCCATAATATTGGCGATCCCGTGTTTATCTAAATAGCCTTTAATTTTCATTTTCATCATCATTGATGAACCTTGGCCTGAACCACATACCGCCAAAATACGTACTGGATTTTCGCCCATAGGGCTTTCTGCTTGTACTTCTGCAACCAAATCTTGTGCTACGCTGTCATCATTACCATAGCCGTCCATTTGTTCTAATGTTTTCCCTGCCGCAGCCGCTGCCGCTTCATCAGCACGTAATTTACGGGAAGCAAAGAACATATAGACCATTGCAAGTGCTAAAATAATGAAGAAGAACCCCGGTACACTGACAATCCCTTGTAAAATTGGTGGGAAAAATAATGCCCAGTCAGCCATTCCCATCCAACCATTAAATTCGGCGCCTTGTGTTGCCAGAAGCTGAATCACCCACGCCGATCCCATTACTTCAATGATCCCCATTGCAAAACAAATTTTCATCACAGCTTTCCAGCCACCAAATTGGTTTGCAAAAACGCCGATTGTGGCATTAGAGAAAAACATTGGAATAAAGCCCGGAATGATTAAGATTGGCGAATTGAACCCAAGTAATAACCCAACGGCGACAAATTGCCCAATTGCCCCCCATATAAAACCGAATACCATCGCATTTGGAGAAAAGGCATAAATTGCCGCACAGTCAATGGCAAGCACGGAATTAGGAATTAGCCGCTCTGAAATACCTTTGAATGCTTCAGAAAGCTCTGCAACAAACATTCTTACGCCAGTAACAATAATTTGAATGGCAACCGCAAATTTTAATCCCATTTCTAGAATATACATAAACCAATGGGTTTTTCCTGCCATCGCTTGCAAATTATCTAATCCAAAAGAAAGCAAGATAATGCCGAAAAATACGGTCATTACTAATGCAGTTGCAGAAATACTATCGTGGAAAATATGCAACCATTTTGGTAATTTCATATTATCAACACTGTCATTTTTATCGCCTAATTTGGGCGCTAACTTTGTTGCAACCCAAGAAGCAATTTGTTGTTGATGTCCAATAGAAAAGCCCGCGCCACCTGTCACCGCTTGCGTCGGTTTATACATAATATTAGAAGAAATTCCCCAATATAATGCCATTAGCACGGAGGTATAAATCACCGTTTCCCACATTGAAGCACCAATAATCATATAAAAATACGGCAACTAACCCCGCCTGCTGAAACATAATATGCCCTGTAAGCATAATTGTCCGAATACCCGTAAAGCGCCTAAACACCACTAATAAAATGTTTAAAAATAATGCGCCAATAACAGCGTAGCCAACCCAACCATAATTGTCTGCCATTGTTTGAATGGTGGCTTGCATACTGGTATAGGGATCAATCACCGCGCCTGTCAAATGGTGAAATTTGGATAATCCTGCAATCACAGGCTTAAAGTTTGTGACTAAGAAACCTGATCCCGCTTGAACGATCATAAATCCAACAATCGTTTTAATTGTTCCTTTAATAATCGTTGTCGTGTCTTTTTTCAGTAAGATATAGCCTAAACAGGCGACAATCCCAAGTAAAAAGGGAGCTTTAGATAAAACCTGCGTATTAAAGATCCCAAAATAGTGCATAATTGTTTCCATAATATTTACTACCTCAGATTGAATTTATCATTGATAATAATGTTCACTTTCAAACAGCAAAAGTAAAATCATCACTATAATACGCAAAAACAATCAAATAAAAAGATTATTTTTGATTATTTGTGAGTAAGATCACAAATTAAAATTCTTTCCAAATAATCAAACCTCTATTTACATTTAGTAATGAGCCTAGCTAAAATCCCTTTAAGTCAAAGTAAAATATGATATAGATCACAAAACAGACAAAATATCCTTTCATTTATAAAAATGATTTATTACGATTAAAAAAGATTTATTTTGACTACTAATTACAAAAAAGTAAGGAGCAAACAATGCCAAATGTAAATGAAATAACACGAGAAAGTTGGATCCTTTCTACCTTCCCTGAGTGGGGAACTTGGTTAAATGAAGAAATAGAACAGGAAGTTGTACCCGAAGGAAATTTTGCAATGTGGTGGCTAGGTTGCGTTGGCGTATGGATAAAAACCCCGGTGGTGCAAATTTATGTATGGATCTTTGGTGTAGCCGTGGAAAATCCACCAAAAAAGTGAAAGATATGGTACGTGGACACCAAATGGCTAATATGGCAGGTGTTCGTAAATTACAACCTAATTTACGTGCAGCACCAATGGTCATTGATCCGTTTGCAATCAATGAAGTCGATTTTATTTTAGCCTCTCACTACCATAGCGACCATATCGACGTGAATGTTGCCGCTGCCATTGTCAATAATCCTAAACTTGATCACGTAAAATTTGTTGGTCCTTGGCACTGTACCGAATTATGGAAAAAATGGGGAGTTCCTGAAGATCGCCTCATTACCGTAAAACCGGGTGATGTCGTTAAAATCAAAGACGTAGAAATCCACGCATTAGATTCTTTTGATCGAACCTGTTTAGTTACCCTACCAGTGGAAGGTGCAGAAGAGCAAGGTGGAGAACTCAAAGGGCTATGCCCAAGCGATGAAGAAATGGGACGTAAAGCGGTCAATTATGTGTTCAAAACCCCCGGCGGAACTATCTATCACGGCGCAGATTCCCACTTTTCAATTCAATTTGCAAAACACGGAAAAGAATTTGATATTGATGTTGCATTGAATAATTATGGTGAAAACCCTGTTGGTATCGCGGATAAAATGACCTCCATTGATCTTCTTAGAATGGCGGAAAGTTTACGTTGTAAAGTCATTATTCCTGTTCATCACGATATTTGGACAAATTTTATGGCAAGTACTGATGAAATTATTGCCTTATGGAAAATGCGTAAAGAACGGCTTCAATATAAGTTTCACCCATTCATCTGGGAAGTGGGGGTAAATATATTTATCCACGTGATAAAGATCTTATTGAATATCATCATCCACGTGGTTTCGATGATTGCTTTGAACAAGAACCTAATATTCCATTCAAGGCAATGCTTTAATTAATCTCAAGGCGAAAGAGAAAATCCCTCTTTTGCCTTGATTTCCCTATGGGCATATTCATCATTCTAAAAAATGTTATTGCCGGTAAATTATTTCGGCTTGCTCCCTTGCTGTAATTAAATGATAACAAAGAAATTAAAGAAAAATTCGCTCACACAAAATGATTACATCTGATTTAAGATGATTTAAAATCATTTAGGAATGCGCGTATAATAATTTAATTTACAATGTTGTACTTTTTTAGGGGGAAAAATGAACGAAACTTATCGCCATAAGTTATTGTTGGAACGACTAGCCGAAAATCATCTGCTTTCTACCGCAGAAATTATTGATTTATTAAATATTTCACCGGCAACTGCACGCAGAGATATTAATAAATTACATCAACAAGGAAAATTACGAAAAATTAGAAATGGTGCGGAAGCCTTAACCACCTTTCACTTAACCAGTGAAAAAAGCAGTATCAATCATTTTGACGAGAAACAACGTATTGCTCAAGCAGCCGCAAGATTATGCAAAGACAATGAAAGCGTCATTATTACTTGTGGCTCAACAATGCAAATGCTAGGACGCTATTTGTGTGGCAGAAAAGTACAGATTATTACCAACTATATCCCTTTAGTTAATGATCTTATTAAGCAAAATCATTCAGATCTTGTCATTATGGGAGGACAATATAATCAAGAAAAAGCCATCACGCTATCACTTAATCAACAAAATGAAACAAATTATTCCGCAAATATTATGTTTACAAGTGGGCGAGGATTTACCGTTGATGGGCTTTTTAAAACAGATATGATTATCGCACATTCGGAGCAGCAACTTTCTTCTAAAGCAGAAAAATATGTTGTGTTATTAGACAGTTCAAAATTAGGTAAACAAGTAGGAATGCTATTTACCCAATTAGAAAATATTGATCTCCTTATTACAGGGAAAGAAGCCGATCCCCAAGTCATTGAGCAACTTACCGCAAGAGGGCTTGAAGTACGTCTAGTATAAGTGCGGTAAAAATTACGTAACTTTTTTAGGACGAAACAATGAGAAAACACAAACTCGGCATTTATGAAAAGGCCCTACCCAAAAATATCAGCTGGCAAGATAGACTTTCCATCGCCAAAGCCTGTGGCTTTGATTTTGTCGAAATCTCCATTGATGAAACAGATGAACGATTGAGCCGATTAGATTGGAGCAAGGCACAACGCCTTGAGTTGGTGCAAGCCATTATCAATACAGGTATCACCATTCCCTCAATGTGCCTTTCTGCCCATCGCCGCTTTCCTTTTGGCAGTCACGACGAAACGCTTCGCCAAAAAGCCTATGAGATTATGGAAAAAGCCATTCAGTTGGCGGTAGATGCGGGTATCCGCACCATTCAATTGGCGGGTTATGATGTGTATTACGAAGAACAAGACGAAAGCACGTTAGCACGCTTTCAACAAGGAATGGAATGGGCGGTTGAGTTAGCGGCAAGCAATCAAGTCACACTTGCAATGGAAATTATGGATACCCCATTTATGAGTTCCATTACCCGCTGGAAAAAATGGGATAACCTCATTCGCTCCCCTTGGTTTACTGTCTATCCTGACCTCGGCAATCTTTCTGCGTGGAATGATAATGTGGTCGAAGAATTACAATTAGGCATCGATAAAATTTCCGCGATTCATTTGAAAGACACCTATAAAGTTACCGAAACCTGCAAAGGGCAATTCCGCGATGTCCCCTTTGGCAAAGGCTGCGTAGATTTTGTTACCTGCTTTAAAACCCTTGCCGAGCTAAATTATCGCGGGGCGTTTCTCATTGAAATGTGGACAGAAAAAGCCGATGAACCGATTGAAGAAATCATTAACGCACGCCGTTTTATTGAGCAACAAATGCAACAAGGAGGATTCCAATGCTAGCCGAATTACGCGAAAAAGTGTTACACGCCAATCTTGCCCTACCAAAACATCATTTGGTCACCTTTACGTGGGGAAATGTCAGCGAAATAGACCGCACTTCAGGGCTGCTCGCCATTAAGCCATCAGGGGTGGACTATGACAAGATGACGGCAGAGGATATTGTGATTGTCGATGTGCATACAGGGGAACGCGTGTGGGGAAATAAAAAACCGTCTTCAGATACCCCAACTCATCTAGCCCTGTATCGTCAATTTCCTGACATTGGCGGGATTGTACATACCCACTCACGGCACGCCACCATTTGGGCGCAAGCTGGGTTAGATTTAATTGCCGCCGGCACAACCCACGCGGATTATTTTTATGGCAGCATTCCTTGTACGCGAAAAATGACTGACGAAGAAATTAACGGGAATTACGAGCTTGAAACCGGCAATGTGATTGTGGAAACCTTCCGCCAGCGCAAGATTAATGCGAAAGACGTGCCTGCCGTATTAGTCCATTCACACGGGCCTTTTGCGTGGGGAAGCAATGCAGAAAATGCGGTGCATAACGCGGTTGTGTTAGAAGAAATTGGCTATATGAATTTATTCAGCCATCAGTTAAATGCAAATTTAACCTCAATGCAACCCGTGTTATTGGATAAACATTATTTGCGTAAACACGGCAAAAATGCGTATTATGGACAGTAGTTATTTATATGTCTAAAGGATAAAAAAATGGATTATAAACTCGTCGCCTTCGATCTCGATGGCACATTATTAAATTCTCAAGGTCAAATTTTAGCGCAAAATAAAGACGCGATAAAAAAACTTCAGCAGCAAGGCATTAAAATATTACTGGTAACAGGGCGGCATCATACGGCAGTCATTCCATATTATGTAGAACTGGGTTTAACCACGCCAATTATTTGTTGCAATGGTACCTATGTTTATGATGTGCAAAATGATGAGGTGTTAGCGGCCAACCCGCTTTCACAACAGCAAGCACAACAAATTTATGATACGGCTACTAAACATCATTGTCATTTATTAATGTATTCACGCAATGCAATGAATTATGCCGAGCTAAATCCCCATATGGAAAAATTTCTTAAATGGGTCGCAAGTTGTCCTGAGAGTGTACGTCCTTTGGTACGAAAAGTAGAAAGCATTCAAACCATAATCGATCACGATAAACCAATCTGGAAATGCGTGATTAGCACACAAAATAAAGAAATTATGAACCAAGTCGTGGCAGAGTTGCCTATTGAACAATTTAGTTGTGAATGGTCGTGGGTCGATCGTGTAGATATTGCCAACGCTGGTAATACTAAAGGAGCGAGATTATTAGAGGTCTTAAAGCAGTGGAACATTGCACCACAGCAGGTGATTGCTTTCGGCGATAACCACAATGACACCAGTATGCTCACCGCAGTAGGACTGGGAGTGGCAATGGGGAATGCGGAAGAAGAAGTAAAACGTCAAGCCAAACTGACGACCACAAGTAATGATGAACCGGGCATTGCACAAGTATTAGCCGAACATTTCAAACACTAAAACAAAACCGCTGATCCTCTAGGCTCACTTTGGGGATCAGATCAGTTTTTAGCCCCTCCTGCAAAAACCTATATTTCATATTCCCTTCAAAAGAGATATGAAAAAGCTGATAACGAGATAATAACGCCATAGCTTTCCCCTTAAAGAAGTACGCATATTCTATGCTTCCATCAATTATCCGTAGAAATCCCTAAATCTAGGCAAAACAAATTATCATTAATATAACAAATATTATGATGTTTTGACTAACGTTGATCACTGTTAATAATTAAAATATATCTTTAAAATTCAAGTAATTAATGTATCTTTAGTGTTTTTACTTATATAAGCTCAAAATAGCTATTATTTCAAATGATAAAATTTGTGATTTTGCTCACAAATATTATAAATTTATTGATTTTTTATCAAAAATGAGATCTAAATCACGTCTTTTATATTTTAAATATGGTTAAATCTAGATGATTCAAAAGTTTATATACTGTTCATTTGAACATTTATTAAGGAGGATTTATATGAAGAAACCTGTAGTTGCTTTGCTTCTAGGGGATCCTGCTGGCATTGGTCCAGAACTGACCGCCAAACTGCTTAGTAAGCAGGATATGAGAGATAAAGCAAATATATTAATTATTGGAGATGAGCTGGAATTATTAAATGGAATGAAATGTGCAGAGCTGACATTCCCTTATGAGAAAATTACTCATAACAATATTTTCAATTATACATTCAGTGATGGCATACCTGTGTTACTTGAACATAGAGGCTCTCACTCTCTTCCTTTAGAGTATGGTAGGGCTGCAGAGCAAAATGGTGTTTATATTTTAGAGACCTTAAAAATTGCAGTTAATTTAGCTAAAGCAGGATATGTACAATCAATCTGTTTTGCTCCTTTAAATAAGCAAGCAATGCATAAAGGAGGCTTAAAATATCGTGATGAATTACATTGGTTTGCAGAACAAACAGAGTTTAAGGATTTTGTATGTGAATTAAATGTAGTTGATGACATTTGGGCTGCTCGGGTAACCTCTCATATTCCTTTTAAAGATATCGTTCCCAACTTATCTATTAAAGGTGTTTTAGATGGAATTTTACTGTTAAACAAAACATTGCTACAAGCGGACATTAAATCACCTAAAATCGCCATTCAAGCGCTAAACCCTCACGGTGGAGAAAATGGGGTGTTTGGCGATGAGGAAATTACAATCATTAAACCAGCTATACAACAAGCAAAAGAAATGGGGATTGATGTTTATGGACCATTTCCTGGGGATACCACAATGCGAGAAGTCCAGCGTTTTAATATTAACGGTGTTTTATCTATGTACCATGATCAATTCTCTACAGCACTTAAATTACTGGGATTTGAGCGAGGGGTGACAGTACAAGGAGGTATTCCAATTCCTATTACAACAGCAAACCATGGAACCGCATACGATTTATATGGAAAGAATATTGCAATTCCAACAGCATTTGAAGCTGCGTTTAATATTGCTGTCCGAATGGGAAATGGGCGTTTAAAAGGGAAATAATCATCTAAAAGGAGAAAGAAAAATGAATAAAAAACCTAAAAAATTATTAAATAATCCTAATGATGCCACACAAGAGCAATTAGAGGGGCTAATTTCTGCTTGTGGTGGAAAGTTAATAAAAGTAAACCAGGTAAGCGGAGTTATTCGCCATGATATTGTTGCCAATCGCCCAGTCATTGTAACTGGTGGAGGCAGTGGACATGAACCAATGTTTGCTGGTTATGTTGGTCGGGGATTAGCTGATGCCGCTGCCTTAGGTGAATTTTTCGCATCGCCATCCCCAGATATTATCATTGAGACAGCTAAAGCCGCCCATAAAAATCAAGGTGTACTCTTTATATATGGAAATTATGCTGGTGATAATATGAATTTTGATATTGCAGCTGAGCTTTTAGAAGAGGAAGGAATAATAACTAAAACAGTTCGAGTTACCGATGATATTTCTTCAGCATCACTCTCAAAAATGTCAAATAGACGCGGAGTGGCAGGAGATATGTATGTTTTAAAAATTGCAGGAGCGGCGGTGGAATCTGGTTATGATCTAGAGCAAGTCTATGAAGTAACTAAAAAAGCTAATTTTAATACGAGATCAATTGGTGTTGCATTAGGCGCTTGTTCCATTCCTCAAACGGGTAAATTTAACTTTGAATTAGCCGATGATGAATTAGAACTTGGTATGGGAATTCATGGTGAACCGGGTGTTCGCAGGCAAAAAATGACAACCGCAAATGAAATTAGCCAAGAAATGATTGATCGTTTATGTGCCGATACTGAATTAAATAATGGCGATAAAGTTTGTGTAACTATAAATAATTTAGGTGCATCTACTTATACTGAATTATTAATTGCTTATCGCCAAGTACATCAAGAATTAGTCAAACGAGGGATTCAAATTCATGATGTATTAATTGGTTCTTACTGTACATCTCAAGAAATGGCAGGTTATTCAATCACAATATTCCGCTTAGATGACGAATTACAAAAATTATACGATATGCCTTGTGACAGCTTTGCTTGGAGAAAATAATATGAATCTAACAGAAACAAGAGAAATGCTTCTATATACAGCTCAGAAAATGATAGAAAGTGAGCCAGTATTAACTGAATTAGACCTTAAAATAGGAGATGGGGACCATGGAATAGGTATGCAACGTGGTTTTATAGCCGTTCGTGATTTGCTTACCAATGATACTTTTTCCCCTAACGATATAGGTGAATTATTTTCCACCATAGGAACAAAAATGATGTCAAGTATGGGAGGCGCTTCTGGCGCAATATTTGGTACTTTATTTAGAGCTGGTGGTAAAGCACTCTTAGAGAAACAAGAATTCAATAGTGAAGCACTTTCACAATTCTTAGTAGCGGGATCTTCAGCGATTTTTTCTAGAGGAGGAGCAAGACCGGGAGATAAGACGATGGTTGATTCATTAGTCGCTGCCGAAAAACAAGCTGAGCAAGTAATCGGGAAAGATCTGAAGAGTGCCTTATCAACTGTTGCAAAGGCCGCAGAAGAAGGTGCAGAAAGGACTCGTAATCAAATTGCAGTTTTCGGTCGTGCCAAAACCTTAGGTGAACGTTCCTTAGGTCACGTTGATCCCGGTTCTGTATCTATGTCATTAATTCTTAAATTTATGTCCGAGTTTTTGGAGAAGTAATGTTATGAATTGATTCTAATTTATTAGATATCTTGTATAAAAGGTATAAAGGAGAAAGTTATATGAGTACACATAAAGAATCATATGTCCGTTGGACCATCTTTGGCATCATATTCTTACTGGTTGTAGTAAATTTGATTGACAGGATTTCACTATCTATCGCTATTCCAACAATTGCAAAAGAATTTAATTTATCACCGACCATGCAAGGTATTATTTTAAGTAGTTTCTTTTGGGCTTACGCTTTACTGCAAATACCGGGAGGTTGGTTAATTGATAAATATGGTCCACGTAAAATAATCACAGCTTCTACTGCATTATGGGGGATATTTCAGACATTAGCAGCATTTTCTACTGGTGGAATTTCACTGTTATTATCTCGATTTATGCTAGGAGTAGGAGAAGCTCCACTATTTCCTGCTGGAGGGAAATTGAACTCAATCTGGTTATCCCCTAAAGAACGCGGGAGAGGGGCAGTTATAATGGATTGTGGGGGACCTTTAGGGGCAGCAATAGGTGGGATTATTATATCTTATATGATTGCTATTTTGGGTTCTTGGAGATTGGTGTTTGGTATTATTGGTGTGATTACCGTTTTACTTGGAATTGTTACTTGGAAATATCTACGCGATACGCCACAAGAACATCCTCGTGTAAATAAAAAAGAGTTAAACATTATATTTAATCGGAATGATACTGAACAACTAAATGTAATAACTCCAGAAAATATTGAAGCTAGATCAGAGATACCAATACGATCCCTTGTAGCTATATTATTTGGTAGAGCTGCTTGGGCAATGATGTTTTTTGGTTTACTAACTTGGGGACCTAGTTATTTAGCTCACTCTAGAGGATTTGATATTAAAGGTATAGGGAATGCAACATTTATTATTTTTCTTTGTGGAACATTAGGTTCTCTTTGTGGTGGTTTCTTTTCTGATTTTCTTATAAAACATGGCATATCTCAACGTTTATCTATAAAGAGCATATTAGTTGTTTCAGGTCTTAGTACTTTAATATCTTTTTCCTATTTACCAAATATAAATGACCCTATAATCGCCATTATTGCATTATCAATTGCTTCATTTTTCTTGATGTGGGGAAGTCTATACTGGAGTTTTCCTGCATTATTAGCTCCAAAGAATAAAGTAGGTCTTATAGGTGGAATTATGAATATGGCTGGGAGTGTTAGTGGAATTACTGTTCCTATATTAGTAGGCTATATATTGCAAGTATCCAACGATTATAATAATGTCTTACTTTTTTTTGCTAGTTGTTCTGCTATTTACATTCTGGGAACACTAAGTATTCGGTTAAGTAAAGATAATAAATAAAAGGAGATAATAAAATGAAAACTGAACTCTACAATGGTCCAATGATAGACGCTCATCAACATTTTTGGCAACCCCATATTAACCCTCATCCTTGGTTAAAGCCGGATGTACTAATTCCGTTTAGATATGGTGATTATACAGCAATTAAAAAGGAATATTTGCCTCCAGATTATTTAAAAGATGCTACACCTGAACATAATATAGTAGCAACAGTATATGTAGATGCTGAATGGGACCCAAATGATCCAATTGGTGAAACTAAATATATCCATACTATTGCAGATAAATTTAAAATGCCTAATGCTGTTGTGGCTCAAGCTTGGCTTCACCATGATGATATATCTGATGTGCTAGAAAAACAGGCTTCTTTTCCACTAGTCAGAAGCATACGACATAAGCCTGCAGGCCCCTCTTCTCCTGAAGAAGCTAAAAGTGGTGGATATACCCTAATGAGCGATGATCAATGGCGTAGGGGGTACGAATTATTATCAAAGTTTAATTTGAATTTCGATTTGCAAACGCCCTGGTGGAATTTACATGAAGCTGAACAACTAGCTAAAGACTTCCCTGAAACATTGATCATTTTAAATCATACAGGATTGCCATCAGATCGTTCTAAAAAAGGGCTTCATAGTTGGCATAAAGCAATGTCTCAATTATCCGAAGTATCAAATGTTGTTGTAAAAATTTCAGGGATAGGATTACCTCATAAATCATGGAATATTGATGATAATAGGTGGATTATTCAGGAAACAATCAAAATATTTGGTATTGAACGCTGTATGTTTGCAAGTAATTTTCCTGTAGATAGTTTATGTGGAAATCTTAATACTATTTTAACTGGTTTTAAAGAATCAGTAAAAATGTATAGTTACGAAGAACAATATAAATTGTTTTTTGATAACGCAAAGAAAATTTATCAAATCCACATATAGATAAAATGGCGAGAAAAATATGAATAATAATTTTAGATTAGCTGTAAACACCTCAATTTACGATGGGTATAATATAGAAGATATATTTTCTTCCATTAGAAAATGTGGTTTTAAATACTTTGAACTAGCATATAATCAAGGTTATATGAGTAACATTAACCAAGAATTATTTAACATAGATAATGCGAATAAAATTAATATGCTAAAAAATAAATATGATTTAGATACATTTTCTTTAGGATGTACTATGGATCTATCAACAGATAATTTATATGAAATATTCTATCCTCGCCTAAAATTTGCTCATTCAATTGGTGTAAAATATATTAATGCCTGTACAACCACCTCTAAAAACAAACAGAAACTAATTTATAATTTAAAGTCATTAAAACCTTTACTAGAGGATAACAATTGTATTCTATGTTTAGAAAATGCTGGAGATTATAATTTTAATGCCTTTGTAGAATTAAGTGATGCCTTTGAAATTTTAAATGAATTAGATGATAAATATTACTCTATAAATTTTGACCCGGGGAATATGTTCACATATGATAGAAAGCTAAATGTAATAGAACAGTCTTTAAAAGCTATAAAACACAGCTGTCATTTTCATATAAAAGATGTTTATATAGAAAGAGATGTATTTAAATTTTCAGCCATAGGAGAAGGAATGATTGCTTATCAAGAAATCATTAAAAAATTAAGTAAAAACAATATCTTATCCAGCTTAGAAATCCCACTAAGAATGTATAGAAAACTAGATTCCACACCTAAAAAAACACTAGAAAAAATTGATCTTAATTTAATTGAATTAACTTTAATAAAATCAAAAAATTATATAGAAAAAATTATTTAAAAATAACAAGGGAATATAATGAATTATAAAGAAATAGATTTACTAACAGAAATTGCAATTGCTTATTATGAACAAGAATTAACACAGGAAGAAATTGCTAAAAAATTTAACATCTCTAGAATCAAAGTTGGGCGTTTATTAAAAAAAGCAAGACAAGAGGGCGTAGTTGAAATTAATGTAAAATATCATCCTATTTTTACTTCTCAATTAGAAAAACGATTAATTGAAAAATTTGGTATCCAACGAGCTTTAATTGCAATTGACGAATATAACGAAGATGAACAACGTAAACAAGTTGCCGCATTAGTAAGTAGTTATTTATCTAACAGCCTAAAAGATGGAATGACCATTGCTGTAGGCCAAGGAAGGAATATCGCTGCTGTTGGAGAACATATAGGAATATTCCCTGATAAAAATTGTAAGTTTATTTGTGGGATTGGTGGGGTTCAACGCATAGGAGATCCTGTTGATGCTGATCATATTTGCCGTAATTTAGCTAGGAAATTTAACGGTATAAATGAAACATTATATGCTCCTGCTTACCTAGAAAATAAAGAGTTTCGTAATATTTTTATGCAAAATGGGTTAATTAAAGAAACACTAGATAGAGCAAGAAAAGCCGATGTTGCTTTAGTTGGGATTGGAGATATGAATGAAAATAGTTATATGGTGCAGTTAGGATGGTTTACGCCAAAGGAAATGACAGATGCTCGAATTAACCAAGGTGTCATAGGCGAAATTGCAGGTTATGGTTTTTTTAATTTGAAAGGTGAACCCGTTGATACGGTAATGAATAATCGCGTTATTGGATTAAGTTTAGAAGATTTAAAGGCAATTCCTTGTGTTATAGGAATTGCATCTGAAAATGCAAAATCAATGGCTATATTAGGAGCATTGCGTACAGGTATTATTGATGTTATTGCGACAAGTGCGAGTAATATTAACACGGTTCTTAATTTAGCTAATACGTAATTTATTATCAATAAAAGGAGAAAGTATGAAAATTGCTATTGGTTGTGATGATGCTGCTTATAACTTAAAAGTGGAACTAATGAAGTACTTAGAGACTTTAGGAATTCAATATAAAGATTTTGGTGCTGGGGAAGGAGATACTACATTATACCCAGATGTTGCGGAAAAAGTTGCTCTTGCCGTTGCTAAGGGAGAATTTGAACGTGGCATCTTAACCTGTGGAACAGGTATAGGTATGTCTATTACTGCAAATAAAGTCCCGGGAGTTAGAGCGGCAGTATGCCATGACGTTTTTTCTGCAGAAAGAGCGAGAAAAAGTAATAATGCTCAAATTATTTGTTTTGGGGAACGCGTTATTGGTGTAGAGCTAGCCAAATCTTTACTTAAAGTTTGGCTTGATTCTGATTTTGCTGGTGGAGGTTCTACTCCTAAACTAGAAAGAATTAAAGATATTGATTTTAAATATAGTAAACAACAATTCTAACGATATTTGGAGGAAAATTATGAAAAAGTTAAATATTATCTCAGCTGGCTTAGTTTTTGGTTTATTATCTATCAATGCATTTTCTGCAGGCAATCATACCTTCGCATTAAGTCACTATGGTTCTCCCAATGATACCGTTACAAAAGCAACTGAATTTATGGCAAAACGGGCTTATGAATTATCAAATGGTCGTATTACTATTAAACTTCATCCGAATAGTGAGTTAGGAAATTCAACAACTCAAATTGATGGAACCCGTATGGGAACAATTGATATTGTAGTAGTTGGTAATCCATATTATACAACATTTAATCAAGAATTAAATTTATTGGATTTACCTTTTTTATTTTCTGATGAAAAGCATGTAAATAAGGTATTAAATGGAGATATTGGAACATATTTATTAAACTCTCTAGAAAAATTTGGCTTAAGAGGATTAGCTTTTTATGAAATAGGATTTAGAGATATCACAAATAATAAAAGGCAAATTCATAGTTCATCAGATCTCTCTCATTTAAAACTCAGAACAACACCTAATTCTGCACATATATCGGCTTTTAAAGCTTGGAATGCAAATCCAACCCCAATGCCGTTTAATGAAGTATATTTTTCTCTTAAAACGGGTGTAATAGATGGTCAAGAAAATCCAGTTCATCATATTTACAATAATAATTTACAAGAAGTTCAAAAATATCTTTCTATGACTCACCACGCATATACCGCAGCTCCTATGTCTATGAATCTTGACCGATTTAATTCATTGGATATAGAAGATCAAGAAATATTATTAAAAGCAGCTAAGGAAGGTGCAGAACTAGAAAAACAACTTAATATTGAAGAAAATAAGCACTATTTAGATAAATTAAAACAGCAAGGTATGCAAATTGAACTTTCTCCTGATATATCATCATTTCAAGAGGGTGCAAAAAAAGCTTGGGAAGATTATTCTAAAAAATATGGAAATGAAACAATTAATAAAATACTAAGTGAAAAAATATAAACATTATAAACTCTATATATAGATAACTTTAACAACAAGGGATAAATTATGATTGAAAAATATGAGAGATTTATAAATAAGTTATTTCTTTTTTTAGGTTCATCTGTATTTATATTAATTATTTTAATGACTTTTGTACAGGTCATTACTAGGTACTTAATTAACATCTCATTTCCTTGGGCTGAAGAATTTTTAAGGTTTTGCTATACCTATATGATTTTATTTGGAATATTAACAACCTTTCAAATTCAAGTTCCATTACTGAGAATAATTATCTTTGAAAGGTTTAGATATGGCTGGTTACTTTCATCAATATTATACCTAATAATGATCTTCTGCTTACTAGTACTTATTAAAGGAGGAATTAAACTATATTTAATGAATTTAAATAGTTACTATTCTGCATTTAAAGTTTCTATATCATTAGTTTATATTCCTTTTATATTATGCCTTTCATTAGAAATCATAAGAATCATTATTGCATTTATTTCTTTAACTAAAACTAAAAAAGTGAGGGAATTATAATGTCATTTATTTTATTACTTGGGATTATGTTTGCACTTACTGTATTAGGATTACCTCTATTTTACAGTATTATATTTTCTTCTATTATTACACTATTTATTTATCTTCCCTATGTTCCTGTAAACATAGTTGCTCAACAAGTAATGCAAGGACTAGATACAAATGCATTACAAGCCTTAGCATTCTTTTTCTTAGCGGGTGAATTAATGAGTGTAGGAGGAATAACCAGTCGAATTATTCGATTTGTAACCTCTTTATTAGGACGTTGGAAAGGTTCACTAGCATATATTAATATTTTTTCCAGTTTATTTTTTGGTTCTATTAGTGGTTCTGCTGTTGCATCTACAGCTGCAATTGGAAGTTCTTTGATCCCAGAAATGAAAAAACAAGGTTATCCAGCCCCTTTCTCTGCGGCATTAACCCAATCAGCATCAATTATTGGGCCAATAATTCCACCAAGTGTACCTATGATAGTTTTTGCTGCTTTAGCAGGAGCAGGTGTATCTGTCGGAAAAATGTTTTTATCAGGGATCATTCCAGGAATAATGATAGCCTTAACACTAATTTTAGTAACGTTCATTCTTAGTAAATTATATCAATATGGAAGCCAACCAATATCTTTTAGCTGGAAAGAAGTTAAAAATAGTGCTAAAGATGCAATTTGGGCTCTGTTTTGCCCAATTATTATCCTATTTGGTATTATTTCAGGCGTATTTACTGCAACAGAAGCTGGAGCTGTATCCGTCATATATGCTTATTTAATAGGGACATTTATATATAAAGAGCTAAGCTTTGAGTTATTAAAAAAAGCATTAACTTCTGCCTTGAAGGGAACTATTACAGTGATGCTTATTGTAGGAGCATCATCTATTTTTGCATGGATGATTGCAAGATTACAAATAAGCCATCAAGTTGCTATGTGGGTTAGTTCTGTCTGCGATAATCCTATACAGGCATTATTGCTAATTAACCTTATTGTATTCTTTATTGGAATGATTATGGATCCTACAGCGGCTCTAACTATCCTTGTCCCTGTTTTTATACCTATTATTAATCAGTTTGGCATTTCACCTATTCACTTTGGTTTAGTGATTATTTTAAATTTAATGATTGGCTTAATTACACCTCCTGTGGGTTATCTCATTTATTTATCTGCTAATATCGCAGAGTGTGAGCCTATTAAAGTTTTAAAAGAGAGCATTCCATTTTTATTATCTTTATTAGGATTATTAATATTATTGATATTAGTTCCTGAATTTAGCACATTTTTACCTAACTTATTATTTCAATAAGGAGAAATTAGAATGAATAAATGGATTGATTTATCTATGCCTATTTCCACTGATCATATACGTTGGAAATCTTTAATTCATAAAATGGGAAATTTTGATGATGGAGATTTATTTGAAGCAACAAAGATAGAGGTATCCTGTCATGCTTTTACACATATGGATGCATTAAGCCATATAAAAAAAGGGGCATATAATATACTAGATATCTCACCTGATATATATATTGGGGAATTTTTTGTCTTAGATTTATCCCTGCTTATCAAAGATAATTTTAAGATATCCAAAGATGTACTTGCTAATGTTTGGCCAAATATTAAAGTAAAAAAGCTATTATTTAAAACAAACTGGGATACACATTATAGTTACAATTCAAAAGAATTTTGGGATAAGTCACCTTATATAACGGAGGATGCTGCTATTTTTTTAGCAAATCAAGAAATTGAGATTATTGCTTTTGATTTCCCACAAGATTATCCAATTAGAGGTTGGTTAAAAGGAGAAATAGAAAAACCTTTAATTAAACATGTAACGCACTATTATTTATTATCTAAAGGTATTACCTTGGTTGAATATCTTTGCAATACATCAAAAATAAAAAGCACTCTTGTAGATGCGTTAATGATTCCTATTGCAATAGAAAATGCTGATGGTTCACCTTGTCGAGTACTAGTAAAAAATAAATAAGGAAAAAAAATTAATGAAAAAGATATATTTTGGCACCAACTTAAAAATGTATAAAAACAACCAAGAAGTTAAAAACTACCTTATAAAAATTTCAAATAATCTTTCAAAAATAAACACTAAGCATAAAATTGAATTTTTTATTATACCTTCTTATACTTCTTTAGAAAGTGCAATGAATATAATCCATTACCAAAAATCCTCTCCTCCTATTATTATTGGTGCGCAAAATATGAATGCCAATGAAAAAGGTCAATTTACAGGAGAGATTTCTCCTTTGATGTTACAAGAATTAGGGGTACAACTTGTAATGATTGGACATTCTGAACGTAGACATTTAATGGGAGAGACTGATCAGGAAGAAAATCAAAAAGTTTTATCATCATTAAAGCATAATTTCATTACCTTATTATGTATAGGAGAAACGTTAGAACAAAAAAATTATCATATTTCAGATGAAATATTAAGAATGCAATTAAAAATAGGTTTAAATGGTGTATCTATAGAACAATTGCCAAATTTACGAATTGCTTATGAGCCAGTATGGGCTATCGGCACCTCAGGTATTCCTGCTAGTGCAGAATATGCAAATAATAAACATCAGATTATAAAAGAATGCTTAATCGAAATTTTTGGTAAGCCCGGTAACGATATACCGATACTATATGGTGGAAGTGTTAATCAGGAAAATGCAAGTAATTTAATTATACAACCTTATATTGACGGATTATTTGTTGGTCGTAGTGCTTGGGATGCTGATCAATTCCATAGTTTGATCCAAGAATCAATAACAGCATATGAAAATAATGAGAATGGTTATTCAGAAACAGCTTTGTTACTCATTAAATATTTAGGTGGAAAAGATAATATAGGTGCTTTAACACATTGTGCAACACGAATTAGAGTTATATTAAAAAATGAAACTAAAATAGATAAAATAGGAATAGAAAAAATTAATATTGTTAAAGGAATATTTTCAGTCGCAAATCAATTCCAGATTATTTTTGGAAAACATATTGTAGATGAAGTTTATTTAACATTAAAGAATTTACTTAATTAACTTTTATAAGGAGTCATTATGACAACACAATTAGACGCATTACGCGAAATGACCGTAGTTGTGGCAGATACAGGAGATATCGAAGCCATTAAAACCTACCAACCACGAGATGCCACCACGAACCCATCACTCATTTTAAGTGCCTCCGCATTGCCTCAATATGCGCCATTAATTGACGAAGCCATAGCCTATGCCAAAAGCAAAAGTGCTGATAAAGCACAGCAACTTATTGATGCAGAAGATAAATTAGCGGTAAATATCGGTTTAGAAATTCTTAAAATCGTACCCGGACGCATTTCTACCGAAGTGGATGCACGTCTTTCTTACAATACCCAAGCCACTGTTGAAAAAGCACGTAAATTAATCGCACTTTATAATGAAGCTGGGGTTTCCAATGATCGTATTTTAATTAAAATTGCCTCCACTTGGCAGGGTATCCGTGCAGCAGAAATTCTTGAAAAAGAAGGCATTAACTGTAACTTAACCCTCTTATTCTCAGAAGCCCAAGCTCGTGCTTGTGCTGAAGCGGGGGTATACTTAATTTCACCATTCGTCGGTCGTATTCTTGACTGGTATAAAGCCAACAGCGATAAAAAAGAATATGCACCAGCAGAAGATCCCGGTGTGATTTCAGTAACTAAAATTTACAACTATTACAAACAACACGGCTACCAAACCGTAGTAATGGGGGCAAGTTTCCGTAATGTAGGCGAAATTACTGAACTTGCCGGTTGCGATCGCTTAACCATTGCTCCTGCTTTATTAAAAGAATTACAAGAAAATAACACCGCACTTGCTCGCAAACTAGAATATAAAGGTGAAGTGAAAGCTAAGCCACAACCACTTACAGAAAGCGAGTTCTACTGGCAACATAACAGCGATCCAATGGCCGTCGAAAAACTGGCTGAAGGTATCCGTAAATTTGCCATTGACCAAGAAAAATTAGAAGCGATGTTGCTGTCTAAGTTTTAGAGAATTCTAACTAGGAGAACAACAATGTCGAATCGAAAAGAATTAGCCAATGCCATTCGTTTTTTAAGTATGGATGCCGTACAAAAAGCCAAATCAGGGCATCCGGGGGCGCCAATGGGAATGGCGGATATTGCAGAAGTATTATGGCGTGATTTTTTAGTACATAACCCAACCAATCCTAAATGGTCAAACCGCGATAGATTTGTGTTATCAAATGGTCACGGCTCAATGCTTATTTATAGCTTATTACACCTTACTGGCTATGATTTATCTATTTCCGACCTTCAACAATTCCGTCAATTACATTCCAAAACTCCGGGACACCCTGAATATGGCTATGCACCGGGTGTAGAGACCACCACCGGGCCATTAGGTCAAGGCATTACCAATGCGGTAGGTATGGCGATTGCAGAGAAAACCCTTGCAGCCCAATTTAACCGCCCAGACCACGAAATTATCAACCACTACACTTACGCCTTTTTGGGTGATGGCTGTTTAATGGAAGGGATTTCACACGAGGCGTGTTCATTAGCGGGAACCTTAGGCTTAGGCAAACTAATCGCTTTCTATGATGACAACAATATTTCCATTGATGGTGAAGTAGACGGTTGGTTCACCGATAACACAAAACAACGTTTTGAAGCCTATAATTGGCAAGTTATTGGTCAAATTGACGGGCATAATCCCGAAGCCATTGCTGAAGCAATTAAACAAGCACAAGCAGAGAAACATCGCCCAACCTTGATTATCTGTAAAACAACCATTGGTTATGGCTCACCAAACAAAGCCGGTTCACACGACAGTCACGGTGTGCCATTAGGTGAGGAAGAAATCGCCTTAACCCGTAAAAATTTAGGATGGAACTACGCACCGTTTGACATTCCAGCAGAAATTTATGCCCAATGGGATGCGAAAGAAAAAGGTCAGCAAGCAGAACAGGCGTGGAATGAAAAATGGACAGCCTATCGCCAAGCTTATCCTGAATTAAGTGCTGAGCTTGAACGTCGCTTAAGCGGGGAATTACCGGCGAATTGGGCAACCGAAAGCCAAGCATTCATTGAAAAATTACAAGCAAATCCTGCCAGCATTGCGAGCCGTAAAGCTTCACAGAACGCCATTGAAGCTTATGCGCCATTATTGCCAGAATTGTTAGGCGGTTCAGCGGATTTAGCCGGGTCTAACTTAACCTTATGGTCAGGTTCACGCCCAATTCGTGCAACAGCAAACCAAGATGGTAATTACCTCAACTACGGTGTGCGTGAGTTCGGTATGTCTGCCATTATGAATGGAATTGCCTTACACGGTGGCTTCATTCCTTATGGTGCAACGTTCTTAATGTTTATGGAATATGCGCATAATGCCGTAAGAATGGCAGCATTAATGAAACAACGTGCGTTATTTGTTTATACTCACGACTCCATTGGTTTAGGTGAAGATGGCCCAACTCACCAGCCAGTAGAACAAACCGCGACATTACGTTTAATCCCAAATTTAGAAACGTGGCGTCCGTGCGACCAAGTGGAATCAGCAGTCGCGTGGAAATCCGCCATTGAGCGTAAAGATGGCCCGAGCGCGATGATTTTCAGCCGTCAAAATTTAACTCAAATGGACAGAACCCCAGCACAATTAGCCAATGTCGCACGTGGTGGTTATATTTTAACAGATAGCGAAGGTACGCCAGATTTAATCTTCATTGCAACTGGTTCAGAAGTTGAATTAGCCGTAAAAGCCGCGGAGCAACTTCGTCAAGAAGGTAAAAACGTGCGTGTGGTTTCAATGCCTTCAACTAACGTGTTTGACAAACAAGATGACGCATACCGTGAAAGCGTGTTGCCAAGTAACGTGACCAAACGTGTTGCAATTGAAGCTGGCATTAGCGAATTTTGGTATAAATACGTTGGTTTTGGTGGACGAATCGTGGGAATGAACACCTTTGGCGAATCAGCACCAGCGGGTGAATTATTCAAACTGTTCGGCTTTACCGTAGAAAATGTCATCGCAAAAGCGAAAGAAATTCTCTAATTTTTGACCGCACTTTAAATTAACCAAAACCTCAGGAAAACCTGAGGTTTTTATTTCAAAACAATTTATAGTCGTTTAAAAGGGAAATAAGACAAGGCAACCGTGGTGTACAAGTAGTACATAAGATAAGTGGTAACACCGTATTATTTTTATCGGGAATGCCGATACTTTGCTCAACATCTCTATCTTGAAAATTTCATTCTTTATCTAGAGATGCCCCAAAAGTTGATGTAGTTTATCTGCATCTATTTTATATAGGATTTTATTGTCTTGCCTACGAAAAAGTTCGTATCAATTGCCAGAATACTGTAGATTTTCTCAAAAGCGAGATAATTATGTGCTTTCATTATGCGACTTGCTTTCGCACAAATGTCTAAATTAAGTTTAACCGCAAGATTTTAATTTCCGCGTTGGCTGGTATCAAAAGGCAATCATTTCCTTACTTTTCACTTAGCAGGGAAATGACCAACGCATATTACAATGATGCCAATAAAATGAAGAAATACATCACAAACTTACTTAATGGTGATTGCTTTTCACTTTACAGATGTAATCGCTGAAAATAAATTTCAGCACTTACATCTTACTTACCAGCCTTTCCCGTAATTCGGCACCATTCTTCGCGGATTGCCACTGGCTCTAGGATAAATTGATGTTCGTAAGCTTGACAAACTGATTGGGCTTGCGTTTCTAAAATGCCCGATAAACCAAGTAAACCTTGCGGTTTGACTAATTGAGTGATAGTCGGCGCAAGTTCTTTTAATGGGCCTGCCAAAATGTTAGCGACGACAACATCAGCTTGCAAATCCGCTGGCGCATCTTTAGCCAAAAAGAGTTGTAGGCGGTCGCTCACGCCATTTTGTTCTGCATTATTGCGACTGGCTAAAATCGCTTGTGGGTCAATATCAATACCAATCGCATTTTTCGCCCCTAATTTTAGGGCTGCAATGGCTAAAATCCCGGAACCGCAACCAAAATCAATGACGGTT
The DNA here is from genome assembly GCF_026226765.1 of Avibacterium sp. 21-599. Taxonomy (NCBI): domain Bacteria; kingdom Pseudomonadati; phylum Pseudomonadota; class Gammaproteobacteria; order Pasteurellales; family Pasteurellaceae; genus Avibacterium; species Avibacterium sp. 21-599. Next base: position 423,572 of record NZ_JAKKOB010000001.1, read on the forward strand.
TTATTGTTTAAATCTAAGCTATCTAGCCATTCTAAGCAAAGCGCCGTTGTTGGGTGAGTGCCTGTTCCAAAGGCTAATCCCGGATCAAGCATAACATTTACCGCATTTTGATCGGGAACGTCTCGCCAGCTTGGGCAAATCCATAAACGTTTACCAAACTGCATTGGGTGGAAATTGTCCATCCATTCACGTTCCCAATCTTTATCTTCAATTTGTTCGATTTTATAGGCAGTTTCTTTACTTAAATGCCCCGCACTTTTGAGTAAGGCAACAATCTGTTGCATATCAGTTTCGGCATCAAATAAGGCGATCACATCGGTGTTCCCCCACAAACGCGTTTCACCGGGAAGTGGTTCAAAAATCGGGGTATCTTGGCTATCCATAAAGGTTACTGAAACTGAGCCAATTTCTTCTAAATAATCACTAATTGTTTCCGCTTGTTGATTGGTGCTATTAATGCGAATTTGAACCCAAGCCATAATTTTTCCTTACTAAAATAAAAAGGTTAATAAATAAGAGCCGTTTAAATTGGAAATAAAATAAGATAGCTCGCGACGTACTATTCAGTGCGTATGCGGCGAGCCTATCCGGTATTATTGTCAATTCAAATGACGATATTATTGAGATTTTTCACCCAACTTGTTACCGATCAGAAAAGCGATTAAGCCAAATAATAAAGACGGGACAATGGCGTGAAAATCAAATAGTTTAATACTTGCGGCGGTTAAGCCTACATAACTGGTTAAGCCCACTACCATTGAGCAAATTGCACCAACGGCATTGGCTTTCTGCCAATATAATCCCAACACGATCACCCATAAAAAAGCGGCTTCCAAACCACCAAAGGCGAAAAGGTTTAACCAAATAATCATTTTTGGTGGATTTAACGCCGCCAAGATCAAAAGTGCGGTTAAAATTAACGTAATAATTGAAGAAAACCAGCTAATCTTTTTTTGATTTTGTACCATTTCAGGCTTGGTGCTGAGATATAAATCCTTAACAAAAATAGATGAGGATTGAATGAGCTGCGCATCAATCGTAGACATAATGGCAGACATTGGTGCAGCAAGGAAAATACCCGCGACAATTGGCGGAAGCACTTGTAACATTAACGTTGGAATCACCTGATCCGGTACGTCTAACGCGGGTAAAATTGCGCGCCCTAAGGCACCAGAAAGGTGCATACCCAACATCACTAACGCTAAAACAATCGTGCCAATTAACATTCCATTATGCAAAGCTTTACTGTCTTTAAACGCCATACAACGCACCGCCGTATGAGGCAAACCGACTACGCCAAAACATACCAAAACCCAGAAAGAGGCCATAAATTGAAAGCCTAACATCTCATTTGGCCCATAAGGACTGGTTAAGTGCGGGTCAATTTCATTGAGTTTTTGCACCGCACTTTCAACTCCCCCAGCGGCATAGATCGTTGCCCCAAGTAAAATAATCGTGCCGAGAATCATTACCGTTCCTTGAATAGTATCCGTCAGTACCACCGCACGAAACCCACCAATAAAGGTATAAAGCCCCACTGTAACGGCAAAAATCAGTAACGCATTGGTATAACTAATGCCAATAGTGGTTTCCAGCAAGCGCGCACCGCCAATAAATTGCACGGTCATTGCGGCAAAGAAAGCAATTAATAATGCAATACAAGAAATCCAGACTAAATATTTATTTTTATAACGATAAAGTAATAAGTCATTGATTGTTAAGGCTTTACTTTCACGAGAAAGTAAGGCGAACTTTTTCCCCAACGCACCAAGTGCCAGCCATACTGCGGGTACTTGAATCATTGCCAGCAATACCCAACCTAGACCAAATTTATACGCCGCGCCCGGCCCTCCGACAAAAGAGCTAGCACTGGCATAGGTGGATGCGGTGGTCATCGCAAGTACAAAGCCTGTCATTGAGCGGTTGCCAACATAATATTCAGTTAAGAAATCGCCTTTAGAACGTTTCGTATAAGCATAAATTGCTGCCCCAAACACAAAAGCAAGGTAAATACCTAAAGGGAAAATAATACCGAGATTCATTATTCAACATCCTTGTTTTCGAGTTTAATATTTTCTAAATCAATCTCTTGATACACAATTTTTATCACCCAATAAGCCACCACGATAAATAGCACCGGCAAATAAATACAAGCTAATTCAAACCAGAGTGGAAAACCGAGCGGTCCTTGAGAATCTTTGGGTAAATAAGCACATAAACACCAACCCACGACATAAAGCAAGGTCAGCCCAAACGCCCAACGCGCTTCTTTTGTGGCTTGCTGATAACGAGAATGTTGTTTCATCGCTTTTGTTGTTCTCCTAATTTGTTATGTTTATCGCTAAATTTTCATACGGCAACACACGAGCAAAATTTCAGACTAATTGAGTTATTTGCTCAGTGCCTAATCTTAGCAAAATATATTGACAAAAATCACGTTAAATAGCGTGAAAATTGTCGATTCAATGATTGAAATCAGGCAAGGCAACGTTGTTTTATTTCAAATCAGGCAACGAAAATTTGTAAATTTTGCTCCGCACTTTTTTATGCGTAATCATAAAGAAAGTGATTAACCCCCAAAAATTCTGTAATAAAAAAGGCGTTATTTAAAACGCCTTGTGGATTGAATAATGGACTTAATCGTGCATTCCTAATTTCTTCTCTAGATAGTGGATATTTGTACCACCTTTTTGGAAGTTCTCATCCGCTAAAATCAGATCGTGGAGTGGAATATTGGTTTTAATGCCATTAATGATTGTTTCACCTAAGGCATTTTGCATACGACGGATAGCCACTTCTCGGTTATCGCCATAAGTGATCAATTTTGCGATCATTGAATCATAATGTGGCGGAACGGTATAGCCCGTATAAATATGCGAATCCCAACGTACCCCTAAACCACCGGGAGCGTGTAAATGGCTAATTTTCCCCGGAGAAGGTAAGAAGCTTTTTGGATCTTCGGCATTGATACGGCATTCAATGGCGTGGCCACGTACTTTAATCTCTTCTTGTTTGATAGAAAGTGGTAAGCCCGAGGCAATTAATAATTGCTCTTTCACCAAATCCACGCCCGTAATCATTTCTGTAACGGGGTGTTCAACTTGAATACGAGTGTTCATTTCGATGAAATAGAATTCGCCATTTTCATATAAGAATTCAAACGTCCCCGCACCACGGTAGCCAATTTCTACACAGGCTTTTGCACAACGTGAACCAATATCACGGCGCATTTCTTCAGTAATCCCCGGCGCTGGCGCTTCTTCCACTACTTTTTGGTGGCGACGTTGCATTGAGCAATCACGTTCTGCTAAATAAACCGCATTGCCGTGCGTATCTGCCAGCACTTGAATTTCAATATGGCGTGGATTTTCTAAATATTTCTCCATATATACCATATCGTTGTTGAAGGCGGCTTTTGCTTCGGCTTTAGTCATTGCAATAGATTCTTCCAAAGAATGTTCATCACGCACCACACGCATACCACGACCACCACCGCCACCAGAGGCTTTAATAATCACAGGATAACCAATGCGTTTGGCAATTTCTTTGTTTTTCTTCATATCACTGCCAACAGGGCCATCAGAACCCGGTACGCAAGGCACGCCAGCTTTTTTCATTGCGTTAATGGCAGAAACTTTATCCCCCATTAGACGAATGACATCCGCAGTTGGGCCAATAAAGGTGAACCCCGAACGCTCTACTTGTTCAGCAAAATCAGCATTTTCAGATAAAAAACCATATCCCGGGTGAATAGCATCCGCCCCCGTAACTTCTGCAGCCGCAATCAGCGCAGGGATATTTAAATAACTTTTGGTTGAAGGCGCAGGCCCGATGCAGACGGTTTCATCTGCTAATAAGACGTGTTTTAATTCACGATCTGCGGTGGAGTGAACCGCAACGGTGCGGATACCTAGCTCTTTACAAGCACGTAAAATGCGTAGGGCAATTTCTCCACGGTTGGCTATTACAACTTTTTCTAACATAAGAATGATCTCTTAGAATTGTTAGGCAGAATGTTGTTCCGCCTAAATAGAAATGATTTATTCGATAACAATTAATGGTTCATCAAATTCAACCGGTTCACCGTCATTAATCAGGATCGCTTTTACCACACCGGCTTTATCTGCTTCAATACGGTTCATCATTTTCATTGCTTCAACAATACACAAGGCATCACCGACTTTCACGCTTTGTCCCACTTCTACAAACGGTTTCGCATCAGGGCTTGGGCTACGGTAAAAGGTTCCAACCATTGGTGAACGAACTTGATGACCTGAAACCTCGGTGCTTGCCTGAGGCTCAACGGTAGCTGTTGGCGCTGCGACAGGCGCAGGTGCCGGTGCAACTTGAGGCGCTGTAGCAGGAAGCGTATATTGCACTGCGGTTGAGGAAGGAGAGCCACGATTAATACGAACAGACTCTTCACCTTCTGAAATCTCAAGCTCCATAATGCCTGATTCTTCAACTAATTCGATAAGTTTTTTAATTTTACGAATATCCATAATTTTTTCCTAAAATGTTAATATTTTTCACCGCATTTTAATGACGTTATGAAAAACAAAGTGCGGTGTTTTTTTAACTTAAATTGCCGCCACAAAGATTACCTTAAAATAATCTTTTTGGCGATAAAATTCTGTTAATTTCGTTAAAATTTCCGTAATTTATGCCTTATTTTGCAAATATTGCAACGCATAATGGAAGGCAAATTCATAGCCTTTTGCCCCTAAACCACAAATCACCCCTTCAGCCACATCGCTAAAATAAGAATGATGGCGGAATGGTTCACGTTTATGAATATTCGATAAATGGACTTCAACAAACGGAATGGCGACGGCTAATAAGGCATCGCGTAGTGCGACACTGGTGTGGGTATAAGCAGCAGGATTAATAATAATAAAATCAATTTGTTGAAAACTTTGATGAATTTTATCTATCAGTTTTTCTTCGCTATTTGCTTGAAAGCAGGTTAATGTTAAGCCGTGCTGTTGTGCAAGCTGTTGCATTTGTTGCTCAATAGCAGATAAAGAAAGCGTGCCATAATGTTTAGGTTCTCGCTTGCCTAACATATTTAGATTTGGGCCATTCAGTAACAAAATTCGTGCAGATGCTGACATAATTAATCCTTTTTCCCTTAACTTGTTGCATTATAATGATTTTTATAAAAATCGCAGTAGCCTTCTCGGTGGTCTAACCAATAAGGGCTTATTGTATCGTTATTGGCGTGATCTGTTCACTATTGAGATCTAAGACCGGTAAGGTTGAACCTTGCCATTGGCGAATTAATTGGTATTGCATTAGATCTAATGTATCTAAGCCCGGTGTTGTATTGGGCGTATAACGCTGTGCGATACGGGCTAATTGGGTTAAACCAAAACTACTTTCTAATGCGGAACTGATTACCGCCATAATGCCTTGTTGATGGGCTTGTTGAATTAACCTAATACAGCGCTCTAAATTGCCAACAAGGGTTGGTTTGATAATAATGGCAGCTAAGTGCGGTTCTTTTTCTACCACAAAATTGGCTTCTCGTACACTTTCATCCCACGCAATCGCAATGCCTGTTTGTTGGGCAAATTGACGACTTTCTTCACGAGAGCGACAAGGTTCTTCTACAAACTGAATACGGGAGCGGTGTGCTGGCTTAATATATTTGGCGAAAAGTTGTGCTTTAGCGGGTGTCCACGCGCGGTTTGCATCTAAACGTAATTGCAATTCAGGAATGGCTTCTAAAAACATATCGGCAATTAATCCATCACGATTCGCTTCATATAAGCCCACTTTGATTTTTGCGACTTTTTCCCCTTCAAGTTGCATTAATTCAGCATAAAGTTCATCGGGATCACCATAACAAAGCGGGGCAGTGCGATAATTTCCCTCTATCGGTAATTCCCCTTTCATTTCGGCTAAGGCACAACTTAGCCCAAATGCCACGGAAGGAAATAATCCTTCTAAGGACAATTTCTGATTTTGACTCCGTGCCTTATCCCAGTCTTTCAACCATTGAATCGCTTGCGCTTCCGCCTGTGCTAAGGTTTCTTGGCTAAATTCGGGTAAAGGTGCGATTTCTCCCCACCCTTCGTGTTCACCACAGCGAATTTTTACAAGCAACCCTTCGCGTAATTTTAAAAAACGGTTGCGTAATACCACTTGGGAATCCATAGGAATTTGATAACGATAGAGTTGATAGGAACGCATATTTTCTCCTTTTATTGATTGAGCTGTTTTTTGGGCTTAGCCAGAAAAAAGCAAATGACACAGAGGATAGCAAGAATGACAGACAGAAATAACCCTGTGAGTAAGGTGGCAAGGAAACTATGTAAAAATAATGGTAAGGAACTGCCAAATAACACTTCCAATAACGCTAATGCGAGAAAGCCACACCAAAATTCAATGGAAACGTGTAATAAAACAGCAATTTGCAAGCCCCCTCTGATCAAAGCACTTCTTCGTAATGCTTTATGCCAACGTAATTTTTGCTTAATCAGTAAGTGGTAATCGACAAAGGTATAAAAAGCAATAAAGCAGAGAACACCGATACACATTCCTAGTATAGACATCGGGTGGGAAGAGATCAGCAAGCCAAAGAAAAAACACACAGCGGTGTTAAATAACACAACGGCTGTCCAAAAGAAAAGCAGTTTTTTAAGTGAAATTGAGGTCATCATTCTGTATTCGGGATAAAATAAAAGTGCGGTAAAAAATGATGAAAATTTTTACCGCACTAGTCAATTATGGGTTACGCTTAAATTTACTGAAATCAGGCGCGCGTTTCTCATTGAATGCGTTACGCCCCTCTTGCCCTTCTTCAGTCATATAAAATAACATCGTTGCGTTCCCCGCCAATTCTTGTAAACCCGCTTGACCATCACAATCTGCGTTTAATGCGGCTTTTAGACAACGTAATGCAATTGGGCTATTGCGAAGCATTTCACGACACCAGCGCACGGTTTCTTTTTCTAAATCAGCGTACGGCACAACGGTATTGACTAAGCCCATTTCTAAGGCTTCTTGCGCATTGTATTGACGGCATAAGAACCAAATTTCACGGGCTTTTTTCTGTCCGACAATTCGTGCCATATAACTTGCACCCCAGCCACCATCAAAGGATCCGACTTTCGGGCCTGTTTGACCAAAAATTGCGTTTTCGGCAGCGATGGTAAGATCGCAAAGCATATGTAACACGTGTCCACCACCAATCGCATAGCCTGCCACCATTGCTACGACGGGTTTCGGACAGCTGCGAATATCACGTTGAAAATCCAGAACATTAAGATGATGCACGCCTGCGTCGTCTTTATAACCACCGTAATCACCACGGACTTTTTGATCTCCGCCAGAGCAAAAGGCTTTTTCTCCTTGTCCTGTTAGCACGATCACCCCAATATTTTCATCAAAGCGTGCATCAGAAAAAGCGTGGATCATTTCTTTTACCGTTTGAGGACGAAAGGCATTGCGAACCTCGGGGCGATTAATCGTAATTTTGGCGATCCCGTCAGTGGATTTATGATACAAAATATCACTATACCCTTCGCTGTGGTCTGCCCATTCTACGGGGGCGTAAAGTACATCATCTTTTGGATTTTGCATAATTAATTCCTTTGCTAAATAAATCGGTGAGCATTATAGCTTAATCTAGAAATGACGAAAAGCCAGCGAATGATCAAAAAAGCCCCGCATTTGCGAGGCTTGGTTTACCGCAAAAGTGCGGTGTTTTTTTAGCAACAATTAGGATTGGGTTGCAATCACGTTACCATCGACATAATCAATCGTAACGGTTTTTCCCGGTAAAAGCTCACCAGAAAGAATTTGTTGGGCAAGCGGATTTTCCACTTCTTGCTGGATCGCACGTTTCAGTGGTCTTGCACCATAAATTGGGTCATAACCAATTTCCCCAATGAAATCTAATGCCGCATCGGTAAAACTTAGATGATAACCATGTAATTCCATCCGTTTTTCTAAACGTTGTAATTGAATTTTCGCAATCGTGCGAATATTGGCTTTATCCAATGGGTGGAAGACCACCGTTTCGTCAATCCGATTGATAAATTCTGGACGGAAGTGTTGGCTTACCACCGACATCACGACCTCTTTCATACCTGCATAATCAAGATCTTGGTTACCTTGAATCAGATCAGAACCGAGGTTTGAGGTCATAATCACAACGGTGTTACGGAAATCAACCGTGCGACCTTGTCCATCAGTTAAGCGTCCATCATCAAGCACTTGTAATAAGATATTGAAAACATCAGGGTGCGCTTTTTCTACTTCATCTAATAACACTACAGAATAAGGGCGACGGCGTACCGCTTCGGTTAAATAGCCCCCTTCTTCATAGCCCACATATCCCGGTGGGGCGCCGACTAAACGCGAGACACTGTGTTTTTCCATAAATTCTGACATATCAATACGAACCATCGCATTTTCATCATCAAATAAGAAACTTGCCAATGTTTTGCACAATTCCGTTTTACCCACACCTGTTGGCCCTAAGAATAAGAATGAACCAATCGGGCGATTTGGATCGGATAATCCGGCACGGCTACGGCGAATCGCATTGGCAACTGCCACAACGGCTTCATTTTGTCCAACAACGCGTTTATGAAGTACATTTTCCATACGTAATAATTTTTCTTTTTCCCCTTCCATCATTTTGGATACTGGGATACCCGTGGCACGGGAAAGCACTTCGGCAATTTCTTCATCGGTTACACGATAGCGTAATAAGTGCATTTCTTTACCCTCTGCACTTTCAGCTTGGGCAAGTTGGCGCTCTAATTCAGGGATACGTCCATATTGTAATTCAGACATTTTACTCAAATCACCAACACGGCGCGCTTGTTCCATTTGCGTACGGGCATTTTCTAATTCGGCTTTAATATGTTGCGTGCCAGATAGGGCTGCTTTTTCGCTTTTCCAAACGTCTTCTAATTCCGCATATTCACGTTCTTTTTCTGCCAGTTCTTTTTCAAGCATTTCTAAACGTTTACGGCTTGCGCTATCGTCTTCTTTTTGTAACGCTTGTTGTTCTAACTTGAGCTGGATAATACGGCGTTCCAAGCGATCAAGTTGTTCCGGTTTAGAATCAATTTCCATACGAATACTAGAGGCAGCTTCATCAATTAAATCGATCGCTTTATCAGGTAATTGGCGATCGGAGATATAACGATGTGAAAGTGTTGCCGCCGCGACAATCGCTGGGTCTGTAATTTGAACGTGATGATGAATCTCATAACGTTCTTTCAAACCACGTAAAATGGCAATGGTATCTTCAACCGTTGGCTCATCGACAAAAACTTTTTGGAAACGACGCTCAAGTGCGGCATCTTTTTCAATATATTGACGATATTCATCTAAGGTTGTTGCACCGACACAGTGCAATTCACCACGAGCAAGAGACGGTTTTAATAAATTTCCTGCATCCATTGCCCCATCAGTTTTACCTGCACCAACCATAGTGTGAATTTCATCAATAAATAAAATCACACGGCCTTCTTCTTTTGCAATTTCATTCAGTACAGCTTTTAAACGTTCTTCAAATTCACCACGGTATTTTGCGCCCGCAATTAATGCGCCCATATCAAGGGAAAGAACGCGTTTATTTTTTAATCCTTCTGGCACTTCACCATTAACGATACGTTGTGCCAATCCTTCCACAATGGCGGTTTTTCCCACACCCGGTTCACCAATCAGGACAGGGTTATTCTTAGTTCGGCGTTGTAACACTTGGATTGTGCGACGAATTTCTTCATCTCGCCCAATGACGGGATCTAACTTACCGCTTTCCGCACGTGCGGTTAAATCAATCGTATATTTTTCTAAGGCCTGACGGCTTTCTTCTGCATTTTGGTCATTCACGGATTGACCTCCTCTAATTTGTTCTATTGCTTGTTGTAAACGATCTTTTTTTGCACCGCACTTATGTAATAACTCACTTAGGCTACTTTTTTCTTCTAATGCGGCTAACAGAAAAAGTTCTGATGAAATATATTTATCTTGTTTTTGTTGTGCGAGCTTATCGCATAGATTTAATAAATTAACCAAGTTACGTGAAATTTGCACATCACCGCCATTCCCTGAAACCTGTGGTAAGCGATTCAGTTCCGCATTTAATTCATTACGTAACATTGCAACATTCACCCCACTTGCGGTTAAAATTGGGGCAACAGATCCGCCTTCTTGGTTTAACAAGGCTGTCATTAAATGTACGGGTTCAATAAATTGGTTATCTTTTCCTAAGGCTAAAGATTGGGCTTCAGCCAAGGCTTGTTGAAATTTAGTGGTAAATTTTTCTATATTCATTCTCTCTTCTTCCTATCTTTTGTTGCTTAAGTTTGAAAAGCAAGGCAATGCCATCGTATTTCAAAATCAAGCAATGATCATTATGCTATCTCGCATTTTGGCGAGTTTCTCTTGTTCAAGTAAGTAAGGACTAATTTGTAAATTTCAAGCATAAAATAAAAAAAATTTAAGCAAAATCTATTAATACCGTTAGAACAATAGGTTGCATAAATGAGTAGTTTACTCAATTGTTCTTCACCTTTATAATTGCGCTTAATTAATGATTTTCAATAAGGATGGAAAAATGCAATTTTCCAAAATGCACGGATTAGGCAATGATTTTGTTGTGGTTGATGCGGTAACGCAAAATGCTTATTTTCCCACTGAAATGATAAAAAAACTGGCCGATCGCCATACAGGCATTGGCTTTGATCAACTCCTTGTCGTTGAACCACCTTATGATCCCGAGCTAGATTTTCACTATCGTATCTTTAATGCAGATGGCAGTGAAGTGGCTCAATGTGGCAATGGCGCACGTTGTTTTGCCCGTTTTGTTACAATGAAAGGGCTAACCAATAAAAAAGACATTGCGGTCAGTACGGCAAAAGGCAAAATGATCTTAAGCGTACAAGATGATGGAATGATCCGTGTGAATATGGGTGAACCGATTTGGGAACCAAGCAAAATTCCATTTATCGCCAATAAATTTGAGAAAAATTACATTCTACGTACGGAAATTCAAACGGTATTATGTGGTGCAGTGTCAATGGGAAATCCTCATTGCGTTGTACAAGTGGAAGATATTGCCAGCGCCAATGTTGCCCAACTAGGCCCTTTACTTGAAAGCCACGAACGCTTTCCTGAACGAGTAAACGCAGGGTTTATGCAAATCATTAACCGTAATCATATTAAATTACGTGTTTACGAACGAGGCGCAGGAGAAACCCAAGCCTGTGGAAGTGGTGCCTGTGCCGCAGCAGCAGTAGGCATAATGCAAGGTTTACTTGATAATAAAGTGCAAGTTGATCTGCCCGGAGGTAGCCTCACCATTGAATGGCAAGGCGAAGGCCACCCACTTTATATGACAGGCGATGCAACGCATATTTATGATGGGGTGATTAGGTTGTAGTGATGGGCAGATCACAGAAGATCTGCCATTTTTATCGCTATACTTAATAATTGTTAGATTCTGCTTTATCGACTACAACAGGATCAACATAAAATGTTTCAGGAATTGGTTGTTGCTTAATTTGTTTTAATGCGCTTTCTATTGCAATAGCGACTTGTTTTTTAGGTAGCTGATCAATTGTATTTTGTAGCTTCCCTTGTTTTACATATTCAATCGCCAATGGAATGCCATCATAACCAGTGATAAGAACTTTTCCTGCTAATCCAGCATTTTCTACGGCTGTAACGGCGCCAATTGCCATATTATCATTAGCCGCAAAGATACCCGTAATATCAGGATGAGCGGTTAAAATATTACTCACTACATTTAAAGCTTGCTCAGTTTCCCAGTTGGCAGACTGTTGCGCCACAATCTGTATATTTGGTGATTCCTGAAATGCTTTTATTGCCCCCGCTTTTCTTTGTTCACCATTATCTACACCGGGAATACCTTCCAAAATAGCAACTTTCCCTTTTTCTCCTAAAGCTTGCGTTAGGTTTTTAGCAGCAAGATACCCACCAAGAAAATTATCAACACCCACATAATTAAATTGTAATCCTGCCTTTTTTGCTGCTTCAGCATCTAGTCTAACATCTAAATCAATAATAGGAATTCCTGCTTTTTTTGCTTTTTGAAATGCTGGGATGAATGCTATAGAATCATTTGGTGTTACAATGATTGCATCAACTTTTTTAGCTATCATATTTTCTACTAATCCCACTAACTGCTCTGTGGAATCTTCTTTTTCAGCCACTTGAATAGTTAGATCTATATTCAGATTTTTTGCGGCTTCTTCTGCACCTTTCTGCATAGAAATAAAATATTCATTACTTAATGTTTTCATTAATAATGCGATTTGTGGTTTCTCTGATGCGTATAATGAACTGGATAGGGCAATAGTGAATAGTCCCGCTTTTATGCTATTAAAAAATATTCTTTTCATTATAAAGTCTCCCAATGTTCTTTGATCTTTCTTATACCTCTCATTTCTGAACATTATTTTGTTCATTGTTGGTAGTGTAACGGTTTTTTAGATAATTTCTGTGATTTTAGTCACAAAATGATTTTTGTATTAATAAATAAAGCTCTATATTTATAAATTTGTGATTTTGATCACATTAAGCTAAATAAGAATGTTCTATCATTAATTTTAATTAAAGTAGAATAACTCACCTGATAGGAGCAATTTATGTTTAAAAACAAAAATCTCATATTAGAATTACAAAACATTGAAAAAAGTTTTTTTGGTGTAGATATTTTAAAAAATATTAATTTGAAGATTTATTCCGGTGAAGTACATTGTTTAGTAGGAGAAAATGGTGCTGGGAAATCAACATTATGTAAAATTATTGCTGGTATTTATCCTAGAGACAGAGGGCATATTCTTTTTAAAAATACTTATTATCTGCCTAAAACAGTTCGAGATGCACAGGAATTAGGAATTGGATTTATACACCAAGAATTAATGTTAATACCCCATCTAACAGTTTTAGAAAATATTTTTTTAGGAAATGAGAAAAGCTCATTCGGTAGCCGAATGGATTGGCATTCTATGAGAGTAAAGACACAGAAAATTATTGATGAGCTTGAATTAGATATAAAACCGGATGATCTTATTATTAACTTATCCATAGCACAACAACAGATGGTTGAAATAGCTAAAGCGATATTTGGTAATTATAAAGTGATTATTTTTGATGAACCTACTGCCTCAATTTCTAGAAAAAATACAGAAACATTATTTAGGATAATTAAACAACTGAAAGAGAAAAATGTTGCGATGATATATATTTCTCATCGCTTAGAAGAGTTTAAACATATTGCAGATAAAGTTACTGTATTAAGAGATGGTGAAATTACCGGAACGATGAACTATAAAGATATAACTCCAAAAGAAATAGTTAAGTTAATGGTTGGTAGAAATATTGATTTTTCTCATTATTATAGAGAATTTTACGAGTCTGAAGAAGTTCTGAGAGTAGAGAACTTAAATAATAACTATATAAAAGATATCTCTTTTTCTTTAAAGAAAGGTGAAATTCTAGGATTTGCTGGATTAGTTGGTGCTGGAAGAACAGAAGTGCTTAGAGCTATATATGGAGCTGATAATAAAAAAGGAAACATATATATAAATAACCATAAGGTATATATTACATCTCCAGAATTAGCTGTTAATTATAAGATAGGTTTAATTACTGAGGATAGAAAAACACAGGGACTTATTCTAGGAGCAAGTATAAAAGAAAATATGACGTTAAATATATTATCTCGTTTTTGGAAGAAATTTTACATAGATAGATCTGCAGAAAATAAAGTAGTAAAAGATAACATAAAAAAATTAAGAATAGTTTCTAGAGATTCTGAACAAACTACAAAAACACTCTCTGGAGGAAACCAACAAAAGGTAATTATTGGGCGATGGTTAGAAAGTGGCGTTAATATCCTATTATTTGATGAGCCTACTAGAGGAATTGACATAGGTGCTAAATCAGAAATTTATGATTTGATGAGAAAATTTGTTGATAAAGGTGGAAGTATTATCATGGTTTCATCAGATTTACCAGAGTTAATTACAATGTCTGATCGCGTTATTGTTATGAGAGGGGGAGAAAAAATAAAGGAAATTAGTAATAAAGCGGAGATTACTGAAGAAAATCTAATGCACTTAATGATTGGTATTTAATTAATGGAGGTTTTATGCTAGAGCTAAAAAAATTAATTTCTAAATTAGGAATTGGAATTATATTATTATTGATGATAATTGGAATGTCTATCAGTTCAGATGTATTTTTATCAACACATAACATTCTAAATATTTTATTACAAGTATCAGTAATATGTATTATTTCCGTTGGAATGACATATGTAATTTTGACCGGTGGAATTGATTTGTCTGTTGGATCTATAGTTGCATTATCAGCAGTATGTCTAGGCTCCTTCATACATTGGGGATTATCATTTTTAGGTAATAATCCATCTTCATTCTCAGTAATATGCGTTGTCTTATTATCAATTGTAGGTGCAATAGGTGTAGGGGCTTTATGTGGATATATTAATGGATTAATCATTGTTTATGGAAAAGTGACTTCCTTTATAACTACCTTAGGAATGATGGGGATTGCGAGAGGATTAGCGCTAACAATATCAAATGGTAAAACAATTTATAATTTTCCTGAGGAATTACGTTTTTTAGGAAATGGCCAACTTCATTTAGATGAAATAAGCATTCCTGTTCCAGTTATTATTGCATTAATTGTCATTTTGATTAGTTACTATTATTTAACTCAAACTATTTTTGGAAGACATATTTATGCGTTAGGTGGAAATAGAGAAGCTGTTCGTTTATCTGGTATTAATATTGCTAAACTAGAAATTAAAGCTTATGTCATTAATGGTATTTTGGCAGCGATTGGAGCAATTATTCTCGTAGGAAGACTAAATGCCGCCCAGCCTATTGCTGGTACTGGATATGAGTTGGATGCAATTGCAGCTACCGTTATCGGAGGAACAAGTTTAATTGGTGGGGTTGGATCTGTGATAGGAACGTCAATTGGTGCTTTAATTATGGGTGTATTACAAAATGGACTAACTTTACTTAACGTTACTTCATACTTACAACGTTTAATTATTGGATTAGTGATCATTTTGGCTGTTTTTCTAGATCAGGTCAGAAGAGGAGAAGTTTCAGCTATTGGTATCAGAAAAATCTTCTTTAGAGAATAAAGTAATGTATGGAGGGTCATATGAAATATTTTTTAGGGCTTGACTGTGGTGGAACATTTATCAAAGCAATATTAATTGATACAGAAGGAAAAATTGTTGGTATTGAGAAGAATAATATATCAACTATTAGCAATAATGCAGGGTATGCTGAAAGAAATATGAATGAATTTTGGGATGCTTGTTCTAATCTTATCAAAAATATTATTAATAATTTTAATATAGATACTAGGCTTATCCTAGGAATAGGAATTTCAGCACAAGGTAAAGGCACTTATTTATTAGATAAGGATTTTAATCCCTTAGGAAATGCGATTTTATCTTCAGATCAAAGAGCTAATAATATTGTAAATAAATGGAAAAAGAAAGGGCTTGATAAACTAGTTTATCCTTTTACAAAACAAAATATATGGAGCGGACATCCTGTATCTATTTTGAAATGGATAAAAGATAATGATAGAGATAGATATGATAAAATTGAATATATTTTAATGACTCATGATTATTTAAGGTTTTGCCTGACTGGTAGCCTATTTTGTGAAGTAACGAATATATCTGAATCGAATTTATATAATATCAATACTAATGAATATGATAAGTATTTATCTGAATTATTTGATATTCCAGAGATATTTTCAAAGCTCTCTCCTATTATAAAGTCAAATGAAGTATCAGGGTATATTACTGAATATGCTTCAGAAAAGACCGGATTGGCTGTTGGAATACCTGTAATTGCAGGGCTTTTTGATATCGTTTCCGCAGCATTTTGTTGTCATTTAGAAAATGAAAAGGTATTAAGTGGCATTTTAGGCACTTGGAATATTATTAGTGGGGTTTCTGAGTCAATAAAACATAGTAATAGCGGTCTTTCACAAGGTGCTTATATTGAGAATAAGGTTATTATTCATGATGATAGCCCTACTTCAATGGCTAATTTAGAATGGTTTAGAAAAATGTATGGAGATATTGATTATGAAGAAATAAATAAAATGATTGAGTCTTTACCAATATGTTCTTCTAACATTATATTTATCCCTTTTTTATATGGTTCTAACTATAAAAATAATATTCAAGGAGGAATATATGGCATTCAATTTAATCATAGTAAAGAGCATTTATTTCAAGCTATCTATGAAGGTGTTTTCTTTAGCTTTAAATACCATTTGGAAAGAATGAAAGAGATTTTCAAGAATGTGAATACATTACGCATTAGTGGAGGTGTAACTTATTCTAAAGTAGGTTTGAAAATGTTAGCAGACATAACTGGAATGAAAATAGAAGTTTTAAATATTGATGAGATAGGGTGTTATGGTATTGCTATTTTTACGATGAAATCTTTAGGTTTTGATATAAACAATATCATCAAAAATATAGAAAATAAAAAAGTGACTATTCATCCAAACTATAATAACAATAAGATATATAAAAATAAATATAAAAGTTATTTAAGGACGCTAGAACAATTAAGCTATATTTAATTTTAAATAGTCATTAGAAAAATTAAATAAGTGGGTATTTATACCATAAAGCGAAAATAAGAAAATGCTATAAGGAAATTTAAAAAATAATATACCTATTCAAAAGGAGCTATTATTTAAAAATAGTTATAGTGATACTTTTTTATATTATTAATATGATGGATACATAGTTTATGTATGATAAAAAGGTTAAAAATCGTATTCAGCAATTAGAATCTTTCTTACAACAAGTTGAACGTCTGCACTTAAGAGATGCTTCGGAGATCTTGAATGTTTCAGAAATGACGATTCGTAGAGATATTAGTAATCAAACTTCAATTTTATTATTAGGTGGTTATTTATTTAAAGCAGGGACAAATAAAAATAATTATTTTATTTCTGATCAAAAAGACAAGAATCTTGCTGAAAAAATGCAGATTGGAAAAATAGCAGCATCACTAGTTAATGATGGAGATGTTGTTTTTTTCGATTGTGGCACTACAATGCCTTTTATTGCATCGCAAATTTCAAATAAAATTCATTTTACAGCAATATGTTGTTCAATAAATACATTTATGGTTTTACAAGAAAAACGGCATTGTGAGATTATTTTATGTGGAGGAATATACTCTAGAGATAATGCATTATTAACATCAATACAGACCCAAAGTATTCTAGATGATGTTTGTACTACTAAAGCATTTATTGCAACATCAGGTATTGATCTCTATAAAGGACTTACTTGTTTTCGCTTTAGTGAGGCACAAATTAAGAAAAAAGCAATGCTTAAGACTAAACAGAAAATATTACTTTTTGATCATTCTAAAATAAATTCTGTCTATCCAGCTTATATTGGTGAATTAAATGATTTTGACATAGTTATCTGTGATCAACAAATACCTACAGATTTTAAACTAGATAGAGATAATTTCTTAACAGTTTGAATGCAAAAAAAAAAAAAAAAAAAAAAAAAAAAAAAAAAAAAAAAAAATAATAACTACGCCATACCATTATAGCTTGGTAAAGGAAAATTTCAGAAAATAATATTTCTAATATCTTATTTTTTACCTTTAAACTCTAATAGAGTAAAAAATATAACAGAAATACTTCATTAAGCCTTTGTATTACTATTATATTATGCCGAAATTTTCCCTAAAAAAAACACCGCACTTTTTATTTTCATATCATAACCACGTTGTAAAATTTAATCCGCTTTTTTCACTAATTTCGCGTAATAAAAGCCATCGCCACCATTTTCTTGCGGAAAAAATTGATGACCAGCTTGTGTTTGCTCAGGGAATGGCAGTGGCATTAATTCCGCCTCAGGATGCTGTTGTAAAAAGTCAGTAATTTGCGCGCTGTTTTCCTCTGGCAATAATGAACAAGTGGCATAAAGCAACACGCCATTCGGTTTCAAGCGTTGCCATAAGGCAGTTAAAATGGCTTTTTGTAAGGCGACCAAAGGGGCGATATCACTTTCTTTACGTAACCATTTTATATCAGGGTGGCGGCGAATAACCCCTGTTGCAGAGCAAGGGGCATCAAGCAAAATCCGGTCAAATTGCACCGCACTTTCTCCGAATTGCTGTTGAATCTGACTGAGCCACTGTTCTGGCTGGCTTGCATCACCGCAAATCACTAACGCTTTTTGTCCCATTCGCGCTAAATTTTCTTCCACTCGTTGTAAACGATGTCGTTCTACATCTAATGCGATCACATTGGCTTGCGGGGCAAGTTCTAAAATGTGGGTGGTTTTTCCTCCCGGTGCGGCGCACGCATCTAAAATCACTTCCTCATTTTGTGGGGCAAGTAATCGCGCTGACCATTGAGCGTGCAAATCTTGCACGGTGAGCCAACCTTCCATAAAGTGTGGTAACTGCGCCACATTTTTTGCCTGTATTAAACGAATGGACTGCGGATACTCTCCCGCCACTGCGTCAATGTCTGCTTTTTGTAATAAAGCGAGATAATCATCAACATTACTATGTTGCACATTCACTCTTAACCACATTGGCGGTTTTTGATTATTCGCTTCGATAATTTCTCGCCAATTTGGATAAGCTTTTTTCAGCTTATTCACCAACCATTCTGGGTGCAAGGTTTGCCAATGTTTGTCGACTTTCGCTAGAATATTCGCCTGTTCGCGTAAGAAACGGCGTAGCACGCCATTCACCAAGCCTTTGAAACTGTCTAATTTCAGGCTTTGCGTCGCCTTTACCATTTCATCGACTACCGCGTGATCAGGAGTGCGTAAATATAAAAGTTGATACAAGCCCACTAGCAATAAACAATGCACAAGGCGAGTTTTGCCTTTCAACGGCTTATCCACTAATTGCTGAATAATTTGCGTTAGACGGGGCAACACACGGCATACACCAAAGCAAATTTCTTGTAATAAAGGAAGATCCTGTTCTTTCAGCGTAGGATTTTTTTCCGCAAGTAAGGTAGAAAGCGATTGTCCTTTATCTAACACTTGCAAAAGATATTGTGCCGACACGGCACGCACAGAAAGGGATTTCGCAGCAAGTGCGGTACTTTTTTTAGGCATTTTAGCTTGAGGTTTTGTTTGCTTCATTATGCTAATACCTTACCTACCGGGAACCAATCTGCTCTGCCATTAAGTAAATCTTGTGCCGACACTGGCTTTTTACCCGCTGGTTGCAGCTGAGTAAGATTTAACACGCCATCGACTGTGGCAATTTGAATGCCATTTTTATCTGCCTGTAAAATCGTACCAGCAGGTTGATTCTGATGAGGTAACACCGTTGCTTGATAGACCTTTAAGGTCTGTTCATTGCCATCACTATCGGTCGTAACAAAATAACTGATCGGCCAAGGATTAAAGGCACGAATACAACGCTCAAGCTGTACTGCGGAACATTGCCAATCTAATTTAGCCTCTTGTTTAGACAGTTTATCGGCGTAGTTAGCCAAGGCATCATCTTGCACTTCTGGCTGAAATTGTCCTGCTTCTAAACCATTTAATACCTCAAGCAACGCATTTGGGGCAATTTTTTCCAGCTTATGATAAAGGCTCAAAGAGGTTTCTTCAGCGCTGATATCGCAATACACTTTATGCAGCATATCTCCCGTATCCAAGCCTTCGTTCATCTGCATAATGGTGATCCCCGTCTGAGCATCGCCTGCCCAAATGGCGCGTTGAATGGGTGCAGCGCCACGCCAACGAGGTAAAATGGAACCGTGTACATTCAAACAACCTAATCTTGGTGCGTCCAAAACCGCTTTTGGCAAAATTAACCCATACGCCACCACGACCATCACATCGGCATTTAACGCAGCGAGCGCGTGTTGCGCCTCTTCTTTGCGTAAGGATTTAGGTTGATAAACAGGAATCTGATGTTGCTCCGCTAACTGTTTCACCGCACTGGCTTGTAGTTTCTTACCACGTCCTGCGGGCTTATCTGGCTGGGTGTAAACCGCAATTACATTATGTTCTGAATTCAACAAGGCCGCCAAATGTTGTGCCGCAAATTCTGGCGTACCTGCAAAAATGATATTCAAGGGCGTTGTCATAATATTTTCTCAATACAATCTAATCCTTCGGCTAAGTATAATGTATTTTTTCCGCAGGTGAAAATGATGTTAAAGGAAGAATAGAATTTGACACTACTCGGTATTAAAAAGTGCGATAAAAAAATACCGCACTTTCTACTCGCTAGCCTTAATGCAATTTCAACGTAGGCTTGAGAATGCTACTCAAGCCTTTCTTATCTGTATATTAAATTACTATTTAATTGCTGTTTATTCGTTCAAATAAACAAAAAAGAGAAAATTTTTATTGATTATTAAAATAAAAACAGTATTATAAGCCCCCGTTACGCAATGATACCTATTCGGGTCGTTAGCTCAGTCGGTAGAGCAGCGGACTTTTAATCCGTTGGTCGAAGGTTCGAATCCTTCACGACCCACCAATCAAACGTAACTGCCTAAATATATTTAGGGTCGTTAGCTCAGTCGGTAGAGCAGCGGACTTTTAATCCGTTGGTCGAAGGTTCGAATCCTTCACGACCCACCAATCAAATATAACTGTCTAAATATACTTAGGGTCGTTAGCTCAGTCGGTAGAGCAGCGGACTTTTAATCCGTTGGTCGAAGGTTCGAATCCTTCACGACCCACCAATCGTCAATTTCCCTATTAAATTAAAAAATCATTTTTTTCCTTGTTATTTTTTATTGATTAGACCGTTTATCCTTCATTTTATTTTCTCATTATTTTTGCGATCTTGATTCCAAAAATTTGCTCATTCCCTATTAAAAAAGCACCGTGTTTGTTAGGCTCTGCCTAGTGCATTAAAAGCAATGTAACGAAAACAATTCTTACAAAGAAATATTGTTGAAAAAATATAAGATAAACAAAGTGCGGTTGAAAAAATCAGCGTTTTTATTATGGATAAAATGAAAGGTTTCACCTTATTAGAATCGCTTATCGTGTTATTGATTTCTAGTTTGTTATTGCTTATGGCGTTACCTGTATGGCAACAGCACCAGGAGCAATGGCTGCTAGGCAAAGAACAACAACGCTTATATTTATTTTTGCGTACGATTCAACGGCGAGTAGAAAATTCTAATCAAGTATGGTTTTTAGTGGCAAATCGAGAGTTAGTAAGCCAGAAATGGTGCATTGTTGCACAAGTTAAAAGTAAAAAAATATGCAATTGTTTACAGCCGCACTTATGTGCAGAAGAGCTAATGGCGAATATTTATCAACCATTGTTTCCAACAAAAACAATGATTAGCAGTAAACATTATTTTCCACAAGAGATGGCAAGAATCAGCGGTATCCGTAATACGATTCAATCTGATTGTTTTTTATTGCAAGCTGGGCAGGTAAAAACCTTATTTTCTTTTTTTAATGTGGGTAGTCTAAAACTCAAACCTGCAAATTCACTCAGTGCTTGTGGAGAACCTTAGATGAAAGGCTATTTAAAAGGACAAAGTTTGTTCGGTCTAATGTCAGCGTTGGGAATATCCAGCTTATTATTGATTGGCATAGTGAAATTTTATCAACATAGCCAATGGCAAATTCAGCAAATGAATGCGCGTCTGTTTTTACAAGCAGAGATAGAAAGAACGTTGCAGTTAATTAGCAAAGATTTACGCCGAACCGGATTTCGTGCCGCAGTTGAAAAACGTAAAGTGGACAATTTCGCCTTGTTTGAGCAAGATGAACGAGGCACAAGCTTAGTACTTAGCCAATCTGCAGGGGAAAAACCGAATAGCTGTGTGTTATTTTTCTATGATTTGGATAATTCAGGCTGTATTGGTTCCACTTATACCAAGGGGCTATGTCGTGAAAATGGCAAAAATCGGACAAAAGAAATTGAGCGTGAGTTATTCGGTTATCGTTTAAAACATAAAATGCTGGAAACACGTTTGACTTATAAAAATACCGTTAAGCAAAAATGTGCAAAAAAAGAGTGCCAAGGCTACCTGCAACAGCTCGCTTGTGAGAGAGGCGGTTGGGTAGATTTATTTGATGACCATAAAATAGCAATAACGGATTTTTCTTTGCAATGGCTAAAAGACCCCGTATTGCTTACGGCATATTTAAAAGGGCAATTGACGCAACAACCGCATATTGAATATGAAAGCCAAGTAGTGATTCCCTTGCTTAATCAAGGCGGTACAGAATGAACGCGCGAAAAGGTATGGTTACCCTGACGTTATTATTACTGCTTAGCTCATTCTTGATGATTACAATGTGGTTTAACCAAGAGGAACTGCATTTTTATCGCGCAATGAACGCACAGCAAAAATTTTATGTACAAAATGATGCCGTACTGTTGCCAATCAGCAGACAAAATTTGAATCAAGAATGTGAAAAATTACCTTTAGATTATCGCCATTCTGTTTATCGTCTTGAATTTAAAAATACGCTAAAAAATCACCGCACTTCTGATTCTTCTTCCCATTTTGCTTGGTGTGAGCGAGTGAGCCTATTTCAAAGAATGCCAAGTCGCGGCATCAATGCGGGGGAATTTTCACATTATTTTGATCCTGCGATCACGCCGCTGTTTGCAAGGTTTTTATCGCAAGGGAATATTGGCAACTATCCACTCTACTGGTTTTCCGAGCAAGAAAAGCATTGGGAGATCAATGGCAATATTTATGCCGTCGTTGTCGCCGAAGGTGATTTAATCTTATCAGGTAAAGGGGAACTGCGCGGTGCGGTGATTACGCAAGGACAGGTATATCAAGGGGAGAATGTGAAATTGGTTTACAACAAGCAAACGCTGCAAGACGTGGTTCAGGCATATCGCTTTTGGCGCTTAGCAAAAAGGAGCTGGTATGATTTTGAGTCTTTATAGGCCGTTAAAATATCAAGGAATGAATTTGCTTGCTTTGCTGATGACTTTAACGCTATTTAGTGGTATTTTTCTGTCCATTAATCAATGGCTCGCTTATCAACGGCAAAGTGCGGTGAAAATTTATCAAGATTTACAAGCCATTTCTATTGCACATAATCAGCAACAACGTCTGTTTATGGGGCTGAGCTGTCAAACTCACATTGAGCAAAATCAGCTTATTTTTCATCTTAATTGTCACGAAAATAAGGTAACTGTGCGTTATCCCACAGGGGAAACCAATTTATAAAAGGAAATTCTGTGCTAACCGTTTATTATTCCAATTTGCTTGAAACACAAAAAGATATTCTGTTGCATTTAATCAAGACAATGCCATTGAATGATCCGCTACAATCGGAAATTATTTTAGTGCAAAGCCCGGGAATGGCGCAGTGGTTACAATGGCAAATTGCCGAAAAGCAAGGGATTTCAGCGAACTTGCAATTTCCTATGCCAGCCACCTTTATTTGGCAACTTTATCGCGATAATTTGTTTAATATTACACAGCAAAATCAATTTGCTAAAGAGCAGATTGTATGGCGTTTGATGCGATTGATCCCACAATATTTATCCCAACCTGCCTTTGCACCATTACGTGATTATCTGAATACGGCACCTCAATCGGCACAACAAAAGTTATATCAATTAGCGGAAAAAATCGCAGATTTATTTGATCAATATTTGGTGTATCGTCCAGATTGGATCAGTGCGTGGGAAAAAAAGGAAGATCGCACGATCGCTCAACAAATTGCTACGCAGAAAAGTACAGATAAACCCCAGTTGGTGACTCAAATTGCACAGCATATCGAATGGCAAGGCATTTTATGGCGTGCTTTAGTGGCGGAAATTCAACAGCAAAATGGCAATGAAGACGTTTGGCACCGAGCGCATTTACACCAACAATTTCTCCAGCTATTGCAACAGAAAATGCCTGTGAAACTGCCTAAACGCATTTTTGTTTTTGGGATCTCAGCGTTGCCAAAAGTGTACCTAGAAATTCTTAACGGCATTAGTGCATTTTGTGATGTGCATTTATTCTTCACTAATCCTTGTCGTGAGTATTGGGGAGATATTGTAGATAGCCAATATTGGCGAAAATTACAACAGCGATCCCGCATTGATCACCAAAGCCAACAGGCTAGCCCATTATTTTCTCATCAGCAAATTGCCCAGCTAGAACAAAAACAGCACGAATACACCGCCGAACAAGAATTGTTGCAAGTGGGAAACCCGTTACTTTCTTCTTGGGGAAAACAAGGGCGAGATTTTCTTTATTTGCTCACAGATTTGCAAAGTAACGAAATTAATGCTTATGTAGAATTGTCGAAAGAGGGATTGTTACACCAAATTCAGCAACGCATTTTAACGCTTACCCCGACAGGTATTGCGCCACTGCATTTTGAACCGCAAGATCTTTCTTTTTCAATTCACGCTTGTTATAGCGCAATGCGCGAGGTCGAGGCATTGCAAGATTATTTATTGCACTTATTTAATCAAGATACAACGCTTACACCAAAAGATGTGGTCATAATGGTGGCGGATATTGATAAATATACGCCTTACATTCGTGCCGTTTTTGAGCAAGGGAAACCTTATCTTCCCTTTTCGATTTCAGATAATAAATTGTCGGAAAATGATGTCATTGTCTCCGCGTTTATCAAATTGCTAAACTTGAAAGAGAGCCTTTTTACTGCACAAGAAGTGTTGGATTTTCTCGATATTCCAAGTATTCGCGCACGTTTCCATATTGAATTGGAAGACTTGCCTTATATCCATCACTGGGTGGTGCATTCTGGTATTCGTTTTGGTTTGGAGAAATATCGGGATGGCGTACAAGAAAATTATAATGCGTGGAAAGCTGGGCTTGAACGAATGCTGTTGGGCTACGCAATGCGAGAAGAAAACAGCATTTGGCAAGACAGCCTTGGTTTTGATAATAGCTATGGTCTAAAAGGGCAATTGGCCGCCTATTTGGCAGAATTTATCGAGCAACTTCACCAATGGTACCGTACACTTTGTGGCGAGCATTCCGTTGAGCAATGGCAGCAAGCCTTATTCCAGCTTGTTGAAACGTTTTTCCAATTTGACGAAACGAGCCAAGAAACCCAATGGTATCTCAAAGATTGTATTGAAACTTTTGTGGAACCCTTAATCAATGTGCAATTTAATCAATCACTTGGTGCAGAAGTTGTCGCTGAGGTGATGAGCCACTATTTGCAAGAAAATCCACATAATTTACGTTTTTTAGCTGGAAAAATGAATTTCTGCACCTTATTGCCAATGCGCTCCATTCCATTTCGTGTAGTGTGTTTGCTTGGAATGAATGAAGGGGAATATCCACGGCAAACTACGCCAAATAGCTTTGATCTAATGCAATATCATCAACAAAAGGGGGATCGTTTCAAGCGAGATGATGATCGTTATCTTTTCCTTGAAGCATTGGTTTCCGCACAGGATTATTTCTATCTTAGCTATGTCGGGCATTCAATGATTGATGATGCGCCAAAAGAACCTTCCGTGCTTGTTAATCAATTACTCGATTATGTGGCAGAAAACTTGCCTTTACCTGAGGAGGATGCGTGTGCAGACCCAAATGAATATTGGCGTAAAAAATTGGTGATTCACCATCCAATGACTGCTTTTAGCGAGAAAAATTTCACTAAAAAGCACCGCACTTTTGCGCATAAATGGTTGCCATTAGTGAACGAGATCACACCACAAGAGCAAAGTTTTATTCAGCCATTGAATAATGGACATCTTGTGCAGAATGTCGAATTAAGCCAACTTATTGCTTTTGTTCAGCACCCGATAAAATTTTTCTTGGAACAGATTTTAGGTATTTATTTGAAAAATGAAGAAAACGCATTAAAGGATACAGAAAATTTTGATTTCGATAATTTGGAACGCTACACCATTAATCAGCAATTACTGTATCTGAACGATGATGAGTTTAGCCAGTTTTTCCACAAGTTACAAATTAAAGGGGTAATGCCAAGAGGCGGTTTTGCCCAAGTGGAAGCACAACAACTTAGCCAAGCGATTCTTGGTCTGAAAAAAGATGTCGCGGCATATTTAAAGCAAGAAAGCCAAAGTGTGGTGGCAGAATTGGATTTCGCCTTGCCAACTCAAACCCTACGTTTAACGGGGGTAATAAATCAGCTTTATCCCCTTGCTAACGGCACAATGGAACGCGTTACTTGGCGGGTAGGAGGGAAAATCCGTGATAAGGATCTGATTGAAAATTGGATCTATTATTTACTGCAATGTGCTACGCAAGAAAATGTAGCGCCCTCTCATAGCTATGCTAAAAATGCGCAAGTGCGGTTTAAAATTTTGCCAAAAAGCACCGCACTTACCCAATTACAATGCTACCTTGAGGCTTATGTTCAAGCTCAGCAATCCCCTTGCCTAGTGCTAACGGAAAATCTGGAGAAATATTTTAACGCGCTAAATAATGAAAAAGGCAAAAATGATGCCGAAACAATTCAACAAAAGTGTTTTGCCATATTGCGTGAAAGTATTTATGGCAGTGATTATCACAATGCGAAAGAAGATAAATACTGTCAACGGGTGCTAAGTGAGCAAGAATTAACAAAACTGGATTTGACTGCAATGAGTCATACAATGCAAGATTGGTTTGAGTTAATGCTAGCAAGCTTTGAATAAAAGGAAACCGCTGAGGATGCTACACTTTGGCATTGCCAATTCAAGCACTATTAGTGAATAGTTAAAGCCTTTTTATATAAAAGGCTTTAACCACTTTTTTAGCAACCATTTTGTCTACTATACCGATGACAATTCAAACTAAAAGGAAGAGCGCCAATGCCCTCGAAAAAAAACCGATGATTTCTCATCGGTTTCGTTTTTTTATCACGCTTTATTGTTGTCATTCTGCCTTTAAACGATGTAAAAAGGCTTTAGTGCGTTCGTGTTTTGGATTGGCAAATAATGCTTGTGGCGAACCTTGTTCAACAATGACGCCACCGTCCATTACCACAACTACGTCCGCCACATCTAGGGCAAATTTGATTTCGTGTGTTACCACGACCATTGTCCAACCTTCGTTAGCGAGTGCTTTCATTGTGTTTAGCACATCTTGTACTAATTCCGGATCGAGTGCGGAAGTGGGTTCATCAAAGAGCATTAATTCAGGTTGAATCGCCAGTGCGCGAGCAATCCCAACACGTTGTTGCTGACCGCCTGAAAGTTGGTAAGGATAAAGCTCTTTTTTGTCTAGTAATCCCACTTTTTCCAATAAGGTTTCAGCTTCTTGACGAACGATTTTGGGATCGCGTTTTTGCACTTGCACAGGGCCTTCCATAATGTTTTCCAAGGCGGTTTTGTGCGGGAATAGGTTATATTGTTGGAACACCATTCCTGATTTACGGCGCAAAGGTAAAATCTGCTTATTGATATTGTTACTTGCAAAATCGACGGTGAGTGGATTTTCTTGGGTAAATTCTATCGTGCCTTGTTCTGGTAATTCTAAGGCATTCAAACAACGTAAGAAAGTCGTTTTGCCTGAACCTGAAGGCCCAAGAATGACTACCACTTCGCCTTTGTGAATATCAAGATCAATCCCTTTTAGTACAGGATTATGACCAAAGGTTTTATGAATATTGCGTACTTTAATCATCGCCTTCCCCTATCTTGCCACATAGCGATCTAAACGTTTTTCTACCCGCGCTTGAATGATAAACAGCACAAAACAGAAACACCAATATACCAACCCAGCCTCAATATACACCGGTAAGAAATCGTAAGAGGAATTAGCGATTTGCTGAGCTACACGGAACATTTCTGTTACAGTAACAACCGAAGCAAGCGACGTATCTTTAAACAAGCCAATAAAACTGTTACTCAACGGCGGAACGGCAACACGAAACGCTTGTGGTGCAATAATTCGACGGAAAGTCTGCATATAGGTCATACCAATAGTATAGCCTGCTTCCCATTGTCCTTTCGGCACGGATTGAATTGCTGCACGCACAGTTTCTGAACCATAAGCGCCCACATTAAGGGAAAACCCAATAATTGCCGCAGGAATCGGATCGATAAACACCCCCAATGCAGGTAAGCCATAAAATACGACTGAAATTTGCACCAACATTGGCGTACCGCGAATAATTGAAATATACACTTTGGCAATGGTAAGTAGAATACGATGTAAACACCCATTAACCGGTGTTACTCGTAGCAATGCCACGCCAATTGCAATGATCATTCCCAAAAAGAAAGAAACGACAGCAAGCGGTATTGAAACCAATACCGCTGCTTTAACCATTGGGAGAAACCCATTTATCACCAGCTCAGCACGCGCATCGGTCATAAAGGGTAAGGAAGCTAAGAAATTATTTAACACTGATATCCTTTCCAAAGAATTGTTCACCTAATTTTTTCAATGTGCCGTCATTGCGTAACTCAACAATTGCGGCATTGATTTTATCTAGGGCATCATTATTGCCTTTATTAGCCACAAACCCAGCACCCACTTTATCTTCTGATTCCCAGAATGGTTTTAAACCTGAATTTGGATTTTTCTTTAAATAATCCAACAGGGCTAAGGAATCATTAAAGGTAACATCGGCGCGTTTTTGCTGAATTAATAATAGTCCTTGTGCCATACCATCAATAGGTACAATTTGCGCACCATATTTCACCGCTAGCTCACCATAGTTTGAGCTAAGTGTTTGTGCCGCTTTTAAGCCTTTTACATCTTCAACTTTTTGAAGACGATTTTCATCCTGACGCGCTAATAGCATCGCCCCAGACCAGCTATAAGGTTCTGATTTATCAAAGGTTGCCTGACGTTCTGGTGTGGTTAATGCCACTTGGTTTGCAACTAAATCAAAGCGTCCACCTTTTAGGCCTGCAAGCATTGCGTCCCATTGGGTTTCTTTAAATTCTACGGTTACCCCCAATTTTTCTGCCACGGCACGGGTAACTTCCACATCATAGCCGGTTAATTTTCCGCTCGCATCGTGATAAGTGAAAGGGGCGTAAGTGCCTTCTGTACCAACTGTAATTGTCCCTTTATTGTTGATACGTTCAATCAAACTTTCTGCTGCAACAGCTTGAGTTGCAGTTGTGATAGCGAAAAGTGCGGTAGAAAAAAAGGCTAATTTTTTCAACATAATAGTCTCCTTTGAGTAGATTTCGTTAAGTGCTAGGCATTGTAAAAGAAACAGCGTAATTTACAAATAACTTAAAGGAATATGTTATAAAAAAGTTAAATATACTGAATTTCTTTAACTCGCTTCGTACTTCTAAGCTCACAGTTTACCCGCTCAATGCAATCGCTTTGAGCGGATCATTGAGATTAAATAATTCGTGAGAACTGCTGACGTCTGGCTTGTTGTCGTGAATAGGTATCAAAACATAAGCAAATATTGCGGATGAGCAAATGTCCCACTGGTGAAACCTGTAAGCCTTGATGGCCTATTTCAATGAGTCCATCTTCCGCCAGAGGGGCAAGCAATTCCAGATCTTCTGCAAAATGAGTTTTGAAATCAATGCCATATTGCTGTTCAAAAGGGGCATAATCCAGTTTGAAATTACAAATCAGTTGTTTGATCACATCACGGCGTAAGCAATCTTCTTGGCTCATAACAAAGCCTTTGTGAAGTGCGGTGCTTTTTTGTTCAATATCTGCGTAATAATGTTTTAGTTCTTTTTGGTTTTGTGCATAAGTATCACCCAGCAGGCTAATTGCAGAAACGCCAAGCCCAAGCAAATCACATTCTTCTTGTGTGGTGTAACCTTGGAAATTTCGGTGTAGCACGCCATTTTGTTGGGCAATCGCTAGCTCATCATCCGGTTTGGCAAAATGATCCATTCCAATAAAGCGGTAACCCGCCTGACCTAAGGTTTCAATGGTCTTTTGCAAAATAGTGAGTTTGGTCTCTGGTGCAGGTAGTTGATCCTCTTTGATTTTTGCCTGCCCTGCAAAGCGACTTGGTAAGTGCGCATAGTTAAACACGCTCAAACGATCGGGGTTGAGTTCGATCACTTTTTGCAAGGTAAACATAAAACTTTCAACGTTTTGCAATGGCAGGCCATAAATCAAATCTAGATTGGTGGACTGAAAGCCTAAAGTGCGTGCGCGTTCTAACAAAGCGTGAATAAAGTCTTCATCTTGCTCACGGTTTACCGCTTTTTGCACTGCTTTATTGAAATCCTGTACACCCATACTAATTCGGTTAAAACCGATTTTGCGTAAATGATCAAGGGTTTCCAATTCAATTTTGCGTGGATCCATTTCGATACTAATTTCTGCGTTATCACAAATCTCGAAATGTTCTCGCAACATTGCCATTAAACGGCTGGATTGTTGCTCAGTGAGATACGTAGGGGTACCGCCACCCCAATGGACTTGGGTAACCTTGCGGTTGCGAAAAAGTGCGGCACGATTTTTAATTTCTTTTTCTAAATAATCGAGATAAATATCCGCTTTGTGCTGATGACGTGTAATGATTTTGTTACAAGCACAGAAATAGCATAATTTATGGCAAAACGGGATATGCACATAAAGGGAAAGCGGACGATCTGGGTAACGCCCTGCTGCCGCTTGAAAATCCTGTTCATTATAATTTTCATTAAATTCTAGCGCCGTTGGGTAAGAGGTGTAACGCGGCCCAGAATAGTTATATTTTTGAATTAACGCGGAATCCCACATAGTTCCAGACATTAATTTCCCCCTAAACATTTTCAATATCAAGCAATAATTGATTTAATTCCAACAAAATTTTTGGCTCTAACTTTGCCTCAGCACTTTCACGTGTTAGATCTAAACGCATACGCTCATTCTTTTTTAACGCTTTCCGTGCTTGATGCGTTGGCATTTCCTTCACTACCTCATAAAGTTCTGCCATAGCAGGGTAAGTGGTGATTTTTAGCCCCAAAGGATCGAGTAACATTTTTAACCGAATCGCCCCTTCAGACAAATTGCAATCATCATTTTGCATTGCCCGAGCGATAATCTCAATACTCTCTTTGAGGCGTTTTACACGAGCCAAACGTGCATTCTCTAACTGCTGTTTTTGTCGCTTTAAGGCACGCAACAATTTCACCGCATAAGCGGTTAATCCCACAATAATCAAAAGCCCGAGGGCAACTAAAAGGTAAATCCACATAAATTATTTAAACTGATTAATATCAATGGTTTCAAAAGTGCGGTATAAATTTTCCGCATTTTCTTCATCGTCTCGGATGCCAAGTTGATCCATAAGCTGTGCAATGCGATTTAAACATTCATCCACAAAGGCCTGATCTTGACGGCTTAAGGTTTTACCTGCTTCAAGCTCATCTAATAAGTCATTCAAGCATTCATTATTTTCAAGCTGTTCAAGTTCCACCATTGGATCAAGGGCTTTCTGTTTTTCTACCGCAACGGGTGGAATGGTCATCCCTTTTTCAGGTTTATTGACGAACTCTACCACGAGTGGAATTTTCTTGCGGCTGCCTACACGAGGATCTAACTTCGCTTGTTGTTGCAAGGCGTTATTTTCTTCTTGGCGACTATGGCGAGAACCCGCGGCTAAGCCTTTATGTTTTTTCTTTCTTTTTTCCTCACGCGCTTTGGCATCTAATTCATAACGTGTTAGTTTGCGTCCACGTCCAGTTGGGACGTTTTGCGTTGGTTTATCCGCCTTGCGTGTTGGCATAATATCCGTAATACGGCGTGTTTTCTTTTGACGGGACATAATTTATCTCAAATAAAAATGAATAAGGGAGAATTGTAGCATTAAATCACCAATTCTCCGCATTATTTCTGTGATTGGTCATAATCAATTAAAATGGCACTTCTGCGGTAAAATTCATTATTTCGCCCGTTAAAGGATGGCGAATCTGTAAAGATTGCGCGTGCAAGCATAAACGTGGCGACATTGCTTTCGCTTGTGGATGCGCATAAAACTTATCGCCTAAAATGGGATGACCAAGAGCGAGCATATGTAATCTTAATTGGTGCGAACGCCCTGTAATGGGGGTAAGTTGCACCCTTGTGCTATTATTGGGTAAGCGTGCTAAAACCTCAAAATTTGTTACCGCACTTTTGCCTAGCTCAAAACAAATTTTCTGTCTTGGACGATTTTCCCAATCGCAAATCAGTGGCAAATTCACCGTGCCACTTTCCTGCTGTAAATGTCCCCATACTAAGGCTTGGTAAGATTTCTTCGGCTCACGCTCACGAAACTGGCGTTTGAGTTCTTTGTCCGCAAGTTTACTCATCGCAAACAACAAAATCCCACTGGTTGCCATATCAAGACGATGCGCTGGCTCGCAAAAACCATATTTTTCTTTCACTCGCGACATTGCACTGTCGTAATATTGCGGTTGATTTCCCGGTACAGAAAGTAAACCGCTCGGCTTATTGAGCAATAAAATATGGTTATCGTGATAAATCACCTCTAACCAAGGTTCACGCGGGGGGCGGTAGTCAATTAATGCCATTATTTACTCTTATTACTGATAATCACACGCAGGCTATCCAAGCGCCAAGTTGCTTTTTGCAAATGCTGCAAAATTTGCTCTCGCTCTGCGCTGAGTGCGTCAATTTCATCTTGGCGAATCGTTTTATTCACTTGTTTTAACGCGTGCAAACGGGTTAATTCGCTATCCAAACGTTGTGTGGCTTTCTGTTCAGCTTGCTGAATAAATCCCTCAGCTTGTTCCGCAATTTGCCGATCACCTGCTTTCAATAATTGTTCAATATTAGCGCGCAACATTTTGATCACCTTGCTCGCCATTTGTTTTGCCATAGGTTTAAGTTGTTTTTGTAACAACTCAAAGCCCACTTTTTCCGCGAGATTATTTCCTTTACCATCAATTAATAAGCGTACTGGCGTTGGTGGCAAGAAACGTGTGAGCTGTAATCCTCTTGGTGCTTGTGCTTCCACAATATAGATAAGTTCCAACCACATCGATCCCACTGGCAATTCATTATTGATGAACAATGATACGGCAGTTTTACCAATCTCGCCATCAGTAATCAAATCTATGCCATTGCGAATCATCGGGTGATCCCACGTGAGAAATTCAACTTCTTCGCGTGCTACTGCTAAATGACGATCAAAGGTAACGGTTACTCCCTCTTCTTTTAAGCCCGGAAAATCTGGTACGAGCATTGTGCCTGTTGGATGAATGACAATACTTTTTTCACCTAAATCTTCCTGTTCCACGCCAATAATATCGAACAAATTCAAGGTGAAATTAATTAATTCGCTTGATCCATCTTGCGCGCCAATGGCATCTGCCAAGGCTTGGGCTTGTTCGCCCCCATTAGAGTTGATTTCCAATAGGCGATCGCGTCCTTGATCAAGCTGGGCTTTCAGTGCATCACGTTCAAGGCGAGTTTGTGCAATAAATTCATCAAAGTCCGCATTTTGTTCATTATGCTGTAAAAATGCTTGTAATTTTACACCGCACTTTTCAAATAACGTTGCCCCCATTGGGCAGGTTTCTTCAAACGCATTTAACCCTTGATGATACCATTTCGCCAGTAGAACCTGCGGGCTATCGGCAAAACAAGGCGTATAAATCTCAATGTCTTGAGTTTGTCCGATACGATCTAAGCGTCCAATGCACTGTTCCAACAAATCAGGATTATCCGGCAAATTAAATAGCACGAGATGATGGGCAAACTGGAAATTTCGCCCTTCTGAGCCAATGCTGGAAGTCAGCAACACTTGCGCGCCTTCTTCCTGTTGAGCAAAATAGGCGGCAGCTTTATCCCGTTCCACAATCGACATATTTTGATGGAATACCGCACTGCGAATAGCCTCTTTTTCGCGTAATGCTTTTTCTAACTGAATGGCTGTATTGGCTTGATGACAAATCACCAACACTTTTTCTTCACGATAAGATTGTAAAAAATCAATCAACCATTCCACACGAGGATCAAAATCCCACCACGCTGCATCTGGATTCATTTTTTGGAAGATCTGCTCGGGATAAAATAAATCACTGGTTTTTACCTCACCTAGCATTTTCAACACGCCAATCGCATTACGATATTGTTTTGGCATTGGCAAGGTGATTTCGTGATAATGACGCAATGGGAAGCCTTTCACCCCTTGACGCGTATTACGAAATAACACACGGCTTGTACCGTGGCGATCGAGTAAATTTTCTATCAGCGTTTGGCGTGCTTGTCCTTTTTTCTCGCAATGTTGAAGATCAGCCAATAATGGCGCTATATCCTGATCGGAAAGCAAGTCGGCTAAATGTTTTTCTTCTTGCCTGCTTAATGGCTGTTCACTTAGTAATCCTTTCACCGCTTCAGCCACCGGTTGATAACGCTGTTGTTCTTGCACAAAGGCGTCATAATCATAAAAGCGATCAGAATCGAGCAGTTTTAAGCGTGCAAAATGACTTGCTTGCCCTAGCTGTTCAGGCGTTGCGGTCAGCAATAACACGGCTGGAATATGGCTTGCTAGCTGTTCCACCATTTGATATGCCAAACTAGGTGCGTGTTCCGACCATTCAAGATGATGGGCTTCATCCACAATGAGTAAATCAAATTCTGCCTTCACAAGCTGCTCAGCACGTTTGGGCTTTTGAATGAGCCAATCTAATGCACAAATAATCAAGGATTCTGTTTTAAACGGATTGGTTGCCACACCACCGTCAAGCCCATCAAAATCCGCACAACGTTCTTCATCAAAAAGTGAAAAATGTAAGTTAAAACGGCGTAGCATTTCTACTAGCCATTGATGCTGTAAGCTTTCTGGCACAATGATAAGTACTCTTTCTGCTCTTTCCGCAAAAAGTTGCTGTTGTAAAATCATTCCTGCTTCAATGGTTTTCCCTAACCCCACTTCATCAGCAAGTAATACGCGTGGTGCAATACGTTGCCCGACTTCTTGCGCAATATGAAGTTGATGTGGAATTAATCCACCACGAATCCCTCGCAAACCACGCAATGGCGATTGATATTGTGCTTGACGTTGTTGCAAGGCACGATAACGCAACACAAAATGCGAAACACGATCAATCTGCCCAGCAAATAAACGTTCTTGAGGCTTGCTAAAGGTAATTTGCGCACTGAGATCGGCTTCTTGCAATAGCGTTTCTTGCCCGTCTTCTTTTTGTACCAAATAAAATGCCAGTCCATTATGATCTAACACTTCAAGCACTTTTCCCTGCCAACCCTCTTTATGGCGAATTTCATCGCCTACGCTAAAAACCACTCGTACTAATGGGGCATTATCTAAGGCATAAATGCGAATTTCTTCGGCGGCAGGAAAATTGACCGTTACGGTACGATGATTAACTTCTGCAACCACCCCCAAGCCCAGATCATTTTCACTTTCACTAATCCAACGCTGACCAACTACAAAGGACATAAAATTTTCTCTTATTATTACTCTTACTCAATTGCTAACGCTTTATAGGTAAAGCATTTCGCGAATATTCAACCATCAAAAAGGGCGGCTATTTTAACGATCTTGCCACAAAAAAGAAATGAAAATATATACAACAAAAATGTGATTAAAATCACGTAAAGCAAATAAAAATGTAGCTTATCCTTGACTTTAAAAAAGTGCGGTGTAAAAATCGCAAGGTTTTTATTTCACTTATTGAGGATAATACAATGCGCTTATCTCAAACGCTCAAAAATGAATTTTTTGGTGGCTGGAAACCCTTTGAAGTTGTCTGGCTTTTCTTGTTTATTGCGGCACAGGTTTATGCCTATGTGCAATCCCCTGTTTCGTGGTTAGAAGCGCTCGCGGGTATTTCAGGGATTTTATGCGTGGTCTTTGTCGGGAAAGGGAAAATCAGTAACTATTTCTTCGGCTTGATTTTTGCTTATAGCTATTTCTATGTGTCTTTAGACAATAAGTTTTATGGCGAAATGACCACCACGCTTTATGTTTATATCCCTGCGCAATTTATCGGTTATTTCTTATGGAAAGAAAATATGCGTAATAACGCAGAACAAAGTGAAACGGTAATTGCTAAATTTCTCACCTTAAAAGGCTGGACAACCCTCATCACCCTTGTGGTACTAGGTTCTGCTACCTTTATTAGTATTTTAAAAACCACTGATGGTAATTCAGTGGGCTTAGATGGTGTTACCACGGTACTTGTTATTGCCGCACAATTATTGATGATTTTGCGTTATAGCGAACAGTGGATTTTATGGATTATTATCAACATTCTCTCTGTCATACTATGGGCAGAAACCCCCGCTATGTATCTAATGTATGGTGCTTACTTGCTTAATTCATTATATGGCTATTACAACTGGTCGAAACTTGCAAAAAATGCCTAAAAAAGACCGCACTTAAAATCAAGATACATTGGCTATGGTCTTCTTTGAAACCAAGTGGAGTATCACTTTAGGAAGTAGATAAAATTCAACCGCACTTATTCTTTTGTATAAAAATAAAGTGCGGTTGAAAATCATTGAATTTTTTGTTGTACTACAGAAAATTCTATTTCTAAATATCCACTATATACTTAGTCTTCCGTCCAGCGCCTAAAAATGAGCGATGTATTTACCCCACCAAAGGCGAAGTTGTTATTCATTACATAGTCTGTGTGAATTTCTCTTGGAGCTTGACGAATGTAATCAAGCTTGCCACAACGTGGATCGATATTATCTAGGTTGAGCGTTGGTGCAAACCAATTATCGCGCATCATTTCAATGGAAAACCAAGATTCTAATGCACCGCACGCGCCGAGTGTGTGTCCGAGATAGCTTTTTTGTGAACTGAGGGGAACATTGCCAAATAATGCGGCGGTGGCAAGGGTTTCAGCTATATCACCTTGTTCTGTGGCTGTGCCGTGTCCATTCACATAACCAATTTGCTCAGGGCGTAATCCCGCGTCTTGTAAAGCTAATTCCATACAGCGTTGCATTGTTTCTTTTTGTGGACGTGTAATATGACTGCCATCGCTATTTGCGCCA
This sequence comes from Avibacterium sp. 21-599, assembly GCF_026226765.1. Taxonomy (NCBI): domain Bacteria; kingdom Pseudomonadati; phylum Pseudomonadota; class Gammaproteobacteria; order Pasteurellales; family Pasteurellaceae; genus Avibacterium; species Avibacterium sp. 21-599. The sequence goes on from NZ_JAKKOB010000001.1 coordinate 460,472, forward strand.
TACCCAACTACTTCCGCTAAAATCGTTGCGTTGCGTGCTTTGGCGTGTTCAAGTTCCTCTAATACTAAGATCCCTGCACCTTCGCCGATGACTAAGCCATCACGCTCTTGATCATAAGGACGTGGTGTTTGTTGTGGTTGGTTATTCCGGTGACTTGCGGCATAAAGAGAGTCAAACACATAGACTTGTGAAGGGCAAAACTCTTCACCGCCACCAGCTAACATCATTGGGATAATTCCATATTTGATCGCCTCATACGCATAACCAATGCCTTGACTGCCTGATGAACAGGCGCTTGATGTCGGGATAATACGTCCACTTAAGCCAAAGAAAATACCGATATTTGCCGCGGTAGTATGAGGCATCATTCGTACATAAGTATTGGCATTACTGGTGTTGGGATAACCTGCCATCATTAAACCGAGATCTTGTATGTCTTTGGTGCTGCCTGATGATGAGCCACTTGCCACGCCCATATTGCCATTGAGGACGCAAGGATTAAGCTCACCATTTTGCAATAACCCCGCATTTGTTAGCGCCATTTCAGCAGCATCAACACAAAGCTGCGCCACTCTGCCCATACTGCGTAATTGTTTACGATTCCAATGCTCCGGTGGGGTATAGTGGTTAATAGGCGCACCAAGACGAGATTCTATTTCTCCATCTAGCTTGCCCCAATCCATTGTTTGCACTGCATTTTTTTGTTTCGCAAAAGCCTGTTTAATGCTTGCCCAATCACGTCCAAATGCGGTAATACCGCCGATACCTGTTACCACAACGCGTTTCATTATTTTTTCCTTAGCATAATCCGCCATTCACGGCGATAACTTGACGAGTAATATAGCCTGCTTTTTCGTTCATTAAGAAATCAACGGCGTGTGCCACCTCTTCTGGTTCCCCCATTCTTGCTGCGGGAATCGCTTTGAGAATCTCTTCAACAGGCACATTTTCATCTAAAATTTCTGTATTGATTAATCCGGGAGCCACACAATTTACCGTGATTTTACGTTTTGCTAATTCCACCGCAAGCGCTTTTGCCGCACCAATAATACCTGCTTTTGAGGCACTATAATTGACTTGCCCACGATTTCCTATTAAACCAGAAACAGACGTGATACATACAATTCGCCCAGCTTTTCGACGGCGAATCATTGGCATCATAATAGGGTGAAGAACATTGTAAAAGCCATCTAAATTGGTGCGTAATACCGTATCCCAATCTTCATCCGTTAAAGCAGGAAAAGCATTATCTCGGGTTAATCCCGCATTCAGTACCACCCCGTAGTAAGCACCAAATTGTTCTACATCTGCCAGTAATTTTCGTGCGGTATTATCACGATCACTCACATCAAATTGCAAAATACGGGCATTGCGTCCCATCGCACGAATTTGTTCGGCAACGGTTTCCGCTTCCGTAAGTCGGCTACGGCAATGCAACACAATATCAAACCCCGATTGCGCCAGTTGTAATGCAATGGCTTTGCCAATACCACGACTAGAACCTGTAATTAATACGCTATCTGTCATACTTTTCTCTCTTTTGGTGGACGCAATACATTCAGCGTTCCTTCAATAATCAGTTCATTTGTATTTTTATTTCGTAGTTGGCAGTCAAACACGCCAAAACCGGTATCATCTTCAAGGGAGCGATGAACACGAATTTCTAATGTACTACCAATAGGAATAGCCTGTTGATAAATATGCAATTTTCTTGTTCCAAGCCAATAACCTAAGCCAATAGGTTGCCCTGCTCGAACGCATTTACACCCCGCCCAAGCAGCAATGCCCTGCGCCATAATTTCCGCCCCAACAAAACTGGCTAACTTGCCGTTTTTTAGCAAAATATGATCCGCACTCACTTGTGCTTGTGCAACCAGAAAATCTTCCCCAACTTCATCAAGTTGTTGTAATAGCACCATTTCGCCACTATGTGGTAACAGTGGCGCAATATTGGTAATTGGGCAGGTTAAATCAAACATCGCATTCTCCTAAAATGAGTACAGTATTATTACCGCCAAAAGCAAACGAACTACTTGCCCCAATCCGTTTTGCCTGTTGCCAACGACTATTTGTGTCGGTAATTGCAACCTTAGGTAAAGTAGGATCTGGCTCACCGTCCCATAATTGGGGTGGCAATTTCCCTTCTGGATTGAAATCAGGATGAACCATTCCCCATAAAATGGCAGCCTCCACAGCACCTGCTGCGCCTAATGTATGTCCTGTATATGGTTTTGTTGTAGTGCAAGGGGTATGTTCACCAAACACATTATGCACAGCGAGAATTTCCATTTGATCATTATGAATAGTGCCTGTACCGTGCAAATTGATCCAACCGATTTCATCTGCCGCAAGCTGACTATTTGCTAAAGCCGCACGAAATGCGGCAATTGCGCCTTCGCCTTCTGGATGTGGTGAAGACATATGATAAGCATCACTGCTTGCCCCATAGCCAAGTAATTCTACTGATTGTCCGAAAGGCTGTTTAGATAGCACAAACATTGCCGCTCCTTCACCAATATTAATGCCTTTACGGTTTGCAGAAAGTGGATTCGTCTGGCTATCGGATAATACCGATAAGGATTGAAAGCCTTTGATCGTTAAAGGGGATAACGTATCCACGCCGCCACAAATCACCGCATCACACAGATTATTTTTCAATAATCGTGCCGCACTCATCAAGGCTCTCGCGCCAGAAGTACAAGCAGTAGAAATGCCATAACATAATCCACTCAAACCATATTGCCACGCCACAAAATCTGCAGGTGCAGAGAAATATTGTTGTTGCTGTTTGAAAGGAACTTTCGACCAATCTTGATGTTCCGCCGCTTGCTTAAACAGCTCAATATTTTCATCTACTCCTGTAGTAGAGGTACCAACCACGACTGCAATACGATGTTTACCAAAGGTCTCAATGGCTTGCTCAATCTGCGTTTCCAACTGTGCCAAACAATGCCACAACAATTGATTATTACGGCTACGATGCGCTGCTGGAACAGTCTTTGGGAACGGGCGAAGTGGCACATTCACTGCGCCATACATTCGTGCATTATCTAGCAATCCATTTTCACTAAATGGCGTATCACACAAACTTAATGTAGAAGGTGCAGCAGATAATAACGTTGAAATATGGGCAGCCAGCCCTTCACCTAAACTACTGACCACCGCAGGTTGCGATAAATACAATTTACTCACATTATTCCTTAATTTAGTAAAGTTACACGCCAATGGCTATTGTCGGTTAAATCAATTTTCCACACGGGAGATTGCCCTTCAATCGACCAAACAGGCTTATGATTAATAAAATAAACTTGTCGCTTACCTTGCATTTCCACCTTGCTAAATGGAAAAAGCGGGAAATCTGGATATAACGCCGTTGCTATCGCAGAAAACAACCATTTTGCCTGCGGGTTTGGCATAACAAAGCCATCATTTTGCCAACCTTGTGGCGTTAAAACCACCCTTGCCAAAGGCGCACCAAGGGGATCGGTTTGCACCCAACGCCATTGTCTAGGTTGATATTGTAAGGCAAGTAAACTTTGTTGCTGAGAGCGATGTTGCTCGTCTTGCCGTTCAATCTTAAATAATTGGCTACTTGGCGTATTGGTTGGAAAATTTTGCGCTTGTGGTAAACTTTGGCAGCCCATCACGCCACAGAATACAACAGCAATAAACCAAGCTCGCCATTGACTTATTCTTTTTATCATCATATTAAGTGCGGTTGTTTTTTTACTTTTTTCGATTGTAGCATTTCTTTTTAGATCAATGAACAGGGATAAAATTCTCAAAAATCGCACCGCACTTTACTTCCTCTTTTTTATTTATCTTGGCTTGCTGTGCCACAAAACTCAGCCAACGCGGCAAGACGTTGTGTAGATTTTGCCACAAATGGATTCGCACTATCCCACGCATACCCAGCTAAAATGGAAGAAATCATACGACGAATTTCGGGCTGTGGATCTTTCGCATACACCACATCTTGAAATGAGCCGTCATACCAACCATTCACATAAGTGCGAAATGCATCTACACCAAGCATTAGCGGATCGGCAAATTCTTTTTGCCAGTCCACAATATCACCGTTGAGTTGTCGCACGATCAAAGGAACAGCAAGATGTGCGGAATGCAATGCGATTGTCACCCCCGATGAAAAAACAGGATCTAAAAATTCCGCCGCATTCCCTAATAAAGCAAAGCGTTCTCCGTGCAAGGTTTTTACATTCGCAGAATAACCTTGAATATGACGATAAGGGAAATCATTGTCCCACACGGCATTTTTTAATATGCGTTTTAGCATTGGGCATTCTAATGCAAATTTTTTTAACACCTGTTCGTCATCGCCTTCAAGGGTCTCAGGCAAACCAACCACACCAATAGAACAACGATTATCGGCAAAAGGAATAAGCCATAACCATACATCTCGGTGTTCTGGATGAGTCGTAATAAGAATTTTGTTTCGATCAAACTCAGGATCATCAATATTGTCATCAATATGGGTGAAACGCGCCACACGCGCTGGCAAGTGTGAAGGTAACTCCAAATCTAATAAGCGTGGTAATACGCGCCCGTAACCACTTGCATCAAGAACAAATTTCGCGTTCAAATTGTAGCTTTCGCCTTTATCGTTACGCACCTGTAATTGCACGCCATCATTTTGTGTTTCAAAAGCTAATACTTCATTGCCAAAACGGACATCAACGCCACGTTTTGCCACTTCATCAATTAAAATTTTATCGAAAATCCCCCGTCTGACTTGGAAAGTTGTCCCAGCCCCAGCGGTAAATTTATCGGTAAAATCAAAATAAGTATAACGATTGCCCCAAGTGAAAGCAGCACCGTTTTTAAATTGGAAACTCGGTTCGCGATTTACTGCCTCAAGCAATTCAGCTTCACGCAAAATTTCCATACAATAAGGTAGTAAGCTTTCACCAATGACAAAACGGGGAAAATATTGCTTCTCTAATACACATACCGATACCCCTTGTTTCGCTAATAATGCAGCCGCCACGGAACCTGAAGGGCCTGCACCAATAATCGCGACATCATATTGACTCATTTTTTGCTCCCTAAAAAGTCATTGTTATTATTTACGATACATCATAAATGCGATACTCACCGCACAGATCACACCAATACTCACGCTCAACCCAAACAATGCCACAGCGGGTGTATGGCTTAGGGTGAGCAAGCCAAAAGAAATTAGCGTCGTACTTGCAGCAAGGACAATCGCAAATTGCTTATGGGCATTTAACCCAGAAACACTTTGCAAATATGCAACATAATCCACAGCAATAGCAGAAACCAACAACATTCCAAACATTGCAAACAAGCTGATGGGTAAACCAAGCCAACCGAAAATCCCCAAGGTGGTAAGCACCGCAAAAACGGGGACAAATAACATTTTTCCACTCGCTTTGGCACCGAAATAACGCAACAACAATAAACCTGCTAAGACAAAAGAAAGTAATTTTAGCCACACGGCTTGATTACGAGTTTGCTGGAAAGCTTGGTTTAAGTGGCTACGCTTGTCTTGCCAGAAAATATCGTGATGATTGGCAAGTTGTGATAAGGCTTGGTGGTCGCCTTTATTAACAGGGATAATCGCGGCTTTTTGTCCAGCTATCTGCCCTAAATACAAACTTTGCCACCCCTGTCCTAATGGCGTATTCAATGCCGCTTGCAAAGAAAGTGCTGGCTGATGAACTAATCCTTTCAGTTGTTGTTGCACAATTTCAGCAGGAATACCCATTGCACTGAGTGGTGCATAATCCTGCGATGATAAGTGTTGCAATTGTTGTGCGAAAATACGTTGTTGTTTTTCACTCATTAGCCATTGGCTTAAAGATTGATAACTTTCTAGCTGCTGTTGCTGCTTGGCTTGTTCTAATTGACGATCAAGTGCGGTGATTTTTTCGAGTAATTTTTCGTCATTTTCCGCTAAAACTAAAAAATATTGCCCACTTAATTGCATTCTTGTTAATTCACCAATTTTTTGTGCTTGGCTAACTAAATTCGGTGATAATGCCACCCACTGACGAATATCATCTTGCCACTTAGATTGGACAATTCCTCCTGCAACAAAGAGGGTGAATATGCCTATCAAGGCTTTTCGGTAAGGCAAAAACATTTGAAAAAAGCGCCGCACTTGATAAAAAGCGTATAACAACTTTGTTGGGCGTTTATTCTGATAATGGCGAAAAAAATCGGGTAATAAAAGTTGCGTAAACAACACGGCTGCCAGTAACGCTGCCGCTGAAAATAAGGCAGTTTGCTGTAATATGGGCAATGAAGTAAAACCAAGCAACGCATAACCTAGCAACGTGACCAATAAACTCACACTAAAAGTGAGGTGTAGTTTTTGCATTGCTTGCTTTGCTTGCCAACGGTGAGAAAGCAATGAGCCAGAAAGCCAATGCAATGGAAAGTCAATCAATACGCCAATTAAACTTGTGCCAATGACGAGGGTTAAAATATGCACTTGCCCAAACCAAGCAAGGGTTGCGACCACTCCCACTAACACACCTGCCACAATAGGTAAAAATAACCATAACACTTGTAGCGAGCGAAATACCACCAGCAACAGCGTTAAGGTTAATCCCACTCCAAAGCCACTCATTAATTGGCTTTCCCGCTCTGCACTTTGCTTGGCTTGCAAGGCAAATAGGCTTGCACCTGTGATATTCATTTCTGCCCCTTGTGAGTGCGCAAGTTGCTGATTTTGTTCAATCAGCTGTAGCAATGCTAAAGGGGGAGTAAGCCAGTTTTGAGGGGTTAATTCCCCTTGTAATAATATCCAGCTTTTTCCTTGTCCATTCACGCTAAGCACACCACTTTCTGCTTGCCATTGTACATTACTCTGTGGCTGTGCTTGTGCAAGCGTAAATCGTCCAAAACCGAGCCAATCTTGATCCAACGGCAATATATTTTGTGCTGTAAAAGGATTGCTCATTTGCTGCGCATATTGCTGGAAATATTGATGAGGTTGCTGAATTAATTGAGTACGAATATGGGCGGGTAACGTGGCAAAAGCGAGGGTTTTCACTGCTTGGCGAAGTGTATTAAGATCAGGCTGGAACTCACTGTTCACCTGACGAAATAAACCACTCTGACGCCAACGTTGAGCAATTTCCCGTGAAAGTTGAATCCCATTATCAAGCGAGCTTGCACCAATCAGTGCAATGATTTTCCCATTTAACCGCTGTTCTTGCTGTTTATCAACTTGCTGTTGTATGGTTTGCCATTGCTGATCTTCTGGCAATAATGCTTGTAAATCAGTTTGCAACCAATTACCACGCAAAATAAACATCACCAGTGTAATTGTGCAAAACACCAAGCTCATTACATACGCAATACGCATTGCCATAGAAAAAAGTGCGGTGGAAAATTTTGATGTTTTGACTGGCTGCGACATTTTTAGGTACTCATTTTTCTATTCTAGTGCTTGTTTCACCGCGGATGATAATGGCTGATTAAGCTGAATATGCTGAAAGTAAATTTTTGTGCTATCACCTTGTACTTCATTCAGTTGCATTGCCGTTACGCTCTGATTTCCCTGTACAATAATTGAAGTAAAGATTTGTTTCATTAAGAGCGAATTTGGCGTAAGTTGCAATGTCCATTGTTTGGCATTACCACTTAATGCAAAATCAAAATGGCTTTTTAGCCCCGACAAATCCCCCGATAACAAGCCTAAAAACAGACGAATTTGTTGCGATTGCGCCATATTTCCGTTAGCAACCCAACCTTGCCCATTCCATTGCGCAATACCCTGTGGGGTAATCCGTAATTCTGTGCGAAAAGGCTGCGTCATTTGCCACAACAAGCCTTTTTCTGCTACTAATGTAAAGTTTCCTTTAGTTTCAATAGGTTGTGGCAATGCTTTAAGAAAACGCTGCTGTACAAAATCTCCTTGTACGGTATGACTTTGTTGAAGTTGAGCGATAAGATCTTGCTCAGAAAACGCCCAAAGAGGTAAACTGACTATCCATAATAATAACGCAAAATATTTTTTCATCTTTCCTATTCCAATTAAGCGAGAGGTTGAAAACCTTTATATGCCTCAAACGCCTTTCGCCAATTTTCCGTTGCTTCTAATTGCATCTCGCCCGTTTTAGCGTCCACCACCACTTGTGTCGTACTGGCTACGGTGAGTTTTTTGCCTGTTTGTAAATCGCTAATTACATAGTCGATGCGTAGGCAAGTATCGTATTCCAATACCGAAAGGGTAACACGAATTTTTTGGCGAAAAAGCGCAGGACGAACGTATTTCACATTCAGTTGCACAATGGGCCAACCATAGCCGTCAGCACGGATATGATCGTAAGTGTAACCAATCTCTTCTAACAATGCACAACGTGCCATTTCAAAATATTTGATGTAATGCCCGTGCCACATAATATGTGCGGAATCCACATCAAAAAATGGGATCTCGTAATCAGATTGATGTTGGCAATAAATATGTTTTTTTGTTTTCATTTTTGTTCGTCATTCCAAAAATCGTAAAAATTGAACCATTGCAATGGCTGTTCTCGGCACGCTTGCGCCAAAACATCAGCATATTGTTGCATTGCCTGCTGAATGTGTTGCTGACGGGCAATGCCTCGTCCTGAAATGGCTGAGCTGAATCGGCGAAGTTTTAATTGATAACGCCCTTGCGACTTCACACAAAACACCGTATTAAGTGGTGCTTTGAGCAATGCCGAAAGCAACCAAGCCCCTTGCGGAAAATCGGCTGACTTACCAAGAAAATTGACTTTTTCGGTTTTATCACCACGCACCGGAATCCGATCAGCGGCAATGGCAATCCATTCACCTCGCTCTAACCGTTGGTGCAATTCAAACATTTTTTGTGCATCTAAATCCATTACCTGAATAACGGGAAGGGCTTTAGCACCGGCTTTTTCTAAAGCGTCATTGAATGCCTCAGCGTGGTGACTATGCACTAATACATTCAGCACAAAATTAGGGTGATGTCCACTATCTACTAACGCGCGACAAATTTCAATATTACCAAAATGGGAACACAATAAAATTTGCCCGCGGTTTTGATGATCAATATCGTGATAAAGATTGTCCGCATCATCAATGTGTAAATCACGATAATGAATTTTATTTTGCCACACCGCAAAGCGATCGGTAATCGCGACACCAAAGGTTAAAAACTGGCGAAAAACCGCCCAATGAGGTAACCTCGTGTCAGGAAAAGTTTGGCACAAACGTTGCTGATATTCCGCAATATATTGGCGGGCTTTCTTTGATGTAACAAAAAAATAGCTCACCACGACAAAGGTAGCAATGCGGATCGCCCACAAAGGCAGATATGCCACAATCAAGCGTGTTAAGTTGAGAAAGAAACGCGTTCCACGCTCCTGCTGTTTTGCCCAATGTTTATCTGGTTGGCTCATAACGGCTTGCCTTGTATCATTCGCCATACCATCTGCCAAAAAAGTTTGGTGTGCATTTTGCTGATTTTCCAATTATCCGCAAAAGCCCGAAAATGAGATGTGCCATTCTTATCATAACGAACGGGGGTATCCACCCATACCATTGGGATTTGATACCAGTGCGCTTTGACAATAATTTCAATATCAAAATCCATACGATCGCCAATTTTTTCCTGCTTCAATAAATTGATCATTGCTTCCACAGGATAGAGCCGAAAACCACACATTCCATCTAAAATATCGCGTGAATGGGTGTGGATAGCATTCCAAAAATCGGTAATTTTTCTACCATATAAACGAGCCTTAGGTGCATCCTCACCATAGATTGGACGCCCACAAATAAGTGCGGTGGGATTTTCAGCACTTTTTTGCAAAAAGATTGCCACATCAGAAAGCTGATGCTGTCCGTCTGCATCGACTTGTACGGCATAGGCAAAACCCTGTTCCCACGCTAATTGAAATCCCACTTTCATTGCCGCCCCTTTTCCCCCATTTTGTGGGCAAAAATGGACTTGAATACCCTCTTGCTGAGCAAGCGTATGCAGTACGGCTTTATGAGAAGCTGTTGAGCCATCGTCAATAATCAACACGGGCAAATCAAGTTGGCGTAGCTGATTTGCAACAGCGCTAACCGTGGTTGAATGATTGTAATGAGGGATAAGCGCAATTACCTGTTTATTCATTAGCGAATTCCTCTTGCTGGCTAAGAAAAGCTTGCTCGAAATCAGCGTTTAAAATTTTTGATTGACTATTGCGTGGCAATTTGTCGGTAAAACGCCAAAAACGGGGTAAGCCTGCCGCTTCTTGATTTTGGCTCAGGTGTTGGCGCAGTGAATGAATCACCGCGTTACGCCCTTGAGTGCGGTAAACTTTCAATCCTTCTTCCGTTAACGCGACCCAAGCCGCAGGACGAGCCTGATTTGGGTGCTTTGCCACAAAGCAATCAATGACCCAAGAATGCTGCTGCAAGGCTTGTTCTATATTGACCAGAGAAATACGTTTGTCGCCCAGTTTCACAATGCGGTCCGCGCGTCCTAACAGTAAAAAGCGCTCGCCGTGCATTTGTACCATATCTGCCATAATTTCTGGTTCATCAAGCCAAGGTGAATTAACCCAAAGCGTTTCATTTTCTGTTAATCCCACCTCTGTTACCACTGTCGGTGTCCATAACGTCTCTTGTTCTCGAAACGCGATTGCACCAGTTTCAGTACTACCGTAACCTTCGATCATTCGGCAACCTAGCATATCGTGGATATGTTGTGCAGTCTCTGAAGGCAAAGGAGAACCTGCTGAAATGACAGCACGAATACCGCAACGAGCCAGTTTGGTGTCTTTTAAATTAAGGTGAGTAAGCAATGCAGGGCTACTCACCCATAATACATTCTCTGCTTGTAAACTTTCGCTCATCAAATATTCGGGATAATGGTATTGCAAGCGAGCGATAGACCAACCAAGATAGAGCGGTAAGAAAATACGGTAGGATAAACCATAATGATGTTGCGCGGAAACACTTGATACCACATAAAGTGGCCTATCCGCTGAAAACTTGATAGTGTCAGCAATAGCTTGTGCTTCCTGCCACATTTTTTTCGCTGTTTTGATCAAAACTTTTGGTTCGCCACTACTACCGGAGGTTTTAAGCCAAATTTCGCTTTGACAATCAGGATCAATTAACGGTTGCGTGAGGGTTTCTGCTTCTACCTGTTGTTCTAAACCGAAGGTCGCAACACGCTCATTATCCATCAGCATTGCATTTTCTCGTGCAAGCCATTGTTGGTTTTCTGCTAATAAATTAGGTGGCAATAACACGCGCACTTTTGCCTGAAAACACGCCAACAACACGCACGCCATCTGTGCGGCATCATCAAGCCATAAGCCTAAGCTACGCACCTGTTGCTGTTGTAATTGCTGACTAATTTGCCAAGCTCGTAAGGTAAAATCTTGCTTTGACCAAGGTGGATTTAAGGTAATATCCTTGATTGCTGAAAAATTAATTTGCATGATATTTTTTTACTCGTTGTCGAATGATCCATTCAATGCCCATAATCAAGCCAATGAACACATAGGAAATCACCCCTGAATATAATGCCCAATAATCATAATATTGTCCCAATATGAGTGCAGTCGTCACCCCAATATTAATAATAAAAACAATGCACCACACTTGAGTTACGGTTCGGGTGTAACGCACACCTTTATCGGTTAAATTTGGCTCTTGTAAGCGCGCTAAACGTTCTACAAAAGTCTGTGATTGCCATAAACTGCTTGCAAACAATAGCAACATTAATCCATTAATAATCACTGGATACCAAAACATTCCCACTAAAGCACGCGTGCCGGCAATCACCGCTAAAATTAACGCTAAGCAAAAGGAAAAATAACGCTGCGTTGATGGGGGTTGTTGCCATCCTTTCACCGCCCATAAGAGTGCCATTACCCACGGTAGATAATATAAAATGGGGCTATCTGCCCCTTGCCACCAAAAAAAAATGGGAAAAGCCACCGCACTTATTGCAAGGAATAAGGTGATAAGAACGGAAGTGAAAGCTTTCATTATATTATTCCGTTAAAATTGCTACACCACTACAGCAAGTTTCTTCTGCTACCTTGAGTTGGAAAGCCATTCGTCGCTTTTCAGGTTGCCAAGTAAGCGAAAGTTCAAACTCATCATTTGGACGTAAAAAATGCTGGAACTTCAAACGATCAATGCTCGAAAACGTTGGGGAATACCCTAAAAAACCCTGCATTTTTTCGCTGATCCATTGTAATTCGATCACGCCCGGCACTAAGGGAAATTCAGCAAAATGATCTTTTAAGAAACGCAATTCCAACGGCACTTTGCCTTTTATCACATATTGATTCTGATCACACGCTGGCGCTGACCAAATGGGATCAAGCACAGTTTCCACACAAACCTGATTAAACGCTAATTTATTAATTTTCGATTGACTATTGCGGGGTAATTTGTCAGTAAAACGCCAAAAACGTGGAATAGCTGACTTATCTTGATTTGCTGCTACGGCTTGTTTCAATTGTGCAATGACTGCACGACGACCTTGTTCACGAAAGGCGTTAATACCCACTTCCGTCAATCCTACCCAAGCGGCTAAACGATTTTGTTCTGGATGACGTGCAATATAACAATCCTCTACAAAAGGATGCTGCAATAATTGACGTTCAATACTCACTAAAGATGTGCGTTTATCGCCGATTTTTACAATGCGATCACAGCGTCCGAGTAAACGAAAACCCGAGCCTTCAAATTCTACGACATCTGCCGTTTGCTCACGCCCAGAAATCCAATCGGCTTCAATCCACAAGGCATCTTGTTCATCTTGTCCGAGCTGGCTCTTTGGCAACCGTTGCCAAAGATGAATATCATCACGGATAGCAATAGGCCCTGTTTCCGTACTACCATAAATTTCCACCACAGGGGCGTGAATTGCCGTACGAATTTGCGTTGATACGTCATCAGCCAATGCACCGCCTGAAGAAACCACACCTTGCAAACTTTCTGGCATAGCCATTTTATCCCAAGCAATACTTGATAACATCGCAGGACTGCTCACTAACACCGCATTTTCTGATTGGTTAAGTGCCGACTTAATACATTCAGGATAAAACAGTTGCTTACGCCCTATTTGCCACCCCAACACTAAAGCCATCATAATATGCACGGTTAACCCATAAACGTGCTGAATGCTTACGGTGCTAATTGCACGCCACTGCTTATCTGCAGGAAACGGTAAAGCATCGGCTAACACTTGCGCACTTCGCCACATTTGTTGAGCCGTTTTGACAATGGTCTTTGCTTCTCCTGTACTGCCAGAGGTTTTCAGCCAAATTTCCGTTTGCGCATTATGATCAAAGTGCGGTGCAAATTTTTCTTCTTTTAGAATAACCCTATCCTGACCAAACGCATCAAAGGATACTTTTGAAGGCAGTGTTGCCTCGTTATCACATAACCAAAACTGCGCGTGCTGAGCAACCCATTCAAGGCTTTCTTCAGTTAAATTAGGCGGAAAAAGTACGCGTACATCAGCCTGCCACGCGGCAAGTAAGGTACAGGCAAGATTGGCACCGTCTTCTAGCCAAACAGCGATAGATTTCACGTTTTGCTGTTTGAAAGCTTCTGCCATTTGTAACGCTTTATAAGCAAAGTCGCCATAACGCCAATCAGGTTGTGTAGCGATAAGGCTGTGTTCCGTATAATTAGGCATTCTGTGAATCGTCAGTGGCTTGTTGGGTTTGTTGGCTCATTTTTAACACGGCTTGCACCACATCATTTACGGTACGCACATTGCGAAAATCTTCAGGTTTCACTTTGTATCCCGTGTTACGTTTGATGTAATCAATTAAATCAATGGCATCAATACTATCAATTTCCAGATCTTCATAAAGATGGGTTTCTGGTGTGATCTTATTTGGATCAATTTCAAAGAGAGAAACCAAAGCCTCAGAGAGTAAGCCCTGAATTTGTTGTTCTGTCATCATCGTTATTAACCTTGTTGTGAACGAATAAAGGCGGCTAAAGTATTAACATTCGTGAAGTGATCGCGTAACGCGTGCTGTTCACTATCTAATTGTAAATTAAAGGCTTTTTGTACAGCTAAACCGAGTTCAAGTGCATCAACGGAATCTAAACCTAAGCCCTCATCACTGAAAAGCAATGTTTCATTTTCAATATCTTCTGGGCTGATGTCTTCTAATGCTAAACTTTCGATAATGATATTTTTAAGTTGTTGCTCTAATTCCATTTTATTTATCCTTTTATTGAGTTTGAGAATTAAAATAATCGTTTAAATATTGTGTTAGGCGACGTGCCGCCAAAGGTAAAGGCTTTTCAGCAAGCCAAATTTGTGGATCGATATCATCGCCCACAGAAAGCGTATAAGTAATGCGCGTTTTAGGAAGTTGATACCAAGGTTGCCCTTTCTTGAAATTCAGTGGACGCATTTTTATCACCACCGGCGTAATAATTTTCGCACTGCGTAAACCAATCGATACCGCACCACGGTTCAACTTTACCACGCCATCCCAACCGGTTCTTGTTCCTTCAGGGAAAAGCAAAATTGCTTGTTCTTTCAGCACGTTATCACATTGTTCTAACAGCTCAAGAGATTCCGTATTAGGCAAAAATCCACAAGCCAGAATTTGATTTCGCATTGTGGGGTTGTGTAATAAATCTTGTTTTACAATGCAATTTAACTCCGGCGTTTTCGCTAAAGTAAGCACGACATCAAGTAAAGAAGGATGATTAGCAATCACTAATTGTCCCGCGCGTCCTAATTTTTCAAACCCCTGATAGGTTACTTCTAGCACACCACTCCAAACGCAAAAGCGAATAAAATAATACCAAATTTTCCCAACAAAACGACGCACTTTTAATTGTGTGGCTAAATTTTGTGAACGACGTGCATAAGGGTATAGAATCAACTGCAATAATGTTCCTGCTATGCCCCAAAACGCGAAACCTATGGCGGTAGCAAGAAAACGGCGTAACCAATCTACTTTTTCTGCCATAACCAAACCTCTCCACGGGAGCTTAACGTTTGCCACTGAGATTGGTCTAAATATTGTTGCTGCACCCAAAATAACGTATTGTCACCACACTTTTGTGCGGGTTCAACGCGCTCCTCAGCACGATGTAAGCTAAGTTGGTATTGATCACCTTTTTCTACGACTAAGGCTAACGCATAACCAAAAGGCTGACGAACCACAGGTTGTGCATTATATTGTTCCGCCAATGGCGATTCTGCCACGACGACAAGCACACGTTGTTGTCCTTCTTGCAACAATAAGTAAGCTTCAAGTAATGCGACTTCTAAATTATCTTGTTGTGCCATAATTGCCGTGGTTTCTGATTTTACTTGGCGCATTTCTGACCATTGTCCAACCAACGCATTATGCACAGATAAATTAAAGGATGTGGGTGAAATATCACCTTCGCTTAAAAGACTATGCCACAGGGCAAAATTGCGATTAATTTCACTATTCGCAGAAGCATAAACCACGGGGATATTAGGCTGTTCTTCCATAAGATCCCACGCTGCTTCAAAAAATAAGCGCGCCAATTCACTTAAACGTCGCCGTTTTAATGGGGGTAAAAAGGCTAACTTAGGAGCAAAAGGTTGCCATAAGTGGCTGCTTTGCCTCCAATGTTGTTCGCCTAATTGCCAATCTTGGGGGGAAAGCTCACGGTTAGTCACCACTTTCCATCCTCTTAGCGAAAAATTAAACTGACAAATTGCGGTGTTCATTGATTATTATTGAAATAATTCGTTAATCATTAAATCGGTTTGACCTTGTAAGCCCACTTCTTTTACACGCTCCGCTTCATCACCACCTCTTCTATAAGTAACAAAGCCAAGCACTTGCTTATCTTGTTGAACTTTTAAACTCCCACGGGCAATAATGGCACGGTTACCACGAACATTCGCTTTTAAAATAGATTCGCAACTTGCTAACTCATTGAATTTAACAAAGTGTGCTTTAATACCACGTTTTTTTAAGCTCGCTAAAATTGCGTCAGAAAAATCTTCAGGTGCTTTTCGCAAATCTGCGGTAACGCATAATGGCTGCTTAAGACTCGCTAATTGCACAGGTTGCAAATCCTTAACCCCTGCGGCACACCCAACTAAAGTGACGGCACAGAAACAAATTGAGAATAATTTTTTCATTACAGAAACCTAATTATTGATTGATAAAAAATGTTGTGGAAGTTTACCTTAATTTACGCTAAATTACCAAGCACAAAAGCAACCATTTATATAAGATCGAATTAAGGTATTTAATCTATCTAAGAAAAACAAGGAAAAATTATGAAATATTCAGTAAAATTTGCCATTGCGTTCACCACACTCTTACTTGCTGCTTGCGCACCAAGAGATACCACCCATTATTACTCCATTCAGGAAGCGTTGAATTCCCCTGAAGCGAAAGAGGTATTAGATCCAAAAATTAAACTCTATTTCGGCAAACCCGCACCGGGTTCGACCGTAAAAGCAGGTATGGTAAGTAATCGTAAAACAAATGCAGCAAATAAAAGTGATGAGAAATCTTGCCAATGGGCGTTCCTCACAGTCGTGAAACAATTCCAAGATACGGCGAAAAAACATCGTGCCACGAAAGTGGGCAATATCATCAGCTTCTATAAGAAAAACCCTTATCGCAGCACAACGCAATATGAATGTCACGCAGGAAATCTAATGAGCGGTGTTGCCTTGAAAGGCGATATTGTTCGCTAATTCATTTCATTAAGTGCGGTCAAAAATTGGGAAATTTTACACCGCACTTGATATTTTATCTGGCTTGACAAGCACATTATCAAATTTATAATTTTGCGCCGAATTTTATCGGTGTACGCTTTGTAGTACTTAACTTTATGGTCACGCATTCAGCTAAACATATTCTTGTCGTTTCTTATTCGCAAACAGGGCAACTTTCTCACTTAGTGGAAAGTTTTCTACAACCACTACGCACTCAACAAGACATTTCAATTGAAGAATATCAGGTGAAACCGCAACAGGATTATATTTTTCCGTGGAAATTTATCCCATTTTTTAATACCTTTCCTGAAAGTGTTCACTTACAACCTGCGCCCATTGAAACACCAACACTGCAACGTAGGCAATATGATTTAGTCATTATTGCATATAGTGTTTGGTTTCTTTCTCCATCTCAACCGATTACCGCGTTCTTACAAAGTGAACAAGCTAAACACATATTGTATAACACACCTGTCGTTACCTTAATCGGCTGCCGTAATATGTGGTTAATGGCGCAAGAAAAAGTCAAAGCATTATTAAATCAAGCGGGCGCAATACTGGTTGGTAATATCGTTAAAACGGATCAATCTAACGCGTGGGCAAGTTTTATCACCACGCCATTATGGTTGTTTACAGGTAAAAAGCGTCCTTATAAATGGTTACCTAGCGCGGGCATTAGTGAAGAAAATATTGCCGATATGCAGCGATTTGGTGGCGAACTTGCAGAAAAATTAGCGGAAAATACCTCGCTCAATCAACCCCTGTTTCAGAATATGGGCGCAGTGCAAATTGATGAGAAACTGATGATGAGTGAAAAAGTCGGACACCGTAGCTTTTATTTATGGGGTAAGCTATTACTTAAGTGCGGTCAAATTTCACCACGTTTGCGCCAAGCTGTGTTATATGTTTATATTGCTTTTTTAGTCTTATTAATTATTACCGTCGTGCCAATTTCCGCTCTCATTAAGCGTTTATTAAAACCATTATTAAAAGAAAAACTTGAGCGCCAAAAACGCTATTTTGCTGCCCCATCTGGAGAATAATGATGTCGCAACTTTCTGAGGTTTATATTAATTCAGTGGCAAGTTTTTTGCCAAATGATCCTGTTACCAATGATCAAATGGAAGCCGTATTGGGAATGGTCGGTGATGTTCCTTCCCGTGTTCGCAATATGATTTTACGCTCAAATGCGATTCGCACGCGTTATTACGCCATTGACCCACAAACACGGCAAGCCACGCACAGCAGCACAGAACTTGCAGTCTGTGCTATTAAAAAATTAGTGGCGCAAGGCGTGGATATAAATCAGCTTGACTGTTTAGCCTGTGGCACCTCTTATCCTGATCAAATTATGCCGGGACAAGGGGTAATGGTTCACGGCCTAATTCCCAATGCACCAGCTTGCGAAGTGCTAACTACCGCAGGCGTTTGCGTGGCGGGAATGGCAGCGATGAAACACGCCTATAATGGGATTCGCACAGGGGAACATCAAAATGCGATTGCTGTGGCATCTGAAGCCGCCTCAGCAGTAATGCGTAGCGAAAATTTTCGTCCTGAGATTAATCAAAAACAACTTGATAATGCGAGACCTGAAATTGGCTTTGAAAAAGATTTTTTACGCTGGATGCTTTCAGACGGCGCAGGAGCAGCACAACTAAGCCATCGCCCAAATCCAACAGGCATTAGTTTTAAAATTCATTGGATTGATCTCGTCTCTTACGCCAATGAAATGCCTGTGTGTATGTACGCAGGTGCAGAAATCGACAATGGCAAGTTTGTTAGCTGGAAGACGGTAGATAGCCAATATCGCGACAAACACAGCCTAATGGCAATTAAACAAGATGTAAAATTGCTCAACGAAAATATTGTGAAATATACCGTCGAAAAAGCCTTAATTCGCTTAATCGACAAATATCAACTCCGTGCTGAAAATATTGATTATTTCTTACCGCACTATTCTTCTGGCTTTTTTCGTAACAAATTATCGGAAGGTTTACAACGTATTCAGTTTGATATTCCACAAGAAAAATGGTTTACCAACCTTGCCGAAAAAGGAAACACGGGATCAGCGTCTATTTACATTATTTTAGAAGAATTTATGCGCACTTTCCCACTCAAAAATGGTCAGAAAGTGTTATGTTATATCCCCGAGAGCGGTCGTTTTTCCTCTTGTTTTATGTTGCTTGAGGTGGTGAATGGAGCTGAATGACATTCCACAAGATGATAGCCGCATTTTCCGTGGACAGAAAAAGATCATCTACGCCACCCAAAATGGGCATTACCAAGCTAGCACAAGTACAGGCTGGCAAACGGAAGAATTTGCCACTCAGCAAGCCGTGGAAGCCCTTAAGCAACAAACAGAACAAGCCTTACAGGCGGTTAAAAACGGGCAAAAATCAGTGTTGTACTATTTAATGTATAAATATCGTTTTGATGAACAATCCCTCGCCCAAGCCACCGGCTTCTGGCAATGGCAAATAAAGCGACATTTTAGGCCTGAGGTTTGGGAAACACTTTCTCAGAAGAAGCTAGAGAAATATGCAGATGTGTTTGGTGTTGAGATGGAATATTTCAAAAATTTTGTATCACATTCTTCTTTAGCGTAATCTTTGGCTTATTTAACTATTTGATTGGTATAGATTTTAACTAGAATTACGAAATAACGATAGCAAAGCGTAGATTGATATTCATTAAGAGTACCGCTAAATATGAAAGAAAACAGTATTATCATCTATACGACCGAAGACGGTTTATCTCAGTTCACCTTACGCGAATTAGGTTCTCAACTTTGGTTAAATCAGTTGGAAATTGCAGAGCTTTATCAAACGACAAAGCAGAATATCAGTAAACATATTAAAGCTATTTTTGATGAAAGTGAATTTGATGAAAATTCAACCGTCAACTTTCAGTTGACAGTTCAAAATGAAGGCAGAAGAGAGATTAAACGCCAAATCGCTTACTATCCTTTACCTTTAATTATTGCCATAGGTTATCGTGTCCGGTCAACGCGTGGTACTCAATTTCGCCAATGGGCAACTCGCACGTTGGGCGAATATATAGAAAAAGGGTTTGTGTTAGATGAAGTACGATTAAAAAATCCACCTATTGGTGCTAATCAAGCCAATGACTATTTTGATCTGCTCTTAGAAAAAATCCGAGATATTCGGGCAAGTGAACGCCGAATGTATTTACGAGTGCGTGAAATTTTCACTTTAGCAGCAGATTATCAACCCTCTTTTAAAGAAACAACGCAATTTTTCCAAAAAATTCAAAACAAACTTCATTTTGCTTGTACTAATAAAACAGCAGCAGAAATCATTTTTCAACGAGCAAATGCAGAATTACCTAATATGGGATTGACAAATTTTAGTGGTATCGGTGTAGTAAAAAAAGATATTACAGTAGCTAAAAATTATCTTAATGAACAAGAAATTACAGCATTAAATCGGATTGTTTCAATGTGGCTAGATTTTGCAGAAGATCAAGCAAGCCGAAAAAAACAGTTTTTCTTAAAAGATTGGGAAGAACAATTAGATCGTTTTCTTGAATTTAACGATAGAAATGTATTGAGAGATCAAGGTTCAATCAGTAAAAAACAAGCAGAGGAAAAAGCACTTCTTGAATATGACAAATATGCACAAAAACGCTGTTTAGAAAAAGAAAAATTAGGTGAAATTTATATCAAAGAACTTTTAAATATTAAAAAATGAACAATAACTTTTCCCACCAACACACTGCCCATTGCGAAAGTGGCGTGATGTCCACCTTACTCAAATCGCAAGAGGTTGATTTCAATGAAGCGATGGTATTTGGCTTGGCATCGGCATTGACCTTTGTTTATATTCCACTCATCAAAATTAGCGGAATGCCGTTAATTTCTTATCGAATGCCACCGGGGGTAATGCTTAAAAAAGTGTCAAAAGTATTAAAAGGAAAACTTGCGTTAAAACGATTTCGTTCACCACAACAAGGGCAACAAGCCTTGGATAAGGCTTTAGCGCAAGGAAAACTGGTGGGACTGCAAACTTCAGTGTTTTGGCTGCCTTATTTTCCGCCCGAAATGCGTTTTCATTTTAATGCACATAATTTGTTAGTTTATGGCAAACAAGAGAACGAATATTTAATTAGCGATCCTGTCTTTGAGCAAGTACAGCGCTGTGCGGCACAAGATTTACAACGCGCACGTTTCGCAAAAGGCGCATTAGCGGCAAAAGGGTTAATGTATTATTGGAAAACTTCGCCAAATTTGACCGCACTTGATTTGCCCGCCATATTGAGAAAAGCGATTCGCAAAAATGCCAAACAAATGCTCGCACCGCTTTGGTTTGTTGGTGTGCGCGGAATGTTTTCTCTTGCAAAACAAATCGAAAAATTTGCTCACAGCAAACAAAGTGAAAAATACAAAAAACTCTTCCTTGGTCACATCGTGCGAATGCAAGAAGAAATTGGCACAGGTGGCGCGGGCTTTCGCTATATTTATGCCTATTTCCTAGAGCAAGCGGCAGAAATCTGCCAAGAGCCAAAATTCAAACAAGCCTCACAACAAATGACAGAAATTGGTGACCAATGGCGACAATTTGCCAGCCTTTGCGTGAAGCAATGCCGGCAGCCGAGTGTTGAAGGTTATCAAGAAATTGCCAAGTTTTTGAACGCTGTTGCCGAAAAAGAAGCCACGTTATGGCGTATGTTAAAAAATCAATAGCAGGAACAAGATGCTAAATTGGATTGATATTGAAGAGATGCTTACCTCTGGTAATTTATATACTGAGCGAGAATGGCTGGAATATAAAGAGGCTAAAAATGATATTCCCAAAACAATGTGGGAAACCTATTCAGCTTTTGCAAACCAATCTGGTGGTTTTATCATACTCGGTGTATCAGAAAAAGAGGGACTGCATATCTCAGGTGTTACAAATGCTGAAAAAATCCAAGACCTTATTTTTACGCAATCTCGTAGTAAAGAAAAAGTCAGCACGGCTTTATTATCTAATGAGAATGTGCGTTGCTTTACGATTAAAGGTAAACAAGTCATCGTAATTTATGTACCAAAAGCAGAAGAAGCGGATCGCCCAGTTCATTTGAATCAAGATCTTCGTCGTTCTTATATTCGTCTAAAAGCAGGCGATCATAAATTAAATGATAAACAATTACGTTCAATGATTGCAAATTCTACTAGTAAGAATCGTGACGGAAAAATTATTCCTCATAGTAACTTAGATTATCTAAACATAAATACCTTAAATAAATATCGTAATTTACTTAAAGCACAAAAAGATTCTGAACCACTACTCTTACGATCTGATGAGGAGCTATTCAAACGCATTGGTGCAATAGCAATAGATCCTGAAACAGGGCAAAGCGGCGTTACTTTTGCCGGTTTACTGTTGTTTGGTAAAGGGCATATTATCAAAAATTACCTTAAACACTTTTTCTTTGAATATTACGAAACCAGTGAGCAAAATAGCCGCTATGATTTACGCATTACGGATTTCGATATAGAAGAAGGAAATCTACTTGAATTCTATTGGAAGATTGCCCCTCTTTTGACCTCTTTAGGCAAAGATACCCATTTTAAACTTGATAACCTTACTCGAACTGAAGAAAATGAAATTACTAAATCATTACGCGAAGCCTTGGTCAATGCTATTGCTCATGCAGATTATTTTAATGACAGCCGACATTTAAAGATTGTAAAAACACAAAATCAAATTAGTTTTGAAAATGCAGGAACTATGCTAGTTGATATTCAACACGCTATTGTGGGCAATCGTTCAGAATGTAGGAATGGCACAATTCATAATATCTTACGTCGTGTGGGTTTATGTGAGCGCCAAGGACAGGGAGTGAAAGATATCTTTCAAAATTGGCAAAATTACTATTTCACCACCCCTAAATTAGAAAGCCAAATTGATTACACAAGATTAACCTTAACATTTCAAGATGGTGAAATTATAAAATGGGAAGAAACGTTAGCAGATCACTTTGGCGCTCGCTTTACACAATTAAAGCAAAAAGTGAAAGACTGTTTGTTATATATTGCTATCAATGGACAGCAAGCAAATCATAAACAAATTGTTGAAGCCATTCCTCAATATACAGGACGTGAAATTACCCTTGCTTTATCTCAGCTTAAAAATAAAGGGTTCTTGGTTGTTGAGGGTGTAAAACGTAATGAGTTAATTTATCGACTTGTTAATTTTAATGAAGTCAAAACTCAATCAAAATCTGATTACACGATGATTTCAACTAAGCAAGAAAATCTTGGATCCTTATTAAACAAGGCTTCAGAAGATATAAAAGTAGCACAGCCAAGCATAAATCATAAAGAAAGTGATAAAGAAAGTGATAAAGAAAGTGATAAAGAAAGTGATAAAGAAAGTGATAAAGAAAGTGATAAAGAAAGTGATAAAGTAAAACAATTACTCGCTGTACTAGGGAACGAATATCAAAGTGCAAAACAATTGATGGAAATACTTGGTATCTCCCACAGAGTGAATTTTGGCAAACGCTATTTAAACCCAGCACTATATCTTGGTTTAATCGAAATGAAATACCCTGATAACCCTAAACATCGTAATCAAAAATACCGAAAAAGAAAGTAAGAAAAGTATGATTGATATTGATAAACTCAGCCATCAATACGCTGATGGCTCAAGTTTCGCTTTAAATAACATAAATCTTCACATTACACACGGCTCAGCAGTGGGTTTGCTTGGTCCTAACGGCGCGGGGAAGACAACACTGATGTCTTTACTTTGTGGATTACAGGCTGTGCAGCAAGGGCAGATTTATTTTGAGGGTGTGCCATTTCACAAATTGAGCAAACAGCAGCGCCATCAACTTTCTTTAGTGCCACAGGATTTTGCATTTTATCCTTTATTAACGGTATGGGAAAATTTAAAATTTTTCGCCGCACTTTATCATATCAATGATAAAAACTGGCTCATTGAATTATTAGAAAAAGTCGGGCTAATCTCTTATAAATCTAAATTAGCAAAACATTTATCAGGCGGATTAAAACGCCGCTTAAATTTTGCTATTGGTCTAATTAATCGTCCAAAGGTGATTTTTTTAGATGAAATCACCGTAGGTATTGATCCTCAATCCCGCCAATTTATTTTAAATTCCGTAGCAGAATTAACTCAGCAAGGCATCACGGTAATTTATACTTCGCATTATCTGCAAGAAATTGAACAACTATGCGATCAATTAGTTTTACTCAATGAAGGTAAACTCATTTATCAAGGAGAAATAAAGGGAATGCTTGCTGAAGGGCAAAGTCTTGAGCATTTTTATTTGGATTTTTTACAACAAGCGGGGAACAAATGCTAATTGCTGCAATGTTCAAAGAATTACGCCTATTAAGCCGCGATCTGCACGGTGTGGCAGTGTTATTTATTATGCCGATTTTATTTATGTTGATTATGTCAGCCGCACTCAGCAGTGAAAATGAACTAGGTAATCGTGGCGAAATTTTGCTGCTTGGTACGCCAAATGATCCCCTAAATGACGGATTTTTTACCGCACTACAACAAGAGGAATTGCTCGTAAAACAAGGAAATATCGCTCAATTAGAGGTATATCAACAAGATTTACTACAAGAAAAATTTGCGTTGATTGTAGTAAATCCCAATCAAGATAAAAATGCGCTAAAAGAAGAACAGCCTTTACAACTTTGGCTTAATCCCAGTGTGGATCGGGCGTGGTTGCTTGGCGTTAAAGGCATCTTGCAAAAGCATTACAGCCAGCAACGACTTGAGCGTTATTCCAAAGATAATCACATTGTATTGAAACACAATCAACGCAATCCAGTAAAACGCATTCAGCAAGAAGTCAATCAAGCATTAGATAAAAAATTCGATGAAATTAATACTTATTTAGCACAAGAGCGCTGGCAGGAAATTTATCTTAATCGCCAAGGGAAAACGGTCAATCAGCCCAATGCTGTGCAGCATAGCGTGCCTGCGTGGTTAATTTTTGGGATGTTTTTTATTATGATCCCCCTTTCCAACGTAATGGCGATGGAGCGACAGACCAACACGCTCACGCGTTTACGTTTAGCAAGAGCCTCAAGCCTGAGGCTGATTTTAGCAAAATTAGTGCCGTATTTTTTGATCAATCAATGCCAATTTATTGGAATGATCGCCTTAGGCTATTGGGTGCTACCAATGCTTGCTAT
Organism: Avibacterium sp. 21-599; assembly: GCF_026226765.1. Classification (NCBI taxonomy): domain Bacteria; kingdom Pseudomonadati; phylum Pseudomonadota; class Gammaproteobacteria; order Pasteurellales; family Pasteurellaceae; genus Avibacterium; species Avibacterium sp. 21-599. Next base: position 485,359 of record NZ_JAKKOB010000001.1, read on the forward strand.
GCCTGCGTTTAGCTTAAATGGTGAATGGTGGTATTATGCGGTGCTGTCGGCTGCGGTAAGCCTTTCTGCGCTAGGCTATGGTTTATTAATTAGTGTGATTGCGCGCACAACTGAACAGGCTGTGGTGCTAGGAGGCGGTGGCATTATCATTATGGCTGCCATTGGTGGCATTATGGTGCCAACTTATGTAATGCCTGATATGATGCAAGAAATCGCCCAATTTTCACCAATGGGTTGGGCATTAACGGCATTTCAGCAACTATTATTAAATCAGGCTACGTTAATGCAAATTCAGCCTGAACTTTGGCTTTTAACGGGTTTTGGTGCTGTGATGCTCTTCATCGCCGTGCTGATTTACGCCCATCAACTCAAAACACAAGCGAGATTTTAATGAGCTATATTTTTACTCTCAGCCAACCTGAACTAGAACAACAACTGAAAAACTTGATCGTGCAAGAAAGCGATAAAATGGACATCGATCCCTGCGCGATCAGCGATGATGAGCCATTATTTGGTGAACAAAGCCGTATCCAGTTAGATTCTCTAGATGCACTACAAATTGCGGTGGCACTACAAGCTCACTTTAAAGTGAGGTTAAATGGCGACCGAATGGTGCGTAAACATATGATGAATATTCGTGATTTAGCCCAATTTATCCGTCACCAGCATTCTTAACAATGCCGAAAGTCTATCTCACCGCAGCGAGCCAACAAAATGCACAAGCTGCTAAGCTTAATCCTTGGCAGCAATCTTCAATGCTTGGGCAAAACCAGCATTTGCCTTATTTTCGTGCTTTTGAGCAACCTTTGCTGAATTTCAATCAACTCTGCACTTATTTAGAACAGCATATTGACAAGGTATTAACGCAACGCGGTTGGCAAGCCGATGCACTGCAAAATACTCCCATTCTTTTAGGCTCAACGGCGTATTTAATGAGTGATTGCGAATTTCGTTGGCATAATAATCAGCCTTTACCGCAAGAATACAGCCTAGCACTTATCGCAGAACGTTTAAAAACACGCTATCAAACGTCTGTTTTCAGCGTTGCGACCTCTTGCACTTCCTCTGCACAAGCAATCGGCTGTGCTTATCAAATGATTGAGCAAGGGCAATGTCAGCGTGCTTTGGTCATTGGTTTTGAAATGTTTAACCGCTTAACCTTTGAACATTTCAATGCAATGCACTTATTGGCAGACGATTTGCCCTATCAACCTTTTGAACAGCATAACGGTATTATTTTAGGGGAAGGAATCGCTTGCGTGGCATTGGAAAATCAACCAAATCCAGAGAAAAAGCTAGAAATTTCTGCCATCACTACGATTACGGATCACCATAATCTAACCAATAGCTCCGCAGAGGCATTGACTCAACTGATTGAAAATTGTTTGCATAAAGCAGGATTACAATCTCATCAACTAGCAGGCATTAAAGTTCACGCAGTGGGCGGAAACAGCGATGAAATGGAAATCGCGTTTTTGCAACAACAGTTTCCGAGCATTCCTTGCTTATTAGCCAAACCGTACCTTGGACATAGTTTAGGTGCAAGTGGTGCAATGGAAACTGCGTGGCTTTGGCAACAATTACAGCAAGATAAAACAAATTACCTAACCATCACCTCACAAGGGGCAATAGAAAAGCAAACACAACCGCTTTCTACCGGCTATTATTTGAACTACTTTTTAGGCTTTGGTGGCAGTAATATTGCTTGGATTCTTCACTGGCAAGGAAAAGAGTAAGTAAAATGAAATCAAATCGTTATTTAAAACAACAAAGCCAGTTTATTACACAAGGGCAAAGTGAGGCAGAACTCCGCCAGCAGCTCAAAGCCTTTGGCGTAGATGCGCGTCGTTTAAGCAAATTTACCCAACTTTGTTTACTCGGGGCATTACCTCTGAAGCCTTATATCACGCCAAATACCGCAATTTATTTGGCTTCGCCTTTTAATTCACCAAGCAAATTTAACAAATTATTCCACCAGCTTATGGAACAAGACTTGCCTAGTCCACTGGATTTTATGGCAAATCTCAATAACGCGACGGTTTTTCAGCTTTCACAACATTTTCAAACAACAGGCAATAGCCTTTTCTTAATTACCTCGCAAGAGGATGTGGATCATCCATTACAGCTTGCGCAATTAGCATTAAGAAGCGATTCCGTCGATCAGGTGTTAGTCGGTTGGGCGATTGAATCACCAACTATGGAATGGGAAGGAAGCTGTTGGTGGTTACTCAGTAATATCGCAGGGGAAAATGCCTTATCATCAAGTGCGGTGCAAAATTCGCCAAATTTTTCTACCACGCGTCACTCTCTACCAGAAAATCATTATTTGCATTTTGCCTTGAATGGGCAGAATTTCGATCTAGACACATAAAAGCACAATATCAAAAAGTGCGGTGGAAAATTCACAAAAATCCTACCGCACTTTTATTTTGCTCTCTCAAGCCTTAACATCAGCAAATGGTGATCTCGTATTAACATTATTTTTTTCTTATCTGCAAATTCTCCCCATCTTGTTTTCTTAAGCCAGAAAGAATGAGTACGAGAATGAAACCAAATAAACTGGACGTTAAGAAAGTGAAGCTAAAGGCTTGTTGCAACTGTTCAGCACTTTCACCCAGTACATTGCGATACACATTTAACATCACCGAAGAAACGGCAATGCCAATGCCAATCCCGACTTGCTGAATCACACTAAGCATTGTTGAACCTGCACTGGCATTACTGTCCGATAAGTCGCCAATGGTTAAGGTATTAATCGCAGTAAAACTGACCGACATACATCCCCCGTATGCCAATAAAATCAACACCATTTGCCAAATTGGGGTATGCCGTTGTAATAAGCTCATTACGGCAATCACCAAAGTCATCACAATGGCGGTGCTGATTAGGGTTTTCTTATAACCAAAACGAGAAAGAATACCGCGAATAAGCGGTTTAAACGCCATTGAGCTAACTGCAATAGGCACCATTAACCAGCCAGCGGCTTCCGCACTATAATGGAATACCACTTGTAGCATAAGAGGTAATAAAAACGGCACGCCCGAACCACAAAGGCGGATAAATAAATTCGCAATAAAACCTAAGCGGAAGGTGCGAATATGGAATAAGGAAAGCGGCATTAATGGGTTGTGAACTCGTTTGGCATAAAGATAATAACTGGCGAGAAATAATATCCCCACAATCAATACCAAAAAAGCAATCCAAGTTGCGGTGAAATGCTCTGCCACTAAATCTAGCCCTAAGGTCAAGCCTACAAGTCCACCGGCAAACAGCATAAATCCCGCTTTATCTAAACGCCCCACTTGCCCTTTCATATTTGGCATATAACTGCCTGCAAGGAAAATCCCAGCTAGCCCGATAGGAATATTAATTAAGAAAATCCAATGCCACGTCATATAGGTAACGATTAAACCACCTAACACGGGACCAAGAATTGGTCCAATTAGCCCTGCCATCGCCATAATATTCCACGCATTTAATAGCTGGTTTTTCGGTACAGAACGGATGATCGCCAAGCGAGCAACAGGCATCATTAACGCGCCACCCGCCCCTTGTAAAATACGGGCAAAAATCAATTGTGGCAGAGAGTGCGATAAGGCACACACCACCGATCCCAATACAAAAATACCAATGGCAGAACGAAAAACCTTCCGCGTACCAAATTTATCCGCCGCCCAACCACTTAATGGAATAAACAAGGCGACAGTTAAGGCATAACTAATGATTGCCAACTGCATATTCAGTGGCGATTCATTTAGACTGCGAGAAATCGTCGGTAACGCTGTATTCAAAATCGTCGCATCAAGGGTTTGCATAAAAAAGGCGACAGCGGCAATCCACGCCAAGCCCGTATAATTTTTCGTTTCTGTCATAAAAATTCTGCGATTTTGCACCGCACTTTATTTTATTTGTTGTTGATACCAATGAAAAATAAATGCGGCAATGTGATCAATCTGATTAATATCCAAACGTGGCACAGCACAGCTTAAAGGGTAATCCGTTGCAAGCGCAATGACTTTCTCATCAATCTCTGGTAAGGCTTTCTCCATGGCTTGACGATGCAATAAAATCTTTGCAATCGGTTCGTGCTTAAAGCCTTCCACCAAAATGAGATCTGTCAATTGCGGATCAAATTGCCCTGCCAAATAAGCTAAATTCACTGGCTGTGGTGTTTCCGTCATCAACGCCCAGCGCCTATCACAAGCCATTATCACTTGGCTTGCGCCCGCCTCTTTCATTCGCCAGCTATCCTTGCCTTCCTTGTCCACTTGTGCATTATGATGACTGTGCTTAATCACTGCCACGCGCAGCCCAAGATCGGCAAGCCGAGGCAAAAGTTTTTCCAATAAAGTGGTTTTTCCACTACCGCTGTATCCGGTTATGCCAAGCATTGAACGCATTTTGTCCTCTATTTGAGAGTTAATTCAACAATTAAATTTAATAATGAACTTTTTGTGAAGAATATCACAGATTAATTTATTCAAATACTTAATAATACGCTCAATTTCACAAAATTGGAGGATCTTATGTTTGGATTTTTAAAAGCCTCACCCCCTACTACGCGTATCACGGATAAAGCTATCATTGATCAGGATTATCGTCGATTACGTTGGCAAGTCTTCTTTGGTGTATTCATCGGTTATGCGGCTTATTACTTAATTCGCAAGAATTTCTCTCTTGCCATTCCGCACTTAATTGAAGAATATGGTTATACTAAAGCTCAGCTGGGTACAGTTTCTTTTGCACTTGCTGTGGCTTATGGTTTTAGTAAATTTATTATGGGTAATGTGTCAGATCGCAGTAACCCAAAATATTTTATTACTATTGGTTTAGTTGCTTCTGCGATGGTGAGTATGATCTTCGGTTTAGTGCCGGGGGTACTTTCTTCACTTTCTGCGATGATTGTACTTAGTGCTTTAAATGGTTGGTTTCAAGGTATGGGTTATCCACCCGGTGCAAAAACAATGACCAACTGGTTTTCTACCTCAGAACGCGGAAGTTGGTGGAGTTGGTGGAATGTTTCTCATAATATTGGTGGTGGCTTAATTGGTCCACTGGCGATTTTAGGTTTATACCTTTTTGGTGCGTGGCAAGCGCTCTTTTATCTTCCTGCAACCATTGCGATCTTGCTTAGTGTTGTAATGTTTTTCTTAATGCGTGATACGCCTGAATCACAAGGATTACCACCCATTGAAGAATACAAAGGGGGAAAAGCGCAACAAGTTGAATCAGCCCATACTTTAACTGGTAAGGAAATTTTCTTTAAATATATCATTAATAACAAATTCTTATGGGCAATTACGATTGCTAATGTATTTGTTTATTTTATTCGTTACGGGATTATTGACTGGGCGCCAACGTACTTGAAAGAAGTCAAACACTTCACGTTTGATAAACAAAGCTGGGCATACTTCCTTTATGAATATGCGGGTATTCCCGGAATGTTAGTAAGTGGTTATTTAAGTGATAAAGTCTTTAAAGGACACCGCGCTCCGCCGATGTTAATGTTTTTAGCTGGGGTATTAATTGCGATTTTTGTCTATTGGAAAAATCCAGCAGGCAACCCAATGATAGATAATATCTGTTTAATCGCGATTGGCTTCCTCATTTATGGTCCTGTTATGATGATTGGCTTACAAGCGGCTGATTTAGTTCCTCGTGTGGCAACAGGTACAGCGACAGGGCTTACTGGATTATTTGGTTATCTACTTGGTTCTGCCAGTGCTGGAACAGTATTAGGTGCCGTAGTGGATAACTTTGGCTGGGACGGCGGGTTCTATATACTTATCGCCTCAAGTATTCTTGCCTTTATTTTTATCTCGTTCACTTTATTTAGAAAAGTAGAAAGTTAAGCGGTCTTCTGTAAAAACGCCTTATATCGCAAAATATAAGGCGTTTTATTTGTCTTAATGAAATAAAGTGCGGTTAAAAATATTGATCTTTTTATCGCATAACGCGGCTTGCTAATTCTATTTCCTTACAAAAATACTACTTAATTACACGCAAAAAGATCGGGCGGTAGCTGGTTTTTTTTTGCCAAGATTTTGACACAAGATGAACAATAATAAAGGCAAGTGCGGTGCAAAAAATAATAAAAATGCCTTGTGACAGTTCGGTTTGCCAAAGGGTGTCTGCAATCAAGGCGGAAAGCACTAAGATGATGAGTGGAAAAAAATAGACAAGCAAGCTTGAGTGTATTAAGGAACGTTCACTTAACCCAATTTCTATAATTTGTCCGATATTGAGGGGGGTGATGGTTTCTACTTCAAAAATATGCGCTGTACCTACGCCATTTAACTCTGCGAGCGCCGCTGAGCCACAGGCTGATTTAGCCGCACAACTTCCACAAGCGCTTTGAGATTGGCATTTCACTTGTGCAATACCAGATTGGTAAGAAATCACCACCGCACGTTCTGTTAGCATTTATTTCACCTTAATATCTTGTACGATACGTTTTGCGGTAGAAATTGGTAGCTGTCCAACTAAGGTAAATTCATTATCACCAAAGGTTTCGCTATAAAACGTTCTTGTGCCATTCCACCAGCCATTTTTTTCTTCATTTGGCAAAATAGAGGCTGAACGGTAAAGGGTAAAGGAAAACAATCCATCGCTATAAAGCTGTGCTTCAATGCGTTCTTCACCATTCATTTCCACACTGCGATTAATCAGCTTAAACCCATTTGGCAACCAACTTGGCTGCCAGTTAAATGCGTCGTTGCTTGGTTGGAAAGTGGTTTTGTCATTAAGCAGTGCAGGAAAGCCCATATGATTGATTACATTGAGCAAATCATCAAATTGTTCGCTTTGATACAAATTCACTACGCGGAATTGCTCTAACAGGTTATTTTCTCGGTCTAGCACATCACTGCGTAACAACAGATGGCTTTGTTCGTCAATAAACACCACATATTGATAACGAAAATCATCTTTTGGCACGATACGAATCGTTTTTACCACGCGATCTGCCACGCGGTTACGTCCAATATAGATGAAATCATAATGTTGCTTCAACGCATCAAGATTACTCCACAGAATCGCAGGTAAACTGTCCACAATATGATTCGCGTTAATTGAGAACGGCGAATAATTTGGTTGGAAATAGCTCACCACATTATCACGTTGCACAATTTGCTGAGGCATTCCATCTAAGGTAAGTAATTGAGCATAAGTTTTGCCATTATAATGAATATGGCTATAACGCAAGGAGGCCATATTCGGTGTGGTTTGCACAAAGGCCATTTCATAACTCAGGCGACTGCCTGCCTGTTGCATTTCGTCTAACAATTGGCTGGGCTGTACCGTATCGGTTTCAGAAGCTGATACGAGATTTGCAGAAAATAGCACTAAGGAAAGTGCGGTAAGTTTTTTGATCGTTTTTAACATCGTTATTCACACATAGGATACAAACAAATTCACCACCAAAAATGGTGGTGAACAACCTAAACCTCATTCATTATTATTTCTGATTTTGCAAATTTAATCTATCTGCATAAATGCGTTTTTGCAATTCATAACTTTGTAGCATTGAATCAATGCGTTTATTTTTTTGTTCAATTTGTTCTGGTGTAATCACCGATTGAGCTGGGGCATTATAACTCACTTCTTGCACCGAATTATTAAATGGTAAGGTTTGTAATACTGGTGTATCTTGACCTTCTTTCGCATTGTTTGCCATAAAACTCTGCACACCCATTACTGCCACCAAACATACCCCAGCTGCCACGGCGAATTGCGTCATCGGCATAAACCACGCTTTTAGTCTTTGGCTAAATGGAGATTGCTTAATTTCTTCTGGCATTGGTTGTGAAATTTTAGGTTCTACCACAATCATTTCTTCTTGCTCGATTAGTTCGGCCATTTTGTTGGTAAAATCTTGCCCGAGCAATACATCGCTTTCTTGGCGTATGACGGAACGAATCAGATGAAAATTGCCCCAAGATTTTTGTAAATCTTGATCTTGACAAAGTGCCTCGGTGAATTCCGCGCTTAATTGTTCTCCGTCAATATAGGCTGAAAGTTGTTCTTTTTGCATCATAAACTCCAAGATTAATTAATTTACTTTAGTTAGTGCTGAAGTAAAGGTTGAATTTTATTTTCGATAATTTCCCTTGCTCGAAAAATTCGTGAGCGTACCGTTCCTACTGGGCAATTCATAATATCGGCAATTTCTTCATAACTTAATCCTTCTAACTCACGCAACGTGATGGCGGTTTTTAAGTCTTCCTGCATACTATGAATGGTATCAAAAATAATCTTCTTCAATTCACCAGATAACATCTGATTTTCAGGGGTATCTACGTCCCGTAAATTCGTTCCCACATCATAGGATTCTGCTTCATCTGCCAAAATATCTTCATTTGGCGGGCGACGGCCTTGTGCGGTTAAATAATTTTTTGCCGTATTTACGGCGATACGATATAGCCAAGTGTAGAAAGCACTATCACCACGGAATAATTCAATTGAGCGGTATGCTTTAATGAATGATTCTTGTACAACATCAGGAATATCATTCGGCGATACATAACGGGTTAATAACCCTGCTACCTTATTCTGATAACGCGATACCAACAAATTGAATGCTTTCTTATCTCCCTGCTGTACCCTTTCTACCAAAGCCTGATCTGTTAGCTGTTCAGCCATATAACCTCTTATATACCTCTAACAAGCCTTGATATACAAGACAGCAAGCTCGTGTTCTCTTAGAGGCGTAAAAATTGTAAAAGTTCAAAATATTTATAAATTAATGTGATAATTTTTCTTGTATATAGGAAACCATTTGCTGTAATTCAAGATCTGGTGCAGGTTTTCGATTAAAAAACCACGAAAAAAGTTGCAAATCTGTTGCTGAAAGTAAACGAACAAAGGTGGCTTTTTGTTGCTCATCAAGGTCATCAAAATGCTGTTGGAAAAACGGCATTATGACCTTATCTAATTCAAGCATTCCACGCCGACAATCCCATTCAAGGCGAAATTTATTATATTTTTCCATATTTGTTTCCTTCTTGAATCGAATAATGGGGGGATTATAGCGGAATTTGATTAGCGATGTGGGAATAATTTTGTTTTTTCTTAAGTGTGTTACTCTGTTTTGCAATAAGCTGACATCGGCTTGATTTACTGTATTCTTCGTATTCTTGCCTCAAATGACTTTGTTTTATTTAATGCTTAAATAGCGATAAAAAAACCCGACATTTACGTCGGGTTTTGCTGATTAACAAAGTGCGGTTATTTTTCCGCAAGTTTTGGTTTAATCACCGAATAGATGACCCCTGTTACAATAGCGCCAATTGCAATAGCAGCAAGATACATTAATGGTTGCGTAACAAATGGGATCACAAATAATCCACCGTGCGGTGCTTGTAAGCCAATGGATAAACCTAAAGACATCGCGCCTGCCACAGCACCCCCAATAATACTTGATACAATCACACGTACAGGATCGGCAGCAACGAATGGCAATGCCCCTTCAGAGATAAAACAAAGCCCTAACACAAAAGAGGCTTTACCAGCATCACGTTGATTAGCGGTGAATTTTTTGCGTGCGAGTAACGTGGCAATCGCCATTCCAATTGGGGGTACCATACCCGCTGCCATCACTGCTGCCATCGGAGTGTAAACGCCAGAAGCGATTAAACCTGTACCGAAGGTATAAGCTGCTTTGTTCACTGGGCCGCCCATATCCACGCACATCATCGCACCAAGTACCGCACCTAAAAGCAACGCATTGCTTTGTCCCATTGTGTTGAGCCATTCTACCAAGGCATCCATTAAGCCTTTAACCGGTGGGTTGATAAGATAAATCATCACTAAGCCCACAATGGCAGAGCCAAGCAATGGTAAAATTAAAATCGGTTTTAATGAACTTAAACTGGCTGGTAATTGAATCGCAGAATTTAAGCCTTTCACCACATAACCTGCGAGCAAGCCGGCAATGATTCCGCCTAAAATCCCAGCGCCTGCTGTGGTGGCGAGCATACCGCCAATTAAGCCGACAGCTAACCCCGGACGATCCGCAATAGAAAATGCCACATAACCAGCAAATACGGCAATCATCAAATGGAATGCAGCGCCACCGCCAATATCCATTAAGGCTTTTGGTAAGCCTCCTGCAATATTTGGATCTTTAAATGCCTCAATCCCAAACATAAAGGAAATAGCGATCAGCAAACCACCGGCCACCACTAATGGCAACATATGGGAAACCCCAGTCATCAAGTGTTTATACAACCCTTTGCGTTCGCCACGGCTTTCTTCGCTGCTTTGTACTTTCGCTGTACTTGCACCAGTATAAATTTTTGCCTCTTTAAACGCTTTTTCAAATTCTTGTGCGGTTTTCTTTAATGCAAGTCCAGTGGAAGTCCGGTACATCGGCTTGCCTTCAAATTTGCTTAAATCCACATCAATATCGGCTGCGATAAAGACTAAATCGGCATTTTCCACATCTTCAGGGGAAATAATATTACTTGAACCCACCTGCCCACGGGTTTCTACCTTCACATTCCAGCCTTGCTTTTTAGCATATTCAGCAATCGCTTCCGCAGACATAAAGGTATGCGCCACACCTGTTGGGCAAGCGGTTACCGCCACAATATTTTTGGTTTTATTGGAAAAATCTGGCGAAATTTGCACCGCACTTTGTGTTTCGTGTGGGGTATAGTCTACTGCCTCAGCCATCGCTTGAGTTAAGATGGTTTCAGGGGCATTAAAGGCATTTTCTGCGTCTGCCACAAAAACCTTTTTACCTTGTAAGCGATTGTCATTCGGCATTCCACCTAACGCAATCACTAAATCTGCTTGATTGGCATCTGCCACCACTTCATTGCTTTGTTGTTTTGCTGCTACGGCAAGCACCTGTTTAATCAAAAAGGCTTTGGCATTGCCTAATTGTGTTGAGGTAGTTAAAAATATCTTCATCGTTTTATCCTTTAATCACTGAAATTTGTACTTTTTCTAAGATTGGTGTTAATAATGCAGGATCGCTCACGCCAACATTGCTTTGCGATACTGCAAAAGCTGACACGGCACTAGCAAAGGCGAGGGTGTCTTGCTGTGAAAGGGATTTAGTCAAGCCATAAATCAATCCCGCTACCATTGAATCGCCTGCCCCTACGGTGCTAACCACCTGTTCGCATTTCGGTGGTTTCGCTTGGATTACACCTTGTTCACTCAGCCACAGCGCGCCTTCTGCGCCCATTGAAATAATCACATTGGCAATGCCTTGTGCGCGCAATTTTTCTGCTGCACTGATAATTTCTTCAAGATTTGACAAAGAATGCCCCACCCAGGCTTCAAGCTCACGATGATTTGGTTTGACCAGCCAAGGATTGGCAGATAAGCCTGCAGTGAGTGCCGCATTACTGCTGTCTAAGACCACTTTTATGCCCGCTTGTTGTAGCTGTTTGAGCCACTGGGCAAAATCCGTTGGACTGACACCACGCGGCAAACTGCCACACACGGCAACAATGTCAAAATCTTTGCATAACAATAAGGATTGTTGGACAAAATCTTGCCAATCTTGTGGTGAAATTTCATAACCGAGGAAATTCAGATCGGTAACATCGGCTTCGGTTTCGGTGATTTTCACGTTAATACGGGTTTTGCCTGCTACACGCTGAAAGCGATCTTCTAAGCCGAGTTCTGCAAACATTGTGTTGAAATCGCCTTGATTATCACGACCAAGGAAACCACTTACCGCCACGTCAATGCCTAAATCTTTCAGCACTTTGGCGACATTGATGCCTTTACCAGCTGGAAATAAGCCTAAGGTTTCCACTGTATTGACTTCGCCAAGCTCAATACGTTTTAACCTTCCCACTAAATCATAAGCGGTATTTAATGTAATTGTTGCCACTTTTGCCATTACGAATACCTCTACTCACCTAAACCCGCTTCAATTGCCGCGCCAATGCCGGCAAGGGCTTGTTGTGCTTCTTCACCCGTCGCCACAAAACGTAAACGATGCCCTTTCACCACGCCAAGTGCCACCACTTTCATTAAGCTTTTGGCACTCACTAATTGGCTATCACGATCGACATTTTGCACCGCCACCGACGCGTTATATTTTTTCACTTCATTGACTAACACCGCAGCAGGACGTGCGTGCAAACCGTGTTCGTTGCGTACCACAAAAACCGCTTCAATACTTTCACTCGGATCGTGATTTTCAAGTGCGGTGCTTTTTTCTGGCATTTTTTCGTTATTCGTGGTGCTTTCACCTACCACTTCAATCTGATCAGGCTCTTTTGGGGATAAAGAAGACACTTCTTCGCCTAATCCCTCTGCGATCGCTTTTCCAATGGATTCAATGGCGTGTTTAGCATCTTCGCCCACCGCACGGAAACGCAAACGATGCCCAAAGGTTGCGCCCAGTGCAACAATTTTCATCAAACTTTTTGCACTGATGGCCTCACCGCCTCGGGTAAGATTTTCTACTGTAATTTTTGAGGCGAATTTTTTCACTTCATTCACTAATACCGCCGAAGGGCGTGCGTGCAAGCCGTGTTCATTACGCACAGTAAATGTACCAATCACTGTACCCGCATTTTCGCTATTTGTATTAGTAGGGGCTGGGCTTGCAACGCTGACTTCGTCGCCATTAAGTGCGGTCAAAATTTGGTTAGCATTTCCGTTTAATAACGTTTGTTGTACGGAATTTTCTAGCAAGCGTGCAAGTAGCTCATCAATTTGTTCATTCACACAAGCCACGGTTAGCACCCCTTTCACCTCTTTATGATTATGCTGAAAGGCTTGCTTTGCACGGCTGAACGTCAGGGCGTTTTTCTCGTTACCTTGCACGGAGTCGGTGAGCCATAAACCGCCCCCTAATGGCAATGCTGGGGAAGCGATGACTTCTGCCACAAACTGATTATTCACCGCCCCTTGCTGTTGCAATTTACCTGCGTTCATCGCAATTAAGGTAAGCAAGCTTTCTGTCTCCACCTCAAGGCTGATATCTTCACTTTTCACTTGCAAAGTTTCTTCACCCATTAAAATGGCACGGAATTTTTCCACTTCTTGCAATGTAGCTAATTTTGCCGCTTTTTCTTCATCACCTAACACTTGGGTAATCTGGCGGAGTAGCGTTAAATGTTCATCGGAACGTGCAGCAATCCCGATCACAACATACGCCTTGTTACCCTCGCCCCATTCAATCCCTTGTGGAAATTGGAACACTTGCACGCCTGTTTGTTTCACCATTGGGCGCGTTTCTAGCGTGCCGTGCGGAATGGCAATACCATTGCCCAAAAAAGTGGACGTTTGTGTTTCACGCGCTAGCATTCCCGCTAAATATCCCGCTTCCACATTGCCCGCTTGCTCTAACGCTTGCGCGACTAATTCAATGGCTTGCTGTTTATTTTCGGCTTGTGCCGATAAATGAATATTGTTTTCTGATAAGTTAAGCATTTTCCCTCCAGAATATGAGATTTAAAGACCAAATGGGGGGTGTAATACGGCTGACTTCTTCACACCCCAATTTGGCAATCATTTTTTTATTAATAACTTGCTGAACGCTTGCTAAATATGTTGCTGAATATTCAGCAAAAACCTTTCAGCTTACATCAAAAAAGAAAAGGTTACTGATGAATTATCAGTAACCTTACAGATTATTTCCCGGTACAAATTTTCAACACTTGATCGCTCCCTTCCGCGATATAGCCTTCATCTAAGGAACGTGTTTGCCCTTTTTGTAAATCCAGCATCGCATCATAAATACCTTGCGTTGCACTTGGTTTATTAATATGCGCCCAACAGTCTTTACTTAAACGATTAAAATTATTCTGTAATTCAGAGGCAAACACCACGCCGCTATAATAAGCATAAATTTGGCTCTCCACGCCACCGCTTTGATATAATTTTGCTTTGATTTGCTCAATCGGAATTAAAATACGGTTTAAATACCAATCGTTCGCACCACTCGCGAAGGAATTCACATCATAATCTTTATTTACGCGCCCTGAATAGGTTTGTACCGTTGCCGCATAAGCCGCTGCATAGGATTTTTGATCGATTTTCTCTTTATCTAAATCAATCACCTTTTTCTCGTTATCCATAAAAGGGACATAAGAGGAAATTGAAGAACACGCCACTAAAAACGCACTTAACAGTGAAATTGAAATAATTTTGAACATAACTTATCCGTTTTTGTTAATCAGATTTTGCTTATTATACTGATTATAATGTGAATAAAAAGCCAAATTTCGGTGATTTTTCACCGCGTTTCCCTTTCTAAATCAGCCAAGGTATTAAAGTTTTGGAATGCCGCTTTTTGTTCACTGAAATCGACAGCAATCGCCCCATTTTGTCGCATAAACTGCAACATTCGTCGTTCACCTTTTTGCAAATAGTCCGCAAGTTTTTCAGCAAGTGTTGTCGAAACCAAGCAAAAGGTAGGGTGTTCTCGTTCACCGTCAGTGGCATAAGTGAGCAAAACGGGGGAATTTTCTCCCGCACTTCGAGAATGGGGTAATGAGCGCAAAATAGGTTGCTGTAATTTTTCTAGTAAATTCAAGGGTAAAAACGGACAATCGCAAGGCACAAACAGCACAAAATCTGAATGGGATAACCTTAAGCTGGTTAAAATGCCACTCAAAGGTCCTTGAAAATCTGCCAATTCGTCAGCAAACACAGGCAAACCACTTTGACGATACAGGGCTTGATTACGGTTTGCGTTAATCGCAATGTCATTCAGTTGGGGCTTTAAACGTTGATAGCAATGCCAAAATAGGGGCTGACCTTGTAGCAACTGCAAGCCTTTATCCGCCCCTCCCATACGCCTTGCCTTACCGCCTGCAAGAATCACCGCGCTGATTTTCATTTCCCCTCACTTTTGTTTTCTACCTTATCAAACGCCCTCATTCTACTTGATAACCCCGCAAATAAAAAAGTGCGGTGGAAAAAAGTGTGAATTTTTCTACCGCACTTGTAGGATCGGCTTTTTTACGCCAACTTATTCCTTTCTCCCGATAATTACAGTATTATTTAGCCCTTTCTAACTCAAGGTGAGGAACTGTTATGAAATGTCATCGTCTAAATGAAGTATTGGAATTATTGCAACCTTATTGGTCGCAAGATCCTGATTTGAGCTTAACCCAAATTTTGCAAAAAATCGCGGATGAAGCGGGGTTTGATAAACCTGTGGCAGAATTAACGGACGAAGTGATTATCTATCATTTAAAAATGTATGGCACAGATAAACACGAGCCAATCCCGGGGATTAAAAAAGATTACGAAGAAGATTTTAAAACCGCATTATTAAAAGCACGCGGGATAATTAAATAAGGAAAGTTGTAATGAAAAAATTTCTTATTGCGTTAGCATCACTGTTTTTTGTGGCAAATGTCCAAGCTGTTAATTTAACAGAAGGAAAACAATATATTGCGTTAAATACAGAACGCGCGGTTCAGCCTGAAGTGATTGAATTTTTCTCTTTTTATTGCCCTCATTGTTATGCCTTTGAAATGGATTACCACATTCCTGAAAAAGTCAAAGCTGCACTCCCTGAAGGCACTAAATTTAAACAATATCACGTGAATTTTTTAGGGC
Source organism: Avibacterium sp. 21-599 (assembly GCF_026226765.1). Classification (NCBI taxonomy): domain Bacteria; kingdom Pseudomonadati; phylum Pseudomonadota; class Gammaproteobacteria; order Pasteurellales; family Pasteurellaceae; genus Avibacterium; species Avibacterium sp. 21-599. The sequence continues at coordinate 500,902 of NZ_JAKKOB010000001.1, forward strand.
TTCAATCAGAAAATCTCACTCGCGCGTGGGCTTTAGCAATGGCACTCGGCGTAGAAGATAAAGTGAAAGCCCCATTATTTGAAGCCGCACAAGCTGCAGTAAAAAGTCGAGATCAAAGCGCACCAAGTTTAAATGCGATCCGCCAAATTTTTATTAATAATGGCGTAACAGCCGAACAATTTGATGGTGGCATTAACAGCTTTGCCGTCACCGGATTATACAATCAGCAAGTGCAAGCTGCTGAGCGTTTTGATGTACACGGTGTACCAGATTTTTATGTAAACGGCAAATATCGCGTGAACCCTGAAGGGCTATCGCATAGTCAAGAAGGTTTCATTCAAGACTATGTCGAAACGGTTAAAGCCTTACTACAAAAGTAACAAATCCATTGCAAAAATAACCAAAAATTGGTTTAATGCGTGCCGATTTTGAATTCGCAATATTGAGGATATTATGGCAGAAAGTTTTAGCGTAACGCGTCGTTTTTTTGACGATAAAAACTATCCCCGCGGTTTTGCTCGCCACGGTGATTATACAATCAAAGAATCTCAAGCTTTAGAGCAATATGGTCAAGCCTTTAAAGCCTTAGATACTGGTGAACGTGCGCCAATCACAGAAGAAGAAAAAGCCTTTGTGGCATTTTGTCAAGGTGAGCGTCAAGCAGAAACTTTTTTTGAAAAAACGTGGAATAAATACCGCACATTAACCAGCACCACAAAACGTGTTTATACCTTATCTGGCGTAGTCGCCGATAACTTAGAAGATATGAGCAACGCGGATTAATCTGCCTAGTAAGATCATAAGGCTTGAGCAATCAAGCCTTTTCTTTTTGCTCGCAATAAATAATGAGAAGGATCAATGCAAGTTTTACCTATCGAAAAATATGATGAATTATTGGCAGAAAAACGCCAAAAATTAACCGCACTTTTCGCCCCGTTTAATGCACCAGAATTAGCTGTGTTTGACTCGCCAAAGCAACATTATCGTATGCGAGCCGAATTTCGCCTGTGGCATCAACAGGACGATTTTTATCATATTATGTTCGACAAGCAAACGCGTAAACCTTATCGCATTGACTGCTTTCCAATTGCCAGCCAACTTATCAATGAAATGATGCAAGCCTTGCTGCCCCTGCTCAAACAGCAAGCCATTCTCAACCATCGTTTATTTCAAATTGATTATCTCAGCACCCTGAGCAATAAGATCATCGTGAGCCTGCTTTATCACAAAGTCTTAGATGAACAATGGCAGCAGGCAGCACTCACATTACGCCAAACCTTGCAACAGCAAGGTTTTGACGTGCAGATCATCGGACGTGCGTCTAAACAAAAAATTTGTTTAGATCAGGATTATGTGGATGAAATTCTGTCCGTAAACGGCAAAGATTATATTTATCGCCAAGTGGAAAACAGTTTCACGCAACCCAATGCGGTGGTAAATAGCAAAATGTTGCAATGGGCAATTGATTGCACCAAAAACAGCCAAGGCGATTTACTTGAACTATATTGTGGAAACGGCAATTTTTCTATCGCACTGGCACAAAATTTCCGTAAGGTTCTCGCCACAGAAATCGCCAAACCCTCTGTGGCAGCGGCACAATTTAACATCGCCGCAAACCGAATTGAGAATGTGCAAATCATCAGAATGTCGGCAGAAGAATTTACCCAAGCGATGAACGGCGTGCGTGCTTTTAACCGCTTGAAAGGCATTGATTTGCAAGCTTATGATTGCAACACAATTTTTGTTGATCCGCCAAGGGCTGGGCTAGATCCTGAGACAGTGAAATTGGTGCAACACTATGATCGCATTTTATATATTTCCTGCAACCCGCACACGCTGTGCGATAACCTGCAAACACTGTGTCAAACGCACCGCATTGAGCGTGCCGCCTTATTTGATCAGTTCCCTTATACTGAACATATGGAATCCGGCGTATGGTTGATCCGAAAATAGCCGTGCAACTCATTTGCGAAACCAAAAATTCGCAAAATTTCACCGCACTTTGTGAACAACAAGGATTAATCCACCACCCCAACAGCTCACTTGCCTTGGTGCAAACGGAACAAAATGGCGTTGCGCGCTTGGAATTACGCAAATTAGACGAACCCAAATTAGGTGCGGTATATGTGGATTTTGTCAGTGGCACAATGGCACATCGCCGCAAATTTGGCGGCGGTCGAGGTGAAGCCATTGCCAAAGCGGTGGGAATTAAAAAAGATTATCTGCCAACCCTCATTGATGCAACAGCAGGCTTGGGAAGAGATGCCTTTGTACTCGCCGCCATTGGTTGCCAAGTGCGTTTAGTCGAACGCCACCCTGTGGTCTATTTATTATTACAAGACGGCTTACAACGTGCTTATCAAGATGCAGAAATCGGCGCAATGATGCAACAAAATATGCAATTATTACCCGTAAAACAGATTGGCGATCTGGCTCAACAAGGTATTCAAGCCGATGTGGTTTATCTCGACCCGATGTATCCCCACAAAACGAAAAGTGCATTGGTGAAAAAAGAAATGCGCGTTTTTCAGCATTTAGTCGGTGCGGATGAAGACGCCGATGCCCTACTCGCCCCCGCCTTACAAATTGCACAAAAGCGCGTTGTAGTAAAACGCCCTGACTACGCCGAATTCCTCGCCCAAAAAACACCGCACTTTAGCCGCGAAACCAAAAATCATCGCTTTGATATTTATACGGTGGTTTAGCACAAAGACACATAATAAAAGCATATAAAAAACATTCTTTGGTGTGAACAATGTAATATGAAAGCATCGTTTACTTGCTACTTTTACAGAATAAAAAATCACATTGACGGTATTGAAAATTAGGATAAATCAACTTCAACTCATTGATTTTCATCTTTGCAACTTACCTATAATTACCTTACCAATAATGCTTTTGCAGATTTATTGACAATACTAATGATTCAGATAGAATAAGCGCAATTTTAACGCGCGACCAAAATATGAACAAAATCCAAGAACAAGGCATAGCAAGCAAGCAAGCAAGCAAGCAAGCAAGCAAGCAAGCAAGCAAGCAAGCAAGCAAGCAAGCAAGCAAGCAAGCAAGCAAGCAAGCAAGCAAGCAGACATCAATATTTAGTTGATGTCAAGGCTTATTTTGCCTATTTTTCTGTCTCTTTTTCTCTCTCTTTTTTCCCTTTTCTTTGTTCTCAAGTTAGCCCCTTTATTTCACGTTTTCTGGTGGGATTTCCCAACCTGTTGCGTGCGTTTTTTCTTACAAGAACAAGGCGTTTTCAATAAACATGATGACCTTAATCCCGTGCGAGCATTACGCACACGCCTATTTTTTGCACAATCAAAAACCTTAACACCCATTTTAAATCGTGAGACGGGGGATAACGTTCCCCCATCTCTGCCCCTTGCCATCGCGTTCATTCTATTTATAGCAATCAACGCGGGCATTTTCCTTTTGGCCCTACGCAACCTCTGACTCTCTCGCGCAAGGTCTTTTTTATTCACACACTTATTCAAACAAACACCGCGCTATACAAAGTGCGGTGCTGGATGAATACATTTTTAAACCACAACCTTAAGAGGATATTCTTATGAAAAATACAGTCATTATCAATGTCTTATCGAAAGATACCATTGTATTGCCTTTCAGTTACTCAAGCGTAAAACAAACGCAACGCCAAGGGGATAACCTTGTCATCACCTTAGACAATGGCAACACCATTGAACTCGACGGCTTTTTTAAATCGCCACACAATCTGTTATTAAAAGCAGAAAATGGTGTCGGCTTTGACCAACTTATCATCAATGAAAATGGCTTTGTAACTCAAGCCGCTCACCTCTCCAATGCTGAAGCCGATGCCTTATTAGGGTCTGATGCCTTATCTGCCTTAGCAAAACAATCTACCGATGCCGTATTATTAAATGCCGTTGCCCCAGCAGCCGAAGCAGGTGGCGCTATTACTGATGCCACGCCATTATATGTCGGGGCGGCAAGCTTAGGGATTTTAGGGGGAATGTTCGCCCTTGCAGACAAAAACGGTTCTTCAGGTAGTTCTGCTGCCGCACCTATCACGGAAACCAACACTCATCCTGATGGTTCAACCACCACAAGAGAAAGAAAAGATACCGATGGTGATGGGAAATTCGATACCACAATCACCACCGAAAAAGATAGTAAGGGTAACACCACAAAAGAAACCACTACGGTTGATATGAATGAAGATGGTAAGCCGGAAGAAACCACAGAGGTAATCAATCACCCAGATGGTTCTACCACCACGACCATAACCAAAGATAAGGATGGGGATGGCAATGCAGATGCCCGAACCTCGGAAACCAAAGATAAATACGATAACACTACGGGTAGCAGTGAGACCACTATCAAACATAATAAAGACGGCTCAATAACAGAAGACACCGTAAACAAAGATGCATACGGTAACACCACCGGTAGCACAGAAACCACCACAAAACAAAATGCGGATGGTTCAACTACCGAAACAGCCGTAAACAAAGATGCTCACGGTAACACCACCGGTACGACAGAAACCACCACAAAACAAAATGCAGATGGTTCGACTACTGAAACAGCCGTAAACAAAGATGCAAGCGGTAAAACCACGGGTAGTACAGAAACCACCACAAAACAAAATGAAGATGGTTCGACTACTGAAACAGCCGTAAACAAAGATGCAAGCGGTAACACCACGGGTAGCACAGAAACCACCACAAAACAAAATGAGGATGGTTCAACCACGGAAACGACCGAAAACAAAGATGCAAGCGGTAACACTACGGGTAGCACAGAAACCACCACAAAACAAAATGAGGATGGTTCAACCACGACTACAACCATTGCTAAAGACAAAGACGATAATGTCACCGGTAGCACCGAGGCAACCACCAAACAAAATGCAGATGGTTCAACCACTACGACGACAACCACAACCGATGGTAATAATCATAAAACTGCTGAAAGCTCAGAGACTAAAAAGACTGATGGCACCTCAACCACCGTTGAAAAAATGGATACAGATGGTAACGGTTCATTAGACACCAGCAAAACCACTGAAAAAGACGCAAGTGGCAATGTGGCTAAAGAAACCGTTTCTGTAGATAAAGACGGTAACAACAAACCAGAATCTGAAACCGTGACAACCAAAAATGAGAATGGCACCTCAACCACCGTTGAAAAAACGGATACAGATGGTAATGGTTCATTAGACACCAGCAAAACCACTGAAAAAGACGCAAGTGGCAATGTGGCTAAAGAAACCACAACGGTGGATCAAGACGGTAACAACAAACCAGAATCTGAAACCGTGACAACCAAAAATGAGAATGGCACCTCAACCACCGTTGAAAAAACGGATACAGATGGTAATGGTTCATTAGACACCACCAAAACCACTGAAAAAGATGCAAGTGGCAATGTGGCTAAAGAAACCGTTTCGGTAGATAAAGACGGCAACAACAAACCAGAATCTGAAACCGTAACAACGAAAAATGATAATGGCACCTCAACCACCGTTGAAAAAACGGATACAGATGGTAATGGTTCATTAGACACCAGCAAAACCACTGAAAAAGATGCAAGTGGCAATGTGGTTAAAGAAACCGTTTCGGTAGATAAAGACGGTAACAACAAACCAGAATCTGAAACCGTGACAACCAAAAATGATAATGGCACCTCAACCACTGTTGAAAAAACGGATACAACCAACGATGGCAAGTTAGATACGACACATACCGTGAAGACAGATAAAAATGGTGCAGTAATAAGTGATGTCACTGAAGTAGATCGCAATACAGATGGCCATCCGGAATCGGTTGCAAGCAAAGTCACCACCCCAGATGGCACAACCACCACAACAAAAATTGATGGAAATAGCGACGGTATCACTGATAAATATACCATCGAAACGGATGCGGATAGTGATGGTATCCCAGAAATCACCCATCATTTAGGCACGGACGGTAATCCAACGAACATCACCAAAAGCGAATTCGACCCTGACGATAATCGTATCGCTGATTCAACGATTGAATACGCAGATAACAAACAATACGACACGAACGGTGATGGTAGAATAACCAATGATGATGAATACCGCCCAGCCGTCGCGCGTTATGACGACAACGGTGATAGTCATATTGATCGCACAGAAAAATATACCTATAACCCAGATGGCACCGTGAAATCAACCGACTTCTATAATGGTGATGATCGCACAGTTGGCAACAAACCTTATCGTAGCGAATCTTATACTTATGATCGCAACGGCAACTTAACCGAAAAAGCGATAAACGTAGATGGTAAAGATAACACAGGTGAAGCTTACAAGGGTAAAGCCGGTATCGACGAGGTAGAAAGCTACGAATATGACGATAATGGTCGTATAAGCAAAAAATCGATCGATGGCAATGCGGATAACAAAGCCGACAGCATTGAAACCTATGTTTACGAAGGTGAAAATACCAAACCATCTGAAACCCATTACGATACCGATGCCAACGGCACGCCAAATATCATCGTAAAACACACCTATGATGATAATGGCAACAAATCGGAAGATAAATATTTCAACGATGCCAATACGAGAAATAATAGTGGAAAACCAGATGTCGTTGATACATTCACTTACGACCCTAAAGGCAATATGAGCGGTAAACAAACCGACTTAGACGGTGATGGCGAACCAGATAAAACGGAGAAATACACCATTGATCCTGAAACAGGTTATGTCACAGCGACTGAATTCGACAATAATGCAGATGGTACGCCAGACGCAAAAGAGACTTACGACTTGGATCCACATGGTCACATCACGAAAAAATTCATTGATACCAATGCGAGCGGTGAACCTAACCAAATTGAGACCTACACCTTAAATGCCAAAGGTGAAGTGATTAAAGTAGAAAAAGATCTCAATGCCGATGGTACGCCAGAGCTGAAGGAATACTACACCTTAGATGGTAATGGCAACATTACTCACAAATTCATTGATGCCGATGCAAAAGAGACAACACAAGGAACAGCAACCCTTAAATGGACTGATGCAACAGGCACAGTGCAGACCCTTAAAGGTATCGACAAAACAGAAACCAACACCTTAGATAAAGGTCAAGTATCATCAACGGTTTTTGATAACAACGCAGATGGCAAAGCTGACAAAGAAATCACTTACACATACAATCCAAATGGTGTGCTAAAGCAATCTGAAACGGACGTCACTGCAGACGGCACGCCAGATAACCGCGTAGAAAACATCTTAAATGACAAAGGTCAAGTGATTGGTAGCAAAACTTACCTACTCAAAGACGGTGAAGCAACGCTGACCAAAACGGAGCTTTACGCCCTTGATAATAACGGCAACCATGAAGCCATGGTGCGTTATATGGGCAACCAAACCACCTCACCAAGTGTCGTTGAAGTTTACAAACTGAATGAACTAGGTCAAATTGTGAAAACACACATTGATACCTACGGTGATGGCAATATGGTTACCATCAATAAAGATGGCACGGTTGATGTTAATTACGACAGAAATGGAGAAGTAAGAGGCAATGCTGACCGGGTAGAAACCTATACATTAGATGACTATGGGCGTATAGAGAAAATCGAATATGACACTAATGAAGATGGTATCCCTGAAGGGAATATCACTTATAAACGAGATGACCTCGGTAGAATAACAAAAAGAATTGATGATAGCGATAATAATGAAAATACCCCAAATCAAACGGATACTTATACACAATATGATAACTATGGTAATGTTCTAGTAGTTGAATCTGATACTAACGGAGATGGTATTACCAACAGAATTTATACTTACACTAAAGATCAATATGGAAGAAATGCAAGTTTACTACATGATCGTACTGGTGATGGTTTAACTTCTGATGATTCTTATTCAACATTTACTTATAACTCACAAGGAGAACAAGCTACACGGACTAATATGGATGCGGTTACACGGACTATTAAAGACGTGCAGACGTATACTTATGACAATCTAAATCAGGTAGTTTCAGAAAAAACTGAAATTGATAGAGATGGAAATAAAATAACTGATAGTATTAAAACATATGAATATGATTCAAATGGCTTCAGTACTAAAATGACTCTTAACGAAATTACTTTAGGAGCAAACACTATATATCATATTGAACGCAACGAAATAGGTACGGTACTTCGTACTTATACGGACAGTAACGCCGATGGTTCAATTCAGACACTTCAATTTGGTATCTATGGAGGCAATTATACAGAAAATCACACCGAGGATTTAACTACATGGAAAACTGAGAAATTGAATTTTATTCAAGGATTAGACACTATTACCCTTAGTAATAGTAACTACAAAACCAATATTACGTTAGATGCTGAAACAGTCGCTAAAATTTCACCAGATGGTACTTACAATAATACCAATGATACCTTGACTATCACTGGTGACGCCACTGACACGGTAAACCTTGGTGGCTTCAATAAAGTTGAAAGCGATCGTTCAGGCTATGATGAATATAATGCAACAGTTGATGGTACAAAATACACCGTTTATATTGATGCAGATATTCATACTATCTTAGGGTAATGTCTAACTGCTAACCTACCTTATACCCGACACCAAGGTGTCGGGTATTTTCCTCGGGTTTTCATTATTTCTCTCAAAGGATTTCCTATGCAATTTGATTATAACGCACGCAACGCCCTACGAGGCTTTCGATTTAATACCCTTTTCGCCCTGTTAAGCACCACGCTATTAGTGGGTTGCCAACACCCAGCCACACAATCCATTCAACACAACAACAAACACCCAACACAAGCCCCAATAGAACAGGTGAAAATGGGCGATGTAATGGCTTCCGCTTCAACAGTGGCAAATACCTATAACAAAGCCCACACCACTCAACCCGCTCAATACAATAGCGACAACCACCCAACACCAGCATCAATAGAACAGGTGAAAATGGGCGATGTAATGGCTTCCGCTTCAACGGTGGCAAATCCTCATAACGAAGCCCACACCACTCAACCCGCTCACTACAATAGCGACAAACACCCAACACCAGCATCAATAGAACAGGTGAAAATGGGCGATGTAATGGCTTCCGCTTCAACGGTGGCAAATCCTCATAACAAAGCCCACACCACTCAACCCGCTCAATACAATAGTGACAATCACCCAACACAAGCCTCAATAGAACAAGTGAAGCTGGGTAAGGTGATAACCGCATCAACTGCCACCTCTACGAAAACGGCTACTGCTACGTCTATAGCTTCTACCTCGCCATCAACACCACCTCAGCCCGAGCCACAACGCTATTCCTTAGCCCCACTTCAGCTCACCAACCCCGTACCAACCACACAGGGCAATGCTACTGCCCCTGTTGCGGTGCAACCCCTTGTGATGCAAATCATTGCCTCTTCCCGTGAAGGCAAACCCGTCCAAGCCATTTTGCAATCGGCACTCACCTATTTCGATAATCACGCCTCTGCCGATGCCTTAATTGCCCAACACCAAGCCGAAACCACTGCCACCGAACGCCAAGCCTATCCCGATATTCGCCCCGTGGCAGGCGTAGGCAAAAACCACACTGCCCAATTCGGCTTGGAAGTCAATTACACCCTCTTTGACTTTGGGCAAAACGACACCCAAGTCACCCAACGCCAATTAACCACTGAGAGTGCCATCATCAACAAACACCTCGAGCAAACCAAACGCCTCAGTGAAACCTTAATCAAACTCGGCGAAGTGGCGGAACGCCAAGCCCGCATTGCCCTCACCCAAAACACCTTAGCCAATATCAATCAACTGTTACAATTAGCCCAAAGTCGTCAGGCTTCCGGTGTAGATAACGGTTCCGATGAAATGCTATTAAGCATTAAATCCGCTGAACTCACCACCGAAATCCAAACCCTTAAAAAACAGCTGGATTTATCCCTTTCCCTGTTATCGCGTCAGCTCATTCGCCCGATTTCACTTAACGACGTTCCTACACTGACTCAATTATTGGCGGTGATTAATACCCCTGTTGCAGACTTAAACCAAGCGCCTCAGCTACAACAAGCGGAAAAATTCATTGAACGCGCCAAAGCCGCCGTAGAAGCCGAGAAAAAAGCCTTTACCCTAAAGTGGTAGTGACGGCAGGTGGATATAAAAATGTCAAAGGACAAAGCGACACCCAATTGAATGTCAGCCTACAAGCCCCTACGGGAATTTTTGCCGGCTCAGCCCGTGTAAACGCCCAAGAGGCAGCCCTTTTGGCGGCACAACGCGACTATGAACGATTAGCCGATGATATTCGCACCGAACGCTCGCGTCTTGATTTAGAGACAGACCGTTTACAACAAAACCTACAAACCTTTGACGCTTTCATCGCCCAAACACAAAGCTCAATCGACTTATTTAACCGCCAATTTGAAATCTCCCAAGCCTCTATCGCCGATGGCATCAGCCCATACAGCACCTTACTCCGCACCAAAATCGAGCGTAACAATGCCTTACTCGAGCTTATCCGCATCAAAGCCAACCGCTTACCCTTGGTGCTACCCAGCACATTAGCGGAAAAATAAGAAAAAACGGGAAAAATGAGATGAGATAAAAAAAGGATAATAAAAATAGAAATAGAAAGAAATAAAGGAAATACGGAATAGAAAAAAACGAATAAATAAAGCATAACCCCGACAAAAAGAAAAAAACAATAAATGGAAGAATAAAAATGACTAAAAAGAAGCAAAAGAAACAAAAAACAACCCTACACCCGCCCAACAAGGCGGTACAAATAAAAACCATAAAAAAACCACTGCACTTATAATAAGTCGGAATACCTAAATCACAAAAATGAAAGGAGTAACTAAATATGAAAATCACTACTAAAAGATGAAAAGAAAATATATAAATAACCGAACAGAAAATCAGTAAATAAACAAAATCAATAAATAAAAAAAATAGAAAAAAGTAGCATTGCCGAGCAAGCAGAACGAAAAAAAGCAACAACCTTGTAACGGCAAATGAAAATCATAAAAAACCACCGCACTTATAATAAGTCGGAATATCTAAACCGCAAAAGGGAAAGAATAATTGAATATAGCAACCACTACCAAAGAAAGAAAAAACATGTAAAAGAAAAATACATAAACAAAGCACAACCTCAACTAAAAGAAAACTAGAAAATAGAGGGAAAGAAAATCAGCAAACGGAATGAAACAAATAAGTAAAAAAAGAATAGGAAACACATAAAAAGAAGAAATCAACAAATGAAAGAATAAAATATGAGCAAATAGGAAAAGAAAATGAATAAATACCCCTAGACCAAAAGAAAAACAACAAATGGAAGAATATAAAACACACAAAAAGACGAACAAAAAATGAGTAATAAGAAGCAAAAGAAATAAAAAAAACAGCCAACCCACCAAACAGGATGGAGAAATAAAAAAGGCAACCCCTTAATAACAGCAAATAAAAACCATAAAAAACCACCGCACTTATAATAAGTCGGAATACCTAAATTACAAAAAGGGAAAAATAATTGAATATAGAAACTGCTACAAAGGAAGAAAAGAAAATATGCAAGAGAAAATAAAAATAAATAAACAAAGCTCAACTAAGACAAAAATAAAAAAATAATAAATAGAAGAAAAAAATATACAAATGGACGAACAAAAAAAATTAGTAAATGAACAAAATCAATAAATGAAAAAAAAATAAAAGATAAGCAAAGAAAACGATAAAAAAACGCCACACTACCCGCCCAACAGGACAGGGAAATAAAAAAAGGCAATCCCCTTAATAACAGCAAATAAAAATTATAAAAAAACCACCGCACTTAATGCGTTGGAATACCTAAACAACAAAAAAGAAGGACTAATTACGTATGATAATTTCCACTGAACGCCTGAACACCTTAGCTGAACGTTGCTTGCTTCCCTTTGACGAAGCCCTTGCACAACAAGCTTATGCTATCGGTTTACCCCTTTCTAATGCTGATATTGACTTCGCATTAAATACGATGACATCGCCAAATCAGAAAGGGCAAGGCAACCCTGTTGCGATGTCAGTTGCCACAGCCGAACACCTCGCTGGCACAGGAAAAATGTCATCCTCTACCCCGACAACACCAAGCTCGCCAACTTCACCCACTCCGTCTTTACACCAACGTCGCGCTGCCGCATTACAAGCCTTATTGCTGGATGAACAACTTGACCTCACCCATCATCCCTTGGCTTCCGAAGAAAAAAAACAATGGGCATCACTGTCTGCCCCTTGTGTGGTGACGGTCAATGCTGAACAAGCCCTTGTGGTATTAGCGAAAAACCCAAACACCTCGCACGCTCGCCAACCTATCGCAAGGGTGAAAACCACCCGTTCGGGTAAAAAAGGCAGTGAGCAAACCCTTTTACTTTACGCCCGTCATTCAGACCCCATTGAACTCACCATCGCAGAATGGCACGCCTTGTTGCACGCGCTCACCCAAGCACCACAGAAAAAGGCTAACACTCACGCAAATGCCAATGTGAACCCTCACTTGAATACAACTGAGCAACCCCACGAGAACGTCACTGGGCAAGCAAACGCACAAGCACACGTTAGCCATAACGCGAAAGAAAACCGCCACGCCGATGACACGCGCCCCCATTACTATCAACTGCGTAAAACCCTTTCCCGTATTCAACAAGAAAATGCCGTTGAACAGGAAAATGGGCATTGGTTTTGGCGGCTCTTTCGTGCAGAAAAAGGCATCTTCTACCGTGTCCTCATTGCCTCGCTCTTTGCTAACCTCTTGTCGGCGATTTCCTCTTTCTTTTCGCTGCAAGTCTATGACCGTGTTATCCCCAATAAATCCGAAGAAACCCTCTGGGCATTGTTAATGGGGGTGTCCATTGCCTTTTTACTCGAGGGGCTGTTGCGTATTTTCCGCTCTCATTTGTTAGATTACAGCGGGAAACGCATTGATGTGCAGGCAACGGCACTGTTATTACGTCGTTTAATGGGCTTACGTTTATCTCACCAAACCCCTTCCCCTAATCGCCTTAACCAACAAATGCGGGAATTTAATTCTGTCCGTGAGTTCTTCACGGAAGCCGCTGTGGGTTCGTTTGTTGATATTCCCTTTGCGGTGATATTTTTAGCCGTTATTTACCTGCTCGGTGGACCGGTCGTGTTTGTCCCGCTCTTTGCCTTGCTGTTAATGGTGCTTCCCGCACTGCTTTATCGCAAAAAAATGTTGCGTATTGTGAAGTCTTATCTCGGCTCACACGCCGCGGCAAACCGTTTATATAATGAAGTCAGTTATCATTTAGAAACCGTGAAAAATGCCAATGCTGGACGTTTTTTTGAACAACAATGGAATGACATTAGTTATTTAGTGGCGACTGTTTCGATGCAACAACGCCACCTCGTCACGTTTCTCACCCAATGGGCGGCGTCTATCCAACAATTTGCCTATGCGATGACCATTACCGTAGCAGCCTATCAGGTCTTTGAAGGGCATTTTACGATGGGGGCAATGATTGCCTTGAGTATTTTAACCTCTCGCGCCCTTGCCCCTTTTGCCCGTTTAAGTTCGTTGTTAATCCGTTGGCAACAAATCAAATCCTCTTTGGCGGATTTAGATACCATTGCAAATGGCGAACAAGATGACCCCATTGAACAACGTAAATTACGCCACACCCAATTAAGCGGGCATATTCACTTAAAACACTTGCAATTTAGCTATGAAGCGAAAGCGCGCCCTGCCCTCAATATTCAACAACTTGTTATTCGTCCGGGTGAGAAAATTGGCATTTTAGGCCCCAATGGCTCGGGCAAATCCACCTTATTAAAACTGTTAGCCGGGCTTTATTTACCGCAACAAGGCGAACTGAAATTTGATGGCATTGATGGCAGACAGATTGCGGCAAAAGATTTACGCCGTGCCATTGCCTATAACACCCAAGAAGCCCAGCTGTTTAATGGCACACTACGTGATAATCTGACCTTTGGTGACAGACGTATCCGTGATGAACAATTACTGGCTGTCTTACAGCAGACTGGTTTAGCGGAATTAATTCAATCTCACCCTTATGGCTTGGATTTACCCATTCGTGATGGCGGTGCAGGGTTATCGGTTGGGCAAAAACACAGTGTGCAATTAGCCCGTGTCTTTTTAAGTCAAGCCAATGTGGTGCTATTAGATGAACCGACGGCAAGTTTTGACCCACAAGTGGAACAGCACGTTATCCATCATATTCAACGTTTTACTCGTGATAAAACCTTTATTGTGGTGACCCACCGCACCCCGATTTTATCTATGGTGGACAGAATTATTGTGATGGCACAAGGACAGATTATTGCTGACGGCCCACGAGATGTGATTTTACAGAAAATTGAGCAAGCACAAGCCGCACAATCCGCTTAGGCTTAGGCTTAGGCTTAGGCTTAGGCTTAGGCTTAGGCTTAGGCTTAGGCTTAGGCAAAATAGCCTAACCCAAACCAAACAACATAACACAAGAAAAGAGAACCATCTTATGCGTGATTTAACCCAAGAAATGACTCAACCAACACAGACAAAACGCTATCTGACCTTAATTAGCTTGCTGCTTACCGCCCTGCTGATTTGGTCGTATATTACCCCCTTTAGCCGTGTGGTGCGTGCCAATGGCGAACTGGTTTCCGCCGCGCGTACCCAAGTGGTCCAAAACCTTGAAGGCGGTATCATTCAAGCAATTAATGTGGAAGAAGGACAAATCGTCAAAAAAGGACAAGTTCTGCTCCATTTTGATACCACCCGTTTTCAAAGTGCGGTGGAAGAATTAGACAAAAAACTGGCCTCGCTCACCTTTAAACGTCAGCGCCTACAACAAGAGCTTAAACTGCCCCTTACCCCTGAGACGCAAATTATCCCGTTGATATTTCCAGAAAAACTGGCTCAACTCTACCCAACAATGGCGGAAGCTGAGCAGGCACTCTATCAAACTCGCTTGCAAGAGTTTATGAGTAAAGCCAAACACTTTCAGCGCTTAATTGCGCTTAAAGAACAGCAACTGAATAACATCAAGCCCTTTATTAAAAGTGGCGCAGTCTCAAAACAGGAATTACTCACCACCGAACAACAACTTGCTGCCCTTTATTCTGAACGCGATGCGTTTTTTTCGGATGTGCGTAAACGTCAATCAACCGAGCTGTCGGAGACCATCAGCGAACAATCCTTACTGGAAGAAAAACGGAAAGCCAACTTAGACCAACTGGAACGTACCACCGTCAAATCCCCCGCTGATGGCACCGTCAATCAACTGTTTTTCTCTACCGTTGGCGCGGTGGTCAGCCCCGGGCAACCCATTTTAGATATTGTTCCCAAAGACGATAGCCTTGTTGCCGAAGTGCGTGTGTTACCAAAAGACATCGGCTATGTTGTGCCCAATATGAACGCCAATTTAAAACTCACCGCTTATGATTACAGTATTTACGGCACCTTACAGGGTAAAGTAACGAAAATCGGCGCCGATACCGTCCCTGATAAACACAGACGCGATGCCCCGCCAAGTTATGTGGTCACCATCACCTTAACCCCCGAATCCCTTCAAAAATGGCAACAACGCCACTTAGACATTCGTAATGGGATGGTGGTTGATGCGGAGCTTGAAGCCAATAAAATGCGAATCATTGACTACCTCCTCCGCCCAATTCTTAAAACACGTGATGCGTTAAAGACGATTTAGAAAGGCGAGGATAACAGCACATTATGCTGATTTTTTCTTGTTACTATATTCCCTAAGAGGCCATTTTTTTAAATTATTAGAAAACCACCTCTATTTTTATAGGATTAATGAACAAGGCCGTTGCTAACCATTATTTTTTAGGGGATGTATTAGATTAGCAGTTATGTTAGTCTATAAAAATGAAGATAACTCATTGTAAACTCAAGAAATCTATACAGAAAAAACTGCTAGAATTTTTTGTGCTTGAAGTGACAGCTCGTTCAGCAGCAAATTTACTGGAAATTAACCCTAATTCAGCCGCCCTCTTTTATCGCAAAATTAGGGAGGTGATTAGCGACCATTTCGCCCAAGATGCCAATGAAATTTTTGCTAGTGAAATTGAGCTTGATGAAAGCGATTTTGGTGGAAAAAGAAAAGGAAAAAGGGGCGAGGTGCTAAGGGTAAAACAGCGGTTTTTGGTATGCTGAAACGAGAAGGAAAAGTCTATACGGTTATTGTTGACAATACTAAGACTAAGACCTTACTCCCTGTAATTAAAAGGAGAATTATGCCTGATAGCGTTGTTTATACCGATTACTATCACAGCTACGATGTGCTAGATATAAGCGAATTTAAGCATGTCAGAATTAATCATTCAACTCATTTCGCAGAAACAAAAAATCACATTAATGGGATTGAAAATTTCTGGAATCAGGCTAAACGAGTACTAAGAAAATATAACGGAATTGACAAGAAGTCTTTTCCGTTATTCTTGAAAGAATACGAATTTCGGTTTAACTTTGGGGCACCAAAAGAACAGCTAAAAACACTGCGACTTTGGTGTGGAATTTAGAGCTAATCTAATACAGCCCCTAAAAATTTGACAGAAAAGTAGCACTATATTAATAATCTACTTCTAATATTATATTGCTCGGTTGAATTTTATCTGTTTTAGTAAAGTTTCAGGCAAATAAATCAGAGAATTCAGTGTAAAATTACTTGGTACATAATACGCTAGAATACACCTAACTACTCAGATTTTAAAATCTCTAATTACTAAATTTATAAAGGAAAATATTTATGAGCCCACAATCTAGACATATACCTCCTATTGATAATAATACGCTATTTTCGAGATCTGCGGGTCGTTGTAATATTTGTAAAGAAGATGTTCCTCATATAGCTCAAAGAGCTCATATTATAGCTCATAGTACTGATGGACCTCGGGGTGATATCCAATTTATTGGAAATATTAACTCATATGATAATCTTATTTTATTATGTCCAAGTTGTCATGCTGAAGTCGATAAAAGTCCGAAGAATTATCCTGTGGATAAGTTACGTAATATCAAACTTCAACATGAGCAATATGTATCATCACAATTAGATAGTTGTTCACAAATCAGGCAAAATGACATTTGGTGCATAAAACAGTTAGTCGATCATGGCAATCTATGCCATGTATCTGAATTTATAAATTCTTTACCAACCTCTGTGGATTTGAGAGTTTTAGATTGGCTTGATGTCTTCAATGTGCTTAGTCAACGCCCCGCTATTTACCCATTTAGTGACGAGAGATTACAGTGCTATTTTAATAATTTTATACAAAAGTTCAAACAATTATGGGAATTGGTTTATGGTTGCACTTTAAATCATTCTCACTTTAGCCAAGCAGAGATGGATTTTATAATAAGAAGGCAATACCAAAATATAGAATTTCAAAGAAATGAAGAAATAGATAATGCTATAAAGTTAAGAAAACATTATTTATTAGAAGCCCATTTTGAACTTATTAATTTTTTGAGAAAAGAGTACCCTGAGGTACCTTTACAATATTAAATGTTATCAGGTATAGCTCATCTGCTGACTAATGTGAAAAAGAGAAATGTATTGGCAATAGAAGAAAAATAGTAATTGCAAGCCTATTTTATAGCACTTAATTTCTAATCTGCTATACTAGGAAGAGATTTATATATAAATTTGGAGAAAGTAAGTATGGCTAAGACAATATGCTTTTTCAACCATAAAGGTGGGGTTAGTAAAACTACGACGACATTCAATATTGGTTGGTCTTTGGCTAATAAAGGCTATAGAGTATTAATGGTTGATTTGGATTCTCAGTGTAATTTAACTGGACTGGTATTAGGTTATGACCAATGTAAAGAAGATTCAGAATTAGAAAATTTCTATAATAATCGCCATAATCTGACTATGGAAACGATAGTAGAAGCACTTATAAATGGCCAGAGTCCAGACACTTTTTTAAGTGGTTCAATTGGCAAAATAACAAAGACGTTGAATGACAAGCTTTTTTTGTTATCAGGACACTTGAATATCGCTGATCTTGATTCTCAAATTAGTGTATCGTTAAAAATAGCGGCAGGAGTACCTGTTACTAAAAACATTCCGGGTAATCTGCCTAGTCTGTTTAATAAATTAGCTGATAGAGAAAACATTGATTATATTCTTTATGATTTAAGTCCAAATGTTGGTGGATTAAATGAAGTAATACTTATGTCTAGTGATTATTTTATTGTTCCAACATCTCCTGATTTCTTTTGTTGGCAAGCTGTTGGATCGTTGACAAAGAATATTTTGAAATGGAATAAGGAATTAGACTATTTTAAGGCAAGTAATGGATTCAATGTGCCTAATTATGCGATTAAAAACTCACCTAAATTTTTAGGTACAATTCAGCAACGTTATCGTCCAAGGAATGGTAATCCAGCCAAATCATTTGAAAAATGGATTGAACGAATAAAAAACGAAGTAAATTCTCGATTTGTTCCCGCTTTAGAGCAATTAAACTGTGTTATAGATAAAGATAGAATAGAGAGTGTTTTAGAAAAATCTTTAGAGCTTGAACCCTATGACTTGGCTCATATAGCAGATTTCAATTCTCTTATCGCAATTAGTCAAGAATTAAGAATCCCTATTTTTTCTTTGACAAAAGATCAAATAAGAGCATCAGGACAATTCGGTCATGCATTAAATACTATGTATGAAAGTAAAGAAAATTTTGAATACGAATTTAATGAGTTAGCTGAACGTATAATCAACTTAACTAACTTGAATTTACAATCTAACTGCAACAAATAAAAAAGTGTTCATAAGGAAATCGAAGATAATTTGTTTGACACAACAAAATCACTGATGAGAGCTTATGAACACCTACAAACATCTTACACTTTATGAACGCGAAAAGATAATAGTTTTTCACGCATTAGGTAAAACAATAACCCAGATTGCTCAGCGATTACAGCGACATAAATCGACCATTTCACGAGAATTGAAGCGCTGTCAGGGCGAATATGCGGCATTATCGGCACAACAACACTATCAACAACAATGGGTAAAATGTAAACCCAAGCAAAAGTTAGCCGATCCGAGATTGTTTGATTTCGTTAGACGAAAGTTCTAAAGCGTGCTTTCTATTAGCTTTGTCAGTATTTACCGAGGGATTTATGCCGGTTGGTTTGATGAGAAAGGGTTATCGCACGGGACAAGAGGAGCAATTCGGAAACTCCGTCATCGTGGGAAAAGGCGGCATACCAATGACTATGTGGAAAAACGCGGAAAAATCCCTATTAGTCATCATTTAACCGAATGACCAAGCGAAGCCGAGGCGCGAAAAGCCGTTTAGGCGATTGGGAAGCGGATACGGTGTTGGGCGCAGCAGGCAAAGCCTGTTTATTGACTTTGACAGATAGAAAAAGCCATTTTTCCATCGTCAGAAAATTGCCTGCAAAGCGAGCAGAAAGCGTTGCTAAGGCAATGAGTGAAGCCTTGCACAATCAGCCTTTAGAGAGCATTACTCCAGATAGAGGGAAAGAATTTGCAAAACATCAGCAGATAACGGAAAGACTTCAGGTTGAATTTTACTTTCCATTGCCCCACCAACCTTGGCAAAGAGGAACAAATGAAAACATGAACGGTTTACTAAGGGAGTATTTTCCGAAAGGTCGAGACATTACGCCCTTTTCAGAAGCACAAATATAAACCGTGGTCGATAAATTAAATCACCGACCACGCAAATGTTTAAACTGGAAAACGCCTTATGAAGTTTATTTTGATAAAGTGTTGCAGTTAGTTTGACAATTTGCGGAAAAAAAGCACCGCACCTTAGTTTGGTAATTCTGGAAATAGCATTTTAATCACGTCCAAGGTGAGGCGACGAGATTTTCCTGAATAAGGGAAAATGTGCATCATCATCATTGGGTTAAAGTTCGCTTCGATCACGCCCCAAGATTGTAAACTTGGTTCCGCGGGTTTGTGTAGATCAGGAATGATGAGATCCACCCCACAGACTGCTGCGCCCATTGCTTTGGTTATACCAACAGCAAGTGCTTTATAGCTTGGGTGCATTTCATCGGTCATATCAATGCTATCACCGCCTGTGCTAATGTTAGAGTTGGCACGAAGTTGTACAAGACGCCCAGCCTCTGGCACACTATCTATGGTGAGACCTTGTTCTTTGAGCTGCAGTTTTTCAATATCCCCAAGCGCAATTTTTTTCAATGGCGTACGGCTACCATCACCACGCAATGGATGATCATTTTTAGCGGCAACCAATTCCGCGACGCTATGTTTGCCATCGCCCACTACATTGGCTGGAACGCGCAATAATACCGCAAGGGTTTCATCACCTAGCACGAAGAAACGGTATTCTGTGCCACTTAGATAGTCTTCCACCATCACTTCTTTATCTTCACGAAAGGCGATTTCAATGGCTTTCGCAAAATCTTCGCGGTTACTTACCCCTTGTTGGAAAATGGTAATCCCTAAGCCGTAATTCGTCGATTTTGGTTTAATCACCACTGCTCGCCCTTCAAATAAGCCGTAATTCGCGATGGCTTGTGCAGCAGAAGTAAATTCCAAACTTTGTGGCACGTTAAAACCGGCTTTATGTAGCACTTTTTTGGTTACGACTTTGTTTTCCATAATTAACGGGGAAATATAACTATCTTTTGAGGTCATATTGCCATTTTTTACATATTCAATATGATCGCCCACTTGCAAGCAAAGGAATTGATCTTGTTCGTCCAAAATTTCTGTTTTAATGCCTTTTTGAATTAAATCAAATAATAGGGCTTGGGTAGATAATTCCATATTATCAAAGGCAGTGAGTGCATAAAAACGTTCAAATGCGTTGGCTTTATATTGCTGTGCTAATTCTGCCCCTAAACGCTGATAATCTCCTGCTTTTTCAATAGCTTGAACTAAGCGTCCAGCAATGGTTAATGCGGGGTCAGCAAATTGTTGCAATTTTTGTTGTACAATTTCACTGATTTCTTGTGGCGCGTCGATGGTGTGTAACATCGCTAATAATTGGTGTAATAATTGCTCACCTTCTGCGGCATATTGTGTTGCTGAAAGTGGGTTTTCTAATGCCACTTCGGCAAGTCTTGCTTTGCCTAGTTCTACGTCATTTTGATCGGCGGTTTCATCAAGCCAAATCATTAATAAAACAAAATAATGAATAAATTTTGCATCAGAAAGTGAAAGACCATATTGCTCAAAAGGATTCAGATCAAACAATCTAAATTCTAAATATTGAATACCGTTATTAAGCAATTCGCGCGCTTTTTTTGCGCCTCGTAAACGAACATTAGAATAAAATTCCTTTTCTGCAATCAGTTTGCCTGATGTTACCCAATGTTCAAGGCTTTCAACATACTGCTCAATGCTATCAAAGGATACTTTGATTTCAGGGGCATTAACATAGCCATATTGGCTGGAACGCAGGCTACGAACATATTGCCCCGCCTTTAGTGGGTTACCTTGTTTAAAATAATTATCTTGTACGGTTGGCGTGGCTGCAAGTAAATACAGCAAGACCCATTGATAACGAAGAAAATTCTTCGCCATTTTAAGGTATAAATCATTCTGAAATTGCACCGCACTTTGATATGTTGATTGTGCGTTGAAGAGCGTTTGTACCAATTCAGGATCAAGCTGGAAGTTGTAATGAATACCACTCACCATTTGCTTATTTTTACCATAAGAGGTCACAAGATGCTCACGGTAAGCCACATCCTCCGCATTGTCTAATTGTGCAACTTTAATTTGTTCTTCATCAGGTAAGCCAGCCGGCATACTCAAAGGAAACAGATATTCGGTTTCAGGTAAAGAACGTAGCACAACTTGATGAATTGCAGAAAGCCAACGAATACTATCTTCTAATGTTTTCTGTGGAGGCGTGATAAGTTCCATTTGGCTTTCAGCAAAATCGGTTTGAATATAAGGGTGATACGATCGATTACCAAAAACCTCAGGGTGTGCAGTCGTGACGATAGAACCATCAGCGTGAACACGCTGGCTTTCTTTTTCAATCCCAAATGAGCCTTGTTGGAATAATAGCCCAAGATGGTTTTGTTTAATGGTTTGTTGGATTTTCATATGTTTCCTTCTATTCAGGTCAGGACAATGCTGACTATTATCTAAGCTAAGGGGGAAAAAGGCAAAAACTAAATCTTTATGAATTAGACGATTTTGCTATATAAAATAGTGAGGCGGAGGTAACTCCGCCTTGATAAAGTTTTGCCTGCAATAAAGCGGCTTAATGCTCTTCCCTTGCGTGATTTAAGCTATATTTTGGAATTTCCACCACAAGATCTTCATTACCAATTTGACATTGACAACTTAGACGGCTATCCACTTCTAAGCCCCAAGCCTTATCCAGCATATCATCTTCTGCTTCGGTACTTTCATTTAAACTGTCAAATCCTTCACGGATCACAACGTGGCAGGTTGTGCAAGCACAAGATTTATCGCAAGCGTGTTCAATTTCAATGCCAGCCTCTAATGCCACATCTAATAAATTATCGCCTTCGGCAGCATCCACCACCATTCCTTCTGGGCAAAGGGTTTCGTGAGGTAAAAAAATGACTTTAGCCATAATACTATTCCTTAAAATTCTCAATTTCATCAATCGAATGGCCTGATAGCGCCGTTCTAATTGATTTATCCATACGACGTGCGGCAAATTCTTGCGTTGCACGATCTAAGGCTTTAATCCCTTGCTTAATTGCAAGGCTATCTTGTTGTTGTACTAATTCTTGCAGTGAAACTAACGCATTTTTCACCGCACTTAATTCTTCATCATTAAGTAAACTTTCATCTTGCTGTAACGCGGAATGCACACTTTCGATCACGCGTGTGGCTTCCACTCGTTGCTCTGCTAATAAGCGTGCTTGGATATCTTCTTTGGCATTTTCCATTGAGGCTTTAAGCATTGCAGCAATTTCATCATCCGTTAGCCCATAAGAAGGCTTAACTTGAATAGAAGATTGCACTCCAGTGGATTTTTCCATTGCGGTTACGCTAAGCAAGCCATCAGCGTCCACTTGATAGGTTACACGAATATGTGCCGCCCCTGCTGTCATTGGTGGAATTCCCCTTAAGGTAAAGCGAGCAAGTGAGCGACAATCCGCCACCATTTCACGTTCACCTTGTACGATATGTACACTCATTGCGGTTTGCCCATCTTTAAAGGTGGTAAATTCCTGCGCTCTCGCCACAGGGATAGTGGTATTGCGCGGAATAATTTTTTCCACTAATCCCCCCATTGTTTCAATACCTAAAGATAACGGGATCACATCAAGTAATAACATTTCATTATCGGGTTTATTGCCTACCAAAATATCCGCTTGAATTGCCGCGCCAAGTGCGACAACTTTATCGGGATCGATAGCGGTTAATGGTTCACGTTGGAAAAACTCACCGACTTTTTCACGCACAAAGGGGACACGAGTTGAACCGCCTACCATAACCACTTCTCGCACTTCTTGCGGGCTAATACCAGCATCTTTTAATGCTCGGCGACACGCCATTAATGAGCGTTTTACTAAAGGTTCAATCAATTGATTAAAGGTTTCACGCTGAAGTTCACCTTGCCAATCGTAATATTCAATAGGGGCGTTATGTGCTTCAGACAGATGGGTTTTGACTTGTTTTGCTAAATGCCAAAGCTCACGCGTTTGTTGATCATTTTGTGGGGCAATTGCCGATTGTTGGACAATCCAATCTGCGATGAGATGATCGAAATCATCCCCACCTAACGCGGTATCACCGCCCGTAGCAAGCACTTCAAAGACGCCTTTAGATAAACGCAAAATAGAAATATCAAAGGTGCCTCCGCCTAAATCATAAACCGCTATCACGCCCTCTTGTTCGCTATCTAAGCCATAGGCAATCGCCGCTGCGGTAGGTTCATTGAGTAACCGTAGCACATTCAATCCCGCCAGTTTTGCCGCATCTTTTGTGCTTTGGCGTTGTGCATCATCAAAATAGGCGGGAACAGTAATTACCGCACCTTGTAACTCACCGCCTAAACGTTTTTCCGCAAGTGCGGTCAGTTTTTTCAAAATTTCGCTTGAGACTTCAATCGGGCTACGTACACCTTGTGCGGTTTCAAATAAAGGTAAGCCATTTTCGCTTTGTTGAAAACGGTAAGGCAAATTTGCATAGCGATGTTGTACATCAGCAAGAGAACGTCCGATTAAACGTTTCACCGAGATAATAGTATTTTGTGGATCAAGACTGGCTAATTCCCCGGCTTCATAGCCAACAAGCACTGCCTGATTAGCTGAAAAATTGACAATGGAAGGCGTTAAAGCACGCTCTTTTTCATCCAATAAAATCTCTGCCATTCCACTGCGTACCGTGGCGACAAGGGAATTTGTTGTACCAAGATCAATGCCTACCGCTAATTTATGTTGATGCGGTGCGCTCGTTTGTCCGGGTTCAGCAATTTGTAATAAAGCCATTGTTTCTCTCTTTAAAAATCCAGTAAGTTATCTTCAATGCGTTCCACTTCAAGCAGTAATTTTTTGATAAAGCGTAATCGATCCGTCAGCATTTGTGCGGTTGCCCAATCTTGAGTCGAAAGTGCGGTATTTAATTGGTTTAAAATTGCCTGTCGCTGTATGCTAATTTGATCTGAAAATTGCATTAGCTCATCGCTGTCTTTCTGCTGTTCAATCTCTTCAAGTTGCTCTCGCCATTGCATTTGTTGCATTAAAAATGCCATATCGTGATTGGTTTTTTCTTCCACATTTTGACAACCTAAATGCAAAGCAATAATGCTATCCGCACGGGAAATGGGATCTTTTAGAATTTGCAAGGCATCATTAATTTCCGCTGATTTTTGCATAGCTAAACGCTGTTCTTGCGTTGAACGATGTGCAAAATTATCGGGATGAAGAGATTTTTGCAATGCCAAATAACGGTTATTCAAGCGATCAAGATCAAGAGAAAATGCCACTGGCAAGTCAAATAGTGCAAAAGGATTGCTCATTGATGTTCCTATTAAACGTTAAAACTCTCACCGCAGCCACATTCATCTTTCACGTTAGGATTAGTGAATTTGAACCCTTCGTTTAAGCCTTCTTTGACAAAATCAAGTTGGGTGCCGTTGAGATAGACCAAGCTTTTGGTATCTACGATGACTTTCACACCGTGATCTTCAAACACTTGATCATCTTCATTTAAGCTATCTACAAATTCAAGCACATAAGCTAAACCTGAACAGCCTGAGGTTTTTATGCCTAAGCGTAACCCAATGCCTTTGCCACGATTAGCAAGGAAGGTTTTGACGCGATTTGCTGCACTTTCGGTTAATGTTACGCTCATAAGGTTCTCCACAAAATGATGAAAAGTGCGGTTAAATTCCACCGCACTTTTATTTGCTTAAATTATTCGCCACGTTTTGCTTTGTAATCGGCAATGGCTGCTTTAATGGCATCTTCTGCCAAAATTGAGCAATGCACTTTTACTGGGGGTAATTCTAATTCTTCTGCAATTTGGCTATTTTTGATGGCTTGTGCTTCATCAAGGGATTTGCCTTTTACCCATTCGGTAATAAGTGAGCTTGACGCAATCGCTGAACCACAGCCGTAAGTTTTGAATTTTGCATCTTCAATAATGCCTTCATCATTCACTTTAATTTGTAATTGCATTACATCGCCACAAGCAGGCGCGCCCACCATTCCGCTTCCCACGGTTGGATCTTTTTTGTCGAATGAACCTACGTTACGTGGGTTCTCATAATGATCGATAACTTTGTCGCTATATGCCATTTTTCTGTTCCTTTTGCTAAATTAATGGTGAGTCCACTCAATTGAGTTAAGATCAATGCCTTCTTTAAACATATCCCATAATGGGGATAATTCACGTAATTTTTCTACCGCACCTTTGACTAAATTAATGGTGTAGTCAATTTCTTCTTCTGTGGTATAACGTCCAACAGTAAAGCGAATTGAGCTATGTGCAAGCTCATCATTTAACCCTAACGCACGCAATACATACGACGGCTCAAGGCTTGCAGAAGTACAAGCAGATCCTGATGAAACCGCAATATCACGTAATGCCATCATTAAGCTTTCCCCTTCCACATAGTTGAAACTGATGTTGAGGTTGTTGTCTACACGGTGTTCCATTGACCCATTCACATAGGTTTCTTCAATATCTTTTAAGCCATTGTATAAACGATCACGAAGGGCTTTTAAGCGAGGCATTTCGGTTGCCATTTCTTCTTTACAGATACGATAAGCTTCGCCCATTCCTACGATTTGGTGAACAGGTAATGTGCCTGAACGCATACCACGTTCGTGGCCACCACCGTGAATAATTGCCTCTAAACGCACACGCGGTTTACGGCGTACATATAATGCCCCGATTCCTTTTGGTCCATAAAGTTTATGGCTAGACATTGAGAGTAAATCCACATTTAATTCTGCAAGGTTAATCGGTAATTTACCCACACTTTGGGTTGCGTCGGTATGGAAAATAATTTTTCTTTCACGGCAAAGATCACCAATCGCTTTAATATCTTGGATCACACCAATTTCGTTATTCACGTGCATAATTGAGACTAAAATAGTGTCATCACGCATTGCATTTTTTAATTCTTCTAAGTCAATTAAACCATCTGATTTTGGTGATAAATAAGTTACTTCAAAACCTTCACGCTCTAATTGACGGCAAGTATCCAACACCGCTTTATGCTCTGTTTTGCAGGTAATAATATGCTTGCCTTTTGTTTGATAAAAATGTGCCGCCCCTTTAATTGCAAGGTTATCGGCTTCCGTTGCGCCCGAAGTAAACACAATTTCACGGCTATCCGCGCCAATTAAATCCGCAATGTGGTTACGCGCCACATCCACAGCCTCTTCCGCTTGCCAACCAAATTTATGCGAACGGGACGCAGGGTTGCCAAATGTGCCTTCGATGGTTAAAAATTCCATCATTTTTTTTGCCACACGCTCATCCACAGGACAAGTTGCTGCATAATCCAAATAAATAGGTAATTTCATTCTACACTCCTAAAAAAATCGTTATTTTTTACCGCTCTTTTAATATTAACGTTAAGCGTTGTCATCAATGATGACTAAATTAGAAAAATCTTGATGCTGATTATGGGTTTTATGGCGATGATGATGTTTATCAACTAATTCCGCCAAAGTAATTTGGTTAAGAAAATCCTCAATTCGTTGGCTTAGCTCATCCCATAAGGCATGGGTCAGACATTCTTTTCCACCTTGGCAATTTGCGCCACCTAAGCAACGCGTTACCGCAATATTTTCATTTACTGCGGCGATAATCATCGCAATAGAAATCTTATCGCTTGGCTGCCCTAATTTATACCCACCACCGGGGCCGCGCACGCTTTCCACTAAGCCGTGGCGGCGTAATTTTGCGAATAATTGCTCTAAATAAGAAAGGGAAATATGCTGTCTTTCTGAAATATCCGCCAAACTGACGGGGCCATTTTCAGTATTTAATGCAATATCTAAAATCGCAGTAACAGCATAACGACCTTTTGACGTTAATTTCATTATACACTTCCTTCTAAGTAATTAGGTGGCTATCTTACATAACCTTCTAAATTAGTCAACTATTATACTTTTGCGATTTTACCTTTTTTTCTACCGCACTTAACATTCCGCGTAGAATATTGAGTTCGTTTTTTTCTACTTGCGCACGCTGATATAAACGCCGTAATTTTTGCATAACCCCTTGATTTTGAATAAATCCAAGTTGTTTATAAAGACGTTCGGTGTGGTCAAAAAAGTATTCTAATTCCTGTGTGGTTGGATAGATGTTTTCTATTGATGAAAGTGATAAATCCACGTCTTTTTTACCATTTTCTAACCAAGCCATTCGCAATTCATAACAAACTAATTGCACTGCCATCGCTAAATTTAATGAGGAATAATCAGGGTTAGCGGGAATGGTTAAATGATAACGGCATTTCAGCAATTCTTCATTGGTTAGTCCAATACGTTCCCGTCCAAACACGATCGCCACCTTATGCTGTTTGGCAAAGGCTATGGTTGTTTCGCCACAAGCACGGGGTTCAAGTAAGGTGCTTTGCAAATGACGTAAGCGCGCACTTGTTCCAATCACTAGCTCACAATCAGCCACAGCTTGATCAAAGGTTTGCACGACAACGGCGTTTTTTACCACATCATCAGCTCCTGCGGCTAAGGCGATCGCTTGCTCATCAATACCTTGCTTGGGGGCAACGAGATAAAGCTGGCTTAATCCCATTGTTTTCATCGCCCGTGCTGTTGAGCCAATATTTCCACTGTGAGAGGTTTCAATTAACACAATGCGAATGTTATCTAGCATTTTCTATTCTGCTTTATCTGACTACAAATTGTGGGTATTCTAGCACAATACCCACAAAGTGCGGTCGGAAATATGAAAATTTTCTTGCTAACAGGGTTTTTCTCGCTTTTTATCAAAAATATCACTATAATCTCGCATTCAATTTTGTTCTTTAAAATCTGGTGGAAATATGAATCCAATGTTAAATATCGCTATTCGTGCGGCACGAAAAGCGGGCAATATTATTGCTAAAGGGTATGAACGCCGCGATGATATTCAAACGGTAGCTAAAAGTGCAAATGACTTTGTTACTAATATTGATAGAGCCTCTGAAGCGGCGATTATTGATGTGATTAGAAAAGCGTATCCTGATCACACGATTATCACAGAAGAAAGTGGTGCGTTAGAAGGTCAAGATAGCGATGTGCAATGGGTGATTGATCCACTAGATGGGACGACAAATTTCATCAAAGGATTACCGCACTTTTCTGTGTCTATTGCTGTGCGTGTGAAAGGCAGAACAGAAGTGGGGGTAGTGTATGATCCTATCCGTAATGAGCTTTTCACTGCCGTACGTGGACAAGGTGCAAAAATCAATGAACTCCGTCTGCGTGCAGAAAATATCAAACGTGAATTACAAGGCACAATTTTAGCCACTGGTTTTCCATTCAAAAAACTCTCTGCAATGCCGATCCAATTTGCAATAATGAGCAATCTTGTTAATGAAGGTAAAGTAGCAGATTTCCGTCGTACAGGCTCAGCTGCATTAGATATGTGCTATGTTGCGGCTAATCGAGTGGATGCTTACTTTGAAATGGGCGTCAAAGCGTGGGATATTGCTGCAGGTGATCTTATCGCCCGTGAAGCAGGTTGTTTAGTAACTGATTTTGAAGGCGGACACAGCTATTTGACCTCAGGTAACGTGGTTGCTGCACCGGCTCGTTTGGTGAAAGAAATTTTAACCCACATTCAGCCTTGTTTCGCGGTTTCTCGCTAAGCAACGCATTTTTAATCTCATTTAATCTTTTTAAATTATGCTCGTTTCAGTTGGAATAAGCTAAGTGAGCTTAACGCCAGAGAGCAAGACAAGCCGATGTGGCTTTATTTCAAACTTGATCGAGTATAACTAAACTGGGTAAATAGGTGAGTGAATAACTTGCCTATTTTTCTATCAAAAAAGTAAAAAAATCCCCTCATTAAAGAGGGGATAAGATGAAATTTATTATTGAATAATGAATTAGATATTAACTTTTTTCTCAAAACGTTCTGCGGCGTAGTCCCAGTTCACGACATTCCAGAATTCTTTAATGTAATCTGGACGGCGGTTTTGGAATTTTAAGTAATAGGCGTGTTCCCAAACATCTAAACCAAAAATTGGATAGCCTTCGCAACCCGCGATTTCTTTCCCCATTAATGGGCTGTCTTGGTTTGCAGTTGAAACCACTTCTAATTTACCGTTGTTTAACACTAACCACGCCCAGCCTGAACCAAAGCGTGTTGCGGCTGCTTTTTCAAACTCAGCTTGGAACGCTTCTACCGAGCCAAAATCACGGATAATCGCATCTTTTAATGCACCTTGTAATGTTGTGCCTTTTTTCAAGCTTTTCCAGAATAAGCTATGATTCACGTGGCCACCCGCATTGTTACGTAACCCCGTACGTTTATCTGCAGGCACTTCCGCTAATTTAGTGATTAACTCACCCGGGCAAAGATCTGCAAATTGCGGTAAGGTTTCCAAAATCGCATTGGCATTATTCACATAAGCTTGATGATGTTTGCTGTAGTGAATTTCCATTGTTTGTGCGTCAAAATGTGGTTCTAAAGCATCGTAGGCATAGCCTAATTCTGGTAGTGTGTAAGCCATAAAATTTTCCTTCTTAAAATAATCATTAGGTACTAAATTCAGGGGTATTCTAGCAAGAAACTTGATTAAGATCATTAAAAGTTTAAATTTCTAGCGAAAAATAAATAGGGCAGTGTTTCTGCCCTAAATGACTTTTCCTGATCAAATTTCTTGCTGTGCTTTTACTGCCGCAACTGCCACCATATTGATAATACGGCGAACAGAAGATGCCGAAGTTAAAATATGGGCTGTTTTATTTATCCCCATTAAGATCGGGCCAATGGTAATTGGCGTTGCAGTGCCTTGTAGCAAGTTCAGGCTGATTCGTGCAGCTTCCATTGTTGGCATAATTAGCAAGTTTGCCGCCCCTTTTAACGGGCTATCTGGCATAATTTCATTACGTAAACTTTCAGAAAGTGCAACATCACAATGCATTTCCCCATCAATCACTAATTCAGGTGCTTTGTTACGCACTAATTGCAAGACATTACGCATTTTTAGCGCATTTTCATCATTTGCACTGCCATAATTGGAATGAGAAACTAACGCAACTTGCGGTTCAATACCAAAACGGCGTACTTCTGCCGCAGACATTAAGGTAATTTCAGCTAATTCTTCTGCGGTTGGATTTGGATTAACGAACGTATCAGCGATAAACAGGTTGCCTGTTGGCAACACCAAGCCATTTACGGTGGCGGGAATTGCGCCAGCTTTCACACCGGTAACATCTTTGATAGCGGCTAAGTGAGAAGCATAAGGCCCGACTAACCCACACAGCATTGCATCAGCTTTGCCGAGTTCTAATAGTACAGATCCAAGTGCGGTCGGATTATGTAACATTTTTCGTTTCGCACCAGCGGGTGTCATTCCTTGGCGTTTCAGTTTGTCGTGATAACGTTGCCAACATTCTTCATAATAAGGGTTATTTTCAATGTCGATGACCTCAAAATCACGCCCAATTTCAAGGTGCAAACCGAGTTGCTTGATTTTTTCTTCAATAATGTGTGTACGCCCTAATAGCACAGGTTGCGCAATCCCTAATGTAGCAATTTCTTGCACCGCGTGTAGTACGCGAGTTTCTTCACCATCCGTCAGCAAGACCCGTTTTTTATCTTGTTTTGCTTGGGCAAATACAGGTTTCATAAATAAATTTGTTTTATACACAAACTGCGTGAGCTTTTCTAAATAAGCATCAAAATCCTCAATAGGACGAGTTGCCACCCCACTTTCCATTGCCGCTTTTGCGACCGCTGGGGCGATTTTTACGATAAGACGTGGATCGAAAGGTTTTGGGATCAGATAATCTGGACCAAAAGACACTTCTGTCCCCCCATATGCGGAGGTAACCACTTCGCTTTGTTCGGCAAGTGCAAGATCCGCAATGGCATAAACCGCAGCCAATTTCATTTCTTCATTAATGGTGGTTGCACTCACATCTAATGCCCCACGGAAAATGAAGGGGAAGCAAAGTACGTTATTTACTTGGTTTGGATAGTCAGAACGTCCCGTACAGACGATCGCATCTGGGCGAACTTGTTTCGCTAGAGGGGGTAAAATTTCAGGTTCAGGATTTGCCAAGGCAAGAATAAGCGGATTTGGTGCCATCATTTTTACCATTTCTTGGGTTAAGGCACCTGCGGCGGAACAGCCAAGGAAAATATCGCAATTTGGCATTGCGTCTGCCAATGTTCGCGTGCCGTTGTCATCAATGGCATAACGTTTTTTGGTTTCATCCATTCGCTCATCACGCCCTTTGAAAATCACGCCCTTGGAATCACACACAGTGATATTTTCAGGTTTCATTCCAAGGGAAACAAGTAAGTTCAAGCAGGCGATAGACGCAGCCCCCGCGCCTGAAGCCACTAATTTTACCTCTTCAATTTTTTTATTCACAATGCGTAAACCGTTAATGACTGCAGCAGCTGAAATAATCGCTGTACCGTGCTGATCATCGTGGAAAACGGGAATATTCATTCGTTCACGCAATTTTTGTTCAATATAAAAACATTCTGGGGCTTTGATGTCTTCAAGATTAATGCCACCAAAAGTCGGTTCAAGTGCGGCAATAATTTCGACTAATTTATCGGGATCTTTTTCATCAATTTCAATATCAAACACATCTACGCCGGCAAACTTTTTAAATAGCACGCCTTTCCCTTCCATTACCGGTTTACCCGCTAACGCGCCAATGTTACCTAAGCCAAGTACCGCAGAACCATTAGAAATAACGGCTACAAGGTTACCGCGTGCGGTGTATTTATAAGCCGCAGCGGGATCTTTTTCAATTTCTAAACAAGGTTCAGCCACACCGGGGGAATAAGCTAAGGCAAGATCCCGTTGGGTTGCAAGAGATTTCGTTGGCGTAACTTCAATTTTTCCCGGTTTTGGGAATTCGTGGAAATCAAGTGCTGCTTGACGTAGTTGTGCGTCCATAAAACCGTCCTTATAACAAGTTGAAAGTTTGTGAGAAAAATTTAACGCTATTATAGGCGAAAAAATCAGAAAATCTGTGATTTACAACACATTATTTACAATTCATTCACAAAATCAACCGCACTTTTGTTTTCGGTTCAACTAGGGTTTTATGCCGAGATGTTGTATAATATGCCGTTTTTATTAATGAGAAAATCACGCAATGAGATTAGATAAATTTTTAGCCGAGCAAACTGGGCTAACACGCTCTCAAGCCAATAAAGCCCTGCGTCAAAGTGCGGTGCAAATTAACGGAAAAATTGAGAAAAGTGGCGCAACCAAAGTCAGTGCGGAAGATGAAATTTATTTTGAGGGCGAACGCCTTACTTGGTTTGAGGCGGGGCATTACATTATGTTGAATAAACCGCAAGGCTATGTCTGTTCTAATGATGACGGTGATTATCCGACCATTTACCAATTCTTTGATTATCCCCTTGCGACTAAATTGCATAGTGCAGGACGGCTAGATGTGGATACTACGGGGCTAGTGTTGCTCACCGATGATGGGCAGTGGTCGCATCGTATTACTTCGCCTAAACATCATTGCGAGAAAACTTACCTTGTTACCCTTGCCGATCCTGTTGAAAATCATTACCAGCAGGCTTGTGCAGAAGGCATTTTATTACGTGGTGAGAAATCCCCAACCAAGCCCGCAAAACTTGAAATTATTGATGATTACAATGTCAATTTAACCTTAAGCGAGGGACGTTATCATCAAGTGAAGCGAATGTTTGCCGCCTTAGGTAATAAAGTGGTTGCGTTGCACCGCTGGAAAATTGGCGATGTGGTGCTAGATGAACAATTAGAAGAGGGGGAATACCGCCCTTTAACCGATGAAGAATTAGCGACCTTAAAATAAGGATAAAATTGTGAGTGAAAAAACGATACATAAACCCAGCTTTATTTTTATTTTGACTCTTGGGCTGCTTTCAATGCTACCACCACTTGGAGTGGATATGTATTTGCCTGCTTTTTTGCGTATGTCGCAAGATTTGCACGTCAGCCCTGAAAAAATTCAACACACCCTCACCTTCTTTGCTTATGGTATGGCATCAGGGCAACTTTTCTGGGGGCCTGTGGGGGATAGCTATGGGCGTAAACCCGTTATTTTACTTGGTGTGATCGTAAGTGCCATTGCTGCTCTTATTCTTACGACCATTAATCAAATTGGTAGCTTCACGCTGTTGCGCTTTATGCAAGGCTTTTTTGGCGCTGCACCGGTGGTTTTAGTCGGGGCATTATTACGCGATTTATTTAGTAAAGATCAACTTTCTCGTACAATGTCAACGATTACGCTGGTATTTATGCTCGCCCCTTTAGTCGCCCCCATTATTGGTGGTTATCTTGTTACTTATTTTCATTGGCATTCCATTTTTTATGTTATTGCGGCGATGGGATTATTTAGCACATTGTTAGTCTTCTTTATTATTCCTGAAACCCATAAGAAAGAAAATCGTATTCCATTACGCCTAAACATTGTGGTGCGTAATTTTGTTAATTTATGGCGAAAAAAAGAAGCGCTAGGTTATATGTTTATGAGTGCCTTTGGTTTTGGCGGGTTATTTGCGTTCTTAACCGCAGGATCGATTGTGTATATCGGTATTTATGGCATTCCAGAACAAAACTTTGGTTATTTCTTTATGTTGAACATTAGCGTGATGACTTTCGGTTCGTTCTTAAATGGACGTTTGGTTACCAAAGTTGGCACAGAAAAAATGTTACAAACAGGCTTAATCATTCAATTTATTGCGGCAATCTGGTTATTATTGGTGGTGTTTTTCGATCTTGGTTTTTGGTCAATGGCAATTGGAGTGGCACTATTTGTTGGACAGAACTCTTTAATTAGTTCCAATGCAATGGCGTCTATTTTAGAAAAATTCCCTGCAATGGCAGGAACGGCGAACTCAATGGTGGGGAGCGTACGTTTTGGCACGGGGGCTTGTGTGGGGTCACTTGTTGCATTGATGAAAATTGACAGTGCCGCCCCAATGCTTTTAACAATGGTAGGTTGCTCATTTTTCGCCGTAAGCTGTTATTATTTTCTCACTTATAAACGCCTATAATACCGTCTTTTCTGTTAGCCCTGATAAAATTGAACAATCAGGGCTATCATTTCCTTGGCAAGAACAATGCCAACGCTGTAATAAATCCAACATTTCTTGCAAGCTCGCAATTTTCTCTTTTAGCTCGATAATATGTTGCTCAGTAATGGCTTTCACTTCGCGACTTGTGCGATTAGGATCGCGATTGAGCCTTAATAATTCGCGAATTTGTTGCAGTGAAAAGCCGACTTTACGGGCATTACTGATAAAGCGAAGTTGGTTTAAATCTTGCTCAGAATAAAAGCGATAACCTGATAAGGTACGTTGTGCCTCTGGCAATAACCCTGCTTTTTCATAATCCCGAATTTGCTTGGCGGACAATCCAGTTTTCTCGGCGGCTTGGCTGATGTTCATTTTTTATCCCATTTTGTTTGTAAGTTTTTGTAAAGAACTTTTCAAGTTTTTACCTGACTAATCCAACGACCATTCAATGATCATTTTGAAAATCAGGAGAGTGTTTTTTTATGTTATTTTCTCGGTTTAGATTAAAAAGTTCAACGCTTATTGCGCTTGTTGCGCTTTATTTTACTTGTGTACTTAATGTGGCATTTTATAAAAAAGTGTGGGCTTTGCACCCATTTTTAGGACAGCCTGAAGACTATTTTCTTCTCACTGTGCCTTTTTTTGTTTTTTTCACCCTTAATGCGGTATTTCAACTCATTGCCTTACCTATTTTACATAAAGTGATTATTCCACTTTTATTAATTATTAGTGCTGCCATTGGCTATCAAGCGTTATTTTATGACGTACATTTTTCTACCGATATGCTTGAAAACGTCCTACAAACTACGCCTGCAGAAAGTGTTCGTATGCTCACTTGGCAATATCTCACTTGGATTGTCGTTTTTGGTGTGTTACCTGCCATATTATATATAATGACAAAAATTGACTACCGCACTTGGTGGAAAGAACTTGCGGTAAGATTAGGATTAATTGCTTTTTCAGGGATAGTCATTTTGGCGATCGCAAAAGGCTTTTATCAAGATTACGCGTCCTTTGTGCGTAATAATAAACCAGTAGTAAGTTTACTTGTGCCTTCAAACTTTATTAGTGCAAGTGTCAATGAAATTAAGCGTGTGCGTGAAGCTAATCGTCCTTATGTTCAAATTGGGTTAGATGCAAAACAAGATAAACCTGACGAATTTCAGCATCTTACTGTCATTGTTGTGGGGGAAACAACGCGGGCGCAAAATTGGGGATTAAATGGTTACGCTCGGCAAACCACACCAAAACTCGCCGCACGCGGACAGGAGATTATCAATTTCAGTTCTGTGTCTAGTTGTGGTACATCAACCGCGGTTTCCGTGCCTTGTATGTTCTCTTATTTAACCAAAGCCGACTACGATGGTGCAAAAGCACAAAAAATGGATAATTTGCTTGATGTATTACAACGTGCTGGTGTGAATATTTTCTGGTTAGAAAATAATAGTGATTGTAAAGGCGTCTGTTTACGCGTACCTAATGAAACCATTCAAGCTAATCAGCCGACATTAAAAAATTACTGTACGGAGGGCGAATGCTTAGATACCGTTATGTTTTCTGATATAGATAAGATTCTTGACCAAGCAGGTAAAGACGGTAAAGACACCGTATTAATTTTACATACTATTGGTAATCACGGCCCTACCTATTATGAACGTTATACCCCAGAATATCGACGTTTTACCCCAACCTGTGATACAAACCAAATTCAAAATTGTAGCAACCAAGAATTAGTGAATACTTATGATAATAGTATTTTATTTATTGATCATTTTCTTGATACGTTAATAGACAAGGTATCCAAACGAGATGATTTAGAAAGTGCGGTATATTATGTGTCCGATCACGGTGAATCACTTGGCGAAGACGGTATTTATCTACACGGTACACCTTATGCCATTGCGCCAATCTACCAAACACGCGTCCCAATGATTTTCTGGTTTTCAGATAAATGGAAGAAAAATGAAGGCGTCGATTTAGACTGTCTACGTAACAATGCAAAGACAAAATCCTATTCTCACGATAATCTATTTAGCACCGTAATTGGAATGATGGATATGGATTTGAAAACAAACGTGTATCAAAAGGAATTAGACATTTTAGCAAGTTGTAAAAAAGCACACGAATAAAAACAATCAAAAATAGAGTGCGGTGGAAAAATTGAGAAAATTTACACCGCACTTTAATTTGTGCTAATCAGCGATTATTTTTGGCTCAAATAATCCAACACGACTTGATGATGTTCCCCTGTTTTGAACTTCTCAAAGACCTTTTCGATTTTGCCTTGTTCATCAATTAAGAAGCTAATGCGATGAATGCCATCATAGGTTTTGCCCATAAATTTTTTCTCCCCCCATACGCCAAATTGCTCAGCTACTTGGTGATCTTCATCAGAGAGTAGGGTGAAATTTAAGGCTTTTTTCTCCACGAAATTGGCAAGCTTTTTCGGGCTATCAGGGCTGATGCCAAGAATGACGACATTTTGTTTTTCAAGTGCTGTTTTACTATCGCGTAAGCCACAAGCTTGGGTCGTACAACCGGGGGTAAGGGCTTTCGGATAAAAATAAACCAGCACTTTTTTGCCTTTAAAATCGCTAAGTGAAACAGGTTGTTCATTTTGATCAAGTAAAGAAAAGTGTGGTGCAAAATCGCCCGCTTTTAATGTTTGCATCGTAAATATCCTTAAAAATGTGATGTGATTGAGAAAAAATGCAAAAAATCACTTGCAAAGTTGGGCTATTTTAGCGATCTTAAACAAACTTTTTCAAGCAAACTCAATAGAGATAACAAAAATAATTCGGAGGTCTTTATGTCAGCAACGAATCCTTTATTTTACGGGAGTATTACCGCTTTAATTACCCCAATGGACTTACACGGTGAAGTGGATTTTGAGGCATTAGAAAAATTGGTTGAATACCATATTGCAGCGGGAACACACGGTATTGTGTCAGTGGGAACAACTGGAGAATCAGCGACATTAAGCATAGAGGAAAACGTTAAAACTATTTTAAAGACCGTTGAATTTGCCAAGGGACGTATTCCAGTAATTGCAGGGACTGGGGCAAATGCCACGAGTGAAGCAATCACAATGACAAAATTATTAAACGGCAGCGGCGTTGCAGGGTGTTTGTCTGTTGTGCCTTATTACAACAAACCAACGCAAGAAGGAATGTATCAACATTTTAAAGCCATTGCAGAATGCACCGATTTACCGCAAATTTTATATAACGTACCGGGACGCACAGGCAGTGATTTGCAACCTGAAACCGTGGGACGTTTAGCACAAATTGACAATATTGTGGCGATTAAAGAAGCAACGGGTGATGTGAGCCGTGTGGCGAAAATTAAACAACTTGCTGGTGAGGATTTCATCGTGTTAAGTGGGGATGATGCCACGGGCTTGGAAAGTATGAAAGCGGGTGGTGAAGGGGTGATCTCGGTAACCAACAACGTTGCAGCTGCAGAGATGGCGAAAATGTGTGAGCTTGCTTTGGCAGGAAAATTTGATGAGGCGGAAGTGATCAATCAACGTTTAATGGCGTTACATAAAGATCTTTTCATTGAATCGAATCCTATCCCCGTGAAATGGGCAGCGTATAAATTAGGCTTAATTCCTGAGTTAGTGCTACGTTTACCACTGACGACATTAAGTGAAACGGCACAACCAAAAGTGCTTGAAGCCTTGAAAATCGCAGGCTTAGTTTAATTCTTTTATTGAATAAAAGAGGGGCGTTGAGCAGTCAATGCCCCTTAAACTTTTCGGCATTCTGGTTGTCAAAACAGGCAATGAAATTTGTTTAATCTTGAGGATACATTGATGAAAAAGTGGTTGTTAAGCACATCAATTCTAATGACACTCGTGGCTTGTTCTGCAAGCAATGAAAGTAAACAGCAAGCGAATGATAACTTTGAAAGATATGCGCAGCAACAAGTGAGTTTTGCGCCGTTAGC
The DNA here is from genome assembly GCF_026226765.1 of Avibacterium sp. 21-599. Classification (NCBI taxonomy): domain Bacteria; kingdom Pseudomonadati; phylum Pseudomonadota; class Gammaproteobacteria; order Pasteurellales; family Pasteurellaceae; genus Avibacterium; species Avibacterium sp. 21-599. The sequence continues at coordinate 539,527 of NZ_JAKKOB010000001.1, forward strand.
AAGTGGTGGCGTAAATTTACCAGCACAGGATAACACTTATGCGTTGCCACAGCTTAATCAACAAGCACATCAAAAAGTAGATATTCGTCCACCAAGCACGCCGATTGCAATGATTAATAATTCTATTGCACAGTTTGATGGTGAACGTGCTTTGATTGCGTATCCCTCCTCAAAAGAGGCGGTTTATAGCTTAAACCAAGTAGCGCGTTTATTAAAAGAACAAGGTATTCATTACCAATATCAAGACAATCGTATTGAAACTAATTGGGCGGCAACGGGGCGTGCTGATGACATTGGTGATACACAAATTCGTTATTTGATCGAACAAGTGCAATATCAAGGCACAAGTGCTTTAGTTGTGTCTATTTTGCAAATGAAGCGGGATAATATTATTTTCACCCCAACAATGGCACAAAAGCAACGTTACACCTCTGATCGTTTAAACCAATTGATTGGCGAGTTAAACCGCGCTTATCGCAAGCAGCAAAATGAATTAAATAGCACGGCGATCACGCCAATCCAAACGCAATTAACCACCGATATAAATGGGCGTACCGCATTAGCATTAAATGCCCCTTTTAAGCAAGCGTGGCAACGTTTGCGTGGCGCGTTAAATCAAGTAGGATTTGAAACTTCGTCAGAAAATCCGGGGCGTGGCTATCGTGAATTAAAATATCGTCCGTTAGAAAAAACAGAATGGGCGAGATTTGGTGTGGCTGCACCTGAATTAGAAAAAGGCGAGTATGCTATGCAACTTGCTGATTTAGGCAGACAAAGTGCGGTGGTGATTACAGATGAAGACGGCAATGCCCTTTCAGGTCATCAAGCACAGTCTATTTACCAAGCTTTGCAAGCCATTTTCGCGAAATAAAGTCTCATCAAAAATGTATTTGATGAGACAGGGCGAGCCAGTATGTTCGCCCTTCGTTTTAATCTCTTAATCCGCAAAAATAAAGTGCGGTCTTTTTTTATCAAATTTTTAAGGGCAAACTGATGCTGAGTTATCGTCATAGCTTCCACGCAGGCAACTTTGCCGATGTGCTAAAACATATCGTGCAAATACTGATTATTGAAAGTCTGCAACAAAAAGACAAAGGCTTTTATTATTTAGACACCCACGCTGGTGTCGGGCATTATCGTTTATTCGGTAATGAAGCTGAAAAAACTGGGGAATATAAAGAGGGGATCGGGCGTTTGTGGGAGCAAGCAGAAATGCCAGAAGAAGTGGCACGTTATGTTGCCCTTATCAAAAAGCTGAATTATGGCGGCAAATCGCTACGTTATTACGCGGGATCACCGCTGATTGCCGCACATTTATTGCGTTCACAAGATCGTGCATTATTAACCGAGCTTCACCCCGCGGATTTCCCATTATTACGCAATAATTTCAAACAATTCGACAATGTGACCACTAAGCGTGATAACGGTTTTCAGCAAATTAAAGCCACACTGCCACCAAAAGAAAGACGTGGGTTTATTTTGATTGATCCCCCTTATGAATTAAAAGAGGATTATGATTTGGTGGTCAATGCCATTGAAGAAGGGGTAAAACGTTTTGCCACAGGCATCTATGCGATTTGGTATCCCGTGGTGTTACGCCAGCAAACAAAACGTATGATCAAAGGCTTGGAAAACACGGGCATTCGTAAAATTCTGCAAATTGAAATGGCTGTACGCCCTGATTCAGACCAACGTGGAATGACCGCAAGCGGAATGATTGTGATAAATCCCCCTTGGCAATTAGAAGCCCAAATGAAAAAAATCCTGCCTTACCTTACTAAAACACTTGTTCCAGAAGGCACGGGAAGTTGGTCGGTGAAATGGATCACACCAGAGTAAGAATTTACCGATTGGATTAATTAGTCGCTTTGAGCCCGATTTTTCGGCAAAATACGCGCAGATTTATGATGGGCTTTTTTATCTTTCACAGCCCAATTTAGCAATTTAGGGAGTTAATAAAATGACAAAACATTATGATTATATCGCCATTGGTGGCGGAAGTGGCGGTATCGCCTCCATTAACCGTGCAGCAAGCTATGGAAAAAAATGTGCCATTATTGAAGCAAAAGAACTTGGCGGAACCTGCGTAAACGTGGGCTGTGTGCCAAAAAAAGTGATGTGGTATGGCGCGCAAGTGGCAGAAGCCATCAATCTATATGCCCCTGATTATGGCTTTGATGTTGCGGTAAATCATTTTGATTTCAGTAAGTTAGTGGAAAATCGTCAGGCTTATATTGGACGCATTCACAACTCTTACAATAATGTCTTAGCTAAAAATAATGTGGATGTGATCAAAGGCTTCGCCAAATTTGTTGATGCGCATACTGTCGAAGTGAATGGCGAGAAAATCAGTGCTGATCATATTTTAATCGCAACAGGGGCTTACCCTGCGCGTCCTGACATTAATGGCGCAGAATACGGGATTGATTCTGACGGGGTATTTGAATTAAACGCCTTACCAAAATCCGTCGCCGTGGTAGGCGCGGGCTATATCGCGGTGGAATTAGCGGGCGTGTTAAACAGCCTTGGCGTGGACACCCACTTATTCGTGCGTAAACAAAGCCCATTGCGTAGTTTTGACCCGCTAATCGTCGAAACCCTTGTGGAAGTGATGGCGCAAGATGGCATTCACTTACACACTCACGCCATTCCAAAAGAAGTGGTGAAAAATGCTGACGGTTCTTTCACCTTAAAATTAGAAGATGGACGTGAGCAAACGGTTGAGAAAGTGATCTGGGCGATTGGTCGCAAGCCAAATACGGCGAATATCAACCTTGCTGCGGCAGGCGTGGAAACCAATAACAAAGGTTTTATCAAAGTCGATAAATATCAAAATACCAATGTGAAAGGGATTTATGCCGTAGGCGATATTATCGAAGGTGGTATTGAACTTACGCCTGTTGCAGTTGCCGCAGGTCGTCGTTTGTCTGAGCGTTTATTTAACAATAAACCAAACGAACATTTAGATTATAATCTCGTGCCAACCGTGGTATTCAGCCACCCACCAATCGGTACTGTGGGATTAACTGAACCACAAGCCATTGAGCAATATGGCGCAGAAAATGTGAAAGTGTATAAATCCTCATTTACACCAATGTACAGCGCGGTAACTCAGCATCGCCAGCCTTGCCGAATGAAATTAGTTTGCGTCGGCAAAGATGAAAAAATTGTCGGCTTACACGGCATTGGTTTTGGGGTAGATGAAATGATCCAAGGCTTTGCCGTTGCAATTAAAATGGGGGCAACCAAAGCGGATTTCGATAATACCGTTGCTATCCACCCAACGGGTTCAGAAGAATTTGTAACGATGCGTTAATCTTCAGAGCGGTATAAATTTTCATCATTTTTAGTTAATCCAACCTTTCGCGGTTGGATTTTTTATTTCTTCAAGTATAAATTGAATGTTTTTTATTCTTTTTCTTGTCAGAAAAGCGAAAAAATAAAATTTGTGTGAAAAAATGACCGCACTTTTAATTTGAATGGAGTACACTGAAAGAAATCTGATTAGCATAGTTGATGTGACGAACTTGAACTTTGCTAAATTGCCCCAATATGGAAGAGTAATTTCGAGTTTTATAGGAAAGAGAGAAAATATGAACGCCAGACGAACAAAACAAAAAACCATACCTGTTTTACCATTACGAGATGTGGTGGTTTTTCCTTATATGGTGATGCCATTGTTTGTGGGACGCGAAAAATCCATCGCAAGTCTTGAAGAGGCAATGGAAAACGGCAAACAATTATTATTAGTTTCGCAAAAAGCAGCCGAGTTAGAACAGCCTACCGTGGATGATGTGTATGATGTAGGAACGGTGGCAAATATTATTCAATTATTGAATTTGCCAGACGGCACGGTAAAAGTGCTGGTGGAAGGTCAGCAACGGGCTAAGATTTCTCATTTAGAAGATAATGGGCGTTTTTTCGAGGCAAAAATTGCCTTAATGGATACCCAATTTGGCGATGAAACAGAATTGGAAGTGATACAGAATATTACGTTAGAAGAGTTTGAAAAATACATTGAACTCAACAAAAAAGTCCAGCCAGATGTGCTTTCAGCCTTAAAAAGTATTGCTGATCCAGAACGTTTAAGCGACACAATGGCAGCCCATATGCCTGTTCCTGTAGCGCGTAAGCAGGACGTATTGAGCATTGCAAATGTCACAGAGCGTTTTGAATATTTGCTCGGTTTAATGATTAACGAAGCGGGCATTTTAGAAGTCGAGAAGCGTATTCGTGGGCGCGTGAAAAAACAAATGGAAAAAAGCCAGCGCGATTACTATCTTAACGAACAGATCAAAGCCATTCAAAAAGAACTCGGCGAAACAGATAGCACGCTGGATGAAGTCGAACAACTGCGCCAAAAAGTAGAAGACGCCAAAATGCCGAAAGAGGCGAAAGAAAAAGTGGAAGCCGAGTTGCAGAAGCTGAAAATGATGTCGCCAATGTCAGCCGAAGCGACGGTGGTGCGTAGCTACATTGACTGGATGCTACAAGTACCGTGGCATAAACGTAGCAAAGTGAAAAAAGATATTGTCAAAGCACAAGAAATCCTTGATGCGGATCACTACGGCTTAGAACGTGTGAAAGATCGCATTTTGGAATATTTAGCGGTTCAAAGTCGTTTAAATCAACTTAAAGGCCCTATTCTTTGTTTAGTTGGACCACCGGGGGTAGGAAAAACCTCTCTAGGGCAATCTATTGCAAATGCGACTGGGCGGAAGTATGTTCGTATGGCACTCGGTGGCGTGCGCGACGAAGCCGAAATCCGTGGGCATCGTAAAACCTACATCGGTTCATTGCCGGGTAAATTGATCCAAAAAATGGCAAAAGTAGGGGTGAAAAATCCGCTCTTTTTACTTGATGAGATTGATAAAATGGCATCAGATATGCGCGGCGATCCCGCTTCCGCACTGCTAGAAGTGCTTGATCCGGAGCAGAACGCGAACTTTAACGATCATTATTTAGAAGTTGATTATGATCTGTCTGATGTTATGTTTGTGGCAACATCAAATTCAATGAATATTCCGGGACCATTGCTTGATCGTATGGAAGTGATTCGTTTGTCGGGTTATACAGAAGACGAAAAACTCAATATTGCGACACGCCATTTGCTTAACAAACAAATTGAGCGTAATGGCTTGAAGAAAAGTGAATTAAAGATCGAAGAAAGTGCCATTTTAGATATTATCCGCTATTACACTCGTGAAGCGGGCGTGCGTGGACTTGAACGTGAGATTTCTAAAATCTGCCGTAAAGCGGTGAAAAATTTATTGCTGAATCCAAAATTAAAATCGATCACCGTAAACAGCGATAATCTTGATGAATATTTAGGTGTAAAACGCTTTGAGTTTGGTCGTGCCGATACACAAAACCGCGTGGGGGAAGTTACCGGCTTGGCGTGGACACAAGTGGGCGGTGATTTGCTTACCATTGAAGCCACTTCGGTTATTGGGAAAGGCAAATTAACTTACACGGGATCACTTGGCGATGTGATGAAAGAATCAATCCAAGCGGCGATGACTGTTGTGCGTTCTCGTGCCGAAAAATTAGGGATTGCCACTGATTTCCACGAAAAACGTGATATTCATATTCACGTTCCAGATGGCGCAACGCCAAAAGATGGACCAAGTGCTGGGATCGCAATGTGTACCGCATTAGTTTCTTGCTTAACGGGGAATCCTGTGAAGTCTGAAGTGGCAATGACGGGAGAAATCAGCTTGCGTGGTAAAGTGTTACCTATTGGTGGTTTGAAGGAAAAATTACTTGCTGCACATCGTGGCGGGATTAAAACTGTGATTATTCCAAAAGACAATGTGAAAGATTTGGAAGAAATTCCAGATAATGCGAAAAATAGCTTGGATATTCGAGCCGTGGAAACCATTGATGAAGTATTAAGCATTGCTTTAGAAAATCCACCTGAAGGGGTTGATTTTGCTCACTTAATTGCAAAAGAAGAAAAAACAACGCCACGCCGTAAAAGTAAACGTGCAGAAAGTGCGGTGAATTAATTGCCTATTTTTTAATGATAAAGTCGGTAAAGTGCAATCTTTGCCGACTTTTTTATTTTTATACTGGTAATCAAAGCGCTTTCGATTATAATTCTTAAAATTTGTCTTAATCTTACCTTTAAGGATAACGTCAATGTTAATGGAAAAACTCAGTGATGCGTCAAACAGCATCTTGTGGAAGATCATTTTCGCCCTAATTGTGGTGTCATTTGTCTTAAGTGGTGTAGCAGGCTATATGTTTACACGCGTTGACACCTCGGCGGCGAAAGTGAATGGGGAAGAAATTTCACAACAAACTTTCTTAGAACAATATAATCAAGAATATCAACGCTTTAGTGAACAACTGGGGGCGCAATTTACCGCAGTCGCGGATTCCCCTGAATTTGTTAATGGCTTACGTAGATCGGTTTTAGATCGTTTAATCGATCAAGAATTATTGCGTCAATATGCAGCAGAATTAAAACTTGATGTGAGTGATAGCCAAATTCAACAAGCCATTGTAACCAGCCCAATTTTTCAAAAGGATGGCAAATTTGATAACGCACTTTATCAACAAATGCTATCAGCCAATGGATTAAGCGGTAATCAATATGCTCAGTATTTACGTCAAGGTTTAAGCTTGCAGCAACTTAATGACGGAATTGTGCGTTCCGCATTTACCGTACCTAGCCAAAATGCACGTTTAGCACAATTCTTTTTCCAACAACGGGATGTGCGTTTAGCGGAGTTTCCACTTGCCGCGACAATCGCACAACAACAAGTTAGCGAAGATGAAATTAGTGCTTACTACAATGCCAATAAAGGGGCATTTGCCGTACCTGAGTTAGTGAAAGTGCAATATTTAGATTTAACTCACCAAGCAGCGGAAAAAAATGTAAAGGTGACGGATGTAGAAATTGCACAATATTATCAAGATAACAAAGCACAATATATGACTCAGCATTTAGCCCATATTCAGCTTCCAACAGAAAAAGAAGCACAGGCAGTTTATGCGGATTTACAAAAAGGCGAAAGCTTTGCTACTTTAGCAAAACTTTATTCTAGCGATAAAATTTCTGGCGCAAATGGCGGTGATTTGGATTGGGTTGTCGCAGGTATGATGCCACCACAATTTGAAGCCGCAGCCCGTGAGTTGAAAGTGGGGGAATATAGCCAACCGGTCAAAGTGGATAATGCTTACCATATTATCAAAGTAGAAGAAGAAAAATTCCTGCCATTAGCGCAAGTGAAAAACGATATTGCGGCGAAACTTCGCAATGAATTAAGCACGAAAGCGTTTTACGCAATGGAAAAACAAGCCAATGAGAAAGCCTTTGAACAACCTGATTCCTTACAAGCAGCCGCGCAAGCTGCAGGCGTAAATGTACAAGAGACAGGTTATTTCTCACGCAATGATATTCCAGTAGCACTCAATTATGGCAATGTGGTCTCAGCGTTATTTGATTCTGAATTAACCCAAGGCGGAACAAACTCAGAAGCAATTAATGTGGGGGAACAACATTCTTTGATTGTTCGTGTAGTAGAACATAAACCAGAAGGAGTGAAAACGCTTGATGAGGCAAAAAATGACATTGCACAATACCTAAAACAGCAAAAAGCGGAAAAAATTGTGCTAGCTCAAGCTGAAAAAGTGGCACAGGCACTTAATGCAAATAACAATGCGGCTCTGCCAAATGGCATTCAATTTGGTGAGAAAACGCAATGGGTTTATGCTGAAAATAAAAATCCACAGCTGCGCGATGTGATTTTTGCAATGAAAAAAGCAACGGATAAACCTGTTTATGCTGCTGCGAAAAACGGTGATAACAGCGTTATAGTGATTGAACTAACGAACATTAAAGACGGAGAACTAACTTCTGAACAGCTTAAACAGTTCGATGCTCAGCTAAACCAAGCACAACAAACAGAATTACAGCAAGCATTATTACAGGCGTTACGCACAAAAGTGAAAATTGAAATTAATCAAGAATTTTTAACTCAGCAAGAATAATGCTGAATAGAAAATTTAGTGCGGCAATTTGCGATGACAAATTGCCGCTTTTGCGGGTATTATTTAATATCGAAAGAATAACCAACACAAATTCCTCTGGCATAGTGTGTCATTTGCATAATAAAAAACTTGATTCAAAAGCAAAATCGTATGACAGATTTTAAAATATGCTTCTACTGGCAATATTATTGAGTTGGCTATCTATATAGACTTGCTTTTGCAGTGATAGATTATCTTTTTTCTTATTTGGACTGGTGATAATACAATATGATGTTCTTTCGTTATCTTACCCCTATTTTTTCTACACTTTTCTCTTAATTTACTATTAATTTTGCTCACTTTGATTTACAATTTGTCGATTTTATTTTTACGGGTCGAATAAGGGGTTAAAGATGAAAATTGTTGAAGTTAAACATCCATTAGTGAAACACAAATTAGGTTTAATGCGTGCGGCTGATGTTAGTACCAAACACTTCCGTGAACTCGCTACTGAAGTAGGAAGTTTATTAACCTATGAAGCAACCGCTGATTTAGAAACTGAAAAAGTGATTATTGATGGTTGGTGTGGCCCCGTAGAAGTAGAACGAATTAAAGGCAAAAAAGTGACGGTTGTGCCAATTTTACGTGCTGGTTTAGGAATGATGGACGGAGTGTTAGAGCATATTCCAAGTGCGAGAATTAGCGTAGTTGGTATGTATCGTAATGAGGAAACCCTTGAGCCAGTTCCTTATTTCCAAAAATTAGCAAGCGATTTAGAAGAACGTTTAGCCATTGTCGTTGATCCTATGTTAGCAACAGGGGGATCTATGATTGCTACAATTGATTTATTAAAAGAAAAAGGCTGTAACCAAATTAAAGTATTAGTGTTAGTAGCCGCACCTGAAGGCATTGCCTCATTAGAAAAAGCCCATCCAGATGTAGAATTATATACCGCTTCTATCGATCAAAAATTAAATGAACAAGGCTATATTATCCCGGGCTTAGGTGATGCCGGTGATAAAATTTTTGGTACAAAATAATCTTTTTAAAAACGGCATTTATGCCGTTTTTTTTCCGCGTGTTTTATGTAAATAAAACGTTTTTTTAAAGTTAATTCAGACAGAGAGTTGAAACTTAAAATGATAAAAACCAATCCAGATGCACCTATTGAGGTGGAAAACAAAGCCAAACAAGCCTTTGTAGGCTTGCAAATGTTATTTGTTGCTTTTGGCGCACTAGTACTTGTTCCCCTTATTACAGGCTTAGATGCCAATACCGCATTATTAACTGCGGGGGTGGGAACATTACTTTTCCAATTATGCACGGGTAAACAAGTCCCCATTTTTCTTGCTTCTTCTTTTGCTTTTATTGCGCCAATCCAATATGGCGTTGCGACTTGGGGGATTGCCGTAACAATGGGTGGGCTAGCTTGCACTGGCTTAGTCTATTTTGCGTTGAGCACACTGGTAAAACTAAAAGGTGCGGAAGCCTTACAAAAGATCTTCCCGCCAGTCGTGGTAGGCCCTGTCATTATTATTATCGGTATGGGACTTGCACCTGTTGCGGTAGATATGGCTCTTGGGAAAAACTCAGCATATCAATATAATGATGCAGTTTTAGTTTCTATGGCAACACTCTTAACGACACTGGCAGTGGCGGTTTTTGCTAAAGGGATAATGAAACTAATTCCAATTATGTTTGGCATTACGGTCGGTTATATTTTATGCTTATTCTTAGGCTTAATTAATTTCCAACCTGTCCTTGATGCCCCTTGGTTTAGTTTACCGCACATCACCACGCCAGAATTTAAGCTAGAAGCTATTTTATACTTACTTCCAATTGCGATTGCCCCTGCGGTAGAACACGTTGGCGGAATTATGGCGATTAGCTCCGTAACGAGTAAAGATTTTCTGAAAAAACCGGGATTACACCGCACATTACTCGGTGATGGCGTGGCAACCACTGCGGCATCATTATTAGGTGGTCCACCAAATACCACCTATGCGGAAGTAACGGGGGCTGTGATGCTAACACGCAACTTCAATCCAACGATTATGACGTGGGCTGCCGTATGGGCAATTGCCATCTCTTTCTGTGGAAAAGTGGGGGCATTTCTTTCCACCATTCCAACCATCGTAATGGGAGGCATAATGATGCTAGTATTTGGCTCTATTGCAGTGGTCGGAATGAGTACCTTGATCCGTGGCAAAGTCGATGTTACCGAAGCACGCAATCTGTGCATTATTTCTGTGGTGATGACTTTTGGTATTGGTGGAATGTTTGTGAACTTCGGCGAAATTTCATTAAAAGGTATTAGTTTGTGTGCGGTTGTGGCGATCCTTCTTAACCTGATTTTGCCAAAAGCGAAAGATCAAGTAGAAATTCAAGAATAAAATATCACCAAATTCAACGTAGAAAATAGGGGTAGGCTTTATTTATCCCTATTTTTTTTGTATATTCTTACCGCACTTTAGTTTACGAACACATTGGTTATTAGATTTGCAGTTACCGCTTCCCATTCATCAAATTGATGAAGAAACTCTAGATAATTTTTATGCCGACAATAATTTATTGTTGCTCGATTCCTTGCATAAAAATTTTACTGAATTAAAACAGCAATTTTTCTATATCTGGGGAACAAAAAGTAGCGGCAAAACCCATTTACTAAAAGCCTGTTCTAATGAATTTTTAGTGCAACAACGCCCTTCTATTTATGTGCCATTAAGCAAATCACAATATTTCTCCCCTGAAGTGCTGGAAAATTTGGAGCAGCAAGATTTGGTCTGCTTAGATGATATTCAAGCTGTGATTGGTAATGATGAATGGGAACTCGCAATTTTTGATCTGATTAATCGTATGCGAGAACAAGGGCGAGGTATTTTACTCATCAGTGCCAATCAATCACCAAATGCGCTACCAGCGAAATTGCCTGATTTGAGATCACGTTTATCTTGGGGGGAAAGTTATCAGCTTGTGCCTTTAGATGATGAACAGAAAATCAAGGTATTACAACAAAAAGCACATTCTCGTGGCATAGAACTGCCCGATGAAACCGCTAATTTTCTGCTAAAACGCCTTAATCGTGATATGCACACGCTGTTCCAAGCATTGGCAGACTTAGACAAAGCCTCTTTACAAGCACAGCGTAAACTGACGATTCCTTTCGTGAAAGAGATTTTAAAACTATAAAGGGAAGGTATTCCCCTTCCCTCTCAGTATGTTATCGTCATTCCAAATAAAAATCATACAGCGTTACCGCTTCCTTATGTACGACGAGTAACACCGCGGCCGCTTTCTCGTATTTTCATTTTCAACGACGATAATAATCTTGTTTACAAATTGTTTTTTTCAGCATTTCTGAATTTTTTGCAATATTTTGTGTTGCAACTTGTTTACCGTATTTATTTTCTTCATCTTGCACCTGCTGTGCAATTTTTTCATCTTGAATGTTAAATACAGGCGCATATTGCACATTTTCTGGCGCATTTTTAGAATAAATGGTGGCACCTGCAATGCTTGCATAATATTCATTATTAGCTTGGTCAATATAATAAGTACGAGAATCGGTCATATCAACGCCATAATGCGATCTAAACCCTCGACAAATCCCCGCACCAGATTTGAATACCGTGTGCGCAACACGATTTTCACTCACCTCATATACTTCAAACTCAATACTTTTGGCGAGTTTTTCTGCATCGCTCATTTTCTTAGGATTAAGAAGCTTCGATTCTTCCTTGCTCACATAGGTTTGATTTTCTGGCTCACTTTCAGAAAAACGAAAAACTTCCACATAACCTGAAGGCTCTGCCGTTTCTTCAACTGCCATAATGAAATGGCTAGAAAAGCTAAGGAAGATAGCCGTTGCTATATTTAACTTTTTCATTTTGTTACCAAATATTTTACTCAATTTCGTATAGTTCCAAAGGTAACCCATCAGGATCTTGAAAAAAGGTAAACTGCTTACCCGTTAATTCATCGACTCTGATAGGTTCACAAAAAATGCAATGTTGGGCTAAATATGCCACAACTTGATGAATATGCTTTACTTTAAATGCCAAATGGCGTAAACCGCAAGCTTCTGGTTTTGTCACTCTGGCTGGCGGGTTGGGAAAGGAAAACAGCTCAATTTGACTACCATCGGGCAGAGCAAGATCCAGTTTATAGCTGTCTCGCTCTGCTCGATAGGTTTCTTGAATCACCTTTGCCTGCAAAATTTGCGTGTAAAAATGTTTAGATTTTGCGTAATCTGACGCAATAATCGCAATATGATGAAAACCTAAAAATAATGAATTCATTTATCCTCCACGCCACCATCGCTCCACTATATCATTTTTTCAGTAAAATGTGGAATTATCGCTCAAATAGGAAAAAGATAAGATTGGCGTATTTCAAATGGCGCGACGCCACACATCATTACTTTTTCTGATTTGCCTTCTCTTTTTCTTCTTGCGCATCACGCGCTGCACGGATACTTTTTTCTAATAATGCGACTCTAGGATCATCTTTGGGAATTAAACGCAGCATCATTGCCCAAGTAACCGCAGCCATTTTATATTCTTCAGCTTCAAAATATTGAAAAGCCAACAAACCTAACGCCTGTAAATTCGTATGATCTTTACGCAGTACGCCTTTGAGTAAATCCATACCTTTATTTTTATCCGTTTGGTCATCAGAGAACATTAATATACGTGCATAAGAAAGCTGATATTCCTTATTTTCAGGATCTAATTTTACCGCTCTTGCATAGCTGTCATAAGCCAAACGTGCATCATTAAGATTCATTGCCGCCTGCCCAAGCGTCCACCAATCAGCCGCATTATTTGGCTCTTTTTGCAATTTCAAACGCAAAGCCATCGCAAACTGCTGTAATTCTTGCTCATTCATTGGCTTACTTTCTTCTTCCTTTAAGCGTTCATAAAAGTGCGGTAATTTTTGATAAGTTTTTTCAAGCATTGCCTCTTGTTGCCACGCCCCTACACGCATATAGCCTAATCCCGCCAGAATAACCAACGCAAGAAAACCTGAAATAAACCAAATTTTGCCATATTGTTTATGATCTTGTTGCAGCGGTTCATTTTCAGGAATATCTTGCAATAAGGTTTGTTGCAATTCTGTGCGTAACTGCGGGGTATCTTCAATTAAGCCTTGTTGTTCATCATCCTCAAGTTCTTTTAACCGATTAAGATAAAAGGCTTTATTTAACTTATTTCGCTTATTGCTATCCTGTTCGGTTTTGCTTGAAAATAATAAGGGATAGAAACAAATCACTGCAATCAAGAGTGTTACGCCTAGACTAGTGAGCCAAAAATCCATTGATTATTCCTTATCTGCTAATAATTTTGCTAAACGTTGCTGTTCTGCTTGGGTTAATTTTTCATCATCCATTTGCACCGCACTTTGATTTGCCTGAATTTGTGCTTTGGGTTTGCGGCGTAACACTAAAATACCACCAAATAACACCAAGCCAATCGGCACAATCCAAAGTAACAGCGTAGCTGGCGTGAGCGGTGGGTTGTAGGTAACAAAGTTGCCATAACGTTGCACCATATAATCCACCACTTGCTGTTTAGTTTGTCCTTGATTGAGCAATTGATAAACTTTTTCGCGCATATCCACCGCAATGGTGGCGTTAGAATCTGCAATATTATTGTTCTGACACTGCGGGCAACGTAGCTCTTGGGTGAGGCTTTGATAATCTTGTTCTTGTTGTGCTGAAGCAAAATTCCGCACCTCAATCGCGGCCTTGGCGGTGATAGCAAAAAATAAAAGTGCGGTAAAAAAATAAGGAATTTTTCGCATTATTTTTGTTCCATTAATTTTTGATAAATTGGCTGTAACGTGCTTTGCCAGACTTTTTCGTTCACATCACCTGCATAGCGATAATGAATGATGCCTTTGCCATCAATAATGAAGGTTTCTGGTGCGCCATAGACGCCTAAATCAAGTCCAAAAGCGCCTTTTTCATCTTTAATCACAAGCTGATAAGGATTGCCTAATTCTTTTAACCATTTAATCGCCTTATCTGTTTTGTCTTTATAATCTACCCCGATAATGGTTATCCCTTGTGAATGAAGCTGATTTAAATATTGATGTTCCGCGTAGCAGGTGGGACACCAAGTTGCCCATACATTCAATAAGATTGGCTTACCTTGCTGAAAAATACGTTGCTCGTGCGTTTTGTTGTCAAACAGATCTTGCAACCTTGCCGTTGGCACAGGTTTGCCCACTAACGCACTTTCCAACGCTTTGGGATCATCGCCGTTGGAATTACGCTGTAATTGAACGAAAAAGGCAATACTCAATGCCAAAAATAAAATTAGCGGAATTGCATATTTTTTATTCATTATAACCTTCTTATTCTATTTAAGCCTTCGTTAATAACTGTTTGAAACGGTAACGTCGATCAAACATACAAAGCAAGCCGCCTAACGCCATAAAGAGACCACCGAGCCAAATCCAACGAATAAACGGTTTATAATATAAACGTAATGCCCACGCACCATTGCCAAGGCTTTCACCTAATGCCACATAGAGATCGCGTGCAAAGCCCCAATCAATCGCGGCTTCTGTCATTGACATTTTACTTACCGTGTAAAAGCGTTTTTCAGCATACAGCGTGGTTTCATATTGACCATTTTTACTGATTTCAATTTCTGCCTTGCCACCAAGATAGTTTGGCCCATTCGCATCACTAATCCCTTGGAATTTAAAATCATAGCCTGCAATCTCAATGCTATCGCCGACGTTCATTCGCACATCACGTTCAATGCTGTAATTTTGGCTAAAGGCAATCCCCCAGACGGTCATCGCCACGCCGAGATGTGCCAACACCATTCCCCAATGCGAGCGGGAAAGTTTGCTTAGCCCTGCAAAGAAGTGATGGCGGTGAGTAGCTCGCTGTTGTAATTCGTATAAGGCTAATACGGTGATGATCACCGACATCATCACGCCTAGCACAGAGGTTGCCGTGATACGATCTTGTAACCAATAAGGCAACGCAAACCCCGCAATTAACATCAAAATTAGGCTAAGAATGACTGGCATTCGGATAGCAGAAAATTGATCTCTACGCCATTTTACCAACGGTCCAATACCAAGTAATAAAGCAAAAGGGATCATAATGTAAAGGAACATTTGATCGAAGAATGGTGCACCGATAGAAATGCTCCCTAAGCCAAGTTGTTTATGCACTAAAGGCAATAATGTGCCTAAAAACACCACAGCAAGTGCGGTCATTAAAAGGATATTATTGAGTAACAACATCGTTTCGCGTGAATAACGTTCTGCATTATCTCTTGAACGAATGCGGTTGCCTTTGTAAGCATACAAGGTCAGTGAGCCACCAATCACGACGATCAAATACGCTAAAATATAGAGTCCACGGGTTGGATCAGAAGCAAAGGCGTGGACAGACACTAAAATACCCGAACGCACAAGGAATGTGCCAAGCAAACAAAGGGAAAAGGCTAAAATCGCCAGCAATACTGTCCAAGCTTTAAATGCGCCCCGCTTTTCGGTTACTGCAAGCGAATGCAATAACGCCGTTCCTGCCAACCAAGGCATTAATGAGGCGTTTTCTACCGGATCCCAGAACCACCAGCCGCCCCAGCCAAGTTCATAATACGCCCACCAAGAACCAAGTACGATCCCTAAGGTTAAAAACACCCAAGCTGCCATTGTCCAAGGTCTTGACCATCTTGCCCACGCGGTATCCAGTTTGCCCGTCATTAATGAGGCAATGGAAAAAGCAAATGCCACTGAAAATCCCACATAACCCATATAAAGTAGGGGTGGGTGGAAAATTAAACCAATATCTTGCAATAAAGGATTTAATTCTCGCCCTTCCACTGGAAAATTTGGAAAGGTACGTGTAAAAGGGTTCGATGTGAAGAGGACAAAAATCAAAAAACCAATCGTAATAACCCCCATCACGCCTAACACGCGCGCAACCGCTTCTTGCGGTAACGGCTTGCTGAAAAAGGCTACCGCAGCACTCCATAAGGTGAGCAACCAAATCCATAGCAATAATGAGCCTTCGTGCGATCCCCATACCGCAGATAAGCGATAAGCCAAAGGTAACGTTGTATTTGAATTATTGACCACATATTGCACAGAAAAATCATTGGTCGCGAATAGATAAAATAAGCACGCAAATGCCAAACTCAATGCCACAAATAATCCATAGGTCATTGGACGCGCTAATGCCATCAGTTGGGCATTATTTTTTTCTGCCCCATATAAAGGGAATATCGCCAATAATAATGCAATGCCTAAACTGAGGGCTAACGCATAATTTCCTAATTCCGCAATCATTATTTACCTTCTCGTTTTTCTTGACGATCTCGTTCGCTTTCATGGCTTAAATCTGAAATGCCCATTGGCTTATGTACTTTTTTCATTTGTTCGCCTAATTCGGGCGGAACATAATTCTCATCGTGTTTTGCCAATACTTCACTGGCTTCTAGCACAGTCGGGGTTTTTAATACTCCTTGTGCGACAATGCCCTGTCCTTCACGGAATAAATCAGGCAAAATACCTTCATATTCCACCGTAATTGAAGGCCCAATATCGTTGAGATCAAATACCACTTTCAGGCTTTTCGTATCACGTTTTACTGAGCCTTCCACCACCATTCCGCCAACACGGATACGTTGCCCAACGTGCGGTTTGGTTTCCGCATTCTCATTTTTGCCATAAAGAACTTCTGTTGGTGTATAAAATAAATCAATATTTTGACGCAACGCATACAACACCAGCGATGACGCCACCGCGAGACCGACTAACACAAATAAAACAATGGTTAAACGGGATTTACGTCTTGGATTCATAGGCTTTCTCCCGTTCTACGTTTTTGTTCATATTGCGCGCGTTGTTGTTCACGTTTAATTTCATTAATGAGATTTTTCTTACTCATCACCCCTTGCAAGATCAAGCCCACAATGGCTAAGAAAGAAATGCCATAGGAAAGCCAGACGTAAAACCCATAGCCCCCCATATTTAGAAAATCACTCACAGAGTTAAAAAACATTCTCTTATCCTTATAAAATTAAAAATTCGTTGAAAAACCACCGCACTTTAGTTTTCTCCCCACATTATGTTTAAAAAATAAAAGTGCGGTGCAAATTTATGCAAAATTTATTTGCTATTTACTAACATTTTTACCCAAGGGCGTTTTTTCTCATCATTTAATAAGGCTAAACGATAACGCACTAAGGTTAAACAAATGGTTAATGCCATAAAGCCCAAGATAGATAAAATCAGTGGGATCAACATCGGCGTTGCAATAGATGGCTTTTCAAATTTGGTGATACTCGCGCCTTGGTGCAAGGTATTCCACCATTCCACAGAGAAGTGGATAATCGGAATATTGATGACACCGACAATGGATAAAATGGCGGCGGCTTTCATTCCTGTTATGCGATCTTGGAATGCGGAATACAACGCAATCACGCCTAAATATAAGAAAAATAAAATTAATGATGCGGTTAAGCGTGCGTCCCACACCCACCATGTTCCCCACATAGGTTTTCCCCAAATCGCCCCAGTTACTAAGGCGATAAAAGTAAATACCATACCAATTGGTGCCATCGCAATAATTGAAAGATGTGCTTGGCGAATTTGCCACACTAAACCAATGATTCCCGCAATCGCCATTGACACATAAATACTCATTGACCAAATGGCTGCTGGAACGTGAATATACATAATGCGAAAGCTATTACCTTGTTGGTAGTCTGCTGGTGCATAAGCTAAGCCCCATACTAAAGCCGTCGCAATGAATAAGGTTGAAAGTATGGCAAACCAAGGAAGTAATTTTCCACATACGCGATATTGCGTTTCTGGTTTAGCATAAGGGTGAAGCCATTTCCACATAATGAATATTTTCCTTACTTTAAAATCAAAAATCAGTTTCTCACGTTATTCCACGCTAATCCGTAACGCTGCCGCAATAGCAAAAGGCGATAAGGTTAATGCAACACATAACATTGCGCCCAAAATAGCAAGTTGCCCGTTATAAGGCAAGGTAAGTGCCGCCGCTTCAAGGACAGACGAAGAAAAAATCAGCACGGGAATAAACAAAGGTAACACCAATAAACTCAATAGCACACCGCCTTTGCGTAGCCCAACCGTAAGTGCCACACCAATTGCACCAAGACAGCTTAGAATTGGCGTCCCCAATAACAATGTCAGCACTAACGCCCACCAAATATGGCTATCCAAAGAAAGCAATAATGCGGCAATGGGGGAAAGCAAAATCAGGGGTAAACCTGTCAATAACCAATGTGCCACCACTTTAGCTAATGCGGTTAAGGCTAAATGTTGTGAGCTGAGCATTAATTGCTCTAATGAGCCATCAATAAAATCATCACGAAATAAACGTTCAAAAGATAATAATGCCGAGAGCAACGCTGCCACCCAAGCAACCCCGGGGGCAATTTCGGCGAGTAATTTCGGTTCTGGGCCGATGACCAAAGGAAATAAAGTAATAATAATCAAAAAGAACCACAACGGATTGAGAATCTCCGTTTGTTTTCGCATCGCAATGCGTAATTCCCGTTTGATAATTTGCGCAAATATCTGCATAAAAACGTCTCTCATTTTGCACCGCACTTTATTTGAGCGTAGCGACTAAACACGATGTGGGTCAAATTTATATTTCTCTAAATCCAGCACCTGTAATTGTTCGCTCGGGATCGCTTGATGACTAGTTAAAATCACCATTCCGCCTTTTTCCACGTGCTGTTCAAATAAGCCTGTTAAAATGCGTACACCCTTTTTGTCAATCGCCGTGAAAGGCTCATCTAAAATCCATAAAGGCGCTTGGGAAAGCCATAACCGTGCAAGGGCAATACGTCGCTGTTGCCCTGCGGAAAGTTGCCCTGCGGTAATCTCTTCACGCCCGATCAAGCCCACTTTTTCCAATGCCTGCCAAAGGGCTTCTTCTCCTTGTTGGCATTGGCTAACGGCTTGATAAAATTTCAAATTTTCCCACGCAGTAAGTTCTGGTTTAATTCCCGTGTGATGACCTAAATATAATAACTGGTAATAATACGCTTCACGGCATTGTTTAATCGGTTGAGCATTCCAGCATACTTGCCCAACAACGGGTTGGGCTAGCCCAACTAAAATCCGTAATAAACTGGTTTTTCCAATACCATTATGTCCTTCAATCTGTACAAAATCACCACTTTGCCAAGTTAAAGATAACTCGGAAAATAAGGTTTTATCACCACGTTGGCAGGTAATTTGTTCAAGCTGTAATTGATTGATTATTGACATAAAAATTGACAATTATTGGAAAATGCCCTGATTCTATCATAAGGCGATAACACCGCGTAGTTCTTCCAGCAAAGAAAGGCTACCCCTTTAGTAGTATTTGTAGGTTATTATTGATTTAACGCAAAATTTGTTTTTTCTTCTTTATCAAAATAAATTTTATTCTCTTGTTTTCAGGAAAAGTGCGGTATAAAAAAATAACATTTTTGCCACTTTTAGTTTATTAACCCAATATAAAATTAAAATATGAAATATTAAACTAAACGAACACATTGAAAATCGTTTGCTTTAGAGAAAAATCCTAAAATAGTGTTTGACAGTTTATTTTTAGCAGGTAAGATAAAACCGTTTTCAAGAAGGATTATGTTTTATGTTTACTCGTGTTTTGCTTTCACTCCACCTGCTCCTCTCACAATTTTTGTGCGGCTAGCTTGTGGATAAAAAACACGTTATGTAAAAATTTCCCAAATTTGACCCGCACTTTAGAGGCGGGTTTTTTTATATTCAAAATCAATGAAAGGATAAGTTATGACAGATCAAGTGATTATCTTTGACACCACCTTACGCGATGGCGAGCAAGCCCTAAAAGCCAGTTTAACGGTAAAAGAAAAACTACAAATAGCCCTTGCTCTTGAACGTCTTGGCGTTGATGTAATGGAAGTGGGATTTCCTGTTTCTTCTGCGGGGGATTTTGAATCCGTGCGCACCATTGCGGAACATATCAAAAATAGTCGTGTCTGTGCGTTATCTCGTGCGGTGGATAAAGATATTGACGTGGCAGCAGAAGCCTTAAAAGTGGCGGAAGCATTCCGAATTCATACTTTCATTGCCACCTCAGCTTTGCACGTTGAAAGCAAATTACGTCGCACCTTTGATGATGTGGTCGAAATGGCAATTAATGCAGTTAAACGCGCACGCCGTTATACCGATGATGTGGAATTTTCTTGTGAAGATGCAGGGCGTACAGGCATTGATAATATTTGCCGTATTGTAGAAGCCGCAATCAATGCGGGAGCAACCACAGTGAATATTCCAGATACAGTGGGTTATTGTTTACCAATGGAATATGGCAATATTATCGCCAATGTAATGAACCGTGTACCAAATATTGATAAAGCGATTATTTCCGTGCATTGCCATAATGATTTGGGAATGGCGACTGCCAACTCTTTAACTGCTGTACAAAATGGTGCAAGACAAATTGAATGTACAGTAAATGGTATCGGTGAGCGTGCAGGTAACACGGCATTGGAAGAAGTGGTAATGGCAATTAAAACCCGTCAGGCCTTGTTTGGCGTAGATACTCGCATTAATACACAAGAAATTCACCGTGTTAGCCAAATGGTTAGTCAATTATGTAATATGCCAATTCAACCCAATAAAGCGATTGTTGGGTCAAATGCCTTTGCCCATTCCTCTGGTATTCATCAAGATGGTATGGTGAAAAATAAAAATACTTACGAAATTATGTCGCCAGAAACCATCGGTTTGAAAAAAGAAAAATTGAATTTAACGGCTCGTTCTGGGCGCGCCGCGGTAAAAAATCATATGGATTCAATGGGATATCAAGAAAGTGAATATGATTTAGATAAATTGTATGAGGCATTCTTGAAATTAGCAGATAAAAAAGGGCAAGTGTTCGATTATGATTTAGAAGCCCTTGCTTTTATTGATATGCAGCAAGGCGATGAGGATCGTTTAACCTTAGATGTGATTACTTCACAAATGATCAGCCATTTACCTGCCTCTGCCTTTGTGCAAGTGGAGCTAGACGGTGAAAAATTAAGTCAAGTATCCAGTGGAGGTAATGGCCCAGTGGATGCGGTGTTTAATGCCATTTTGAACATCACGAATATTGATTTAAAAATGTTGAATTATCACTTAACGGCTAAAGGCGAAGGGGCTGAGGCACTAGGGCAAGTGGATATTGTGGTGGAGCATAAAGGTCGCCGTTTTCACGGGGTAGGCTTGGCAACGGATATTGTAGAATCCTCAGCCCGTGCGCTGATCCACGCCATCAATGCAATTTACCGATCACATAAAGTAGAAAATTTGAAATTAAGCAAAAACTCGATCAATTAAGGAGTGATACGATGAAAAATTATAATGTTGCTGTATTAAGTGGTGATGGCATTGGGCCTGAAGTGATGGCAGAAGCCATTAAAGTGCTTGATGCCGTACAACAAAAATACGGTTTTCAGCTTAACTTCCGCCATTTTGATGTAGGTGGCATTGCCATTGACAAGCACGGCACAGCGTTACCAGAAGACACCTTAACAGGTTGCGAACAAAGCGATGCTATCTTATTTGGTTCAGTGGGTGGACCAAAATGGGAACATCTTCCGCCTAACCAACAACCTGAACGCGGTGCGTTATTACCATTACGCAAACATTTTTCATTGTTTTGTAATTTACGCCCTGCAACCTTATACAAAGGCTTAGAAAAATTCTGCCCATTGCGTGCGGATATTGCTGCTAAAGGTTTTGATATGGTTACCGTCCGTGAATTAACGGGAGGCATTTATTTTGGTCAGCCAAAAGGGCGCGAAGGCGAGGGAGACAATGAGAAAGCCTATGATACAGAAATTTATCATCGCTATGAAATTAAACGCATTGCCAAAGTTGCCTTTGAAACCGCAATGAAACGTAAAAAACATTTAACGTCTGTAGATAAAGCCAATGTATTAATCAGTTCAATCTTATGGCGGGAAGTGGTTGAAGAAGTTGCGAAAGATTACCCAGAAGTCACGTTAGATCATATCTATATTGATAATGCTACGATGCAATTAATCAAGCAACCTGAATTTTTTGATGTGTTACTTTGCTCAAATATTTTCGGCGACATTATTTCTGATGAATGTGCGATGATCACGGGTTCAATGGGAATGCTACCTTCAGCGAGCTTAAACGAAAAAGGATTTGGTTTATATGAGCCTGCAGGCGGTTCTGCCCCTGATATTGCGGGGAAAGGTATCGCAAACCCGATTGCACAAATTCTTTCTGCCGCAATGATGTTACGTTATAGCTTTAATCTTAATGAGGCGGCGAATGAAATAGAAAGTGCGGTACAAAAAGTGCTAGAAAATGGCTATCGTACAGCAGATTTAGCCGATGAAAACACACCTGTTTCAACGAAGGAAATGGGGGATCTGATTGTAGCGGAGATTAAGGCTTAGCCATTTAGTAAGAAACTTGATTAATTTATCTGGTTTCACCTAACTGAAACTTCATTTTCTTTGTTCGCACAAAGAAAACGAAGCAAAAGAAATGCGTCCTGATAACTGGCTTTTCTTCATTTCGTGGAGTGGCAAACGGCGGATTTTTAACTCACCTGCAAGCAGGCTCAAACACGAAAAATCCCCCTAGCCACTTAGCCACTCATTCAGGCAAGTTATAAAGGGGAAAAACGGGATATTCACTATCCTTTTAATTTAACAAAGATAGTACACTTCGGGTTACCTGCTGTTTTGCCCGAACGTAAATAAATTTTTAGGAAAATTCATTCTAAAAAATGGAAGCAAAGACACCCTTTAGGTTGAACGTTACTTTAGCAACGGCACGCAGTGCAAGGCATAGCCGCAGTAAAATGAAGTCGCTATTAGGCGAAACCAAACAGCAGATACCAAATATTAAATACCAAATAACGAGCGAAATATGAAAAAAACTCTCTACGACAAATTATTCGATGCACACATCGTCTACGAATCACAAGGTGAAACACCGATTTTATACATTAATCGTCATTTAATTCACGAGGTGACCAGCCCTCAAGCATTTGATGGATTACGAGTCGCGAACCGCCCCGTTCGTCAAGTAGGAAAAACCTTCGGCACAATGGATCACAGTATTTCAACGCAAGTACGTGATGTAAATAAATTGGAAGGGCAAGCCAAAATTCAAGTGCTTGAATTAGCTAAAAACTGTGCAAAGACAGGAATTGAGTTGTTTGATATGAATAGCAAACAACAAGGTATCGTTCACGTAGTTGGACCTGAACAAGGGCTAACCTTACCGGGTATGACCATCGTATGTGGCGACTCACACACCGCAACTCACGGTGCTTTTGGTGCATTAGCCTTTGGAATTGGAACATCAGAAGTCGAACACGTGTTAGCAACACAAACCTTAAAACAGAGCCGCGCGAAAAATATGAAAATTGAAGTACGTGGTAAAGTTGCCCCGGGGATTACTGCAAAAGATATTGTGCTTGCGATTATCGGTAAAACCACAATGGCTGGTGGCACAGGACACGTTGTAGAATTTTGTGGCGAAGCGATTCGTAACCTCTCAATGGAAGGCCGAATGACAGTATGTAATATGGCAATTGAACTTGGTGCGAAAGCAGGATTAATTGCCCCAGATGAAACGACCTTTGAATATTTAAAAGGGCGTCCTTATGCGCCGAAAGGTAAAGATTGGGATGATGCTATCGCTTATTGGAAAACACTCAAAACCGATGAAGGGGCTGAATTTGATACGGTAGTCGTATTAGAAGCCAAAGACATCGCACCACAAGTCACTTGGGGAACAAATCCGGGGCAGGTGATTGGGATTGATCAAACCGTACCCAATCCAGCGGAAATGCCTGATCCTGTGATACGTGCCTCTGCGGAAAAAGCCTTAGCTTATATTGGTTTAGAACCCAACGCAAATTTAACTCAGATTTCCATTGATCAAGTATTTATTGGCTCTTGCACGAACTCTCGTATTGAAGATTTACGCGCTGCCGCTGCGGTGATGAAAGGGCGTAAAGTGGCGGATAACGTAAAACGCGTGTTGGTTGTTCCGGGGTCTGGACTTGTGAAAGAGCAAGCAGAAAAAGAGGGGTTGGATAAAATCTTTATTGAAGCTGGCGCACAATGGCGTAACCCCGGCTGTTCAATGTGCTTAGGAATGAACGATGACCAACTAGGCGAATGGGAACGCTGTGCCTCCACCAGTAACCGTAATTTTGAAGGCCGTCAAGGGCGTAATGGCCGAACACATCTTGTTAGCCCAGCAATGGCAGCCGCCGCAGCGGTGTTTGGTAAATTTGTCGATATTCGTCAAGTGGAATTATATTAAGGAGAAATTATGGCAGGCTTTAAACAACATTCAGGCATTGTTGTGCCATTAGATGTGGCAAATGTAGATACCGATGCCATTATTCCAAAACAATTTTTGCAAGCGATTACACGAGTCGGTTTTGGTAAACATTTATTCCATGAATGGCGTTATCTTGATGCCGAAGGCACTCAGCCAAATCCCGAATTTGTACTAAACTTCCCGCAATATCAAGGGGCGAGTATTTTGCTTGCACGCAAAAATCTAGGCTGTGGTTCATCTCGTGAACACGCGCCTTGGGCATTGGCCGATTATGGTTTCAAAGTGATGATTGCACCAAGTTTTGCGGATATTTTCTATAACAACAGCTTAAACAATCATATGCTTCCAATCCGTTTAAGCGAAGAGGAAATCGAAGAAATCTTCCAATGGGTGTGGGCAAATCAAGGCACAACCATTGATGTTGATTTAGAAAAAATGACCGTTACCACAGGTGAAAAAATCTATCCCTTTGAACTAGATGCATTCCGCCGTCATTGCCTATTAAATGGTTTAGATAATATTGGTTTAACCTTACAACACGAAGAGGCTATTTCAGCATACGAGAAAAATATTCCTGCATTCTTGAAATAGATTTAAGGCTGACATAACGTCAGCCTAATTTTATCTAAAGGCTAGAAATTTTCATTTTTTTGACACATAATTAGCCCAGAAAATGTTCATTCTGACTAAAGAAAGTTATGCGTAATAAAAATTATCCTTTTACTTATCTATTTATCAATGCCGCTGTTGCAATTTATTTTTTATCAATTTTCCTCTTTAACCGTAGCTATAACATAGCCCCCGCATTATTAATTTTAGCGACACTGTTTCTTTTCGTAACAAATAAAGAAAGGAAAAATCTTTTTACGTTTTATGGCGAACAGAAAACATTAGCCTTTAGTTATTTATTTTATTTTGCCACACTTACATTTTCTGTATTATTCCACCACGGAGAATTAAAGGAATTAGATAATCCTAGCCGAATTTTACTATTCTTACCTCTCCTTCCACTATTAGTTAATTATAAAATTAACTTTTATCTTTTAGCCAAAATCATCCCTTTTTCTGCGTTATTCGCCGGTGTTATTGCGCTTATTCAACGTTTTTATCTTGGAGATGCACACGCCTATGGCAATATTATGCATATTCAAGGTGGTGATATGGCAATGAGCTTAGGATTATTTTCAATCGCTATTGGGTTATATTTTTGGACAAATAAAAGTAAAAGATTTGCGCTATTCGTCTTATTCTGTGCTTTAATGGGAATATTAGGAAGCATTTTATCTACCGCCCGCGGTGGATGGATTGGTGTACCGTTTGTATTGGCTGTTATCCTATACAATTATCGAAAACAACTACCTAAATACTTCTTTCCGATTTTATTTTCTATAATATCAACGTTTGCTGTCCTCGTTTCGCTCACTAACACGGGCGGCATTATTGATCGTATCAACGCGGCTAAGGCAGATATTACGCAATATATGAGCGGTGAAAATACCTCAACCTCCGTGGGCGCGCGTTTCGATATGTGGAAAGCGTCTTGGATTGCCATTCAAGAAAAACCGCTTTTAGGTTGGGGGAAACAAGGCATTTATGATAAAAAGCAAGAGCTCGCCAAAACAGGTATTATTAGTGAATATTCCGCAAGTTTTGTACATAATCACAATCAATTTATTGATAATACCGTGAAACAAGGGCTAATGGGGTTAATTGCCTTATTATTTATTTTTATTGTTCCTTTACGCTTTTTTATTCGCAATTTAAATGGAGATAATCCTGAGCTATTATGCCTTTCCAGCTTAGGTATTATTCACGTTATATCTACAATGTTTTATAACGTTTCACAAAGTTTCTTTGCACATAACTCAGGAAATATTTTCTATTTCTTTTTGATTGTGGTGTTTTATGCTGCGATAAATGTGGTAAAGAATAAAAATTAGGATATAAAAATAATGTGCCATTAACAGCGCATTATTTTTAAAAGTGCGGTGTTTTTTTCTATTATTTTTATTTGCCCTCAGCCCAATGTTTTTCATAAGCGGATAACGTATTATACATTAACATTGCAACGGTCATTGGCCCTACACCACCGGGAACTGGGGTAATATAACCCGCTCTTTCTTTTGCTTTATCAAATTCCACGTCACCCGCAAGTTTGCCATCGACACGGTTAATCCCGACATCAATCACCACAGCGCCTTCTTTAATCCATTCGCCGGGGATAAATTGTGGTTTTCCTACCGCTACCACTAAAATATCCGCTTGCTTAACGTGATGTGCCAAATCTTTCGTAAAGCGATGTGTTACCGTAACGGTGCAGCCTGCGAGTAATAGCTCTAATGCCATAGGACGCCCTACGATATTAGAAGCCCCTACAATTACGGCGTGCTGACCATAAAAATCAATGCCAGTGGTTTCTAAAAGCTTGATCACGCCGTAAGGCGTACAAGCGCGTAAGGTAGGAATACGCTGACATAAACGCCCCACATTATATGGGTGAAAACCATCCACATCTTTATTTGGTGAAATACGCTCAATCACAGAAGTGCTATTAATATGAGCCGGCAAAGGCAATTGAACGAGAATCCCATCAATGTTCGGATCCGCATTTAACTCATCGATCAGGGCAAGCAATGCTTGCTCGGAGGTACTTTCAGGCAAATCATAAGATTTAGAAAACATACCAATTTCTTCACAGCTTCTACGTTTACTTTCAACATAAACTTGTGAAGCTGGATCTGTGCCAACTAAAATAACAGCCAACCCCGGGGCGCGTCTATTTTGTTTAAGATGCTGCTGAATTTTTTCTGCTATTTCTGCTTTGATTTCTTTCGAGAGTGCGGTGCCAGAGATGATTTGTGCCGTCATTACGTTTTCCTTAAATATGAAATGCTGAGAAAGTAAACGTTTGCTATTTTCTCAAAAAAAACCTTCTAATGTAAGCCTAATTGAGATAATTTTGAGCGATTAAACCAAAAAACAGAAAAAATTCATTGACTGATAATAAAAGCATTTTATAATTACCGCCATCTTGTCGGCGAGTAGCGCAGCTTGGTAGCGCAACTGGTTTGGGACCAGTGGGTCGTAGGTTCAAATCCTATCTCGCCGACCACTTCTTTTATATATCCATTTGAAATGCGCCCTTAGCTCAGCTGGATAGAGCAACGGCCTTCTAAGCCGTAGGTCATTGGTTCGAATCCAATAGGGCGTGCCATTATATTATTCTCCCTTGTAAATTCTTGTTAATTCCTATTTCTTATCAAGTATTTAATAAAAAATACATCCTAATGAAAACGAGAGGAAATCTATATCATTTTCCATATAAAATAATCCGTACTGATTTTTTATACTGATGATTTTCGCTCTAACTTATTAGTCTAACTATAAAAAATCCCCATAGCGAAAACTACGGGGATTTTGCAGTAGAAATTTAAAAATAAGAAAAATTTCTACCGCTCTTTGGAAATAAGGATGTGGGATGAATTACATCATACCGCCCATTCCACCCATACCGCCCATTCCGGCGCCTAGGTCAGCTTTCTCTTCTTTAGGAATCTCTGTTACCATCGCTTCAGTGGTAATCATTAATCCCGCGATAGAAGCGGCAAATTGAAGTGCTGAACGTGTTACTTTAGTTGGATCTAAGATACCCATTTCAAGCATATCACCATATTGCTCAGAACCGGCATTATAACCAAAGTTTCCTTCGCCAGATTTCACCGCACTTGCCACAACAGAGGCTTCTTCACCTGCATTGGTAACAATTTGGCGTAATGGCGCTTCCATTGCACGTAAAGCTAGTTTGATCCCGACGTTTTGCTCTTCATTATCACCTTTTAAGTTTGTGGCTACTTTGCTTGCTGCACGAATTAAAGCAACACCACCACCTGCAACAATTCCTTCTTCTACCGCTGCGCGGGTTGCGTGTAAGGCATCTTCAACGCGATCTTTTTTCTCTTTCATTTCAACTTCGGTTGCAGCACCGACTTTAATTACTGCCACGCCACCAGCTAATTTCGCTACGCGCTCTTGTAATTTTTCTTTGTCATAATCAGAAGTACTTTCTTCAATTTGCTGACGAATTTGTGCAACGCGTCCTTTAATTTGCGCTTCTTCACCTACGCCGTCAATAATGGTCGTGTTATCTTTATTGATCACCACACGTTTTGCTTGACCTAAATCTTCTAAGGTTGCTTTTTCTAACTCCATACCGATTTCTTCAGAAATTACGGTACCTGCCGTTAAAATGGCAATATCTTGTAACATTGCTTTACGGCGATCACCAAAGCCCGGCGCTTTCACTGCGGCAACTTTAACGATACCACGCATGGTATTTACCACTAATGTCGCAAGCGCTTCTCCTTCTACATCTTCTGCAATGATAAGTAACGGCTTACCAGCTTTTGCTACCGCTTCTAATACAGGTAATAATTCACGAATATTAGAGATTTTTTTATCCACTAAAAGAATAAATGGGTTATCAAATTCTACCGTTGCGGCTTCAGGTTTATTGATAAAGTATGGAGAAAGGTAACCGCGATCAAATTGCATTCCTTCCACAACAGCAAGCTCATCTTCTAAGCCCGTGCCGTCTTCAACGGTAATTACGCCTTCTTTACCCACTTTTTCCATTGCTTCAGCAATTAATTTCCCTACGACATTATCTGAGTTCGCAGAAATCGTACCAACTTGCTCAATCTCTTTTGAGCTTTCGCACGGTTTAGAAAGGGCTTTTAATTCAGCAACGACTGCATTAACCGCTTTATCAATACCACGTTTTAAATCCATTGGGTTCATTCCTGCAGCCACGGCTTTTAACCCTTCATTCACGATCGCTTGGGCTAAGACCGTTGCGGTTGTGGTACCGTCTCCTGCCGCGTCATTCGCTTTAGACGCCACTTCTTTCACCATTTGTGCGCCCATATTTTCAAATTTATCTTCTAATTCGATTTCACGAGCCACAGAAACACCATCTTTTGTGATCGTTGGCGCACCAAAGGCTTTATCTAAAATTACATTACGACCTTTTGGCCCTAGCGTTACTTTCACTGCATCTGCAAGAATGTTTACGCCGTTAAGCATTTTTACACGTGCATCATTACCAAATTTAACGTCTTTTGCTGCCATTTTTTTATTCCTTCTTAATAATAAATTGAGAGAAAAATGCGGTAAAAAAGCACCGCACTTTTTTATTTTGATTATTCAACGATGGCTAAAATATCGCTTTCAGAAATGATTAACACTTCTTCGCCATCAATTTTTTCTGCTTTTACGCCATAGCCATCATTAAAAATAATGGTATCGCCCACTTTGACATCTAAAGGGAGTACTGTGCCATTTTCTAAAATACGTCCTTTCCCCACTGCAAGCACTTTTGCACGGGTAGATTTTGTTGCCGCAGAACCAGTTAATACGATTCCGCCCGCAGATAAGGTTTCAATTTCTTCACGTTTGATGATCACACGATCGTGTAATGGACGAATATTCATTGTTATTTCCTTTTTACGTTGATGTTTAAAAAAAGTATTGCAAATATGGGGGAGTTTTTTTGCGCTTTCAAGAGCATAATCAAATTTTTTTATCCAAAAGCCAACATTAAACCAAATAAAATGAGAATAATTTTTATTTACATCATTATTTTTTTATGTAAAATCAAGCACTGCTAGAAGGAATTTTAGCGAAACAACATCACTTGAATATGAAATCTGTTTTTTTGTCATACCAAAGAAAAATTCGTTTGGAAAGAGTGCGGTCTAAAAAGCAGGAAAATTTCAAACACCCATCTATTTTAACCACGGAGAACGTGAAATGAAAAAAACATTATCAGCGATTGCATTATGCACCACATTTGCCACCTCAGCGTTGGCTGCCAATGAAGTCAATGTTTATTCTTATCGTCAGCCTTACTTAATTGAGCCTATTTTAAAGCAGTTTGAAAAAGAAACGAGCGTAAAAGTGAATTTTATTTTTGCTGATAAAGGGCTGGTTGAGCGTGTGAAACGTGAAGGCGAGCTTAGCCCAGCTGATGTGCTATTAACAGTGGATATTAGTCGTGTTATGGAAATTGTTAATGCTGGATTAGCGCAACCGATTCATTCTACAACGTTAGAGAAAAATATTCCTGCTCGTTTCCGTGATAGTCAAGATAGATGGTTTGCTTTAACCAGCCGTGCGAGAGTGATCTATTCTTCAAAAGATCGTGTTGGCAAATTACCACCGAGCTTTACTTATTATGATTTAGCCAAACCTGAATTAAAAGGCAAAGTGTGTGTGCGTTCTGGCAAACATTCTTATAATGTTTCGTTAATTGCGTCATTGATTGCCCACGATGGCGTAGAAAAAGCCAAAGCGTTCTTAACGGGATTAAAAGCAAACTTGGCACAAAAACCACAAGGCGGCGACCGTGATCAAGTGAAAGCAATTAAAGAGGGCGTGTGCGATTATTCATTAGGCAATAGCTATTATTACGGCAAAATGCTAGAAGATGAAAAACAAAAAAGCTGGGCAGAAGCGGCTTATATTAACTATCCAAACCAAGAAACCGTGGGAACACATATGAATATCAGCGGTGTGGTTGTCGCAAAATATGCCCCAAATAAAGAAAATGCGGTTAAATTAGTGGAATATTTAAGCGGTGATCAAGCACAACATCTCTACGCAGAGTTAAATCACGAATATCCAGTGAAACCTTCTGTAGAAAAATCAAAATTGGTACAGTCTTGGGGCGAATTTAAGCAAGATGACTTACCATTAGAGAAAATTGCAGAAAACTATGAAAACGCATTGAAATTAATCGATGAAGTAAAATTTGACCTATAATAGGCCTAATCTAGGCTAGCCTATCCCATACGGGGTAGGCTAGTTTTATTTTGATTATGGATAATTTCACACAACATAAAAAATTTTTCGCAAAAAGCACCGCACTTATCATATTGTTAGGGGTATTGGGGTTTTTCTTGCTTCCAATTATCGCCTTGTTATCTTCGGCATTTGGCAGTTCACTGCACAGTTTGCAACATTTATGGCAAACGGTGTTTACCGACTATTTAGTTAATTCCCTAAGCTTAGTGGTGGGGACAACAGCCTTGAGCTTATGCTTTGCCTTACCTTGTGCATTTTTGGTTTCACGTTATCATTTTATTGGTAAAACCTTGTTACAGTGGTTGCTTTGCCTCCCACTTGCCATTCCTGCGTATTTATCAGCCTATCTTTATACCGATTTTTTAGACTATCCCGGTATTGTGCAACAAAGTTTACGCACTTGGTTTGATTGGCAAACCAAGCAAGATTATTGGTTTCCTTCCATTCGTAGTCTAGGCGGTGCTTGTTTTATTTTAGCATTGTCTTTATATCCTTATATTTTCTTATTGGTAAGAATGGCGTTAATGGAGCAAGGCGATAATTTACAACAAAGCGCAAAATTGCTAGGGGCAAGTCGCTGGCGGGTGTTTTACAAAATTACCTTTGCCTTAATCCGCCCTGCTATTGCGGTGGGTTGTGCCTTAGTCGCAATGGAAACCTTAGGCGATTTTGGTACAGTCGCATTCTTTGCGATTCCTTCACTCACCACCGCTATTTATGATACTTGGCTCGGCTTTGGTGATTTACAAGCGGCAGCGCAAATTTCGCTTTTTATGCTAGGGCTATTGGTACTATTTATCAGTATTGAACGTTACGCTCGTCGCCAACAACGCTATTATCAACGAACAGGGCAACGCCCGCTCCAAACGCAACAGCTCAACGGATTAGGTTGGGGATTACTGTTATTTAGCATCATCTTGATTATTCTTGCCTTTTTTATCCCACTCTTTCAACTCAGCTATTGGTCTATCATCTATTTTGAGCAAGCGTGGACGGCTGATTTCTGGCAATATAGTCAAAACAGCTTACTGGTTTCTGGGCTGGCAATGATCATTTGTGTATGTTTAGCGTTATTAATGCACTTTTGGGCAAGATTAACCCCCGTGCCGTTGGCAAAACTGGCAGTACGCTTTTCTGCACTAGGCTATGCCATTCCCGGTACGGTACTTGCAATCGGCTTGTTAATTCCTTTTACCTTTGCCGATCATCAACTTAATCAATGGTTAAAATGGCTCGATTTACCAATGCTTGGTTTAGTGTTTTCAGGCTCACTTTTCGCGCTTGTCTCTGCTTATGTCATTCGCTTTTCGGCAATGGCATTAGGCAGTTTAGAAACGAGCCTGAACCAAATCCCCCCTTCTTTAGAAATGGCAGGCAGAATGTTAGGCTATAAATCGTGGGGAATTTGGCGAAAAATCCATTTACCTCTTATGCATAAAGGCATTTTTACCGCATTATTGCTGGTTTTTATT
Organism: Avibacterium sp. 21-599; assembly: GCF_026226765.1. NCBI lineage: Bacteria > Pseudomonadati > Pseudomonadota > Gammaproteobacteria > Pasteurellales > Pasteurellaceae > Avibacterium > Avibacterium sp. 21-599. The sequence goes on from NZ_JAKKOB010000001.1 coordinate 572,202, forward strand.
GAAAGTATGAAAGAACTCAATGCCTCTTTATTATTGCGCCCGTTTAATTTTGATACGCTCGCCACCCACGTTTTCACCTTTACTTCAGATGAACAGCTTGAACGTGCCGCGTTGCCTGCATTAATACTGATTTTAGTTGGGATAATTCCCGTATTGATTTTAACTCGCGCTTTACTGCAATCAGGGAAAAAACATAATAAATGAAGATGTTAGATATTACCCATTTAACTTGTTGCTATAACAATCAACCTATTTTACAAGATCTTAATTTATCTATTGAAAATGATGATATTGTCTGTTTACTTGGCGCAAGCGGTTGCGGAAAAACGACCTTACTCAAAGCTATCGCAGGATTGCTCCCACTCAGTGCAGGAACGCTTCGCTTGCAAGGTAAAGATATTGGCTATCTTGAGGCAAATCAACGAGAAATAGGCTTGATCTTTCAAGATTATGCACTTTTCCCTCACTTAACCGTAGCAGAAAATATTCTGTTTGGCTTACATCAACGCAATAAAAATGAGCAAATAAAAACCTTGCAAAAAATGACCGCACTTGTGCATTTACAAGGTTTGGAAAAACGCTATCCACACGAGCTTTCAGGCGGGCAACAACAGCGTGTTGCCATTGCTCGTGCGTTAGCTTGTCAGCCAAAATTGTTATTGCTAGACGAACCTTTTTCTAACATTGATAGCCAAGTTCGTCATCAAATGATCGAAGAAATTCGCACTATTCTCAAACACCAGCATATTCCTGCCATTTTTGTGACACACAGCAAAGAAGAGGCATTTCTATTTGCTGATAAATTAGCGCTAATGAACCAAGGAAAAATCTGTCAAGTTGGCTCACCCAGCACACTTTACCAGCAACCAAACAGTCCTTTTGTGGCTAATTTCTTGGGCGAAATGAATTATTTGCCTTGTCAGCCTATTGATGAACAGCATTACCAATCCCTACTTGGCGTGCATTTATGTACAAATCATCAATTACAACAAAAGCCGAGTTATCTTGCGATCCGTCCAGAACAGTTACAATTATGCTTGGTGGATGATCTCAAACAAGCCAACGGCATTATCCGCCAGAAGCGTTTTTTAGGGGCTTATTATAAATATCACGTGGAAGTCTCTGGCGTGCAATTGATCATTACAAGCCAGCAATCTTTACCCTTAGCGGGGCGAGTTCAGGTATTATATGAGAAAGAAACTGGCGTCATCTTTGCTGAAAAATAATATATTGAAAATTAAGCTATTATTTAGCGTATAAAAAGCAAAAGCCTTGAAATTTCTTTCAAGGCTTTAAAATCTGGTGGAGATAATCGGGATCGAACCGACGACCTCTTGAATGCCATATTTGTCAATCATTAAAAAACAATTTATAAAACAATGCCTTATATCTCTTGTTTAATTCACTATTGCCGTATAGTATAGCTGTTTGTAGTCACATAACAAATACCACTGGCACAAAATTGACACAAAACAATTATCAATATTTCCTACCTTTTCACCCCTATTTCGTCAAATTTACGTCAAACTAAATTTACTTCTTCTTAAACCAAATCCCCCCAAATACTCTCACTAATCCATATAACACACGCCCTAAAATCGGTCGTTTATTTTTTAACATACATTGCAAAAATCGTTCGTCAGCTTCTTTGCGTGATACCGTGCCATTAACGCCATAATCTCGGTCGTGTTGATGGCAACAGTCATTTACATCAGTAGGTGCGGATTTCCACCCTGTGCAATAATGTTTCTTACTCATAAATCCTCCAAAAAATGACCGCACTTTATGCGGTCATCTTATCTATTAAAATCACGATTTGACTTTGCCACCAGCAAAGAGGTAAGGATTAACATAACCCTCATATTCTTCCGGTACATACTCTTCTGGTTGCGCTTTGACTAATTCAGATAATGCCCACTCATAGGGGATTTGCGACCAGTCAGGCACGCTTGGGATTGTAAACGTATTGACGGATAACAACTCCTTACCCGCCTCTTTTTTCGCTTTAGATACATAAGATGCCATTGTGATGTAAGTCGAGTTATTCAGATAATCTACTTGTAACCCCGTTACTTCGTGATAGTTCACGCTCGCACCAGTACGGTTGTCTTCAAGTTGTTTTTCGATGTATTTCATAATAATTTCCTCTTTGTTTGTTTTAGATAAAAGAAAACCGCCACAAGGGCGGTTGGTTTAGTTAAATTAGGTTATTTTTATAGTTAAAGCATAAGGATTGGTGAACTGAACATTTTCATATATACCATTCGCATATCTTGATGACGTCCACTTACGTTTTGCATAACTACCAAAAAGATTACTATATCTTGATATAATCCTTCCTCCTGCCCCAACACCGATAGAGATTATTCCTGCACGGTAATCAACTCTTCCCCCACCGCCCCAAGAACTATAAGAAGAATCTTCGTGACCAATCGTATTAAGTAATACATATTCATCAGCTGTAAGCCATTTATTCACTATTTTAGTCTTGCGATAAAAATCCGCGGGGCTAACATCCGATTGAATGCAAAAAGAGGGAAGATCCAATGGGATTATCCTATTCACATTGACAATACTATTTATCCCACTGCAATAGATGCACTCCCCTTGGCTTGAGTATGTGGCAATACCATATTTAGGGATTAAATACGAGGGTATTGAGCGTATCACAACACCAATTTTTAGTTTTATATTAACCTCTTGTATTGGATATTGTGCGTTCTCCGGAGCATATTGGGGATTCTCAAACCATCGCGCTTTTTCTAATCTATCATCATATAACCAATGATCTATTTGTGCGGGTAAATGACCGCAAATTAAAATCTGATATTTATTTTGGCGAATCCTTATTTGAGGCGGGGCGATGGACTGAATCCCCTCAAACACAAGTTCCCCGTTTGGATTTCTATAAAATTTTTCTTCAAAATCGCCATATTTGACATAACAAGCATTTGAAAAAACCAATATATCACCTAAATGTGTTCCCACAGGGATATTCGGTAAATCCAGCCATTTAGTTTTAAAAGATCTATCGCTAATATCTATGGTATCAACGATTCTAATCAACCTTTCTTTATCTAAATTAAATGGCAACCCCGCGGCATAAATTCCAAAATCCATATTTCACCCCAATACAACCATTGTAACACCTTCAGCATAAACACCCCCACAAGACACCCACTTCCAACTTATTGTTTTCCCATTGATGCGAATCTCTGGTCTTAACCTCTCAGGCGCAAATTCAAACCCTGATGGGGTTGACAAGACCACCCCAGAAACATTAGTTGTCAGCGTCTTTTGTCCCGCCATCCCATAATTTAAATGAATAACATCCAGCACCATTAAATTCCTATCCGTTAAATTCAAACGTTTCCCGTCAGTTTGATATGCCTCTATGCCATACCGGCGTGCAATTGGTGCCCCCTTAAGGTATACATCTTTTCCTATGATTCCCATCGCCTACAATCTCCCTATTTTTACTCTCACCCTGCCGTTTTCATCATAAACAATAATTTGATCGTTTGTCATAACAAGCCCCCGATTCGCACTGCTAGCCCTAAGTTGAAATCGTCCAGTTCGACCAACAACTAGTGACCCGTCTTGCCCAGAGATATCAATAGAGCCACCAATAAATTCACTCCCAACTACTGGACCTGTTGTTACGATACTACCGTTTAAACCTAGCGTGGTGTTGCCTTTATGGTTGACTAATGACAACATCGGCACCACATTACCATCACTGGCATTTTTCACCACACCAAACTTATCCGCCATTACAATCACACTGCTTTCCGCTGTGCGGTTATCCCCTGATGCACCTAGCGCAATGCCGGCAATTGCTTTACGACCGCCTGCAATGGTTTGCGTTTTGATGGTGTGAGTAGCAGATAGCTTGCCGTCTGTTGTCGCAACAGCTCTGCTTACGGTAGAAATTTGTGCTTTGGCATCATTAATAGATGCGGTTACAGTATCAATACGTTGACCAAGGGCTTTCTCTTTGCTGACTTGTGTAGATTTGTAGCTTGTCAAATCCGCACTTACTGCTTCTACTGCACTTTCTAAGTCTTCGGGCGCGGGTGTCCAGTCTGTCGCCACAGTACCTTTTTCGAGCTTAACTTTGCGGTATTGCACTTGACCAATTTGGTTATAACCTAAAATAATGCGCCAGAAATCAAAATTTTCAGCGTCATTTTGTAATAGACCGGTTACGGAGTATCGTCGCCATTCGTTGGTCAAGTCAATATAACCTGTACCAATCCGTTCAACCGTCGGCAATCCATTTCGGCGGTTTTCACGTACTCTCATCCACATTTGAGGGCTACCTCTGACACAACGAGCCTCAAAACTTAGCGTATAATTATCACCGACATCAATTTTTCCGAGGCTTTTTGAGACTTTTGCCCCCCAAGCAGACTTAGATAATAACTGCAACTGCTTCCAGCCAATTGCTGTACCTGTAACGGTAACAACGCCATCGTTAATATCAATGTGTTTGTCATCTGGATGATGTGATGAAAAAAACCATACATCATTTGAAAAATCACCATCATCGGCATAATTTCGTCCGCCAATTTGTAAATTATTCAATCTCGCATTCAGGTTTTGACTAACTTCAGACAGGCTTTGTGCCTGCGTGCTGAGAGTGCGTTGTAGATTAGTCAATCCACTTTCTGCGCTTGCTACTCTTGATGTAAGAGCGGTACGTTGCCGTGCTTCCGCTTCATCGCCTTTTGCTCTTGCTACTTTTTCTGCTTCTAAGCCAGATAATGCCTGCTCAGCTTTAGCCGTTAACGTGGTAATTTTTTGCGCCTGTTGAGCATCCACATTTTTCAGCTGTGAAATAGCAGTGCCTCGTGTTGAGACCTCAGCTTGGATTTTTGCTGTCAATTTTGCACTTTCTTCTCTTATTGAAGCTAAGCGTGCTTGGGTCTCCGCATCTACCGCTGTATCAATATCCGCTTGCAAGCTATCAATCAGGCTTTGCCCGAGTTCGCTTTTGGTGATTTGACCATGCAAATAGTCAGTCAAGGCAGTAGCATCTTGACTTGGTCGCCCCTCTACTGCGTCGGTAAATTGCCCCGCATTATCTCCATCGACCATTCTCACCCAGAACCAAAACCGGTCATTTAAACCTAAGCCTGTGTAGGTATAGCTACTTGTTGGATAAGCAAGGCTCACCAGTTTGCGTGCATTGGCAAATTGATTATCTTGGCTCACCCAAATTTCAATCGCCGTTTTCGGATTAGCAAAAATCGGGTTACGCCAGTTCAATTCGATAGCAAACATTTTTGGTACAGTAACCAATTCGCTGACCGCCAAACGCACGGTAAAGGTTTTTGTGACTGGTTCAGAAAGTTGCCCTTGGGCATTTTTAGCACGAACTTCGGCAATATACTCGCCATCAGGCAAGCCAACAAAAGTCATCTTCGGTGTGGTGAGATTGTCATGCAGCTTGTAAAACTTGCCGTCACGATAGAGTTTAATCTGGTACTTCACCATTGCACTATTTTGTACAATGGCATCAAAACTTAGCTCAATACCGTCGCTATTGGCCTGTACTGAGACATTATCCACTTTGCGTAAACCGCTTGTGGCGAGTGTAGTTTCTCTTGGTTCAAACACGGCACCGTTATCCACAATGGCTTCTTTTTGCGGTTCGTGTTGCAAGGCAACAATAGTGTACTTGCCTTTTTCCTCTTCGCTGATTGAAAGGCATTTAAAGAGCTGTACATTGATTTGTTGCGTAGTAAGCGTCCAGACCGTATAAGGCACTAAATCTTCAGGCATAGTTTCTAGCACCGCCTGATTACCTTCTGCCACGCCCAGAATGCGAATGTCTTTGTGCTTACCTTCAGCGTTGATATAGGTCAAATAACTTTTACCCGAGATTGTAATCTCACGGTCTAAAATGGCTTTGCGCCCATCAATCGCTAAAACACGTCCGCCGATATTCGTCGCTGCATAATCACTGTCTGCCACACGAATAATATCACCGGGGATATGCATTAAACCTTCTGCGCCCACGCTAAAAGTTACGGTTTTAGTCTCTAAGCGTTCCGTTTCTAAAATCCATTTTCCCGTACGATGTGCTTGTCCGCGCGAAGTGCAACCAAAAGCCGTTACCTTTTTGATATTTAACCCGTAGCGACGGATTAAGGCATCATCTGATACCACTTCCACTTTCTTTTCATAACTGTCCGAAGCGTCAATATATTCAACGTGGATTTCGTTATGTCGCGCTTTAAGTGCAGAATATTGATAGCTAAATTCGCCACCCACTACGTTAGCGTTGGTGTACGTCCATACTGGGTCGGTGGGTCTATCCATCACGACAGTGAATTCACGCCCATTCCACACGGGCATTGCTCTAAAGATTGAGCAAATATCATTGATGACATCATAGGCTTTACGTTGCTCAACCAGCCAAGCATTACAGGTAAAACGGGGTTCTTTGCCACCAAAGCCGTCTGGCACAAGTTGGTCGCAATATTGCGCTACTTGGTAAAGCGTCCACTTATCCACGCTAAACTCGCCCAATCGTTGACCTAAGCCATAACGCTTGTTGGTCATCAAATCATATAACACCCACGCTGGGTTATTTGACCATGCAATCTTAAACGTACCGTCCCATAATCCGTCATAAGTGCGGTTGATAGGGTCATAGTTGCTTGGCACTTTGAGCTTAATGCCGTAGATTTCGTAGTTACGGTTTGGGATTGAACCGAAATATTCGGAATCAAACTGAATGCCAACAAGCGCAGTATTAGGGTAAGTAAACTGCGTTTCGATGATTTCTGTGTAGCTTGACCATAACGTGTTATTTTGTAAACGTTGGCTTTTGCTATCGTCAGTTAAACGCTCAACCCGCACTTGAAATGGCACTGGAGGCAAATCGCCGTACTCAAACTGGCGTAAATATTGTGAGCTGTATTTGCCCTCAATAGTTACGGGGTAAATTTGTTCACCTATGATGACATTCAAATCAACTCTAGTGCCATTAGTATCGCCTTGGTCGTTTTGACTAAATAGCGATTGCACACCAAGCGTTAAGCGCAGACGAGAAACTTTGCTATCCGTAATAGTACGAGTAATCGGCACGGTTTTGCGTACCTGTGCGCTGACTGCAACCTCTTTTTCGGAGGTGTTAAACCCCTCCATTATGTCTTGGTCTTGTGCGCCAATGCGCCCTTGGGCATCTACATTATTAAAGTTGTAACTATCATCGCTCGCTTGGATTGGGGTTTTGTCCAAAAACACTGACTTCACGCCATTCACCAAGCCTTGGATTTCTCCCTCTGAAATAATCTCAACAATGTTTACCAGTTGCTTTGAGCGTCCGCTCTCCGGTGCTTCAACGGGCGTATGACCGCCGCCACCACCTTTACCCATAATTTACTCCTTATAATCGACCTTTCCTAAACCCAACTTCTTGCTCTTGCGATTTAAACACTTCCACATCAATCGTTCTCACACCTTGCGAAATCACCATTGAACCGGTAAGAATTCGACCGTACGCTAATGGCACCATTCGACCCTGCGCAATCATATTTGAACGATTGGAAAATGCGGTGGATTGTTTTTTCTCTTTTTCATCGCTCACCCCCGGCATTGATGGTTGTGGCGTAAGCATCATAGCAACCCCACTTATCATCATTCCCGCACCCGCTGCATACATTGCACTAACCGCAGGTCCGCTCAGATAGCCAAATGGATTGAAATAAGCAATTGCGATCAATACTGCCCCTAATATCGTTTGAAAAACGCCACCTTTTTTTGCCCCTTTTAACATCGGCGTAATATGCACTGTCATTCCCGCTTTGAGCTTGTAAAACAAGCCTTTTTCTAAATAGCGATTATCAAGATATTCACGCCCGATGCGCACGGTAAATAATCCTTGCTGAATAAATTCTCTCAATTTTGGGATTTGCGAAGTGAGAGCCTTAATACATTCTGCTGGTGTTTCCGCCTCTAACTTAAATGCTGCGCCAAACTGTTTAAGGGCACCGTAAAATCTAACGTTGACCATTGCTTAAATCTCCAAATGCTATGTGTATGTTTAAACCAGTAACCATCGTATAAATCCCGTTTTGATAAGCGACGCGGGCTGTGATGTAACACCATTTGTTCACCGAGATAAATCGCGGCGTGGTTCGGCACATCTGCGCCCACCTGCATTAAAATGACATCGCCGATTTGCACCTCACTTTCATCCGTAATACGCTCAAAGCCGTGGGTTGTAATATTGTCGAGATACAAGTTGAAACCGTCTTCCCACCAATAATCATCTCGTTCAAAGTTCGGAAAATCCGCCCCAGCGAGATAATAAAAATCCCGAAACAGCGTGTAGCAATCCATTACGCCGTGATTAAACTCACGTCCAAGCAACGGTGGGATTTTTGGGAAAATATGGATTTCATCATCGCACACCAACCAAAAATCCAAGTCTGCCGCTAGTTGGGTTTGGCGGTCTAAAATCGATAGCACGGGTTCACCGTTCGGGTGCGAATGCACAAGTGCGGTGATTTTTCCCTGAGAATTTGCTTGCAAAAAATCTTCGGGGGAAATTTCAAAGTGGTTTTCCTTGTCTTCCGCCTGATTTTCACAAGGCACAAAAACCGTTTCATCACCCTTTAAAACAACAAAACCGCAACATTCGTGCGGTTCTTGGGCTTTAGCGTAGGTGATGATTTGTTCTTTTAAATTTTGTAACATAAGGCTTTACGCTCACTCTTTATTAATGTATCATCTCGCTATACACAAGGTAGAGATGACAATGATTATTTCATTCAAACATAAAGGCTTACAGGCATTTTTTGAAACTGGCTCAACGGCGGGTATCCAACCTAAGCACGCTCAAAAGCTCCATTTATTACTTACCACGCTTAATGTCGTTAGTGATGTCTCTGAAATGGATATGCCCGGTTGGAACTTGCACCCATTAAAAGGGGATTTAAGCGGACATTGGTCTGTTAAAGTGAATGCCAATTGGCGTTTGACCTTTAAATTTGAAAATGGCGATGCAGAAATTGTCAATTATCAAGATTACCACTAAGGAGTAATAAATGAGAATGTTCAATCCCGCACACCCCGGTGAAGTATTAAGAGATATTATTTCTGAATTTAAAATTAACGAAGTTGCCGATAAACTTGGCGTAACACGCGTTACACTTTCTCGCATTTTAAATGCAAAAACGAGCGTTACGCCTGAAATGGCAATGCGCCTTAGCAAACTTTTGCCTAATACTTCACCGAACTTATGGCTGAATATGCAAGCCCAATATGATTTATGGCATTTAGAGCAAGATAAACAATTTGATGTTCAACCGCTATATGCCACAAACGCTCATGAGGCAACCAACAGCCATTAACCCAGCTTGTCAACTGACACAAATCCCCCATAGTTGCGTAGATTGTTACGCAACTTACAACCGCTAATTAAGCCACTGCACTTGTCTTTATTTTTATCACGGGTGCGTTGGTCTTTTTCATCCGCCACTGGTGGACCTGTGTAACCACATTCGGCGGAGCGATAAAGCCAACCACATTGCACCGTGATAGTGCGAGCAGAAATCAATGCGTTATCCGTTTCTGTGGGTAATGCCAACGTAAACACCGCCACATCGCGTTTAAGGGTAGAAAGCTGTTCAATCACAAAATAACTTAACACTTCTTGACTTGGGTCGGCTTGTTTATTGCCGTCCGCAAAATTTACCGCGTCTAAATACTGCATATAAACTTGGCGACGGCGGACAATACCACCTAAACACTGGTCAAAGCGTTGCACAAGCCCTGTGATAAAACCGTTGATATTGGCAAGCGTTAATTCTGGGCGGTTGCTTGGACCTTGACCAGATAACGCAAAACCACTGGCTTTTACGCCAAATGCTTCATAAGTATGTCCTTGCCACACAATCGGCTGCATCATCTCGTTTGTGCCAGCATAAAAGCGGAACAATTCGCCATTCATTCCATCTTTGTCTTTCAGGTTTCGCAAATCCACTTCAAACAGTTCGATCATTGCGTTCTGCTCGAGCTTACTTAGCTCAAGTTTCATTTGGATTGGGACTTGTTGGGGCATTTTATCTCTCCAATAAAAAAGCCCACTTAGGAAAACCTAAATGGGCCGTAACATTTATATAGTTATTACTTATTTTCTGTTTCTGTTACACGTTCAAAATCATCAAAATACTTCATGTCAAAAAGCGATATTGATTCAATTTCTGACACTCTAATCACATTTCGGAAATATTTTAGACTTAATCCATCCTCATCTTCAGAATGAGAAATGTTGTATTTTTGGTATACTGGTAAATAGTTACAATCAAAAATAATATGTAATCTATCTTTATCTCTATACCCACTTAAATAAGGAATAATAACAACATTCTCTAAATCAGCAGAGGAAAACTGAGTACCATCAACAATACCAACATAAACTTTCTTTGATTTCAGCGAAACTTTTACGGGAGTTTGAGAATTCATAGCTGAAAAAAGCAAACTAACAATATTATTTGCTCCACTCATCTCTTGATGAATTCGAGGGACATCAATTTTTTTCTTATTAAGTTCTGTTTGACAAGCTAAGATAGAACCTATTGCAATCAGAAGACTGTATGCTTTAACCTCTAAAATATCCATTATTAAATATTTTTGCAATTCAAAGGGCTGATAATTGGAACCGAAATAAGTCGGTATATTCAAAAAAAATGAAAAAACATACAAAAATACCCATATAACTAGAACGAAAAGGACTCCCCTAACAACAAATTTAATGCCGTGAGAACCCAGTAACACATACGACTCCCAACCAGTACTCCGCTTTAATTTAAAGCGCTCAGGTAGATAATTACTCGAATAATAATACCCGAGAATCAAAATAAGCATAATTACCAATATTGCCACTTAATTTTTTTCCACCGTGATTCGCTCAAGCCATTTCATATGCTTCCTAATATTATTTCTAACCTGCTCATCTTTATAATTTAACGAAATATTACCGTTTTTATGAAACACCAATGGTCCATTCTCTACCTGTTCAGGGAGAATTTCTGATGGAAACAATCTTACATAGATTTTATCAACCAAAGCACTGGTTTTTCTTATCATAAAATTATTTGTAAGTTTTTTCATCATGCGCTCCTACAATATCAAAAGCTCATCATTAAGATGAGCCTCCTTGCTATGCCGAGTATGTTAAACTACTTTTAATCGTCATACAATAAAAGTTGCGTGATCTAATTCACAAATCTAACACTCGAAGATTTACTTGCTGAATTTCTTGATACCTGCACTATCCAAGAAATAGCAAGCCTGCTGTGATTACGGAATCTCTCTAAATTCGCAACTAAATTCTGTGTAGGTTTTGCCCATTTTTGCAGGCCACTTACTACATACGACCTTTTTACGAGAATTAGTGAATGGATCGTGGAAATAAAAAGGCTCGACACCTTTATGCCGAGCCAAAAATTCGTCCACTTCCAACCGCACTTTATTTCGCACTTTCACCACCACAGGATAAACCCGCAATAAATTATTGATCGCCCGAGATTGCCGTTGCGTGTACCCATCGCCAAACTCAATTTCATTGACTTTAGGCGAGTTCTCTACGGTAAACTCAGGGCGAATGCACCATTTAAAGGTTTCCATTAGCTAAATGCGCCTCCCGCGCGGAAATTAGTTTGAATCACTTGGTTTGCCTCATTGCGTGCAATGGTTTTCATCAGCTCAAGGGTGATTTCAAGTTGATCGCCTTTTTGCTTCGTGCTGACTTCTGCCTGCACTGGCTCACCTTGGTTAATTACTTTGACGGTGATGTTTTGCGTGCTGTTATTGGCGCGTTGTCCGACTACTGGTACTTTCGGCACCGCCACACCGCCACCAGTGGCAAAACCGCGGCGGCCATAGTTTAGATAATTAAGATAGCCTAAACCAAGTCGTGCAGTAGCTTCTTTGGTGATCACATATTCCCCACGGTGAACAATCCCCGCAGGCGTGTATTTACCGCCATCGCCGGTATATCCGCCACTAGAAAACCCTACACTGCTAATTTGAGAAACCACATTCATTCCTGCTGCGGCAACAGCTGCCATATTAGCGAATTTTTGTGCTGGCGTGAGTGCAGTAGGATCTGCCATAGCTTGGCTAATAGCCTGTGATAATTTAACCATTGATTCAGCAATAGCAAACGCTTTAGAGACAGCAAACATTGCTTTATACGCAGCAGATTGTCTCCCTCCGGACTGTTCAATCATCGAAGCAAGATTACCAAATGCACCGCCAAGCTCGTTCAGCCCCGTGGCATAATTATTCATCTCACGCTGAAATTCGTCATTTTTATAACGATCAATGATTTGTTTCTTGCGCTGCTGAAACTCTTCTTCCGTCATCAACTTCTGTTCATTGAATGCTTGAAGTAAAGCCAATTCCTGTGTTTGCTGATTTTGTATAGCTTGGTTAGGATCGTAAATGGATCGCAGTTGATCTAATGGCGTAACTGCATTTTGTGCCACATTTTGCGCGTACTCAATTTGTAATTTCATTGAGGCTTGTTTCGCTTCGTCAATGGTAAGCTGATTTGCTGCTTGCAATTCTTTGATCGCTGCAAGTTCTTTATCTAAATTGTAAGCTGCTAATTTATTTGGCGCATATTTTCCTGCAAGCTCTAATCGTTGTTGATTAAAGCGTTGGGTAATCGCCAATTTTGCTGCTTCATATTCTTGATGTTTAACAACTCCTTTTTTGTTGTATTCTTCTAAGCGGCGGAACATTTGGGTTTGCTCTAGGTCAATTTCACCTAAGGTAGAGGTGCTTTTTTGCCGCACTTCATCATAGAAATTTAGCCAGTTTTGACGGGCGTTTTCGCCACCTTTTCCTTTCTTCCCATCTTTCGGTAGAGATGCCATTTGAGCAGCAAGCTCTGCCTCATAGGCATCTTGATAACCATTCATACCCGGAGTTACACCTCGAGAGGCTAACGTCTTTTCCGTTTTAAACTTAGCGAGATCCGCTCCTTTTAGAGTACGTAATTTTAAGGCATCTTGTGATGCAGCAATAGATTTCGCCACCTCCGATGTACGCACAACCAACATTTGGGCATTAAATGTTTGTAACTCGGCATTAGCACCACCAATTGCCCCTTTAAGGGTGTCCATTGCATTAGACAATCGATCTACAATGGGCATAAATTGCTCTGCACCATTTTTAGCATAGTCTGAATATTGGGCATATTGCCCTAATATCCCACTTGCCTCATAAGCGCGATTTCCCATTTCTCTTAATTCATTACCCAAGTCCTCATTTGTCTTACGGTGCTCTTCAATTACCTTGGATAACTCTTCATATTTAAGTTTTGATTGTTCTAATGCTTTTTGTGCTTGATAGGCGTTTTCAATAAAAACCTGTGTTCCATCATCGCTTTCAACCCATTTGCCATAGGTTTGTGCAGCAGCAACCAATTCATCATATTCTTTTTGTAGTCTTTCAATCTCTTTTTGCTGTTCTTTTAATGCGTCTTTAGTGCGAACAATATTAGCTTCGAGCGTTGCGTTCGTCATTTGATCCAACGCATCTTTTGTTGTATCTAATGACTTAGCAAAATCAAGATTTACCTGTCTAGCTTGTTCTGCTTTGGCGTACCATTCATATAGTGCCATCGCACCAATTGTAAGCGCCCCTGTAACAAGACCGACTGGACCACCAACAAGTCCTAACGCACTGTCAAACGTTCGAGTAACAAAGTTTGCTTGCCGTTTAGCTACAACGAGTTTCTGCGTTGCTGCGGTTTCAACATTGGTTAATCTGATAAGTTCTTTTTTCTGCGAAGCAATTTGGGTGTGTAAAATCGCTCGTTCTTTCTCAACCGTGGTTAACTCTAACTGTGCGTGTAGCAAGCTCATTGTTGATTGAGCCGCTAATTTATCTGCCACTGCTTTTTGTTGAGCGCTCATTGCGGCTACTTTAGCTGCGGTGGCTTGTTGCTGTGTCATCTGTATTGTTTTGGCTAATTGCCCAGCAATTGCACCGCCACCAATATAAAGGATACCTTTAGCCAATAAATCAAAATGCTCTGCTGCCGCCCCCACTGTTTCAGATAATAATCTGACTGCGCCTGTTGTTTCGTTAGCTTCCCCTACCCACTTTGTTGCTTGTGTTCTCAAATTTTCAAATGCAGCTGAAAGGGTAAGCACGCGAGTTGAAAAATCTTTATCTACACTGGCTTTGGCTTTTTCAAGTGCAGGAATAATCACGTCCATTGTGAGCTTACCATCGTTCGCCATTTGGCGTAATTCGCCTGTGGTTACCCCAAGACCTCTAGCGATTGCCATTGCTAAACCGGGTGTTTGTTCCATTACTGAATTAAATTCTTGCCCACGAAATACGCCACTGGCTAAAGACTGCCCAAATTGCATAAGTGCGGCTTGAGCAGAGGCGGCACTAGCACCAGAAATTGCTACAGCTTTTGATACAGTTTCAGTTAAGCTTGCTACTTGAGATTGATTAATCCCCAATGTTTTGGCGTTTTGGGCAAAACGTTGATATACCTCTGAGGTCGCATTCACAGATTGGTTTGTTCGCATTGAAATATCAAAGACAGATTGAAGTGCCTGTGCACTTGCAATCGCATTGCTATGCACTAAACGCATACGGTTACCAATTTCAGTATAACCATCTGCATAGGCTAAAAATGCTTTCGCCCCACTAAGCCCTTTTCCCCCCAGAAAGCCTAGCCTTGCCCATTTATTCGTGTCATTCAATGAATTTGCGGCTTTTTCAATATTCTTTAGATAGGTTTGGGTTCTTTCTGCAGTTTGTCGTGCAGCATATTCTGCCTTTTTTAACCCATTCTGAAATTGAACGGTATCCAATCCTAGCTTAATCGCCAGTTCACCTAATGTTGACATTTTGCCTCCATAAAAAAAGCCCGCTAAATAGCGAGCTTGTGTCAATCAATGGATTATTCAATATCGACCAAATAATCGATTTATTTTTTCTTCTTTGGTTAGTGTTGAATCACTTAAAATCTTAATAATCCAAATAATACATAATATTAAGGGAATACCCAGTAAAATGAGCGCATATAGCAGACCACGATAGTATTCATCACTTAATGGGATTAAGTCGATCAATTTCACACCATAATGGACATAAACGAAACCAACAACAGCAAGCAGAATAAATGCCAATATTCGCTTAAAACCTATCATTGCTACTATAAAAGCGGTACTAAATTCACTCATCGTTTACCTCCGATATTTATAGGTTCAATCTACCAAATCCCCGTATTTATAAATTAAAGGTGACGGTTTTCCCAGTAGGTAATTCAACCGATAAATTTAAAACACCGCCCATTGCTTCAATATATCGCTTAACTGATGATAATTTAATATCATTACCACGTTTTTCAAGTGCAACAACAGATGGCTGAGAAATATTTAACGCTTCCGCCATTTGTTTTTGTGAAAGTTCTAATTCTTCACGAATGCGGTAAAGTTGTAACTCCATACGCATATCATCAGCCATTGCTTTCACTTTCGCTTGCTTTTCAGCAGGAAGTTTACTCATTAAATCTTTAAATGCTACGCTCATTTTCTTACTCCTTTGAAAATTCAGAAAGGTAATCCTCGTAAGTTTTCTCGGCAAGTGCGATCATCTCTTTGTAAAAGAGTTTCTCTTTTTTACCCTTTTTATCTCCACCACATAACACAATAGCTTGTCGAATTGGATCAAAGAGATAAAACAAACGAAATACGGATAATTTAGACTGCACTCTCAATTCTTTTAAATTGGTATATTTAGAACCTTGTAGTGTATCAGCATACGGTCTACCTAATTGCGGACCTTCTGTTGATAATAATTCCAATGCAGCATAGACTTTTAATAAATCATCTTCTGCCAACGTATCAAACCAACTTAAAAGCGGGTCTTGTAAAATAACTTCCCATTCTTGTTTCATGCAGCGATTACCTTTTTTGCTATCTGATATAGATTTTAATCTATAACCAATAGCAAAGCAAGAAATTTACAACCGCACTTAAACTAAAGTGCGGTTGGTTTTGGTTGAGTTTTAAATCAACGTTCTATTTCTTGTTTCGGCAATAGGTGTATTAAAATTTTCTTCATAATAGCCGTCAATCAATCGCATTCTTCGTGAAAGTTCTAACAGCAAATCGGCTGTTTGATGTGTTTCTTGCAATAATTGTCGTGCTTTTTTATGATCAACGAAATTACAACCGTCCATATTTTTTATGCGGTAGTTTTGCGGATTGTGTTTATTTACAATCACTAACCATCGCCCTTCGTGTGGAATTTCTACTATTTGCTTTTTAGGTGGCTCTATTAGCTCTCCCTCTAAGACGAGCTTATGCACATATTCCACTGCTTGCGGTAATTGCTCTTTGCTTAATTCGTCAATGTGATTAACATTGAAACGCTGGTGAATAAGCTGATACGCATCAGAATAGATTAAACCTTTTTTGCTCACTAGCATATTGACGGCATCACGTAAGCCTGTGCGATCATCAACTGTGGTTTGCGATCTTTCTTTCGATCTTTCTGCTTTGCCAAAATGCCAATAATTATAAAGTGCTTCAAAGCATTCTTCTTGATAGCAGATAACCTTTTCTTTTAAATCTGAACGAACTTTCTCAGGATTAATGCTAAATAGCCAGCCGTTAAGTTTGCGGATTGGCATACAAAGCATTTCTCGAATTTTTCCGTCTTCTGCAACCGTGTTCATATGAACACAGTTGAATTTACTTATTGAATTATCTAGCTTTCTTTTTTGTGTACTCCACGATAAACCTAGAGCTTCAACAATAGGGCGAACTGCTGTATAGATTACATTTTCAACTTTTAAAGTAATGAGTTCTGAACCGTAGAAAGTGATTGCTTGAGTTGAGATTTGATTAGTCATAATTGACCCCTTAACGATTTTTCGAATAATTTACCTACTTATTTACCTACTTAAAAAGTAGGGCGTCGAGAGGTTCGAAAGCCCGTTAAGAAGCTGGAGTTATTCCCCGAAGGTATTGTATTCCTCACCCTCTCGACATTGAGCAAATATACCGTTTTTCGTTTACTAAATTTGGCTGAGAAAAGGAGAAACACCAAATTCTAGAGACAAAAAAACCGCATTGGATTTCGGTTGCGGATTACCGCTTAACGTAGGTTTCGACACCTATGTATTAAATATTACTCTAGCTATTTCTCAACGTCAATATAAATTCAGCAATGGCTTTCAATAAATTTGGTGTAAGCCAGCTCATCGCAAAAATAAATCCTAAAACTAATACCACATAAGCAAAAGTTCGAGCTTTGTCAGATTTATCGATTACTTCTAGCATTTTACAAATCCCCTCTATTAGGTTAAAATCTATCTGCATTAGTGGTTCTCCATTAATGTTTTAATAACGTAGATTAAGAATAAAAAACCCCGAACATTGCGAGTGTTCGGGGTTTGTTTTATGAATTAATAAAAGAAAACCCTGCTGAGGTCAACAGGGTTTGAGTAACATTATTTAGTTATAACTACTTTTGATTTATGTCCTTTGCTGACAGAAATATTTTTAAGTAAATAGCCACCTTGTCGTTGCATTCCGTACTGGCTAGGAACTTCCCAAACAACCTGAGTAACTACAATATAATTTCCATCTCTAATTGATTCAAATTCAAAATTACCTTCAGAATCACAAGTTGTCGTTTTTTTCACTGTCTCAAAACGGCTATCATCAGGTGTAAACTTAATATTCGCTTTATATACTGAACCGTCCCAAGAGCTAGTAGGATATTGAGCAAAAAGACGTTCAGTTGAATATGGGTTAGCAGGATAGAGTTCAACAGTAGAACCTGCACAATTAACAATTCCTCCGCCTACCTGTCTTAAGAACGCATTACCTTTAAGCGTTTCTTTGCCATTTAATTGACTTTGAGCCTGAGCGGCATCAAATTTATGTGAGAGATTTACTTCTTTCGGCGGAGTCGCACACCCAGCCAATACCGCACTAACCAATCCAATTAATACTAATTTTTTCATAAATTAACTCCTAAACTGAAAAATAGGCGTTAATCATACCAAAATCAGGCGAGTTTTAAAGTGATCTGGATCACATCACCGCGCCCACCACTTCTAAAAGAAGTGATGAATGCAAAAGGCGAGGAGCAATAAAAAAGCCCGTTTGAACGGGCTTAAACCTACTAATTAGGTATATTAGGTAAATATTTTGAGTGTTTCTCATGCAAATATTTTTTAGCCGTTTCTTTTGTTGCGTCAAAATCTAACTGTTTCTTAAAAAAACCGACTCTTGTTTTCGCATTGTTTAATACTTCTGACCACTTCATAATATATATTTTCAAGTTTAGCCTTCCTAAGTCGACAATTAATCCTCTTGTCCTGTTTTCTTGAGTAGCTTCCATTTCAGCGAAGTAATCAAATTCATTTGACACGGCAATAAACGTCCAAGAGGTTTTTTGTTTATCAAACCGTTCTTCCTCTGCTATTGCGTAAGCGTAGCTTTTAATTTGATTGATAACACTAGCATTTATTTTTTGAGACGGTCTTTTAAGTTCTACAATCAAATAATCTGTGTAACCTTCTCTAGGGGATCTTGCTTTATGAAATAATAAATCAACACGACCTTTCTTGCCATCTGACAACAAAACAGGCTTTTCTATATCAATATTTTTATCGTAATAATCAAGCTGCTCTGCGTGTTTCTCTAATATTTCATTCAGATAATTCTCGCTACCTGAAAATTGGAAATCCTCAGAAAAGATCCAAGTTTCTTTTTCCAAAATTTTATGAAGTTGGTCTCGTTCTAAAAGAGCTTTCTTGCTATCTTTGTCAAATAGCAATTCTTCCAATCCTCTTATAAAATTTAATCTATCAGTAACAACTTTAGATGCCTTTATAATTGATGATAATGTTGTTTTATCAAGTAATGCACTAAGAGTGTCTCTATCTTCTTCGTTCAAATTTAACACCTCTGCAAGTATTTTTTCCATTGACTCTGGATTATCCTTTAAGGCTTGAGATATGAGTTTAAAGGTAAGCTGTTTTGTTTCAGTACTACTATTTTTAAATTTCGCAAGGTTATCTTCTACTTGCGTAGCAATGATATCAAACACCTGTCTCTCAGCTATTTCGATATCAGTCTTTATCTCTACATCGGCATATGGATATATACCTTCATCAATCCAAGTTTCAACTCTTTTAGCCTCTTCCTCTACTTTTTTGTTCCTAAAAAAATCATTTAACTTATCTATAGAATGATTAATTAATGGAGTTAATTCATTATCCATATAAATAAGTTCAAGATTATTCGATAAATTTAAGCTATCTATAATATGACTTGAAAGATAAGCGGAATAGCTATAGCCCGCTCGTTTGATACGTTTTTCAGTGTTGTATTCACATAAACAAGAATAATCATCTTTGCACAGAAAGAAATTGGGTGTTTCTTTCGTTTTCCACAGAATAATTCTGAGCCTTCCTATATTGCCATCAAGATTTATTGTTTCTACAGAATCAACAAGTTGAGAAGGGTCTATTTTCTCCCCATCTATTCTGATGTTAATCTCGGGGTATTGATAAAGGTATCCTGCAAATATGTAAGTCAATCTTTTGATTAGTGCATTTTTTGATAAGGAATTTACTTTTTCCTCTACATTCTCAATCGTAACTATTGTTCCTGTTTTACTTTCTGTCGCAACACATTCATCAAATATTTCAACAACATCTAATGAGTTCTTGTAAGAAACTATATCAAATTTATTTGCTATATCACCTTTTTTATAAACTGATGCCCATGTAATTTTTTGCCCTAAAGCAAAACTTTTAAAACGACCTTCTCCTTTCTGCCCATGGAAAAATCTTCCTTTGGGGCTTTTTATAACTGTTCTTTTCCACGAACCACCTAGTGTTTTAAAATGATCACAAGCTACAGCATAATCAATCCCAATACCATCATCCTTGACGATGATTTTTTCTATCCCACCAAGAGTATTTTTATTGATATAAACATCAACATTATTAGCGTCTGCATCTATCCCATTCCATATTAATTCAGATATGCCCTCAAAAACCGAATTATTCGATAATCTTTGCAAATGGTCTTTTTTCATCTGAATGTTTAACTTCATAGCTTAAAAGTTCTCATAATAACCAACGATACTTATATTATATTTAATTTTTTACTAAGTAGGTATATTAGCTAGAGAAATATGTGATGCACCTCATACTTAAAAGGAATAATGCAGCCAAAGCACTATCAACGCTTCAGGGGTTACTTTTGGTTATAAAAAGCCTGTAAGAAACGGTGAGTGGAGAAAGGAAACACCGCTTTCGAGTGTACTTTTCTATCTTACAGGCGATAAAAAAACGACCATTTGGTCGTTGTTATCTCTGTGCCAAAAACATCTCGCTACCATCATCAAAATCTTGGCTATTTTCCACCGCACTTTGTTCCGCAAAAAATGGCATAAACTCGGTAAGTTTTGGGCTGTCTTTTTTTGGATCACTGTTAATCGCTGCCAGTAAGTAGGCAATTTGTGCGGTGCGATAATCTTCACGCCACAAGCCGAACGGTTGTTCTTGGTAGAATTGTTCATATTCTTGCAAATGGCTTTCAGGCATTGCTTCGATTTCTGATAGCGTTTTGCCCAACGCAAGGGATAAGGTTAATTGGAACTTGCGTCGGGCGGTGAGTTTTTTGGGGTATCTGCATTTTCGGCTTGATTAAAGGCGGTAAGTACGCTGTCATCAAGGGTTAAAATTGCTTCTAAATCTTCGATATTGTCAGGATCGAACAAGTTATTGCCTTTTTCATCGCATAGTTTGATAGCAAGATTGCGCGCAAGACGGTATTTATCCGCAATGGGTTCAAGCTGCTTGGCGAGTACATCTTCATCATTCAGATTCAACTCAATGCCTTGTTTGGTCGCTTGGGCTTTCAGCCAATTTTGATATTCAAACACTTCACGGTTCACATCACCCACAGTAAAAGAGCGGATATAGTAGGTATTGCCGTTGAGTTCAAACGGTTTCAATGTAGGTTTAATTGCGAGTAAAGTTGCTTTCGTGCCTTTGTTCATTATTAATCTCCTTATTGATTTGCTAAAAGTGGAAGTTCAATTTGCATTTTGTTTTCAATAATACGGATTGTTGCTTCTAATACAGGTTTTTCACCCTGCCACTCACGCAAACCTTTTCCACATAAACTGGCAAAATGCTTTTTCGCTTTGTGTTCACCGATAGCTTGATAATATTGCTCAAGCAATGTTGCTCCACCTTTGGCTAATTGTTCAGCCATATAATTAAAGGCTTTAATGTAAGAAATTTTGATTGCCATAGCTTTTTTAGTTCGGTATCCCATCACTAAAAGCATAAAACCGTCTTTTGTCATTTCAAACATTGGGCGTTTTTCGCCTTTTTTGTCGATATATTCAACCAAACCAAAATTGGTTCGGTTAAATTCATCATCTCCAGCCTCCAAAATTTCTCGAATATCTCGAATAACGTGGTGATGATATTTCCCAAAAACTTTTGCGACTATTTCTGAATTTGTCATCACTTTACGATTTTTAATTTGTACAAACTGTTTAAAATTTTCTGGGTTCGCAAGTTGCATAATAATATCCTCTATTTTCAGATATAAAAAAACCGCCTGCCTTACGACAAGCGGTTATTTCTGATGAGCATTCGTTTGATTAAACTGGCAATAAATAATCACGTTTAGATTGTTTAATGGTTACGCCTGATTCAAACTTACCTTTGACTTCGCCACTGATGTTAGTACTGGTTTGGATAAAGCCTGTACCGTAAAGCGAACCTTGATTGTTTTTGAACACAATCAAATACGGGAACGTTTCTTTGCTGTAGAACTTCTTGCGTAAATCAGCTTGCATTGCCGTGGCTGGAGCCCAGAAGAAAGTCAGTTTTACGTTACCAAACTCAATATCGCCCGGTTCGGTTTCCGTTCCCTCACTGCACATTGTAGTAACATCTTCTTCCGTTAGCGTATCGCCGTCTTTTTCAATGTTTTTGATAGCACAGAAGTTACTTGACCAAGTTACTCGTGCTACTTTGGCATTGGTAAATACGGTTGGCTTGTCTTGCCCTGACCAATTCACTTCATCTGCAAAAATGATGTCGTTGGTTTGTACCTCTTTTACGGGGTAGTAGCCATCTAGCGAGCCAAGCCCGGTAATGCGGAGTAAATCCCCTTTTTTGTAACCGCTATTGGCGACGGTAATTTTGGCGTTGGGGGTAATTTCGCACGCGGAGATACTTTTTTCCGCTTCAACACCCTTGCCGATATAAAATTTTGTGCCTTGGAAAGGCGTAGTTTGTGTGGCCATTATTCCTCCTGCCCATAAGTAATTTGATATTGTAAGTTCGCAATGTACCAAGTCCGTTTCTGTGCATCTTGTTCATAGTGATACCCAGTTAAATAGCATTGTTGCAAGGTATCCAACTCGTCATCTTCAAAGGCTTCCGCCAAGCGTTGAACAATTTGCTCCGCCAGCTCATCGAGCGGGGCTTCGCCTTGGGTTGAACGTTGATAAATAGCAATATTTAAGATTGCCTCCCATTCACCACCACACAATCCTGTGGGCTCGCTTTGCGCATCGTCAATAAAAACAGCAAGCGTGGTAGGTTCGTTGTCTAAGTCAATAAAGGTAGGGCGCCCAGCCCAAACCTTGATAGACGGATCTAAGGGTTGTAAAAGCTGGGCGATTTGCTCTCGGATTGCTTTATGAATCAGCATCTTTTCTCCTTAAGAAAAAACCGCACTTAAGCGGTCTTTCAATTCTTTCTGTAATTCGGTGGGATAGTCTTTAAGGGCTTGTTGATAAGCCGCAGTCAATGGCTGGCGTAGTGGAATTTTCACCACATCAATGGAATAGCGCGCTCGCCCTGCTCGTTGCATTACGTGAGTGCGTCCATTGGCAAGGGTTTGGATAAAACCACGTTGTACTGCATATTTCCCCACTATAATGCCACCTCGCCCTTCCCACACCCGATTTGCTTTATTCTCTAACAGGCGGATGAGCGGTAATGGCGACACATTAACACGCAACTGCGCCCGCAGTTTTGTGGCGGTTGCACGCTGATGTTTGCTTTGCCTTGTTCTGCCTTTTAAGGTTTTCACTGGCACACCAATGTCTTTAGCAACAGCTTTGGTGGCTTGATTGCGTGCCTTTGTTGCCAAATGATTGATGGTTTTTGCCGCTTGACGATTAAGCTGTTTCACCACCTTATTCGCATTCCGTCGGATTAAAGCGAGGTCTTGCTCTAACGTCATTATTTACTCCAGTTGCAAAATAATCAGTTGATCCATCAACTCAAAGGCTTTTATCACAAACTGCTTATCCCCTTGTTCCGCACGGTCGCCCACGCGTGGACGATATCCACTTTCTTTAAACAGTGTTAATGTGCGCTTGGTGCCATTTACCCGATACTCTTCGTTATACTGCAACATTCCTTCAAAACGTTGTGGTATTTCATCATAAGTGGCAGGATAAATGACACCCTCAATCAGCCAAGGCGACATCATAATATCTTCTATCACCTTGTCTGCTTGTGCTAACGCCTGTTCAAACGGGTTAAGCATTGATTTTCACATCAACTTCTTCAGAAGATGTACCTGAATCAGTCCACGCAATACCAAGGCGTTTGTTGCTAGCAGCGGTTTTGGTTGCCCCATCGGTATCAGACCAATACAACACATCGCCTTGCTTAATGTCATCAGCTTGTTTGGCTTTTACACGCCATACACCGCCTACAATCCCTGTGCCAGTCGCTTTGTTTGCAACGTCGGTAACGGCAACCGCAATCAGATCTTGCAAGACGACCACATCGCCGCTTTTCACATTTTTTGTGGCGACAAAGTCAATAGTGTCGCCGTTTTGAATAAAATTTTTCGCCATAATAAGCTCCTGTTATGCTTGTTTAATTGCGTGAATAACATCAGGTAATAACCACATCACGCCCAAAATAAATGCCATAAGTAAGTACGCCCATAAGAAAAAACGCACTGATTTTCTCTTATCTAATAGTGTCGGCATTATGTTTACCTCTTTAAAAGATGGCAGTTTGATGTTAAAATTCATTCAATTATTTAATCCTTCCGATTTAAGGCTTAAATAAGAAAACCCCGACTGTGGCAAGCAATCGGGGTTTTCTCGTTTATAAACTATTAGCTATTGGTTACACGCACAATGCCACGGTGATCCAACACATTTACCCCAGCATCAATACGCACTTTGGTGGTTACGCCGTCTACTGTAAAGCCGGTTTGTTGATCAATAAATGGCTGCTCAACACCGTTGAGGTAAGAGACTTCAATCGCATCTTTATTAAGCAAGTACCAAATTTTCGCATTCTCTGCTTGTAAGCGTTGTGATTTTGTAACCGGCACCACATCTTTTAATGGATTGATAATGCCAGCATTAATATCCGCCCCTTCCACCGAGCTTGAACCAAGGATCTGTTTTGCTCGGGTATAAAGCGAGGTTGGCGCTAGCAAGACATCAGGCTCAATGGCAAGTTGTTTACCATCAAAGGATTTTTGTGCATTCATTAGTTGGATAGCTTTATCAATGTTAGCTAAATCCATTGCACCACTGGTTATGGTGTTTTTATGTGCAGCATCATAAAGTTTTTTGCCGTCATAACTCATCACCGGATCACCAAAGAGCTGAGCAAATACTAAATCTGCAATCGTCGCGCGTGCCGCTTGTCCAAGTTTATAAGGCACTTGGGTGAGCATATGCATATCATCATTAATGATAAGTTGGCGTGTTAGGCTGAATAATGCGCCATAAGTGGCAAGCGAAACGTGCATACCTGTATCACCAAGGGTTACATAAGTATATTCCGCACCCTCACGAACTTGAGGCAGGCTTTCAAAGCTACCTAAGCCCACACGATAAGCAGGGCGGAAATCCGTAAGCGTACCTTTATGCGTCCATTGTTCAAAGTTTTCAGTGCTTTCCGCCCAACCTTTTAAGACGGATTTGTGCGCCACATCAATCAAGATCTGTCCAAAATCAGAGGTGGAATGAGTAAATGCCATTCCCACCATCTGCATTGCATTCATTCCAGCAATGCCCACACCACGATCTACCAACGATGCACGAGCCAATTCGCGCAAGGTCATTGAATTGTAGGCATTATCTTTTTCGGCGTTTTCAAAGCCTGCTCGAGCAAGCAAAGAAGCTTTCACGCTATCGCCTACAATATTGCCGTTGTCAACGTGAATATGGTTTTGCGGTACGCTTGGCGTGGTATTTTCACCGAGTTTCGCTAATAATTTATCTTTAGCTTGTTCTGCAGTGATGGAGACATCACCTAAGCATTCCACTAGCAAATCATTAAATTGACCGTTGAATGGGGCAAATACCGCTTTGATTGCCGTATTTCGTTGTGCCATTTGCGCTTGCACTTGTGCGGTATTATCTACCGTCTGCGCTGCCGGCTTTTCGTGCGGTTGGGGTTGTTCTGGGTTTTGTTCTGGTGCCACGTTCTGATTTTTTGCGTTGCCTTGTGGCTTCAACAACATATTTTTGATTTCATTAGGCATATTCGTAAAATCCTCTATTTTTTTCGATTGAATGGAAGCCATCGCCACAAGGGGTTCGGCCAGTTTGTCAGCGAAACCCAGCTCAACACATTCTTTGCCGGTAAGCCAAGTTTCCACAGCGAGCATTGCCGCTAATTCATCTTCGGACCTGCCTGTTTTGGCGGCGTACGCCATCAATAACGTACTTTCCACTTTATCCAACAAATCCGCATATTTACGCAGTTCTTCTGCATCACCGCCTTGAATCCCCCAAGGCTTATGGATCATTAGCATTGCGTTTTCAGGCATAATGACTTCATCGCCTGCCATTGAGATAACAGAAGCCATAGATGCAGCAAGACCGTCGATATAGACGGTCTTATTCGCTGGGTGATTTTTCAGTAAGTTATAGATAGCAATGCCATCAAACACATCACCACCAGGCGAATGAATATGGAGATTAATTTGCCGCACGTTGCCAATCTCTTTTAATTCGTTGGCAAATTGTTGTGCCGAAACGCCCCACATTCCAATTTCATCATAAATAAAAACCTCCGCACTTTGATTGGCGGAGGCTTTAATAGAAAACCAAGATTGATTATTCATCTTGTTGTTCGTCATCGCTACGGGTGCGAGTATCATTTGTTTTCGTTTCATTGTTCATTCCTTGTGTATTGGTCAAATCTGTATCAAATTTAAGTCCTGCTTGTTTATTTTCTTGCACTTCAACAATCCGTTGGCGTTTCACTTCTGCTGGGTTATTGCCGCTGGCGCGGATAGCTTGGCTTTCTGTGGCTAGTCCGCCCTTGATCCGTTCTTTCCACGCATTCGCTTCTTTAATTGGATCAATCCACGGCATTACTGGTCCAGAATAAACCGCATTAAAGAGCGAGTCGGGATCGACATCAGAGGGAACTTGAATAGCTTGTGTCGCGATGGCCATCTTGAGCCATTCTCGGTAAATCGGACGAGAGATTGCCGCCACAAAGGTATCTTGCAGCACCGCATAGCCTTCAAAACTTTCTACCAATTCTTGCCGTTGCGCGGAATAGGTGCCGTTATAATCTCGGGCAATACTAGAATAACTGGAGCGTGTGCCAGCTGCGGTGGCGCGTAATTGCCCATTACGGAAACTCTCTAAATTGGTGTTCGGACGATTTGAATTAATTAAACCAATATCTTCACCTGGCTTTAGATCATCTATGACCGCACCGGGTGCAATGTCAAATAACCGTTCTCCGCTCTCACTTGTTTCATCTGTATCATAAAGTTGTGCATCGCCTTTTTTGATATACAGCGTCATTGCAGCGGCAATACGTGCGGCAACACGTTCGCTTTCTTCGTACTCTTTCAAGTCTGCCAAGCGTACAATCACCCCGTGTAACATACTTACTCCACGGATTTGATGTAATCGCTTGCGAAAAGCCAAGTGCAGCATATTTTCTGCCGAAACGGTTTTGACTTTGTCGTAAAATTTCCCCGACTCTTGCGGATTATCTAAATAAACTTGATAACCGGTGGGTTTACGCCACGTATTGAGATAAACCCCTTGTAGCAAATTTTCTTTTGCCACATCAGTATTCATTGGCACGAAATCTGGCTCTAAAGCTTCCAATGAAAACGGAATTTGAGAAGAGTGAACCAAGCCTGGTACTTTTCCCTTCACCAACTGAACGAACACCTCGCCATCACGCAACCAAGTGCGTAATAACATTCTTTCTAGCGCAGGGCGTGTATAAAGACCAGTCACTTCAGGCTTGATAGACCATTCCGACCATAATTTGCCGATTTGTTCCGCAAGTCCTTTGTGGACATCACCATTTTTCATTAGGGGCTGTGGTTCAATATGAATGCCTTTTGAACCAATAACCCGTTCTTCGAGTTTATCCAAAATGCCGATCACAATATCGTGATTTTGGTCTAACGCACGAGCTTGCTCACGTAAACTCACCGCACTTTGTCGCACATTCACATTTGCCCCTTGCCCATCTCGATTAGCCTTATGGGTTCGGCTGGGCAATGCGGCCTCATAAGTATTGAGTACATAACGGCTTTTAGACCGTTTTGCCGCCCACTGTGGGGAAAGTGCAGCAATGGTTTTTTCTAAGAAGTTCATTCTCACCACCATTTCACTGCGTTAATGAAAATGGATAATGCAATTAAGAAACCAATAAGCCACAATCCCCAAAAGCGTAAATTCGATAACTGTGTTGCCATTTTTCTAAACTCCTTGATTATTGAAAGGATAAGTTTTAAACTTTCCATAAATCTTCGTTCCTTATAGTTTAGGTATTAGGAATGAAAAACCCCGAAAGTTCACACCTTTCGGGGTTTATTTTTTTAGCTAAATCTTGCGTATTTTATGCGATGTTTTTTTACTTTCTGCCCACTTTGCGCCAGCATTTCATCTAACATTGCTTGATACCGATCACGCTGTTTACTCAGTTCATTAATTTGCCAAGAAACGGCACGCCCGTTAAAACTCACCGTACTCTGTGCGGTTTCAATTTTCTCATCAAGCAAGCGGATTTTTTGTTTTAGTTCATCAATGGTATAAAGGCTCATAACCACCCTCTTCTTCGATAAGATTTTCCTGTCAGCCAACTTGCATTTTCTTTCGTTGCATTGGCTTTGATGGGTAATTCTTGCATTTTTTCTACCGCACTTTCTTTGGTGTGATGTGCGATGGAGTTTCTTAAAATATTAGGGTTAATCTCTGGTAATTTTGCCCAATCCGGCACTTGCTTTTCATCACCCCATTTAATTCGTTCATAGCCGCGTAAAATCGCAATAGCGTGGGCGTAACAAAATAAGTCAAAGGCTTCATTGTTGCCTTTACCGGGCTTACGCCATTTTCCGTCAGGCCCACGTTCTTCATAAACCAGTTCATCAAAAAACCATTCGCCAAGCCAGCGAGGAAAGTGAATGTAGTTTGCTCCCTCCGTTTGGCGAGCAAGGGCGTTATTGATGCGGTCTTTGAGATAATCGGTTTGCAATAAATACAACGGCACATCACCGCGCGCTGATGAATGGCGATCTGAACGCGATGTATTATCGGGATAGGTTTTGGTAATGAGTTTTTGCCGTTTAGTGCTGTCACCTTTGACGAGATACACTTTTTTGCTTAGCCCTTCACGCCGACATTGTCGCCAAAATTTATAGGCATTGTCCGTTACGCCCTCTTCCCCACCACTATCCACCGCCAGTGCCAGAATGGGCATAAAATGTTCTGGATTGTTAGCAAGAGGATACTGTTTTTTTAATACGTCCGTGATAAGGATATGCCAATCATCGGGCAATCTTGGATCAATCGGTTCAATCACACCGTTAGCATCGGGCAAGGTGTGCGAAATGTTATAACGGTCAATTAACCAACGTTCGCCATTTTCACCATAGCCGACAATTTGCACCACAAAACGGCGGTTGCGTCCGCCTTGAACATCCACTGCTGCAATAAGAAAACGACATTGTGCAGGTACTGTCTTATTATCCTTGTCTGCGTCTTCACGGCGTTCCATTAGTTCGTCAGCACGCCGTTGTTCCAGCGCAGAGCGTGGTAAGTAAGGTAAACCCCAGTCGGTGTTGATCACCGCTTTTAAGGTTTCTTCACTCCCTGTTAATTCATACTCTTGTTCTGCATTAAGGAGCTTGTAAGTGAGTTGCGCCCACGTTTGATAGGCAGCGGCTGGACCTTCAAGCCAAAAAGAGGCGATACGTGATTTACGCCCTTCACCGTGAATGTTGCCTTGCTTGTCAATGTTCTGCCCTTCCTTTAACCACACGCCACGAATGTTAAGATCTCGTTTCATTTCTGGTGAGATTAAATGTTGGCAATGTGGACATTGTAAACGGGCATTTTCACTGGCTTTGACAAAGTCTATTTCATCACGAAAGCCCACCATATTTGCCATTGAGGGTTCAAAATACTCTTCGCATTCAGGGCATTGCCAATAAAACCGACGGCGGTCACCTCGATTGTACAGACTTAAAATTCCGGTTGTCGGTGACGCTTCGTGCGTTGATTTAGGTTGATGTTTTATATCAACAATGTCTTTCCCTGGTGAACTTTCCACTAAGGTCATTCCTGCAGACATAAAGGTTGTGGTGCGCTTGCTGGCAAGAGAGAAACCATCACCTTCACCATCAATATCTTCTGGCCAACGGTCGTAATCCGTTAAAGCTACATATTTGTAATCCGATGAAGATAATACATTGATTGATGGCCAGCCAATTTTAAGCAAATTTCCTGCACGAAAATATTTGTCGTGAACGTTGTTGTCATTTTTTCGTGGGCTGAGCCGTTTCGCAATTTCAGGCGAACAACGAAACGTGCGATCAAGTCTTTTCCGGCTATGTTCGCTTGCCTTTTCTTGGGTTAATTGCACCAATAAGAAATCAGATGGGTCGCAGATTATTGAATAACTAATCCAACCATCAATTAAGCCAATGGTTTTGCCTGTTCGTGCAGGGCCGACAAAAATTACTGCATCATATTCGCGTGAACTTAGGCAGTCCATTGGTTCGAGGATATAAGCAGCGGTATGTTTATCCCATTTTACGGAGTTTCCGCCACCAATTGGCACACGCATATATTCTGCCACCGCTTCGGAGACCTTCATTCGCCTTGGGGCTTTCACCGCATTGGCAATATCTCGGCGAATATCTTTTGCTGATGCAAACATTATTCTTCCTTATTTTCAGTATGCTGAATATGCTGCGCCATCTGATCGCGAATATCATCAATCACTTGTTGCACTCGAATAAGTGCATTGGGTTGCAATCCAGCATCGCGTTCTAAAATATCGGGTAAAGTTTCAAGCTGTTGCACAACCGCTTTCGCCAAGATACTCATTTCTTGAGCCACTTCGTAAGCAGGGATCAGCTCGCCAGTTTCTCGCTCATATTTCAGCCGTTCGTTCTCTGCTTGCCAAAATGCACGCCTGTCATTTGGCGACATTGCATCGACATCTGCCGTCATCTTTTCTTGCAATCCCAACCGTATCAAATCCGCAAGAGGATAGAGCTTTAATTTGCTATTGCTACCCACACTTGGTGTTAAAGCAGCAACGCGTTGAGATACCGTCTGGCGGTGCATTCCCGTGATTTCAGCGATCTGATTAATATTCAATTTAAGATCAAATAAATTTTCCATAATCACAAAAATCCAAAAAACGAAATGCTTAATAAATGTTCAAGAAACTTAGAAGATGATGATGATGCCTAGAAATGCAAAAAACTGCCGAAAACCGCGAGCCCGCAACCCCGTGGAAAGCCCCACCCCGTCAGGAGTACCTTTTTAATTGATGGAAAAGCAAAAAATAACAAAAACGACCGCACTTATTTATTCAAGTCTTCAGTCTGCCATTCTCTAATCTTATCAATCCGATTAAGACACATATCACGCTCACGTTTGAGTATCACTGCATACTGTGTTACATCGCCATAAGTGCGACCACTAAATACCGTCTTATCCAAATGCCCTAATAGTACAGGCGGAATGGTCGGGCAATGCGTGGTCTCAATCTGACTGCTGCAAGAACTCAATAACATTATGAGGAGCAGGAGCATTATGAGCGTCCACATTTTTAACCTGAGTTTGAATTGTGCGAATAACATTATCGGATTGGTCCCTGATTTTGCTTTCTGATTGTGTAACTTCTTGGGTAAGTTGATAATTGCGTTTTGCCTCTGCTTTAAGGCTTGCGATAGTTTGGCTTTGCGTGGTGATGGTCTGGGCTTGCGTTTGATTTTTGGCTTTTAAGCTACTAATCATCTGAGACTGATACCAAACCCAACCACACAAGCCCAAAATCAAACAAAGTGCGGTGAGATTTAGCCACGTTTTAAACTTGTTAAACATAATGCTTTCTCTTTTTCGCGGCGGGTTACCAAACCTTTCAGCACCTTTCCGCTTGAGTATTTCCAACGTGGGAACTGCTCACACACAGCCCGAATATCGCCTTGTTTTGCGTAACGGTAAATCGTAGAGGTTTTGAGCTTGCCGCAACCAACATTAAACGTCAGTGAGGTTAATGCCTCAAATGCCCCTTGCGGTAGCGCTTTTCCGTTGGCATAACGGTTGATACATTGCTCTGCGGTTTGAATATCTTTGGCCCAGCGGTCGGCAATCTCTTTATCCGAGTACACCTTGCCGAAAGTAATATCACCCGTTGACCCAATTCCAACCGTCCATACATCCGCAGGGCATTTATACGGCTCACGCATACAGCTTTCTGCATTGCCAATTAATGCTAAGCCTGTTTGTGTGGTACGGATTTCATCGGAGTGATTAAGCATTACTAAGCCAATAATTGCCACAACAGAACAGCCCGCAATTTTTTTGAAATGCTTCATTTAATCACCTTGCCGCTTTTATCTCGTACGCCTACCCTGATTTCTTCCAGCTCAAGCATACGTTTTTTGAATCGGCTTTCTCGCCAATAACCGCATACGGTTACGATAATACCGATCAAGATTGCCCACTCACTTAAGGTCAGCATTCCAAAAAAAGAGGTGAGCCAGCCGTAAACTTGCGACTCAAGGGGAATGCCTTTTAACGTTTCTTTCATTCTTTCCATACCTCACCCCGCTTTTTCGAGGCAATAAAAAAGCCCCGACCGTTTCCGATCAGGGCTGTTAAAATTCATTCGTGCGTTTTAAACGTGCAAAACCGCACTATAGACAGAATGTTAGTATTTTAGTGCGCACTAGTCAAGTGTTTTCACAAAAAATATTCTTACGCAATAAAAATGCAGTTCTTCTGGCTTAACATTAACATCAGTGATATTTCTGCTATTTTTAAGCGCTCAAAATAAGTGCGGCGCCCAATCCCAAACCTTTCCAAAATCCCCATTCTCACTAACACACGATTGCGATCGTACTCATTATAAAGTGGCAAGCGGTAAGCATAAGTTGCCATAAATAAATCGTAAAGCTCAGGCGTGGTTTTACGCATCACTAGCACGCAACGTTCAATTTCTTCTGCCAATGGCTCACTAATTGGATCTGCTCGTCTTTTGCTCTCATCAATCGGTACCGGTATGCTCACCGAAAGGCAAGGATATTCCGTGCCTAATCGTGGTGTAGCCCAATAGCCCCATTGGGTGCAAACTTTTTTAATATCGTTAAAAACTAATTCCATTGCTTACCTCGCTTTTCTAACCACTTCGCTTTCCGCTCAAAAATTCGCTTAATCCGTCTCAAATCCTCATCGCTATAATGCCTTGGGCGTTGGTCGTTTTCGATTTCTTGCACCTTTTCGATCCCCAAACGCTCAATCAATCCAACGCGATATTCGTGGTAATTTCCGCCCAACCATCGATTACAGCGTTTGCATTGTCCGTGAATGTTAAGCGTATAAAACCGCAAGTGTGGCGCACTACCACGGCTGCGATAATGCCCGGCATCAAATCCACCGCCTAATTTCTCGCTAATCAACGGTGTGCCACAAGAAATACATTCCTTATTCTCATCACGAACACGGATATATTTATTCACCGCACTTTGTGCTTCGGCGATAAGCTGATTGTGCGTTTTATTCTTTTCTTTAAGTGCGGTCATTCTTTTGCGAGTTTCAGCCCGTTCTGCTTTTGCGAGCTTTTCACGTTTTTTGCGTGATTGCTCTGCGGACAATTTTATTGCGCAGTCCACACTACAGACTTTTTGCATACTGCTTACTGTCTTTGTGTAATACGTGCCACAAACTTTGCACTTATGCTGTTTTGGTGCTTTTGCCATTAAACTTCCCAACCCTCCATAATCATTAATTTATCTCCAATCTTGACAACCTCATCATTCACGAGTAGGATTTACCACAGGTCTCAAAAGCCTTACAAACAGCGGTAATTCACCCCGTTAGCGTGATTTTTTTGTATCTGGGTTTCTCCTATTTCTCATACCTGATACAAAAACAACAATTAATATCAATGATCGACAGTGCGAGGAATACAACACCGCAAGGGAATAACTCCGCTAGTCTGTTTGCTAGTTTTGAGCTGTCGATCGCCCTAAATCAAAATTAGGGAATTCCATCAAAAGGAACAAACAGATGAAAAACTTAACCATTCTTGACACTCAAATCCGCACTTTAAACAATCTCTATTCTCTTAATGACTTCCATAAAGCCAGTGGCGGAGAAGAAAAAAATAAACCAACCCGTTTTATGCGTTTAGATCAAACAAAAGATCTAATCACTGAAATTAAGCAAGAATATGGAAGACCAGATCTGGTCTTCAGCACTATTCACGGCGGTATCAACTCTGGCACTTACGCCTGCAAAGAACTTGTTATCGCCTACGCTGCTTGGATCAGTGCTGCTTTTCATCTCAAAGTTATTCGTGCATTTATGGCAATCAATGGCATTGGCACTCAACCCCAACAACTTGCTTTACCTGAACCCGAAAAGAAATATCCCTTCGAGCATAGCGAAAGCGACTTACAAAATTTAGCGTGGGACTGGTTCGCCCTTTTCAAATGTGTAGAATTTACCCAAAACATTCTGCCAGCATTAGATGCCATTCAATCCAAATTCGCCCCACAAGCACGGGGTATCGTTTCGGAATATGGCTCAATACTCCGCCACCATCAACCGCTTATTCAAAAGCTCACGGCTCAATTTGAAGTTAGCACTTGGGGCAATGAAAACTGGAACAGAGTACTCCCTACTATTCGGGATAACGCCATTCTCACTCCAAGAAAACGACTACCACGCCACACTTTCTAAAACTCCCCAAAATCCAACCGCACTTCGGTGCGGTTTTTGTTATACTTTTCCACGGAGGACAAAATGTTAAATTTATTTACAAAACCTATTGAAATTGAAACCCTTGATGACTGGGCTAAAATGTCCATCGACATCACAAAGGTTGCAATTTTGGCAATTCCTGTTATTCTCTTTAATAGTGAACCACTATTCTTGAAAGTGATTAAAACCATTTTTCTTATTATCGGTGCATATAGTGGCTTGATTGTGCATCGACAACTAAGACAAGTTAAATCCCAACGCAAGGAGGAAAAGCAATGAATCTCACTATTGGACTTGGCGTTTTCGCTCTTGTTATGGTTGTTTGGGCAATTGCTGTACATAAATTTGTTAAATAGCCCCTTAAATGAACCGCTCTTTTGAGCGGTTTTTAATACCCATAAAACCCTTGTCTATCCCTAAATCTTACGCCGTTACTCACGCCCCAAGCCTGAATATACTCAATCAAACTTGCTAACCGCTTCACGCCCATTTATGCAGTACTTTCACGTAAATTCACCACTTCCCCTTCAAACCCAATTGCCATCTCTGCTTGCTCACCAGTGGCAATGTTATGTCCGCTCACAAAAAGCATTTTCCACGTGTCCAACGTTTGCTTCTTGCCGTTAAAGGTGCATTGCTTAGCAATATCCGTTAGCATTGCGTGCAGTTTTGCATTCTGTGCCAATGTGCGTGTTAAGGGCTTTATTTCCACTACCACAGGGCTTTGTTCATCTAAGGTAAGGGAATGTATTACCCCAATCGCATTTTGCTGTATGCGCGCATTACGCAAGAAAAAGCGTTGTTTAGTTTCCATCGTTTTTAATCCCTAACGCTTCAAAACTAAAATACCCACAAGATTTTGTGCGATTAAGTGCACAATCAGGGCTAATGTGCGGATAAGGCACTGGCTGGATTAAATGCCCTGAGCAACGGAACGGCTCGTCAGCAAAATACCCCCAATCATCGCCCTCACGAAAATCTTCTAATTTTGCACCGCACTTTGGGCATTTGTATGAAGTCATTGTCTTGCTCCGTTTAAAATCTGTTTACACGCTGCTGCCCCTTTCAAATTAATTTCACGCTGTTTTTCAGGTGTAATAAAACTCGGTTTCTTTGGCAAGGTGATTTGTGGTTTAGGTAAAGTTTCCCCCGCTTCCAAGCGTGCTGCCATTGCTTTCAATGCTTTGCTCACGGCTTTTCTCAGTTTTTCTTCTGAGGCTTCTCGATTGTTACAATACAAATCGGTAAGCAGCCAATATTCTGCATCGCTTTCAAATTTAAATTCGTGGATTTCCAACATTCCGTAGCCTTGAAATTTCTTTAGGCGTTGGTAAAGCTCCTCTTCGCTTGGCAAGCCTAACGCTTCGTAGCGGTCTTGTTTGCACCAAGAAATAAATTTGCCTACACTCGGAAAATAATCATCAGGTTTCGACCGCACTTTACGCATTCCCGCACGAACTTGCTCAATGGTGCGGATATTATTTTCCGCAAAGCCTAAAACCCAAGTGCGCTTGGTAATGGGGAGCTGTACCTCGTCAAATTGACTACGCATTGCTGGACAGGCTGCGAATAACTGTGAAAAAATCTGATCAACCAATTTTTCAATATCATTGGGCAAGCGTTGCGATTTTTGCTGTGGCTGACCGGGCAATTTAGCTTGCATTCCGATTGCGCTTTGCATTGTTTGCTGATTAACTTGTCTGATCACAGCATTCCCCTCCATCCCTCTTCGGTGTTCCATTCAATCGCATTCAGCTCTGAAACTGTTTTGCGCAGTGGTTTTGAGTTATTTTTCTTCACCGTGAGCTGATCCCATTTCTCCCGCAGCTTGGCAGGGCTGAGAATATTGGCTTTCCAGAACGAGTCTTGGTTTGCCCACAGGAACAGCTCGCAAATTTCCCTATGCGTTCGCCCATCACGTTCACGCATCAGGCGGATTTCATTTGCCCAACTTTCGAAAGGCGGCTTTTTGGTGTTGGGGTTAAGTTTTAGTATCAATCCAAAAATCCATTGTGCGGCAGCCATATCATCATCAGAAAATTTAAACCGAGATTTTTTGCCCACACCGCCGTCCGAAATTTTTTCGGACGAAGAAGGAAGGTTAATTGACTGGTTAATAGAGTGACTGGTTCTGGGTGAAATATTTTCACTAGGGGATGGTGAAATATTTTCACTACCTAGTGAAGTATTTTCACTAGCTGGTATAGAATTTTCACTAGCTTTCTTAAGATGCAGAATATACAAGTTTGAAGTATTTCCTTCTTTCGTTTTGCGCTCTTTTTTCTCAACCCACCCCATCTCAATCAACGCCTCAATGTGTGAGATAGCACTACGACGAGTGATTTCGCATTGGTCAGCGATATGTTGATAGGACGGAAAGCAAACACCTTCATCATTGGAATTATCCGCCAATTTAAGCAAAACAAGTTTACGAGTAGCATTTCCAACTTTACATTGCATTGCTTTAACCATTAGTAACATACTCATAGCATTAACTCCGAAGCATAACGTTGTGCAATCCATTCAATACCCTTGCCGGTTACTCGTGTTTGCGTGTAATTGTGATCGTGATCGGTTGTCCCCGTTTTCACCGTAAATAACCCTTGTTGCTGTTTATCTGCATAAGGTAAGAGATTGCCAGATTGACGGTATAACGCCTTATCTTCAATGAGGCGGATAATCATTGCTTTCTCCGGCATATTTAAGATTTTGGAGGTTTCTCGCAGGGATTTGCTTGTGCCAACTTCAACATAATGCTCAACAAATGCTGCTTTAGGTTTTAGATCCTTGTTTTCTAAGGCAAGAGCTTGATTTTGCCGTTCTTTCTCAACCAATGCCTCTAATGCCTGCAAATAGTTTTGAGGCAAAAGTGCGGTGTTTTTTTGCTGATTTTCTAGTTCTTGCCAGCGATCAACCAAGCGAGCCGTAAATTCAGGTGAAAGTTGTGCTACGACAACATAAGTGTCTCGCTTACCTTTTTCTCCTACAAAGATGTAATCTAAGCTAGGTCTCCCATTTGTCGCCTTTTCCTCAAATTGAGGAAAAGCAATCACACCTTTTTCTGCCAACATATCAATAGTTCTTTTTACATTGTCGTGGCGTTTTTCACATAATTCTGCAATCTCACGACTGCTCATTTTTATACTTGCATTTTGTTCTGAAATTATTGATAATTGATTCATATTTAATCCTTTGATAAATATTAGCCACCGCTGCAACGGTGGTTTTTTATTGCTTTAATTCCCATTTCAAACAAACAAGCTGAGAAAGTAGCTGATTTATCAATCCAGTTAACTTCTCACGCTCTCTTGCCGAAAGTTCTTGCCCTAAATCTGAGTTATCGGATAAAGCATTCGCACTTTCCCCGCATAATTTCCCCACTGATTCAGACAGCACAACGACTTCACGCAATAAATCTAGCGATCCTTTACATTCTTTCGGGCAAGGCATTAATGTGTGCCCTACTGCCTGAGCAATCATTTCAACGATGTTTATTGAATCGGTAAGAGCAATAAGATGAACAGCATCAGCAAAACCAAGTTTGTTGCGGTCATAATCTGTTTTTAGCTCTTTCGCTAGCTGAGTTGTCGTTTTCCCCATTGCTGGGGCAAAATTTGAGATTTCCCGACTTCGGGATAACTGCGTATGCAGTGCTTTTTGTATGTATAAAAATGGTGATTCTTCTTTCATAAAATTTTCTCGTTTTTTTATGGTTACTTTTTGGGTGGGTTTGGTAAATTATTTCTGAGAAGGGAAAGGGCGAACTTCTTCGGCTCGAACTTTTCCCTCTTCATCAGGGATCACAAAAATGTTTCTTGCTTTATAAAGCGCTTTACTGATTGCCCCCTGAGTTACGCCAACAGCTCTAGCGGTGGCGGCTTGTCCATGTGTTTTCACATAATCAGATAATGGAATTCTGTTCATAGGAAACCCTTATTATTTATATTTAGATAAATAATTATTACCGCTAGTAAAATAAAAGTCAATATTTGCGGTAATTTTACTTTTAATACTGTTGGTAATATGCTTTGAAAAAATTGAGAGAAATGTCGAATGAGTACACAAAAAAAGAAAGAACTTACACCAGAACAAAAGGCAGAATGTGAGAAACTAAATGATATTTACGAGCAAAAAAAATCAGAACTAGGGCTGACACAAGCCTCTGTTTCAGAGAAATTGGGGATTAACCAAAGTGCGGTTAATCACTACTTAAAGGGAACGAATGCCTTAAATGCCAATATTGCAAGTAAATTTGCAAGGTTGCTGAATATTACTGTGGATCAGTTCAGTCTTCGTATTTCAAATGAAATTAAACAAATGGCTGATACATTAGATCAAGAAAAGTTAAATGAAATTACTTTATTAGAAAAACGCCCGAAAAATTCAGTGACAATCCCCTTGCTAGACATCTATGCGGCAGCAGCGCCAACTGGAATTATCAATGTAGATTATCCAGAAGTGATTAAAGAAATTACGATTGATCAAGATCAAGTTTTAGAGTTACTAGGACGCAAAACCATTCAGGGAATTAACCTAATCAACGTGCCGACCGATTCAATGAGCCCTACAATTAACAAAGGCGATGTCGCTTTTATTGATGTTACTTGCCGTTGCTATGCAGGAGAGGGAGTTTATGCTTTTGTTGATGAATATGGAGAATTGTTTATTAAACGCCTACAAAGAGTGCCAAATGGTGGAATAAAAATTTTATCGGACAACCCTAAATACGCCCCTTTGGATTTTACCCAAGAAGAATTAAAACGTTGTTACATTATGGGAAAATTAGTTAAAGCATTGCCATTGCATATGATTGATTTATAACCACAAGCAGTAAAACATTATTGGCGTGGCGGTTGAGCATAGGCTGGGGCTGTAACAATAGTCCACCAAAGCCAGAAGTTGAATTTTGTGGGCTAGATAAAATAACGAATAGAGACATTGTGAACCAAAGCCATACTAGAAGGTTGCACTTCAACACCAAAATAAATATAAGAGGAAAAAAATGACAGCTGATTTATTATCTTTTACAATAGAGGATGAAATAAAATACCATACGAAAGGTGGAATTTTAATTCAAGACCTGATTACCTCTCTTGAGTCTCTAGAAGCATTAACAAAGCAATCGAAAAAGGCGTTTTCCCAGCTATTAGGAATAAAGGTTGTTAGCATTGATTTACGTATTGCTGAAGTAAAAGAAGGTAGCATAATTGAGAAAATCTATGCAGAGGTAAAATATTACAATGAAAATAAAGAAAATGTTGATCAATCATTCAAACAGTTTGTACAGAATAACAAAATGAAAGTTGGTTTCTTTGGTGCGGTTATCACTGGTATAACAGCTTTTGGTGTGTATCATTATATAACAACGGGCGACCCAAACGCTGTCAATGTGAATGTATCCGGTAGCTACAATAATGTGATTGTCAATAGTGCTGGAGCTATTGGTGTACCCGCCGATAAATTCAAAGAGATCATTGAAGATAGTCCAACTAATCGTAAAACACTTTCTAAAAGTGCGATTGAATTTATTCAACCAGCGAAGAAAAATGAAGATATTGCTCAAATATCTTTTAGCGGAAATAATATTACCATTCCAACGGAGTTTGTTAAAGAGACTCCCAATGAATATATACCTCACGAAGATGAAAAAGACCTACCATTAAAAGATATTACTCTTAGCATACGTTCTGTTGATCGAGATAATTACGAAAAAGGTTGGACGGCTCAAATCGATGGAGTGACAACTAAAAGACTAAAATTGGAATTGCCCCCTACGATAAACCTAACCACATTATCAATGCAAGAAAATGTTAAAGCTGATGTTACTATTTTTTACACTCAGCAAGGTGACAAGATCAACCATAAATATATCAGGTTAGATACATTATACACAAAATAAACTTACAGCCCTTAGTTCTCTTAAGGGCTTTTTAAAATTCTCCATAACTTTCCCTACCATTTTCGTGGCGTCACGAAAATGATACCAAACTACACTAATTATCTTTAATTCATACCTAGAAAAAACTAAATTTCTGCTCTTAACTCATTGAAATCACAACAACTCATCTAAAACATTATCTTGAATGCCGCCATTTTGTTAACTGTAATAGCTGTCAGTTGACTTTTATCTGATCATTTTTCCCCTGCGATTTCAGAGGAACGCTCCTTTAACCTCTCTGCCTGTATAAAAAACAAGCAATCAAACAAAATTACCTTAAATAATATTACTTGCGGTATTTACAATTAAAATTACAAGCGGTAATATACACCCATCAAAACGAAACAACGTTTAATGCTCTTTAACAATCAAGATGAAATAAAAAGCCCTGCGGCAACAGGGCTTGGATAATTAAGCTTCGTAAATAGGTGTTTGTCGGTTAGTGTCCATAACAAGACCGATACAATGTAAGCAGTTTTGTTTGGTCGTATAACCTTCACTTTGAGCTATAGGTTCGTGATTGGCGGCTTTTAGTCGCCAATACCACTGACCATTAACACCTTTGAAAATTTCAAAATACATAGAGGTAATCCTTATGCAAAACGAAATGAAACGCTACGCAATTTCTTATTTCTTCAAAGGAAAGAAATGGTGTACAGATGTTTACGCCAACTCGCTTGAAGAAGCACAAGAAAAAGTCAAAGCAATGTCCCAAGCAACTATTGATGGTGAGCTTTACTGTTCAATATATGTTCCAGTCAAGCCACAATCACGCATTGCAAGGTTGCTTTTAAAGCTACTACATAAATTTAGCTAATTCAATATTTCATCTTGGTGATGATGCTCTTTAACAATTTAGAACCCACTCCCCTTTTATAAGGGAAAAGCCGAAAGGTTGGCAATGTCTGTGCCAGTGGGGCTGAGGCAAACAGGCTTATTTATTCAATGCCGTATTTACGGAGAACCAAGGCAGTAGAACCGAGAGGAATGCAACGCAAAGAATCAACCGTGATACCGAGCCAAGATGAACGTTAGACAAGTGCGGCATTGAATAAATAACAACAACGGAGGTGAATGATGAATATCATCATTGAACGTAACCCTACAAGTAAGAAATACTGCGAAAAGGCAGAAATTCGCTCAATGGGGAAAGCGGGCAGATTAGCAAGAATGTTTGCGAAATCTCGCCAACAAAAAATCAAACAAGGAAAAACGCACCGAATTTCCACCGCGCTTTCATTAAGCGAAGTTTGTTCAACCGTGAATTTGGAACAAGTGGCGGCTAAATATCAAGCCACGAAACCAAATTATCACAAAGGCGAAATCGGCGTAAATACTGTGCGCGCCACGCAAAAAATTCGCCGTGGGTGTCGGGAGTTGGTGAGGATTTAAAAAGGAAGACATTATGACAAGTCAAAATGAAAACTATGAAATTATTAAACAGGTTATCTTAAATGAACAATTAGGATGCCCTAAAAAATTAAAATTAGTCGTTGTGGAAAAAAGCCTGTCTGATGAAGATAAAAAACAAATCAAGCAGGCTGTTTTATATCACGCTAAAAATTACGGTGGAAAGGGCGTTTTAAGCCTTGCAGAAGAGCTTAAAGATGCGTTTATTTGGATAAACGCTTAACTGTCCAAGAGGTTAGTTAAAATGAAAATACTTGAAATTATTGGAAGGAATCTTGCTTGGCTTTGTCTTCAATTAATTCAGCGTAATTCTCTTGGATTACAGCGATATTCTTCATCATTTCTAGTGTTGCTTTCGGCTCAAACACCAAACGAAACTTATGAGGATTTTCAGGCTCCCCCATCACATAAGGATAAAATTCCAAAACCAATTCACCTGTATTGGGGTTTAAAGAACAATCCATTGGATAAGTAACGTTAATTGGAAAAATGAGTTCTTTTTTCATTATATTTTCCTCTAATTAAATGTAGTCGCAAGAAACATTATATTCCTCTATGTAGTCGCATACAAGAGGGCTTGAGCCTTACAAGCATAAAGAAAGGCACCATTCAAAACCACATTCTTAGCTATTGTGTTTTTAGTCTTTTTTCCTCGTAGCTTTGAGTGTGGTTTTGAATGAGAAATAGGAGAAACTCATACGTCTTGCGGAAAGACGTTAAACCCCGTGCAGACATACTCCGTTTGCCCACTGTAACAGGTGGGCTTTTTTATAAATACAGTATTGACTTTTTTAATATACAGTATTTCTTGAAAAGAAAACTTGTGGCACAATATAGAAAATTGTAAAGCGATCTTTGACAGCCTATGTAAACTTTTCATTACACAGGCTATTTTTGTACCTTAAACTGTTTATTTAAGGAGGGAATATGGCATATTCCGCAATGCAGGTAGCTAATGCCCTTATCCGTAGAGCTCAAGGCGGCGAAATAGTGAACCTTACACCAATGAAATTACAAAAGCTTATGTTTTTTGCTCAATCTTGGTATCTACGTCTAAATGGTCGTCGTTTAATTAATGACGAGTTTGTTCGTTGGCAATATGGCCCGGTTGTTCAATCCGTATATTATGAATTTGCTAAGAACCGTGGAACCGAAATTAAATATATGGCTAAGAATGCACAAGGTAAAAATTTTGACAGCCATTTAGATATTCACGATGAAGCTTTTATGAATGAGCTAATTAAGGCTTATGGCGGATATACTGGTTGGCAACTTTCTGATATGACCCACGCAGAAGGCGGAGCTTGGTCTATGGGAGGGATGGGAAGTGTAATTACAGATAGAGAAATGCTCAATGGCAAAGTTTAAGCCTCAAAAAATAGTTCCAACGGTAAAACCAAGTCAGCAAGCTAATAAAAAAACGAAATTTGAACAAGAAAAGCCGACAAAGCCCTCCCCGTTAGAGGGGCAAGATGTCAGTGATAGAATTACAAACCGAGGATTACGCATTATCTATGCTGTAATTGCAGTTTGTTTTGCCATTGCCAGTATTGTATTTTGGATGCGTTTTATCCAATTTTATTATAACCCAAATAAACACTCTGATACTGTCTTTATTGCGATCACTTCTGCCTGTACAGTAAACATTCTTGCTGCTTTTATCTCAATTATTAAAGGATTGTTTCCCTCAAGAAAAGATTAATTTGACACCGCCCAAACTTCGGATTAAACTACTCTCACTTTCAAACGAAAGTCGGGATTGGTCTCCTGAATTTGAACAGTGCGGTGAAAAATAATAGTCGCACAATGCGGCTTTTTTTATAGCTGAAATCTAGTAAACCTAAAAGGCAGATCCGAAACGGATCACCCTTTCAAAAGTTGTCAATGGTGAGCTAGGTAGAAGTCCGAAAGGACGCCGTTTACACTGTTCAACGGTAAGACCAATTCTGCCTAGTTCATCGCCAACGATTGGTCTCGTAGCGATGAGTTTTAAAACTTAAATATGAGAACAGTAAAATGACAACATTGACATTTCAAAACAAAACTCTTTCAGTTATCAATCAACAAAACCAAATTTGGCTAACTTCTGTAGAAATTGGAAAAGCATTAGATTATAACAACCCAATAAAAGGCGTTACAAAACTCTACAATGCCCACGCTGACGAATTTACCCCAAATATGACCGCACTTATCGAAATGCAAACCAACGGCGGAATGCAAAAAGTGAGAATTTTCAGTTTACGTGGTTGCCACCTAATCGGAATGCTTTCGCATACCAAAGTCGCCAAAGACTTTCGCCGTTGGGTGTTGGATATTCTTGATAGAGAAACACAACAACCTCAACAACAAAATCTACCGCTTGCTGAAGTAGAAGCCGAT
The DNA here is from genome assembly GCF_026226765.1 of Avibacterium sp. 21-599. NCBI lineage: Bacteria > Pseudomonadati > Pseudomonadota > Gammaproteobacteria > Pasteurellales > Pasteurellaceae > Avibacterium > Avibacterium sp. 21-599. The sequence continues at coordinate 616,231 of NZ_JAKKOB010000001.1, forward strand.
GAAGAAGCACTCTACATTATCGCCAACCTCTATCACTCACTCCGTGAGGCATATGAAATGGGGCAAAAACTCCGTACAGGCTACCCTTATTTACGGCAAGACATCGATAAAAAACTAGGCGGGCATTATTTTCATAATCTCAACATACCAACTGAACAAGCCCTAGAAAAAGCAAAACGATACGTCCACGCCAAAAGCGAACGCATTATGTTCATCAAAGGAATGCTAAGCCTACTTGACGAACAACCACAGCCAAAACGATTAGCTAACTTCTAAAAACTCAACCAAAACCGACCGCACTTCCTTGTGAACCGTGTGGCGGTTTTCTACACCCTAATTTCAGTAAATTGACTAAAAAGGAAACAAAAATGAAAGACTTAATCAAAGCCATAGCGATAACAATTTCATTCTTCATTATCGCACTTCTTACACTTGGTTGTTTTCGCCCAGCGTTCGCGAATGACTTACAAGCGCACTACTCTGCACAGGGCTTTACACCTGACGAAATCGCCGAAATGCAACGCCTAGCAAATCTTGAATGGCAACAAGAACACGGCGATTTACAGCCTAATTTGACACCTGAGACTGAAAAATATCTCAAAAAATCAACCGCACTTTTGCAGGAGAAAATCAATGCGGAACACTAACTCACAAGCAAAACTGAAGTGCAAAATTGTCCCAAATCCTAATGGGCTAGGCTTTGTTGCGGAAGCTCGAGATAGCAATCAAAAGCTCAAGTGGCGAAGTGTAAATCACTGCGCAAAAGAGCTTTGTAAAACAGAGATTAATAAACACAAAGCAAGACAAATCGCCCTATTGCCACCAGTAAAAACCATCACCTTTAGCGACTACCATCGCAAAGGCTTTAAGCAAAGACAGAAAGGAGCAGCCCAATGAACGATAGAGAACTTTCCGCCGCTTATGACTATCACAGCGATCGCCTATTAGACGAATACAACGAGCGCGCATATAGCTCTGACGATAATGAGCAGGACGATGAAGAAGATGGCGAATTTTGTGATTACCACTGCAAAGGAGCGGGCGGATTATGATTAATGTTGATAAACAACCTGACTGGGAAGATATTCAAACAGGTGTTATACGCACACATAGCTCAGAAATAAGTTGGTTAAATTTAGATAAAACAAAGGAAACGCACAATGAAACTTTACGAAATCGCAGACAGCTACAACAACGTAGCAGAACTATTAGCTAACCCAGAATTCGCAGAAGATAGCGATATTATCGCCGCACTTGATGCCGTAGAAGATGAGTTTAACAACAAAGCCATCAACACCATTAAAGCCATTAAACGGGTGGAGGGCGATATTGACTTGCTTGATGCGGAAATAAAACGGCTTAGTGCGATGAAAAAAGCCCGTCAAAACCGTATTGAGGAAGTGAAAAACTACCTTAAATACAATATGCAAAAGACCGGTATTTTCAAAATTGAAAGCCCTCTCTTCAAAATTGCCTACGGTGAGCGAAAACAAAGCGCGGTGGAAATTGACGAAAATTTATTCCTCGCCAATAACCTTGATGAGAACCTTGTAACCATCAAAATTACCCCAAACAAATCCGCCATTAAAGAAGCGTTGAAACGTGGTGAAAGTGTGATGGGCGCGAGATTAGTTGATAGCCAAGTGTTAAGCATTAAATAGGAGTTCAAAAAATGAGTATTGCAACCCTAATCCTCGGCGAAAGCGGTACAGGAAAAAGTACCAGTTTACGGAATTTAGATCCCACCAAAACGCTACTTATTCAAGTCATCTCAAAACCCTTACCATTTAGAAGCAAAGATTGGCAATATTTTAGCCAAAGTTGCCCAACAGGAAATGTGTTTATTAGCGATAACGCCGATCAAATTTGCAATATTATGCAAAAAAACAAAGCGCGAAATTATCGTAATTGATGATTTCCAATACTTAATGGCTAATGAATTTATGCGACGCGCAAAAGACAAGGGGTATGACAAATTCACCGAAATTGGATTGCACGCGTGGCAGATTTTTGACTTAGCAGGCAAGCTCGCCCCGCATAAACGGGTTTATATCCTTTCTCACACGCAAAGCGATGATGTAGGACGAACCAAAATCAAAACCATCGGGAAAATGCTTGATGAAAAAATTACATTAGAGGGCATTGTTACCATTTGTTTACGCACCAATGTATCTGATGGGCGTTATACTTTCGCAACACAAAATAACGGAGCAGACACCGTAAAAAGCCCAATGGGATTATTTGAAAATCATTATATCGACAATGATTTGAAGCTCGTTGATGACGCCATTTGCGACTATTGGGGCATTGAAACGCCAACCGAACAACCAGAAATCACCCAACCACAGGAGAATAACCAATGAACCAACAACCAATTTTTACTTACAACCAAGAACAAGCTGTTAAAGCTGGAAGCGCCCAATACATTAGTGAAACAGGGGCATATCTCTGCAAAATTCTTTCTGCTGAATATGTACAATCACAAAAAGGTACACTTTCCCTTGAATTTAGTGTCGAAACTCAAGACGGCTTAAAGGGTAATTATATTTCTGTTTATTACCAAGATAAGGACGGCCAACCGTTACAAGGTGGGCAAAATATGATCCAAGCCATTATGGGGTGTACCAACGTGCAACAACTTACCCAACGTTTTGAAGGTAATAAAGCCTTTGCCCCAGAACTAGCAGGCAAATATATTGGACTATTCCTGCAAAAGGTCTTGCGTCTAAAACAAGACGGCTCAGAAACTTATAGCCTCAACATTGTTTGCCCGTTTTTTGCTAATGACCGAAAAACGCTTGCGGAACGTCTTGAAAACCGCCCGGCAGAACGCATTCAATACCTCACCGAGCATATGAAAGATCGTGATGACCGCAATAAGCAAAGCAATCAACAAGGCTATGCGGCACAACATCAGTCTTACGGACAGTCACAGCAACCATCTGTAAACAATGTACCTAGTGCAGATTTTGAAAACGATCCAATCCCATTTTAACTCGTCTAATTTAGACAACCCTAGACAAAATCTAGACAATTTTTAGACAAACGCCCTCAGTTGAGGGCTTACTTTTAAGTGTGAGCTTGCTCAAACAACTCAACCGCTTGAATAATCAACTGATTTTGCGGAATATCAAGTTGTTTGCTTAATTGTTCAATTTTCGCAATAGTAGTAAGGGGTAGTTTAAACCCTTTCAGCTTAATACCGTGCTTTTCTTCACTGCGCTTAACAATCTCACTTCTTGACAATGCCATAATTAGTCCTTAGAATTTGGTTTTGAAGAGTAGGGAGATTTCTCCCCCTACTTAGTTACATTCAATTAGTACGCTGGCAGGCTGATTACTAAGAGAATGATAACTAGGATAATGCGATAAAGCATTGGTTATCCCTCCAAAAGTCGGTGTGATTAAAGGTCTTCACCGGCTCGTTTCCAGCAGTATTGCTGAAAACAAGGATATTATAAGTTAGTTAACTAACAAAATCAATAAATATTCAAGAAAGCCTACAATTTTTATTGTGGGCTTTTTTATTTGGAATAAATTATGCAGAAACCTATTTTAGACGCCTGTTGTGGTAGCCGTATGTTTTGGTTTGACAAGCAAAATCCGAATGTTTTGTTTGCGGATAACAGACAAATTGAAACCATAATGAAAGATAGAGATAAGATCCGCAAACTTGAGATAAATCCTGATGTTATCCACGATTTTACTGATATGCCTTATCCTGACAAATCTTTCAAACTTGTCATCTTTGACCCACCGCATTTGAAAATTGGCGGTGATAATGCGTGGCTAGTAAAAAAGTATGGCCGACTTAATCAAGATTGGCAAACCCAACTCAAAAAAGGCTTTGATGAATGTATGCGCGTATTAGACGACAACGGCACGCTTGTTTTTAAATGGAACGAAACGCAAATCCCTGTTAGCGAAATCATAAAAGCTATCGGTTATCAACCTTTGATCGGACACAAATCAGGAAAAGCTAACAAAACCCATTGGCTTTTATTTTTTAAATTACCCACATAATAGGAGAAAACAATGAAAATTGAAATTACAGGTTACTCTGATGATCTTATTGAGGTTGACGGAGACTTGAGGCTAGAATTTGACAATATCAATTCTGACAAAGGTCTGATTGTTTCAAATAAAAGAGGTGAAAGCGTTATCGTCGATCTTGATTTCATTGATGGCATATGGCGAATAACTCATAATGGAGAAAATCTACCAAATTGGACTTTCGAACTAGAAAAAGCCCCAGAAAACGACGATGATATTTATACCGATAAGCTGACTATTACATCACTAGATAAATTGCTTGTGGCAGTATATGATAAATAAATCACGCCCCGCTAGTCGGGGCTTTTTATTGGAGGGAATATGGAATTTGTAGACACAACCAGAGCAGCAGAGATCCTTAATATGCACAAAGTAACCGTAAGAGAAAAAGCCGCTAGACAAGAAATACCTGCTTATAAAGTCGGTAAGCATTGGAAATTTGATCCTAAAGAGCTTGAGTTTTTTGTAAAAAATAGTCAAAATCGCCCCGAACAAGAGATGGGGCATAAGGAGAATTTATGTCACGTCAACTCATCTCTCTCAAGAAGAGAGGCGAAATCTGGCATTACTCGTACACCTCACCAACAGGTGATCGGGTACGCCGAAGCTCTCGGACTACCGACAAAAACCTAGCAACGCAATTAGCCTCCAAAGAATACAATGAATGTTGGCGAGTATTTAAACTCGGTGAGCGTCCAGAATACTACTGGCAAGAGGCTGTTGTTCAATGGCTTGAAGAAAAGCCGAAACGTAAACAAGATCGTAATATGATTTATGGATTGCGTTGGCTTGATCGGTATCTTGGGAATAAAAAACTAAATGAGATCGACCGTAATCTGATCAAGTTTATTCAAACTGAAAAAGCAAAAGAGGGCGTTAAAAATCGGACTATTAACGCTATTTTGCAACAGATTAGAGTGATACTCAGAGCTGCAGTTGAATGGGATTGGCTAGATAAATGCCCCGCAATAAAACTCTTGCCCGAACCTAAGCGACGCATTCGCTGGCTGACGGAAAGCGAAGAAATGAGGTTAATGCAAGAATTGCCAGAGCATTTAAAAGCCATCGTACAATTTGCAATTTTAACGGGGTTAAGGATGTCAAACATAACTCAATTAAAGTGGTCGCAAATTGATTTGCCGAAAAAACTTGCTTGGGTAAATTCAGATGAGTCAAAGACGGGAAATAGCATTGGCATCCCGCTCAACGATAAAGCCATTGAAGTTATTATAACACAGTTTGGTAAACACAAAGAAAACGTGTTTACTTATAAAGGTAAGCCAGTAAGAATAGCAAATACAAAAGCATTTCGTAATGCTTTAAGTCGCGCAGGCATAAAGGATTTCCGATTCCACGACTTAAGGCATACTTGGGCTACAAGGCATATTATGTCTGGAACACCTTTATATGTATTACAAGAACTTGGCGGCTGGAGCAAAACAGATACTGTCCGAAAATATGCACATCTATCTGTTGAACATTTACATAGCCACGTTAACAATGTTCAGCTTTTTGGCACAAAATTGGCACAACACTAGATATAAAAAAATCTTATCAACGATAACTTATTGATAAGATTAAGAAATCTGGTGGAGATAATCGGGATCGAACCGACGACCTCTTGAATGCCATTCAAGCGCTCTCCCAACTGAGCTATATCCCCTTAATGCTGAGCTATGATAATTAGCAGAATGAATGCTGTCAATATTAAATTTGTTGCATTCATTCGCTAGATTAAATATTAAGCGTTTTGTGCTTGAATAAAATCGATGGCTTTTTGAATACGTGCCAATGAACGTTCGCGACCGATACCCACAAGGGTGATATCCATTGAAGGGGATTGTCCTGCTCCTGTAACGGCAACACGTAATGGCATACCCACTTTCCCCATTCCTACCCCCAACGCTTCCGCCGTTTGCTCAATGGCTTGGTGAATTGGTTCGGCTGTCCATTGAGGAAGTGCGGTTAATTTTTCTTTTACTTTTTCAAGTGCATCAATTGCACCAGATTTAAAGTGTTTTTTCACCGCACTTTCATCAAAATGATCAAACTCTTCAAAGAAGTAACGGCTTGCACTTGCCATTTCTTTCAATGTTTTACAACGCTCACCAAGCATAACGACAATATCACTTAATGCAGGACCATTGGTGGTATCAATGCCTTGCTGTTGATAATGCCAAGCAAGGTGTTTAGCAACATATTCTGGTGGTAATTCACGAATATAGTGATGATTTAGCCACAAGAGTTTTTCCGTATTGAATGCACTTGCAGATTTACTCACTTGAGTTAATTCAAACAGCTTGATCATTTCTTCTACAGAGAAAATTTCTTGATCGCCATGCCCCCAACCTAAACGCACCAAATAATTGAGTAAGGCTTCCGGTAAAAAACCATCATCACGATATTGCATAACACTCACTGCCCCGTGGCGTTTTGATAATTTTTGTCCATCATCACCTAAAATCATAGAAACGTGTGCATAAGTTGGAATTGGCGCGCCTAATGCTTTTAATATGTTAATTTGACGCGGGGTGTTATTAATATGATCTTCACCACGCACAACGTGTGTGATACCCATATCCCAGTCATCAATCACAACACAGAAGTTATAGGTTGGTGAACCATCGGTACGGCGGATAATTAAATCATCAAGTTCGCGATTGCTAATTTCAATACGTCCACGCACCGCATCATCAAATACGACAGAACCTTCTTGTGGGTTTTTGAAACGTACAACGTGAGGTGCATCGGGATTCTCAGGTGCGTGATGTAAGCAATACCCATCATAACGTGGTTTTTCTTTATTTTTCTCTTGCTCACTGCGTAAATGTTCTAAACGTTCTTTAGAGCAATAACAACGATAAGCCAAACCTTGCTCAAGCATTTGATCAATGACTTGATTATAACGATCAAAGCGTTTTGTTTGGTAATATGGCCCATGCTCCCAAGCTAAATTTAACCATTCCATTCCTTCTAAAATTGCTTGTGTTGCTTCAGGTGTAGAACGTTCTAAATCAGTATCTTCGATGCGTAATACAAATTCACCTTGGTTATGTTTTGCAAATAACCAAGAATATAATGCCGTTCTTGCTCCTCCAACGTGCAGATAACCCGTTGGGCTAGGAGCAAAGCGAGTACGAACTTTCACAGAGGGATCTAAAGTAAATAAGGGTTCAGCTTTCATTTTATAACCTTGTTCGATAGAAAAAATTAAATCGGCGGTATTGTACTATGAGTTATCCGAATTCACGATAAAAAAAGAAAATTTATGTCTATTTTTACAACACTTAGACAAAAATAACTAAAAATGTATTGACTGTATGTTGAGAATACTTATAATGCCAACCCACAACACAAGGGCGATTAGCTCAGTTGGGAGAGCACCTCCCTTACAAGGAGGGGGTCACTGGTTCGAGACCGGTATCGCCCACCACTTTTTTAAGGACTTGTGTTGTAATGCTTAAACTCACGTGGGCGATTAGCTCAGTTGGGAGAGCACCTCCCTTACAAGGAGGGGGTCACTGGTTCGAGACCGGTATCGCCCACCACTCAAGTTTAAGTTCCCATTTAGCTTTTGCAAAGTTAAATCCGATAGCTAGAAATAGCATTCTATCGGGCGATTAGCTCAGTTGGGAGAGCACCTCCCTTACAAGGAGGGGGTCACTGGTTCGAGACCGGTATCGCCCACCAATTAAGCATTCATCTTTTATAGTCAGAGTTTATTCTAAGTAAAACTTTCTTATTATTTCCAACTTTATTTTGGTATTACCATAGGTTTTGTAATCACTGATGTAACTGTTTGGTTTTATTATTTTCAATAATGTGTTATTTCATCGTATGCGGGCTTTACGAAAAATAAGCGAGACCTTAAAGTATAAAATAATGTAGCTTGTTTATCATAAGCTTAATTTTATAAGACATATATGGGGAATAAAGCGTTATATGTCGACAAGAAGTTTAAATTATCCTTACACGCCACCAACAAGGGTGCTGATAATCTAATCTGTACAATATGGGGATAATTTTTCACGATATTAACTGACTTATTTTATGTAACGATGTAAAGAAAGGTAGATAGTTAAAATTAAATGGATTGCGTTTAATAGAATATGGAACGCAATCCATTTTTAACTTGCCTGAGTTTAATCTATCATTTTCTTACAAATAAAGTGCGGTGTGATTTTTAAAAATTTTGTGCAATGTTATTCTTCATCATCAAAAAATTCACCATCTTCGCCATATTCATCGTCTTCAGCATTAGGATCTTCAAAATATGTTCCCCAGCCGTCATAAATGCCGTTGAATTTAGCGATAAGTGGAAATAATTCTTTTTGTTGTGCATCAATTAATTCAGCCTTTAATTCAATTTCGCTAATAGCATCAAAGGAATAAGAGATCTTGCCAGTTTCTTCCTCTTCCCACTCTTCTGCATCAGACACTTCATAGCCAGCCTTAAATACATCAACAGCAATTTTTTCTAATTGTTCAAAATCATTATGAGAAATATGATGCTCAATAATATAAAGTGCTTCCGGATCGCTACCGTCATTGAGTAAATTCTGAATAATTTCACGCGTTTCTGTTTGCGCATCTTCAATATGCGGAATGGTAGTCATTGGATTTCTCCTTTTATATGTAAGGTAAATATATGTCCTTATTTTACTACGTTATCCAAATTTAAGATAAAAAAAATCTTCCACTTTCGGAAGATTTTTATCACACTATTTTTTTTCTAATAAATCACGAATTTGAGTAAGTAATTTTTCTTCATTTGAAGGTTCAGCAGGTGCTGCTGGCGCTTCTTCTACTGGTTTCTTCATTTTGTTGATGCCTTTGATAACCAAGAAAATGGCAAATGCAATAATAACGAAATCAACAACATTTTGGATAAATGCACCGTAATTTAATGTTACTGCTGGCACATCGCCCACCGCTTCTTTTAATACAAGGTGTAAATCTTTGAAATCTACGCCACCAGTGAATAAGCCTAATACTGGCATAATCACATCGCCCACGAATGAACTTACAATTTTACCAAATGCGCCACCGATAACCACACCGACTGCCATATCTACAACATTTCCACGCATTGCAAATTCGCGGAACTCTTTCATAAAACTCATAAAATACTCCTAAATAAAGGCTGAAAGGATTAATCAGCGGCGGCTATTATATGAACTAAAGCCAATAAGTACAGTACTTTTTTCATTTCTAGATAAAAAATGCACTAGGTTGGAATAATTTTTCTACCTCTGGAATATATTTTTTATCACTTACATATACCACAATGCGATCATTTTCTTCAATCACTACCCCTTTTCTCGCAATCATCACATCTTCGCCACGTAATATTGCACCAATAATCGCGCCTGCAGGAAGTTTAATTTCAGATATTTTGCGTCCAATTACATTAGAAGAGCTAGCCTCACCATGCACAATAATCTCTAAGGCCTCCGCAACACCATGACGTAAAGAAACAACATTGCCTACATCACCTTTACGAATATGACCCAACAGCGCAGAAATCGTGGCTTGTTGAGGAGAAACCACAATGTCTAACGTGCCTCCTTGCAATAAATTAATGTATGCCATTCGTTGAATCAGTACCATTGCCTTTTTCGCACCAAGCCGTTTTGCCAATAATGCAGACATAATGTTAGCCTCATCATCACTGGTGAGCGAAAGAAAAACATCAATATTTTCTATGTGCTCTTCAAATAGCAAGGATTGATCTGAGGCATCACCGCAAAAAACCAAGGTTTTTGATAAACGCTCAGCCAAAGCGGTGGCTCGCTCAGGATTACGTTCGATCAATTTGACTGAACATTGCTCTTCCAAACGTTTTGCAACCCCACTTCCAACATTCCCCCCACCAATAATCATAATGCGTTTATAAGGTTTTTCTAGACGCTGTAATTCACTCATAATGGCTTTAATATGAATTGTGGCACAAATAAAGGTAACTTCATCCCCCGCTTCAATAATGGTTGATCCTTGTGGGCGAATCACTTTATCCTGTCGCAAAATAGACACGACACGGCAATCAATATGTGGCAAATGTTCTTTCAACACCGACAAGGCATAGCCCACCAAAGGTCCCCCATAATAGGCTTTCACCACCACGATACTAATCCGCCCTTCGGCAAAATGAGAAACTTGTAACGCACCGGGATAAGCAATCAAGCGAACGATTTCATCAGTTACTAATTTTTCAGGAGAAATAATATGATCGATCGGGATAACATCCGATTGAAATAATTTATTTTTCTCACGCAAATAATCAGCACTACGAATACGCGCAATTTTCGTTGGTGTATTAAACAAAGTATAAGCCACTTGGCACGCAATCATATTGGTTTCATCTGAATTAGTTACCGCCACGACTAAATCTGCATCCGCCGCGCCTGCCTCGCGTAAGACTCTTGGTGATGAGGCAATCCCATTCACGACACGCAAATCGTGCTTATCTTGTAACGCAAGCAGACGTTCTGCTTCATTATCGACAAGCGTAATATCATTATCTTCACTGACCAAATTGGCTGCCAATGTTGTCCCTACCTGCCCTGCACCTAAAATAATAATTTTCATTGTTGTGATCTCTGTATGTATGCGGTTTGGTTCACTGCAAATTATTGCCTCTTTAATTTGCTATAAAATGAGAGATAAAGTGCGGTGTAATTTTTTCAAATTTTTAGGGCTATCGCGCTGGTTACACAAAGACTACATCATTGATGCGTTCTAATCGCCCCCTGTTAGCTAAGCACCGCAATTATTTCATTATTATGACATAAAAACACTCGAAACAGGAACGGGGTAAAAAAATCGCAGATTTTGATGAAGATCTTTATGCGCTAGAAAAATATCGAACACCGCGTTATATGCACTGAAACCTAGAGGGTGATGTTGGTCATTATATGGAAATTTTGCTGAATAAATTTGTAAAAATTTATTGATACTTTAGAATAACGATATTTTTCTTTGTCTTACATTTCTAGCTATGCAACAACACCTCAACACCTACTGGAACTACCTGCGTATTGAACGGCAAGTGAGCCCACATACATTGAGTAATTACCAGCGTCAGCTTGAGGCGGTGGTGGCGATGTTGCAGGAAAATGGGATAACACAATGGCAAGATATTACACCAAGTATAGTGCGGTTTGTCTTGGCGCAGAGTAAAAAGGCAGGCTTACACGAAAAAAGTTTGGCTTTACGATTATCTGCATTGCGTCAGTTTTTGAGTTATTTAGTTCAGCAAGGCGTGCTTGCTGTCAATCCTGCGGTTGGCGTTTCTGCGCCTAAACAAGGAAAACATTTACCAAAAAATTTGGATAATGAACAGGTTCAGCAATTATTAGCTAACGACAGTAAAGAACCAATAGATTTACGCGATAAAGCGATGTTGGAATTAATGTATAGCTCAGGTTTACGTTTATCTGAATTGCAAGGATTGAATCTAAATAGCATTAACACACGTGCGCGGGAGGTACGTGTCATTGGGAAAGGGAATAAAGAACGTATTTTGCCTTTCGGTCGTTATGCCTCTCACGCCTTACAACAATGGTTAAAAGTGCGGTTGTTATTTAATCCAAAAGATGATGCTTTATTTGTGAGTCAATTAGGCAATCGAATGAGCCATCGTTCTATTCAAAAGCGAATGGAAGTGTGGGGAATTAAGCAAGGGCTATCTAGCCATTTGAACCCTCATAAATTGCGCCATTCTTTTGCCACACATATGCTTGAAAGTAGTTCCAATTTACGCGTGGTACAAGAATTGCTTGGACACAGTAATCTCTCTACCACGCAAATCTATACTCACCTTGATTTCCAACATTTAGCACAGGTTTATGATTCCGCACATCCAAGAGCGAAACGAAAAAAATCGTAAAAATTGCACCGCTTTTAGGGGGCTATCCACTTATCACCCCACAAACACCCCAAACAAGGGGATATCCCAACTTTCTATGGGTAATGCGTCCACTTGTTGGCATTGGTGAGCTAAGCCGATAGGAAGGAAGTTTTTTTGTTGCCAGTTTTGTAATGTTCTGTCATAAAAGCCACCGCCCATTCCAAGACGGTTGCCTTGTTTATCAAAGGCAACAAGTGGGGTGAAAAGAATATCAAGTGCATTGGTTGGAAGCACATTTCGTACATCTAATTTAGGTTCTAAAATACCAAATTTGTTTTTTTGTAATGGACTATCTGATTGATAGCGGAGAAATAACAAATGATTCGCTGCAAAAGGATGTAATACGGGAAGATAAACAAAGAGGTTTTGTTGCCACAATTTCTGAATAAGCAGTTTGGTTGAGATTTCTCCGTCAAAAGAAAGGTATAATCCAATATGTTTAGCCTGTTTTTGCGTGATAAAATCAAGCGCTTGTTGGGTAATATTTTGTTCAGCAAGGCTTTGTTGAGCAGGGCTAAGAGATTGTCTTAATTGACGAATGTGTTGGCGAATAATTTGACGCTGTTGATTGCAGGTTGTAAGGTTCATTGCATTGACGGAAGAACCCGAGATGCCGTTGTGGATGGTCGGTCCTTGAACCCTACGGTTCAAGGGAATCAGTCATTATCGTTTTTAGGCTTCTTACATCAGGGCTTGCGCCAAGGTAAGCTTGCACACCAACAATAGGAAACCAATTCATAAGATGTTAAGTATCGGCTCAGGGACGTAACCCACTGGCGAACATCTCAGGTAATCTTTAAATTTGTGGTAATACTAACGCAATTTAGTCGTATTGACTAGCTTAATTTTTCCAATTCTTGGTTAAGATCATATTATTTCATCAAGTATTGGTTTTTTGTGCCAAAATGCCTTCTAAAGAATTATCCAGTTGTCTGATTTGTGTGCTAACGACTTGTTCAATTTTCTGCGTAACTTGCTGCTGTTGGATAAGTTCATAACTTAGGTTTAATGCCACGATAGAAAGCACTTTCTCTAATTGCAATATCCCTGTGCGTTCCTTCATTTCAGATACTCGTTGATCTAATGCGCGAGCAGCTTGGCGTAAGGCATCGTGTTGATCTTCTTGACAATTTAAACGTAACACCTGTCCTAATACAGATAATTCAATGCTTTGCGATGACATACTTATCCTCAGTGAAAATAAATTTTTTGCTATTATGCCATAGCAAATATTTTTCGTCATAAAAATCCGCCTGATTGTGGTTAGCTTAATCTAACAGTGCTAAACTACGCCTATCTTTAGCAAAAGGAAAAAATTATGTCTGATATTCTCTCTTATGACGAATTAGCCCAAAAACTCCGTCAAGCCACCATTCCTGTTACTGCTGCCGAATTACACGGCTTGCTTACTGGCTTAATTTGTGGCGCGGCAAGTGAGCAAAAATGGCCCATTTTTATGAATGAATTTACCAATAATGGTGAGGCCTACCCTACCGCTTTATTAAAAGACATATCGGCACTTTACCACGATATTCAGCATCACCTAGAAGATATTGATAGCTTCAATTTTCAACTTTTCTTGCCAGAAAACGGCGATGTGTTTAACGAAATTGATGCCCTTTCAGAATGGACAAGCCACTTTTTGCTCGGTTTAGGGCTAGTGCAAGCTCAAATGGATAAAGAAACGGGTGAAATTGGTGAAGCGTTAGATGATCTGCAACATATTGCGGTATTAGCTTATGAAGAAGATGACGATCCTGAAGAACTGGCGGAATCCTTAGAACAAGTGGTGGAATATGTCCGCACCTTGGTGGCGGTGCTTTATGCCCATTATCGCCCTTATCAGGCTCAACAAAAAACCGTATTACACTAAGGAGAAAGACGATGGATCTTGCTTATTTAGCCCAAATCCCTGCTGACGAATTTGTCCAACGGCGTGAAAAATTGCTGGCACAAATGGCGGATAATTCCTTAGCCATTATTTTCTCGGCACAAGAACAGGTGCGTAACAACGACAACCATTATCCCTTCCGCCAAGACAGCTATTTTTGGTATTTCACCGGCTTTAATGAACCTGATGCGATTTTGGTATTAGCCAAAACGGCACAACACGCTCGCACCCTATTGTTTTTACGTCCTTCTGATCCTCTAATGGAAACGTGGAACGGACGTCGCTTGGGCGTGGAAAGTGCCGCGGCTAAATTAAACCTAGACGAAGCCTATTGTATTGAAGATTTTGTGCCACAATGGCAAAAAATCAGCAAAAATTTCACCGCACTTTACCATAACCCCGTCTCTCAGCCTTGGGGTAATCAGCGGCTTAAAGAAAGTGCGGTGCAATTTTCGCAAGTTTTTAATTGGGCAGACTATGTAGATGAAATGCGTTTAATCAAATCAGCGAATGAAATTGCCTTATTACAACAAGCAGGGCAAATTACCGCCCTTGGGCATTTACACGCAATGAAACAAACGCGTCCAAACCGCTTAGAATTTGAAATTGAAGGAGAATTGCTGCACGAATTTAACCGTTTTGGCGCACGTTTCCCTTCTTTTAACTGTATTGTTGCAGGAGGCGATAACGCTTGTATTCTGCATTACAATGAAAATGATCAGCCTTTGAAAGAGGGCGAATTAGTGCTAGTCGATGCAGGCTGTGAATTTGCCTACTATGCTGGCGATATTACGCGTACTTATCCCGTTAATGGCAAATTCAGCCAAGCCCAGCGAGATATTTATGAAATCGTGCTAAATGCACAAAAACACGCCATAAAATCTTTGGTGGCAGGCAATAATATTCAGCAAGTGAATCAAGACGTTATCCGCATTAAAGTGGAAGGCTTGGTACGTTTGGGTATTTTGCAAGGCGAGGTGGAACAACTGATTGCAGAGGAAGCCTACAAAGCCTTTTATATGCACGGTTTAGGTCATTGGCTTGGCATTGATGTCCACGATGTGGGGCGTTATAGCCTTAAAACAGACAGCAAATTACGCGATCGCCCATTAGAAGTGGGGATGGTGCTAACGGTTGAGCCGGGCTTATATATTCCAACCAATGCCGATGTGCCTGAGCAATATAAAGGCATTGGCGTTCGTATTGAAGATGATATTGTGATCACAGAATATGGCAACAAAGTGCTAACCAGTGCCGTACCAAAAGAAATCGATGAAATCGAACAAGTGATGGCACAGAACGCGTAAAATTAAAATGGGGCAGAAATGGAACAAATTGAGCATTATGATGTGATTATCGTAGGCGGCGCAATGGCAGGTTGCACCCTCGCTTTAGCCTTAAGTGCGCAAACACAAGGCACAATGCGCATTGCGTTACTAGAAAAACAAGCCCCGC
This sequence comes from Avibacterium sp. 21-599, assembly GCF_026226765.1. Classification (NCBI taxonomy): domain Bacteria; kingdom Pseudomonadati; phylum Pseudomonadota; class Gammaproteobacteria; order Pasteurellales; family Pasteurellaceae; genus Avibacterium; species Avibacterium sp. 21-599. The sequence goes on from NZ_JAKKOB010000001.1 coordinate 631,539, forward strand.
AACAGCATCAGCAAAGCGGTTTTGATGCGCGTTGCATTGCCCTTTCAGCGGGAACTTGCCAACAACTTGCTTGGCTCACTTTACCTAATACGCAATCATTATGGCAACAAATGTCTCCCCTTGCCTGCCCTATTGAGCATATTCACGTTTCTGATAAAGGACACAGTGGCTTAGTGGAATTTCACGCCGATGAATTTCAGTTAAAACAACTGGGTGCAGTGGTTGCATTGCAGCCGATAGGCGAAATATTGCTTGCGGCAATCAAACACTATGACAACATTGATTATTTTTCCCCGATGGATATTGCACAAATTCAGTTTGATAAAGAGCGGGTGAAAATTTCGCTAAAAAACCACCGCACTTTATCTTGTCAGCTTATTATCGGCGCGGATGGCACTCAATCTTTGGTGGCAAAATCAGCCAACATTGCCATCAACAAGGTGCGTGATTATCAACAAACGGCGATTATCACCAATCTTCAAGTGCAACAGCCTCATCAACAGCGTGCGTTTGAACGTTTCACTGCGGAAGGTCCGCTTGCATTATTACCGATGACAGATAATTTGATGTCCTTAGTCTGGTGCGTAAAAGATCCTCAATATTTAATGGGGCTAACGGACGACGCCTTTCTTGCTCGTTTGCAACAACACTTCGGCTGGCGGCTCGGCAAATTGCAGCAATGCGGCAAGCGTTTTGCGTATCCTTTGGCGTTATATCAAGCCAGCCAGCATATTCATCACCGCACTGCGCTGATCGGTAATGCTGCACAAACCTTGCATCCCATTGCGGGACAAGGCTTTAATCTGGGGATGCGTGATGTCATTTGCCTTGCCAAGTTATTAAGCCAAGCCTTTATGCAAGGGCAAGATCTCGGCACATACGCCTTATTAAAGCAATATGAAAAAGCACGCCAAGCGGATCAAACGCAGTTAATCAACTTAACGGACGGCTTGGTTTCGCTCTTTGCCAATACATTATTGCCATTACAAATTGGACGAAATTTGGGGCTAATGGCAATGGCGCAATCTCATTTACTCAAACAACACTTTATCAAACCGACATTAGGGTGGTTAGCACAATGAAAAATTTTGATCTCATTATTATCGGTGGTGGAATGGTGGGGCTGGCACTTGCCGCCAAATTAAAACATACCGCAATGCGCATCGCCCTAATCGAATCTCATCCGCCGCATTTTTCTTCCACGCATATCGCTTATCGTGTGAGCGCCTTGAACCTTGCCAGTGAGCATTTTCTGCAAGAACTCAATGCGTGGCAAACCATTCAAACGACGCGCGCAACGGCTTACGATAAAATGTCTGTGTGGGAAAAAGATAGCTTTGCCAAAATTGAATTTGATACCAAAGGGTTAGGTATTTCTCACCTTGGGCATATTGTGGAAAATCCGATCATTCAGCATAGCCTTTGGCAACAAGTGGACGCACAAGAGAATATCGAGATTTTCACCGAGACGGCTCAGAATATCGGTATTAACGAAAGCAGCGCGATTCTTACCTTAACTGATGGGCAAATGTTAGTGGGAAAATTAGTTGTGGGCGCAGATGGAGCAAATTCTTGGCTGCGGCAAAAAGCCAATATTCCGCTTATTTTCCGTGATTACGGGCAATATGCGTTGGTCTGCAACGTCAAAACCGCAGAGCCACACCAACACTGCGCAAGACAAATTTTTGCCCCCGACAGCATTTTAGCATTCTTACCGTTACATCAAGAAAATCTCTGTTCTATTGTGTGGTCACTTCCACCAGAGCAAGCTAAACAACTGCGAGATTGCAATCTTGCACAATTCAACAAACAGCTAAGCATTGCTTTTGATAATCAGCTTGGGCTATGCGAATGTCAAAGCGAACGTCAAGCGATTCCACTCACCGCGCGCTATGCACGCAACTTCGCGCAGCCGCGTATCGCTTTAATTGGCGATGCAGCTCACACCATTCATCCACTGGCAGGACAAGGGGTAAACCTAGGCTTGCAAGATGCGTTACTGCTTGCCCAAGAAATTGAAAAACACGTTGCATTAGGTTTAGACATCGGCGAATATCGCAATCTGCGTTACTACGAACGTACGCGTAAAACAGAAGCAGTAAAAATGCTCATCGCAATGCAAGGCTTAAAAGATCTCTTTGCCGGCAACAATCCACTAAAAAAACTCGCCCGCGGCATCGGACTTCGCGCCACAAATCAGTTTGGATTGTTAAAAGAACAGCTTATTCGTCAAGGATTAGGGATTTGATTTCAAAAATGTTCATTCTTGGGTATTTTTATCATTGCAAGATCACGATCTCAACGACACTATTTTTTCCTTTAATAAATAATTTGAAATAAGGTAAGGCAGTTCGACATACAGCAGGCTAGCACAGCCTGATTTCAGCATTGAGCGATGATAAATCAAAAGTGCGGTCGTTTTTTCTCTTTTTTATCCATAACATCACGTTTTTAATGAATTCGTCTTTTATCCATTACCATACTTACGCAAACGTTTTCGTTTTGCTAAAAATTCCTCTATAATAGCCAAGTTTTTCATTAATCTAACCAATGGTAAGTCTATGTTGCAGATTTTTCGTGGCTCTCCAGCCCTTTCGCCTTTCCGTTTAAATCAACTCGTCCAACGCTTTCAACAAGCACAACTTCCAGTGAAATCTTGCTATGCAGAATATCAACATTTTGCAGAACTCAGTGAAGCATTGAATACGCTTGAAGAGCAAGAATTAACCCAATTATTACATTATGGTCCAAACTTGGCACAGCACGAACCACAAGGGGAATGTTTTATTGTTATCCCTCGTGTTGGCACGATTTCTTCTTGGTCGTCAAAGGCCACTGATATTGCACACAACTGCGGTTTAAATAAAGTTTTACGCTTAGAGCGCGGATTAGCGTTTTATTTTGAGTTAGAACGTACTTTAAATGAGCAAGAGCAAACCCAGCTTGTTAGCCATATTTATGACCGAATGATGGAAACGGTAATCCGCACGCCACAAGAAGCCGAAGTGCTATTCCAGCAACAGCAACCAAAACCCTTTACCCGAGTGGATATTTTGGCTGGTGGGCGCAATGCATTAGCGCAAGCAAATGTGTCTCTGGGGTTGGCATTGGCAGAAGATGAAATTGATTATTTAGTGGAAAATTTCACCGCACTTGGGCGTAATCCGACTGATGTAGAACTTTATATGTTCGCGCAAGCCAATTCGGAGCATTGTCGCCATAAAATTTTTAATGCCGATTGGATCATTGATGGTGAAAAACAAGAAAAATCCTTGTTCAAAATGATCAAAAATACCTTTGAGAAAACCCCAGATTATGTGCTTTCAGCGTATAAAGATAACGCCGCGGTAATGGAAGGCTCAAACGTTGGACGCTTTTTCCCAGATCAAGATGGGCAATATCGTTATCATAATGAAGATGCGCATATTTTAATGAAAGTCGAAACCCATAACCACCCAACGGCAATTTCCCCTTTCCCGGGGGCGGCAACGGGATCTGGTGGCGAGATTCGTGATGAAGGGGCAACAGGGCGAGGCGCTAAACCAAAAGCAGGATTAGTAGGGTTTTCTGTTTCAAATCTGATCATTCCAAATTTTGAGCAACCGTGGGAAACCGCGCTATCTAAACCTGATCGAATCGCCTCTGCATTAGATATTATGCTAGAAGCGCCTTTAGGCGGTGCGGCATTTAATAATGAATTTGGTCGTCCAGCCTTGCTTGGTTATTTCCGTACTTATGAAGAAAAAGTAAACAGCTTTAATGGCGAAGAAGTGCGTGGCTATCACAAGCCTATTATGCTCGCAGGTGGTATCGGGAATATCCGTGCAGAACACGTGCAAAAAGGTGAAATCCCTGTGGGCGCAAAATTGATTGTACTTGGTGGGCCAGCAATGAATATTGGCTTAGGCGGTGGTGCGGCCTCTTCAATGGCATCAGGCAAATCGAAGGAAGATTTAGATTTTGCTTCCGTACAGCGTGATAATCCTGAGATGGAACGCCGTTGCCAAGAAGTGATCGATCGCTGTTGGCAAATGGGTAAAGATAACCCGATTTTGTTTATCCACGATGTAGGCGCAGGCGGTTTGTCTAACGCAATGCCAGAGTTAGTTCACGATGGGGGGCGTGGCGGACGCTTTGAATTGCGTGATATTTTATGTGATGAAAAAGGAATGTCGCCGTTGGAAATTTGGTGTAACGAATCGCAAGAACGTTATGTGCTTGCTGTTGCGCCAGATAAATTAGCATTATTTGAGCAACTTTGTCAGCGTGAACGTGCGCCATTTGCCGTGATTGGTGAAGCGACAGAACAAGCGCATCTTACCTTACACGATGATCATTTCCATAATGAGCCGATTGATTTACCAATGAATGTGTTGCTTGGTAAAACACCAAAAATGACGCGCGATGTTGCCTCTAAGCACGTGCATAATCCACCACTAGATCACTCAAATATTGAGTTAAAAGAAGCGTTACACCGCGTATTACGTTTACCTGTGGTGGCAGAGAAAACCTTCCTAATCACCATTGGTGATCGCTCCGTAACGGGTATGGTAGCGCGCGATCAAATGGTTGGTCCTTGGCAAATCCCCGTAGCAGACTGCGCAGTCACGACGACGGCATTAGATAGCTATCACGGTGAAGTAATGGCAATGGGTGAACGCGCCCCTGTGGCATTGTTAGATTTCGCTGCTTCTGCGCGTTTAGCCGTAGCAGAAAGCCTCACCAATATTGCCGCAACGGATATTGGCGATATTAAACGCATTAAACTTTCTGCTAACTGGATGTCTGCCGCAGGGCATACGGGCGAAGATGCCGGGCTTTATGAAGCCGTCAAAGCCGTAGGAGAAGAACTTTGCCCGCAATTAGGCTTGACCATTCCCGTGGGGAAAGATTCAATGTCAATGAAAACTACTTGGCAGGAAAATGGTGAACAAAAATCCGTCACCGCCCCCCTTTCTTTAGTGATCAGTGCGTTTGCTCGGGTGGAGGATGTACGCAAAACCGTCACCCCACAATTACGCACCGACAAAGGCAGCAGCCGTTTATTCTTGATTGATTTAGGCGAAGGGAAAAATCGCTTAGGCACAACCGCATTGGCACAGGTTTATAAACAATTAGGTGATAAGCCAGCGGATGTGGTAAATGTGGAAAGCCTGAAAGGCTTCTTCAATGCAATGCAACAACTTGTGAATGAACAAAAATTGCTGGCTTACCACGATCGTTCAGACGGCGGATTGATTATCACCCTTGCCGAAATGGCGTTTGCAGGGCATTGTGGCGTATCCGTAGATATTAGTGCGTTAGGCGATAACGATCTTGCCGTATTGTTTAATGAAGAATTAGGCGCGGTGATCCAAGTGAAAGACAGTGATTTGCCCGCTGTTCGTCAGGCTTTCGAGCAAAATGGTGTACTGTATCTACTGAAAGAACTTGGCACGGTAACCGCAAACAATCAATTTGAAATCACGCGTGGCACGAAAGTGTTATTGAAAGAAACCCGTTCTGAACTGCGTGGCATTTGGGCAGAATTGACCCACAAAATGCAGGCATTGCGCGATAATCCAGAATGTGCCGATCAAGAATTTGCCGCGAAGAAAAATCCAAATGACAAAGGCTTCTCCGTGTCTTTAACTTATGATGTGAATGAAGACATTGCGGCACCTTATATCGCCAAAGGTGTACGTCCACGCATTGCCATTTTACGTGAGCAAGGCGTAAACAGCCATTATGAAATGGCCGCCGCCTTTGACCGTGCAGGCTTTGATGCCATTGATGTGCATATGAGCGATTTGCAACATCAACGCCATCATTTGAAAGACTTCCAAGCGCTTGTGGCTTGTGGTGGCTTCTCTTACGGTGATGTGTTAGGCGCAGGCGGTGGCTGGGCAAAATCTATCCTATTTAACACCGCACTTCGCGATCAATTTGCCACTTTCTTTGCTCGTGAAAATACCCTTGCACTCGGGGTATGTAATGGTTGCCAAATGCTCGCTAACTTAGCTGAAATTATCCCGGGAACAGAAGCGTGGCCACGTTTTGTGCGTAACCAATCGGAACGTTTTGAAGCGCGCGTCGCAATGGTTCGCATCAATGAGACGGCTTCACTGTGGTTTAACGGAATGGCTGGTTCTCATATGCCAATCGCGGTTTCTCACGGTGAGGGACGTGTAGAGTTCAAAAATGATCAGCAACTTGCTATGTTGCGTGAACAAAATTTGATTATTGCACAATATATTGATAATGATCTAATCCCAACCACCCAATACCCCGCCAACCCAAATGGTTCCGTGGATGGTATTACCGCACTCACCAACCGCAATGGACGTGTCGCCATTATGATGCCACACCCAGAACGAGTTTACCGCGCAGTTTCCAATTCGTGGTATCCTGAAGATTGGACAGAAGACGGCGCGTGGATGCGATTATTCAGAAACGCAAGAGTCGCGTTAAAATAAGAAAGCATAGGAAAAAACAAAGTGCGGTAATTTTTCACCGCACTTTCCTTATAAACAAAACGCCTTTGAGCTGTTCCTTATATATTTAAGCTAGCAAGGAAATAGCTTTCGTGATTTATTTATCCTCTGTTTCCCCTTTCTTTCATTGATTGGCTATATTATTCTGAAATGCACTTGTGTTTTCTAAATAATCTTCTTGAAAGGGAATAATTATAGGTGCATACCATTTGATGACATCATTCACCAACAAAATCTAGATATGCAAGCCCCCTAAAATACTCACTTGATTTCCACCGTAAAATATTGGCGATGAAAGAACATAATCCCCTAACCTTTGAGGAAACCTCAAAACAGTGCGGTATATCTATGCATATGCGGTTTTGTTGGCAATGTAACACAAGTCAAACAACGTGCAACAAACATCCAGATAGATACAGATAAACGGCATTAGCATACAGAAGCGTATTCCGATACTTATCACATTGATAGAACAAAATACTGCAAGAGATTGATGACCATATCTGAGCTGTATTTAAGCGTATCGGTATTACTCATAAAAACTGTCGCTTCCTCAAAAGCAGATAAACAAACACGGAAGTTTAAAGAGAGTATTTCAAACACTGAATAATATGCATCTCTATTTATGGTATAAAAAAGGATTTTCTTTTAAGTGGAAAATCCTTTTTTGATGGCTAATAGGTAGCTCAAATTGATGCTTTATACATTATTTTAATGTGAGTTAACTATAATATATCCCCAACACTCACTTCGGCATGAGAACTTGAATTTAGTGTCTTGCATGTCTTTTTCCCTTCTTCGCCCTCACAAATTTCTACATCTGTATTATCTTCACTCATTGTTTGTTTTTCCCATATTTTTTCCGCTAAATCTAAAGAAGATAAATTATCTAGATTACTCGTTTGTTGCCCAGCCAAATCAGAAGCCTGAATGCCTTGAATTCGATCGATTATTCTTAACATATCGCGCAAACTGACTGCATTACTTTTTCCACTAACAACATTTGCTGATTTTGCAATAACTCGTGGCTGTTCAAAATAGGTAAAGTTGGCTGTATCCGTAACATTAATATTTGGAAGATAACTTTTTGATGAAATATCAAAAGATTCAAATGCTCTCGCACCATTAGGGGCGAAAATATTAAATTTAAGATTTTTAAGTGTTGTCCTTGCACTAGATACCACATTCCCTTGTTCATCACTTTGCATTACATCGCCAACATTAAATGCTATATTATCAACAAGATAATCAGCTGGATTTGGTCCAAAAACTGATCCGTTATCTTTAGGGTATGAACCTGTATGTATAAGTGTTATGCGGAGATCTTCAGGGGAATGTTCACCACTTAATGTGGTTCTTCCACTTGTTCGAAAAGTATAATATTGATGATTTTTCGCATAAATTTCACTATTACGTCCAATCAAGTTGCCAATAATGAACAGACTTGCTGCCTGAGGTTCTGGGGAGATGTGTAATTTATCTGCACCATTAACAAATAATTGGCTATTATCTAATAGAATATGCTTACCATTTATCGCAATTTTACTTGCTTTGGGCATAAAACTATCGGTAATTTGGCGAGAAAAATCAACAGCTAAATGACTATTATGAATATCAACTTTTTCTGCTAATAAATGCATAAATCCATCGTGACTATTTAACTGGCTATTTCTAATAGTAATAGTTGTTCCATCAATGTGGGAGCGCTCATTCCAAAGTGAGGCATCCCAATCTTCGAAACCTGTAGATAGTTCACGTTTTGCCAATTTAAGTGCTTGATCGCTATTTGAACCATAACGTTCATTATGTACGGAAAAATTACCACGCATTACGCGTTCTTCAAGGTCAGAAATAAGATATTCATAGCCTTTCTTTTTCACTTTTTCAGACAAATTGGTTTCCTTTGCAGCATATACACGCTGATTACCTGCGTTAATATAAAGACCAAATTCATCATTCGTTTTTACATGATCAAATAAGACAGATTTAAAACCATCAGCAATAATAAAATCTTTAGTTTGATTAAATGTGACATGATTTAATGAAACATTAAATGGCGTTTTCTGTGTTGCACTTAAACCCGCTATTTCATTAGTTTGTTTTGCCTTAACAACCTTGGTCCACGATGAATTTATGGAGCTTCCATTTGAGAAAGTTGAACGACGAAGAAGAATATTTAATTGAGGAAGAACTGTTGCTAAATGTTTATTAGCATATTCATTAAATTCAGTTTGAATAAACTGATAAAAATTCTGTTGATCTAAATTTTTATTTTCTAAAGATTCAGCATTTGCAACAAATTGTTTCCATAATTCTGGTGCAGAAATCTTTTGGTTGTTCTTAGTCGTTAATTCCAAGTCATAGTCGTAGAATTTTATATCTTGCAATAGTTCTTTTAAGGTTTTTTGTTGTAATGATGGATTTCCAGTTAAACTGTAAAGTTGCAGTAATTTACCATCAACCTCTTTCATTATTAAGGTATCCTCTTTTAAGCTTTCTGGTTTAAATTGACTTCCAATACCAAAAGAACCTTGCCCTAGATTAATATTTACATTATTTAAGTGAATATCTAATGGCGTTGTACGGTTGTTTGCTAATAGCATCATATTATGCTGTCCATTTTGAGTATGATCAAAAGTCGCATTTGTAATCGTTATTGGTGCTTCAGCACTGATAGTCGTCAGGGGTAATTTAATATCTTGCTTTAATTTATCAGAAAGCGTTTGGCTGACTACTAATGGATAGATTTCTTGTTTCTCATCATTTATATAACCAGATTTACTTCTGTATATGTCTTCAGCGATAGTTGCTTGACGGCGATTATTAAGTAGTGATGCAAGTAATGTTATATCTTCTCGTTTAACTTCTGCATTTTTTTCTTGTAATTTTTCAAAAACTTTATCGACATTCTCTTTTAATAAATAGCTGTTTGTTTTGTATTCATTGCCATTAATCGTTACATGTTGTTCATTCGATAATAAGGATAATTGATCATTGCTAATACCTAATCGTTGAATTAAGGCTTGTCTTTGTTCATCGATGATTGATTCCACAAGGGAATTTAAATTTTTATTCTCTAAAAATGAGTAATCTCCATTAGCAACTTTTTCTTTTAAGGTATCAATAATCTGCTGATTAATTGGATCTAACCCTGTTTTATTTTGAGTTATTTCTAATTCACTAAATACCCCATTTTTTTCTTTATAACTAATTGTCATAATTTTACTAGTGCTGTAAGGCAATCTTAGGGCATCAATTTTACTATTGGATTCAGGTTTCCAACCATCTGAAGCAACAACATACCCTCCATCAATCGCATTAATCGTTAATACACCATCTTTACGATAAACATAAACTTTACTATCTTCTGCTTTTAGCCCCTCTGGTGTACTTTCTGCTTTTAATATCGTTTTTTTATCTGTGGTATAAAGCACCTTTCCATCTTCATCTAATACTAATTTTCCTACCTTAAAACGATCATTATTGGCATAAACGGATTCCTTCACTTTATCTGTTTTAGCAAGTGCGGTAATTTTTCCGCTAATTTTAACACCTGCATCCTTGTCTTTCCCAATTTGAGTTATAGTCAGTGCCGCACCATTATGCTGTGTTTTGCCATAACGAATATCCGATTGTTCAGTTAAAACAATTTTTCCTCCTTCAATAGTGATATTATTTGCTTCTAATAGTCCATTATTATTCACCGCAGCGTGTTTTAACTGTTCTTCGCCTTTTGCAGTGAGTACAATGCGATCATTTGAAATAATTGCACCATTATTTTCTATAAGTCCCGCCACGTCTTTCCCAGTGAGAGAAATACTAAAATTACTTAAATCAAAATCAAAATTATCACTTGCAGCTAAAAAAACTGTTTTATTTTTAACATTGATCCCATCTATTTTGCCTGAATAACTTAATTGGATAACCTCTTCAGGCTTGCCGATGACTTCAAGTTTTCCATTATTTTTAACCTTGTCACCAACAAGATAAATAGCCTCTTGTGCTTGAACTATTCCATCATTGCGAATTTCTCCTTCTTGCTGTTTTTTTCTTTTAAAACGTAGTTCATCTCTGCTATAGCTACGAGTTGGTTTTTCAGTGAGTTTCTCAATCTCTTTTGTCGTCGCTAACAACGCGCCAACATTAACTTGAGCATCTTTCGTAAAAATAATGCCATTTGGGTTAGACAAAAACACGCGCCCATTAGCATTCAGTTTTCCTTGAATAGTTGATATATCTGCACCAGTCACTCTGTTATAAGCAATACTTGATGAATTTGGCTGTTTAAAGGTAACACTTGCCTGTTTACCAATGTTAAAACTTTCCCAATCAATTGATACACGATCAGAATGTTGATTAATATTCATCGCATTTCCATTGGAAGAAATCTCAGCACTCCCTTGCGTAATATGATGGTTTTTAGGTAATGCATTTTCTTCTATTGAATTTGCTAATGCTGAATTAGAGAGAACAGCAAGCGTTATTAAACTTAACGAATATTTCATCTTTTTGCTCCTAAATAGTATTTATCTCTGATTTTGAAACTAAAACATTTTTAATAATGACAACATTAATTGATGATCTTTTTCACCTACTAGTTTTTTTCCAATAGGTTTACTGTAATAAAAAGTCAAAGCATAATCATTCGGTGCAGAAAGTTGTACGCCAGTACCAATGCTTTGCAATTTCACCTGATTAGTCTCTTCAGGACGTTGATCATATGTATTAATATTGTGATACTTTCTTCCTGCGCCGATATCATAAAAAATAGAGCTAGTCACTAAACTTTCTTTTAATATAGGATAATAATGCTTCAAGCTAAACTGCCCAACCACGGCATCAGCTAGAGATAAAGCACCTGTACGATATCCTCGAACCGCATTTTGTCCTCCTAATAACATTTTTTGACTTGACGATAAATTTCTATCTGTCATTTGTGCTTTAACATTAAGATCTATTGCAAAGTCATAAGGTAAAAGTTGTTCATGCCCCAATTCAATATTCGTTAAAGTAAATTTATTATTCTCTTTCCAATCCAGCGCACGATTATGCATAGCCTCTGTAGAACGATTATGTTGCTTACCAATACTGACGCCAAGATTGAAATAGGTTGTTCCTTTAGCAAAGCTATTCCAGACTCCATTCATATCAAAGCGAACTAAATTAATTTTGGTAAGATTCTCAACAGATTGAGGCTGAGATTGGCTATCTAAAATACGATTATGGGAAAGTGTTAATTTTGTATTAATGTGTAAATTTGGCATTCTAATAGTTGGATGTAATAAATAAATCCCCATATTTTGGTTATTCCCTTTTGCCCCCAATGCGGCAAAAGATTTCCCTAACTTATAATCAAGATAAGAGAAAAAAGCCCCTAGTCGTGTACCATAACCATCTAATAGCGCAGAATAATCAATTTGTGCATTTCTTAGCTTTCCCTTATAAGAACTCAACATATTTAAATTAAGTTCATCCCCCAATCCTGCTAAATTAAATCCTTTTATTCCTCCACTCAAACGATACTCACCCGTTTGTGCCGAACCTTGGTTATCCGCAAATAAATAGGCTTTCCAAGATTTGCCATTTTGCAACAAGATATTCATATTTGTCGTTCCGGCTTGTTCACCTGCTTGAATACTCAATTTAGAGCTAACCCCTTGAATATCATTAAGAAGTAAAGCCAATTTTTCGACCTCATTTTGTGCAAGATAAGGCAAACTATTTACACTGGTATTAGCCATTCTACGTACAAATTTTTCAGATAATCGACTTTGATTATCGATCGTTATCTTACCGATATTCCCTTCGATCAAACCAATAATTAATTGCCCATTTTCAATCTCTTGAGGCGGTATAAAAGCACGGGCAACTAGATAATTATTTTTTCGATAATATTGAGTAATTTGATCGGTAAGCTGATTAAGATCAACTAAAGTAATTGCTTGATTAAGGTAAGGTTTTAATAAAAATGAAAGATCTTGTTGAATGGGTTCTTGCAGTCCATCTTGATTAAAAAGTTTAATTGTTATCTGTTTTAACTCAAAGTGGAGCATATCCGCATTTTGTTGATGTATTTTGATAGGCTGATTGAAAAGTTGCCCAGTTGGTTTCGCTAAACGAGAGGGATGTTGATTTATTTGTTGGGAAAGCGCACCGGCTTCTTGCAATTGCTCTTGAAATGTCTGCTGCTGTGCCTGTGCAAATAACGAGAAAGAAAGCAAAGGTAAAATAAGAGAAGAATTACGCATTATTTCATTATCCTATATTAATGATGTGAATAAAAAGTAATACATTAGATTATACTCAAATAAAAATCATTATCAATAGCATTGACATTTTGAGCATAACTACATACTATGTTTGCGTTTTAGATATTAATCGCAATGTAGCTTTACACATTTAAAATGTTGAAACGTATTAATCTAAAGGACAAACTGATGAAAAAAAATCTTTCCGCGCTATCTCTCGCATTATTACCACTCTTGACTTCCTCAATGTCAAATGCTGAACAGCTCGATGAAATTTCCGTTACAGCATTACGAGATCCTACTGAATATGCTAAAAAACAAGCAAACTTCGTTTTATTCGATCGCCAAACGCTTAATCAATCCCAAGCAACTTCTATTGCTCAAGCTGTTTCGCAATCGCCAAATATATCTATTCAAGGAGGGGTAAGATCATTAGCCCAAAAACCAAATGTTCGAGGATTGAGTGGTACGCGGGTGGTTCAAGTCGTTGATGGAGTGAGACAAAACTTTAACTTAGAACATAGAGGCTCATTCTTTTTACCACCCAATGTCCTCTCTCAAATAGAAGTTATAAAAGGCCCTGCTAGCACATTATGGGGAAGTGGGGCATTAGGCGGAGTTGTCTCAGTACGTAGCTTAAGTGCGTTAGATTTACTACGACCGAATGAGTACTGGGGAGCATTAATTAAACAAGGGTATCAATCAGCCAGCTCAATGAATGAAACTCAAATAGCCGCTTATGCAGCCAATCAAAGTGCGGATTTTTTAATTCAAGGTTTTCATAATAAAAATAATGATATACGTTTAGGACAAAATTTGGGAGATTTACCCTACAGTGGGCTAACTCAACAAGGTGGATTACTTAAAGCGGGCTGGCAACTCACAGATGCGCAACGAGTGGAATTAAATGCTCGCCATAGTATTAACAAGCAGCTTGCACCAGCCAACAATGAAATGGCTTCTCCTTACACGCCCGAAGATTTTTATAATGATATTGCCAATACATTTAGAACAGGAGGGCAAGTTGATTATAGTAAAGCTGGTGGAACCACAGATCTTGCGAAACAAAAAATCACCAATACAAGCTTTGCAATAAATTATTTATTAAATCCTTCTTCACGATTAATTAATGCTGGATTTACGTTATATCATAATCGCACTAAAGAGACAGAGAATAACCAACGAACAGGCGCATATGATACGACATCTTACCGAACTTGGGGCTTTAATTTGCAGAATGCTTCTGAATTTGAGCGTGTTGCATTTATTTATGGTCTTGATTTTTATCAGGATCACGCTAAAACGCAACGTGAAGCATTAAATACCGATTGTTTATTAAGACAAACAAATAGTTGTTTAGCTAATGATTTAAAAACGGCAAAATATCGCCCTAACGCTTATAATGCGAAAGCTAATGTTTGGGGAACTTATCTACTTAGCCATATTAAATTGAATGAGCATTGGGTATTTTCTCCTGCCGTGAGATTTGATGCCTACGAAAGCAAAGAGCAGCAAGGAGAACGATATAGTAAAACACATTGGTCTCCCTCTCTTACCCTTAGTTATCAACCAACTAATTGGGTAGATATCTCTGTTAAATATAATGAGGCATTCCGCGCCCCAAGTTTACAAGAACGCTACATCTCAGGCTATCACTTTGGCTATGATAGACAGTTAATTACCACATTCCAAGCTAACCCCGATCTAAAGGCTGAAATTGCACGAAATAAAGAATTAAACATCAATCTTCATTGGGATAACCTATGGCAAGATAACGATTCATTAAAATTTTCTACCGCACTTTTCCAAAACGATATTAAAGATTTTATCAATCTTGATGTGATTGAATATACTGGAAGAATGGGCAACATACCAAAAACTTTCCAATATCGAAATGTCCAAAATGCAAGATTGAGGGGATTAGAAATAAGCGGTCAATATCAAACCCCTCGCTGGTCTATATATGCCAATTATGGGCTACTAAGAGGTAAAGATCGCCAAACAGGCGAAGCATTAGAAAATATTAATGCCGATCGTATTACTCTCGGAACTCGCTATACGGTTGTTATGGATAAATTCAGCATTGGTACAGAGTTAAGACATTATTTTGCACAGAAACGAGTACCTCGCGATAACACAAATACATATCCAAGTTATACACTCATTGATCTCAATGCTACCTATGCACCAAAACAAGGAGAATGGGAAAATCTAAGCATTGATTTCGCTATTGAAAATCTCTTCGATAAAGCTTATACACCAGCATTTGCCCTTACGCCTAATCCGGGACGTAATATAAAAATCACTCTTGGCTACCAATTTTAAGCTAAAGAAAGGATATATATGACATTAAAACAAAAAATAGAACAAGCTCTTTTGCAAGAACCAAGCCTGCATACTCTTGATTTGGCAGATAAATTTAAGTGTCAAGAGGGCGAAATTATCAAACACCTCCCTGCTGAATTTATTACATTCTTCACTGGAGATATTGAAGCTTTACTGGCCGAAATTCACTCTTGGGGAAAAGTTGTAACTATTATTGAGAAAGCGGGTTCAATTTTTGAAGTTGAAGGTACATTCCCACTTGGCAAAGAGGGATATGGCTACTTTAATCTCAATATGCCTAAAAATCCTAATATTGCACTCTATGGTCATCTAAAACTTCAACAAATTACTGATATTGTATTGATAAGCAAGCCATTTCGTGGCAAAGAAAGTTATGCCATCGCATTTATTACCGCACAGCAAGAAGTCTTGTTTAAGATCTATTTAGGTCGAGATGAACAACGCCAATTATTAGCTCATCAAGTAAAAAAATTTAACCAAATTAGAAATAAGGAAATTTTATGCTAGATCGTCAAGAACGTTTAAATAATCGCTTACAACCAGAAATTAAAGCACTCAAGCAACAATGTAAAACGTTATTACTTGCGACAGTAGATAATGACGGCATTCCGAATGCGAGCTATGCCCCATTTGCTGAAAGCGAGAAAGGCTATTATATTTTCATTTCTACGATTGCAAAACATGCTCGCAATTTAAAGCAAAATGGTAAAGTCTCCGTTATGCTAATAGAAGATGAACAAGATAGTAGACAAATTTTTGCTCGCCATCGTTTAACCGCTGATGCAGAAGTCATTGAAATACCAAGAGAGTCAGAGGAATGGCAACAAGGTACAGATTTATTAATGCAACGTCATGGTAAATTAATGAATGAATTAATAAAAATGCAAGATTTTTCGCTTTTTCATTTAATTCCACAAAACGGGCTTTTTGTTAAAGGATTCGGGCAGGCTTTCCAAGTTGCCACTAATAATGAAGTAGGTATGATTCATTTAGATCAAGGGCATATCGAAGGCCCCTCCGTTTGATTTTAACAGAGGCTGAGTATAACCTCAGCCTCACAGATTGATTAATTGAGTTTTATTCCACCTGTACCAAAGGCTTCCATATAGATTTGAGTTTCTGGAATACCTAATGCAAGAAGTGCCTTATTCTGCTCTTGCATAAATGCCATTGGACCGCATAAATAGTAATCCGCCTCTTTAGGTAAAAGTGCGGTTGGAATTTGGCTTAAATTTAGACGACCTGTTGCATCAGCTTGTTCGTCTTCCACTTCATAGACAGTAAACGTACTGACATTTGGATACTGTGCTTTTACACTATCAATATGATTTTTCATAGCATGCACATCAGCATTACGACAGGCGTGGATAAAGCTTACTTTTTCAGGTACATTTTGTTCTACAAGCTGGTTAAGCATTGCAATCATAGGGGTTAAGCCAACACCACCACTAATAAATACATTCGGCTTATGGCTATCAACCAAGAAGAAATTACCTGTTGGCGCGGTGGCTTCAATCTCATCGCCTTCTTTTAACTGATGCAAGGTGTTTGAAACCCAACCGCCTGCAAGTTCACCTTTTGGATCTTCACGTTTTACAGAAATACGTAAATAATCTGTTTTTGGATTATCTGAAAGCGTATATTGGCGAGGTTGTTTTAACCCTAATTCTTCGACAAAAACACGCACTGAAATATATTGCCCGGCTTTATAAGTTGGCAATGCGCCCCCATCGACAGGCTGTAAATAAAAAGACGTAATTTCACTGCTTTCTGCTACTTTTTTCGCAATTTTAAATTTACGCCAACCTAACCAGCTTCCTTTTGTTTGTTGGTGTTCATCATAAATGGCTTTTTCTGTGCTAATCAGAATATCTGCTAATTGGTTATAAGCCGCAGTCCAAGCTTCAATTAATGGATCATCCATTGAAATTTGCAACACTTCACTAATAGAATGAAGTAAGTTGTTACCTACAATAGCATAGTCAGGTGCTTGAATATCCAAACTCACGTGTTTATGTGCCATTAATTCAACGGCAGGCAATAACACAGCGGGATTTTCAATATTTTCTGCATAAGCTAATACCGCATTAGCTAAAGAACGAGCTTGTGCGCCACTACGTTGATGACCAAGATTAAATACTTGTTTTAATTCTGGGTGATTGGTCAGCATTCTGTTGTAAAAATAAGAAGTCAGTGCAACACCATTTTCACGTAGCACTGGCACAGTCGCTTTCACTAATTCAATTTGATTTGCTGTTAATGACATAAACATTCCTTTTTCGTTTATTAAAAATGTATTTAAAATACATTTTTAATGTTAGGCTGGCAAGCGATTATTTATGAATACGCGATAATCTAGCGAGAAGTGGTGAAATAGACTACAATAATCCACCTAAGGAGTTGAAATGCAAATTAATAAATTTACTGATTATGGTTTCCGTGTGTTAATTTACCTTGCTCGTCAGCAAGCGCAAAGCCACACAATCGCAAGCCTTGCTAATGCGCTTCAACTCTCACAAAATCATTTAGTGAAAATTGTGCATTTTATGGCTAAACAGCAATGGCTCATCACTAGTCGCGGTAAAGGGGGCGGAATTCGCTTAGCAGAAAATACGCTTGATCTTCCTCTCGGTGAAATGCTACGCACTTTTCAAGGCAATGATCCCCTTGTAAATTGCCTCTCACCAAAATGTGGATTACAGCCTCAATGCCAACTGAAACATTTACTTGATAATGCGTTAGAACAGTTTTACCAAAGTCTGAATCAGTATCCATTACGGAAAGTCATTAGCGCCCACTCATCAGAAAACATTCCTTTTATTTCTTATCTATAATATCAATAAGATAGGGATATAACCTGCTTATGGATAATCTAAAGTGCGGTGATTTTTTTAAAAAATTTAGAAAAAAAGCCCCGCACTTTAGAAAGCGGGGCGACATTAAAAAGACAAGTTATTGCAATAAAGAAATATCTGCTACTTGTAAGAATAACCCCTGCAAGGTTTTCAGAATGGCTAAACGATTTTGGCGAAGTTGTGGATCTTCGGCGTTTACCATCACTTTCTCAAAGAAGTTATCCACTGGCTGGCGTAAATTTGCCAATTTATCTAACACCGCCACGTAGTCTCCCTCCGCAATAAGTGGTTGCACTTCACTTTGTAACGCGAGTACGCTTTGCGCTAATGCTTTTTCTTCTGGCTCAACACAACGATCTAACTGAATTTCACCAATTTCACCCTCTGCTTTGGCCAAAATATTGCTTACACGCTTATTCGCGGCGGCTAAGGCTTCCGCTGCCTCAAGGGTACGGAAATGTGCCACTGCTCTTACTCGCGCATCAAAATCAGCAGGACGGGTAGGGCGACGGGCAAGTACTGCTTGAATGACATCAACAGCAATGCCTTCTTCTTGATACCAAGCACGGAAGCGACCTAGCATAAAGTCCACAACATCCTCTACGACATTACCATTGGTTAATTTATCGCCGAAAAGTGCGGTAGATTTTTGCACTAAATCGGTTAAATCAAGAGGTAATTTTTTCTCTACAATGATACGTAACACACCCAATGCCGCACGGCGTAAAGCAAATGGATCTTTATCGCCCTTTGGATGCTGACCAATGCCAAAAATCCCCGTTAAGGTGTCTAATTTATCCGCTAATGCCACGGAACAGGCCACTAAGGAATGCGGTAATTCATCACCGGCAAAACGTGGCATATATTGCTCATTTAACGCAACGGCTACCTCTTCATCTTCACCATCATAACGAGCATAATGCATTCCCATTACACCTTGTGTATCAGTAAATTCAAACACCATATTGGTCATTAAATCACATTTTGATAGTAAGCCTGCACGCTCTGCTTTGCTTACATCAGCACCTATTTGTGCCGCAATTTCACCGCTCAGTTTTTCAATACGTTGTGTTTTATCAAATAACGTTCCGAGCTGCTGTTGGAACAAGACGGTTTTCAAACGAGGTAGATTATCTTCTAAACGCTGTTTTAAATCGGTTTTGAAGAAGAATTCTGCGTCAGTTAAACGTGGGCGTACTACTTTTTCATTTCCTTCAATAATCTTGCTTGGATCGTTTGGATTAATGTTAGATACGAAAATAAAGTGCGGTAATAATTTGCCGTTTTTATCATAAATTGGGAAGTATTTTTGATCCCCTTTCATTGTGTAAACCAAGGCTTCTGCTGGCACAGCAAGAAAACGTTCTTCAAATTTCGCGGTCAGCACATTTGGAAATTCTACTAATGCGGTAACTTCGTCAAGTAAACTTTCTTCAATATCCACTACACCACCAAGTGCGGTGGCTTTTTGTTGTGAATTTTCCAAAATAATCGCTTTACGGCGTTCAAAATCCGCGATGACACTGCCTTTTTGCTCTAAAATGGCAGGATATTGATCGGCATTGTCAATGGTAAATTCTTGTTCACCTAAGAAACGGTGTCCACGAATGGTTTTACCACTGGCTACACCAAGAATTTCACCTTCGATCAGCTCATCACCAAATAATAGGGTTACGGTATGCACAGGGCGCACAAATTGCTCGCTTTTATCGCCCCAACGCATTGTTTTTGGAATGGGCAATTTCGCAAGGGCATTGCTGATAATGCCAAGCAGAAGATTTTTGGTAGGCTGACCTTCAATCACCGCACGATGAACCAGCCATTCGCCTTTATCGGTAACTAAACGCTCCGCTTGATCCACGCTAATGCCACAACCTCGCGCCCAGCCTTCTGCTGCTTTAGTTGGCTTACCTTCCGCATCAAACGCCGCCGTAACCGCAGGCCCACGTTTTTCCACTTCTTTGTTTGGCTGCGCTTCCGCCAGCCCCAACACTTTCACCGCTAAACGGCGAGGGCTAGCAAACCATTCAACCGTATCAAACGCCAAACCCGCTTGAGTGAGCTCTTGCTCTACGTTGTCTTTAAATGCCACCGCTAATTTTTTCAGAGCCTTCGGTGGTAGCTCTTCAGTGCCGATCTCGGCAAGGAAGTTTTGTGTTGTCATTTTGTGTTCTCTTGTATCTGATGTACAGTATTTTGATAGTCAATATTTAATTTATCAAATTGAGTTTTATAGTCATTATCTAATTGTTCTAATTTCTGATGTAAATAAGCATCGAACATTTTGTCAATTCTAAAACCAAGACTAGAATTGGATTTATAGGATTTATAGAATTTGTACAATACATAAACGAATACATAAACGGCAACAGAAAGAAATACTACTCCGAGCTCTTCGCCAATCGTGAATCCCAAAAAAACGAAAGCAATAAGAGCCAGAGACGTTACTATCGCTATTATTATTGTAACCAAGTGAGCCAAGTTAACCACAAACCTTCTGAAAAAAGACTCTTTATGGTTTTTATGTATTTCTTGTACTTTTATTTTTTTACTATTTTCCAAATAGAATTTATCGTTATTGAATTTTTTTTCTGCATCCGCTAATAGCTGATTTCTTTGTATTTCTTTTTGCTTAATTAGTCGTCTTCTTTTTTTATCTAATTCATAAAGTATTTTTTCTTTCTCAAACTTATAAAAGACCTCTGATCCAAAGACAAATTCATCATTTTCTTTCTCACATAAAGAAATAACTTCCTTTATTGCGTATATAGCATCTTCATAGCTACATTGAAAAAATTCCCTATTGTTATTTACTCTATATTTAGAAAGTTGCCGATGTGTTTTTTGTTCCACTTCATAAGGGTGAGATACATAAATTTGATAATCTACTACAAAATCAAAAGGTACTCCCGTAGCCTGACTAATTTCTTTGGCTCGTCCAAAAGGATCTCGATCTGTATATCCAATCTTTAACAAGTTCTGCATTGCTGGATTTGAAAGAATATACACCCAACCTGCCATTTAATTTCTCCTAATAAATTACTATCTTACTTCGTATTCACTACTACTAAATCTTACCTTGATATCCTCATACTTATGTATGAGATTACGTATAGTGCGGTTGTTCCACCACCTATTTGCTTATCACAGAGCAACAATACTATACTTAACCTAGTATGTCAGTGCTAGGATTTATTGTAAACCTTTGCTTCGCCCTTTCCACCGCCAAATGCAATCGCTGCTCTAATATTTCTTTACTCGGCAACACCGTCATATATTCAGCGATATGAATATCCGAATGGTTTAAATCTAATAATTCAACTTGCTCTTGCTTTTTAGACGTGCATAAAATAATACCTAAGGGTGGATTTTCCCCTTCTTCTTGCTCATATTTCGCAAGCCACGCCAAATAAAGTTCCATTTGGCTTTTATGTGAATGTTTAAACGCTTCGGTTTTTAATTCAATGGCAATTAAGCGTTTTAATTTACGATTATAGAACAACAAATCAATATAGAAATCATCATTATCAATTTGAATTCTTTTCTGCCGTGCGATAAAAGTAAAACCCGCCCCTAATTCTAAAAGAAATTGTTCAACTTCTCTTAAAATCGCATCTTCGAGATCTTTTTCTAAATAACGATCATTGAGATCTAAAAAATCCAAGATATACGGATCTTTCAGCACAAGCGACTGATTATATTCGCCTTTTTCTCTCAATAAGGTTAATTCTTGGCTAATGGTTTCGTCAGGCTTTTTCGATATTGCCGTGCGTTCAAATAGCAAAGAACCAATACGCTCTTCTAGCGTTCTTGTACTCCAACGCTCTTGTGCCGCCATCGTTGCATAAAAATCGCGTTTGAGAGGCTCATCAATATAAATTAATGCTTTGAAATGTGTCCAACTTAATTTTCCACGCAGTGCGTGGACAATTTCCAAATCATCAAATGTTTCGGCAAATTTGATGCAATAATTAAGATGAGATCGTCCCCAACCTTTGCCAAATTGCGCCGTTAAGCTTTTAGACAAATTTTTAACCACTTCCTTGCCATATTCAGCCCGTTCATTATTGAGAATATGTTGATTAATCCGCTGTCCAATATGCCAATAAAGTAAGGTAAGTTCCGCATTGACTGTTACCGCAACACGTTGTTTACTGGTTTGAATAAGTTGGCTAATTTCACCCACTAATTGCTGTTCGTTGATTGCTATGTGGTTTTCTTTTTTCATTTAAAACTCCTGCAAAACTTACCGCACTTTTAGCTATCACTTACTTCGCAAAACATCAGCCAATTTGTCAATCTCTAGCACAACATCGCCGTTATCTAATAACAACGCAGGAATGCCAATCGATCCGCGCGCTTTCACTGCTTCAAACTCTGCACGGCTATCACGCAAAGCAAGAAAACGTTTGAGGTTACTTAATGAGGATTGTATTTCCACCGCTTCATATTGCACACCTAATTCTTGCAAGCGTGCCACAAAAGGGGCGGTATCAGGGCAAGTTTCGGCGAAAAATAACACGGGTTTTGTCATATGCTACTCCTAACACAAAATCTTATATTGTTGGTTTTGTTGTTTGTAAAAATATATATTTTTCATTCATTTCTGCCGTCCATTCTACTAAATTAGGGAAGTGTTGCACTAAATTGAAACCTGTGCCATCTATGCGAAATTGCCACCAATCAATTAAACACACCGCACTTAATGTACCGATATTAATTTCGTCACCAAATGTTGCTAATTTCTGTTCTAATTGCTTAAATGTACGAATATTTCTTTCCATTAATTGCTGATGTCTGCTTGTCCACCATTCATTTTGTGGACGAAAACGGCGTTCGGCAACAATGGTTGGCGTGGTATTCTCTAAAATCCCTTCAACTAAAGAATGTAACTGCAAGACTTGCCAACGTTTAGCATTTATCGGAAATAATGTTGGTTGTGAACCTATGCTATCTAAATATTGGCTAATTAACAAACTACCAAATAGCCATTCACCATTTTCCATTTGTAATGCAGGAATTCTCCCTAGCGGGTTATCTTGATTATGTGGAGAGTTAGAATCAAATGAATTAGTAATTCTCAATAATTCAACTTGTTCTTCAAGTTGATGATATTTCAATGTAGCAACCGCTTTACGAGCAAATGAACTCGTCGTGGAATACCAAAGTTTCATTTTCCCTCTCCTTAATTCTCTAAAATTATTTTTTACAACCAGGAAAACCTAACGCCTCACGGCTGGCATAATATGCCTCTGCCACACCTTTAGTTAAAGCACGGATTCGTAAAATATAGCGTTGGCGTTCAGTGACGGAAATGGCTTTGCGAGCGTCCAACAAGTTAAAGCTGTGTGCCGCTTTTAAAATGCGTTCGTAAGCAGGCAATGGCAATGGTTTTTCCAGTGCTAATAGCTCTTGTGCTTCTTTTTCATATTGCTCAAAGGCGTTGAATAAGAAATCAATATCAGCGTATTCAAAATTGTAAGTGGATTGCTCTACTTCGTTTTGATGAAACACATCGCCATAAGTTGTTTTGCCTAAAGGACCGTCTGACCACACCAAGTCATAGACACTATCCACGCCTTGAATATACATCGCTAAACGCTCTAAACCGTAGGTAACTTCACCCGTAACAGGGCGACATTCTAAACCGCCGACTTGTTGGAAATAGGTAAATTGGGTGACTTCCATACCATTTAGCCATACTTCCCAGCCTAAGCCCCATGCACCAAGGGTTGGGTTTTCCCAGTTATCTTCCACAAAACGAATATCATGTTGTGTTGGATCAAAACCAAGCATTTTTAATGAGCCAAGATAAAGCTCTTGAATGTTATCAGGGGAAGGTTTAATCACCACTTGGAATTGGTAATAATGCTGTAAACGGTTTGGATTTTCGCCATAGCGCCCATCTGTCGGACGGCGTGAAGGTTGCACATAAGCAAATGCCATTGGCTCAGGCCCGATAGCACGTAATGCAGTCATGGGGTGAGAAGTCCCCGCGCCCACCTCCATATCAAAAGGTTGCACAATAGTACAACCTTGCTCTGCCCAATAAGCTTGTAGGGCAAGGATCATACCTTGAAAGGTTTTTACATCAAATTTTGTATTCATAGGCTAGCTTTATTCAAATTAAGTAAACGAAATGGGGCTATTGTACTGGATTATGGGAAATTATCCTAGCTTGAACCGCATTAAAATGCGCAACTCGCAACCCTCCCTCTCATTTTTGAGCGATGAATGCCTAAACTCTCTCTATTAAACAAAATTCTTTTCAATGCGTAATGGCTAAACTAACGTTATACTTACGATATTCAAACTTTTACCTTTCTAATTGCTCACGTTTATCTCATAGACAATCCACTGCCGATAAGGCTGATTTTTCTTGCTTATTCCACCGTATTTTTGCCACTCTGGATGATTAGGGGTATCAGGCAAACATTCTGGTTCAAGGGCGATACCTTGATAATCTTGGTAAGTTTTCCCTAAACGAGTTGGTGTGCCAGCTAGATAATTTCCTGTGTAGATTTGTAACGCTGGCTGCGAGGTGGAAACGCTAAGGGAAATTTGGCGATTACTAGAATGCAATATGGCACAAGGCTGTGTGCCATTGAGTAAAAAGGCGTGATCGTAGCCTTTAGTAAGTCGTTGTTCTTGCTGTAAAAAATCTTGAGCAATCATTTTTGCTTGGCGAAAATCAAAACTTGTGCCTTGCACCGCTTTGAGAGGGGCATTCGGAATACCTTGTTGATCAACCGGTAAGAATTGCTCACTATTAAGTTGCAACCAATGTTGGCGTACATCTGCGCCAGCGCTGGCATCATCTAAATTAAAATACGCGTGGTTGGTTAAATTAAGTGGTGTATCTTGATCACAAATGCCCTCAAATTCAATACGTACTTGATTTTTTTCAGTTAAACGATAACTCACCTTCACCTGTAAATTACCGACAAAGCCCTGATCGCCATCGGCAGAAAAAAGGGAAAATTGAACAAAATTATCACCGCACTTTTCTACTTGCCAGCGACCTTTGTCAAACCCTTTACCGCCGTGAAGTTGATGTTTGCCTTGATTAGCATTAAGATAAATCGTTTTACCATTTAAGCGAAAGCGACTATTGGCGATGCGATTAGCATAACGCCCCACCGTTACCCCTAAATAGGCTTGCTGTGTGAGATAATCCTGTATATGGCAACCTAGTAGTACTTCTTGTAATTGATTATTCACGGGGATTTTACAAGAGAGCCACGTCGCCCCCCAATCCATTAATTGAATGCACATTCCTTGTTGATTGGTTAGCGTAAATAGCTTAAAGGGCTTGCCATCTGGCGCAAGCCCGGTGTGCGATTGTCTTAACATACTGAAACCCCTTGTGAGGCGGTGCAAACATAGAAATCTTCTTTTAGCCCTGTTTGTTTTTCATAATTTTCGCTAATAAGTTGGCGTACCGCTGCAACTTTTTCTTGTGGCGCAACCACCACAATACAGCCACCAAAACCGCCCCCTGTCATTCTCGCGCCGCCTGTGTTGCCAACGGCAAGTTGGGCGAGTTCGACTAAGTAATCAATTTGTGGCACGGTAATTTCAAAATCATCACGCATTGAATCGTGGGATTGTGCCATTAATTGCCCCAGTTTACTGAGATCGCCTTGTTTTAAAGCCTCAACAGCAGCAAGCACACGGGCATTTTCAGTAATAACGTGCTTGGCTCGCTTAGCGACGATAGGATCAAGTGCGGTAAGTTTTTCTTCCATTTTATTGAACTGTTCCACTGACACATCTCGCAAGGCTTTTACGCCAAAAAACGCAGCGGCTTTTTCACATTGTGTGCGACGAGTATTGTATTCACCGGCGACTAAATCGTGTTTAACGTGAGAATTAACAATCATCACAGCTACATCATTTGGTACAGGTGTGGGTTGGGTTTCAAGACTGCGGCAATCGATCATCAGTAAATGATCTTTTCGCCCAAGGGCGGAGATCAGTTGATCCATATTGCCACAATTCGCTCCAACGAATTGGTTTTCTGCTTGCTGACCGATCAACGCCAATTGAGTATCGCTAAGCGGAAGCTGGGCAAGCTGTTGGCAAAATTTGCCGATAGCCACTTCCAATGAAGCGGAAGAGCTTAGCCCAGCGGAAAGTGGCACATTACCACTAATCACCAAATCAGCCCCTTGCTGGAAATGAGGACATTGCGCTTGAATAAATTTCACCACCCCACGCACATAGCCCGTCCACTTATGTGCAGGATTTGTTTCAATGGGCTTGTCGAGATCAAATTCATCAAACGCATCAAGATCAGCGGCATAAACCCGAAATAAACTATCATCACGCTTTGCGCCACATACTGCCGTGCCATAATTAATGGCGCAAGGCATCACAAAACCGTCATTGTAATCCGTATGCTCACCAATAATATTAACGCGCCCGGGAGCATAAACACGGAGATCAAAAGTGCGGTGAAATTTTTCAGAAAATAAGTGTTCTGCACGTTGTTGTGGGGTCATTGATTGTCTCCTTCTTTTGATTTAGCGTAATTTGTAATGAATATCGCTTAAAGCCCGTAATCTTTCTGCGGCTTGTTCTGCGGTGAGATCACGTTGGCTTTCCCCAAGCATTTCATAGCCCACCATAAATTTTCGCACCGTAGCAGAACGTAATAATGGGGGATAAAAATGGGCGTGTAGTTGCCAATGTTCATTTTCTTTGCCATTAAATGGCGCAAAATGAAAGCCCATTGAATAAGGGAAAGAGGTTTCAAACAGGTTATCATATTTGGTGGTCAGCAATTTCAAGGCAAGTGCCAAATCTTGCTGTTGCTCAGGGCTGAGTTGTGCAAAATTTTTACGATGTTGTTTAGGGAGTAATAAGGTTTCAAATGGCCATACCGCCCAATAAGGCACAAGGGCAACCCAATGTTTGGTTTCCACCACAATACGCTCTTTTAGTGCCAATTCCCGTTGTACATAATCCACCAATAGCACTGAACCGTATTTTTCAAAATAACGCTGTTGGGCCAGATCTTCCTGTGCCACTTCATTGGGAAGAAAACTATTCGCCCAAATTTGCCCGTGTGGGTGTGGATTTGAACAGCCCATTGCCGCCCCTTTGTTTTCAAAAATTTGTACCCAAGGGTAACGCTGACCTAGCTCATTGAGTTGAGCTTGCCACACATCAATCACATCAGCAATTTCTTCTACGCTCAGTAAGGGTAAGGTTTTGCTGTGATCAGGTGAAAAACAAATGACACGACTTTCCCCTTCTGCCGCGGCGGTTTGAAACAATGGATCATCACTAGGTGCGGGCTTAGGCGTTTGTTCTAACAAGGCAGAAAAATCATTTTTAAAGACAAAAGGTTTGTGATAATCAGGATTTTGCTCACCCGTAATACGCTTATTGCGCGGACAAAGATAACAGTTAGGATCATAGCTTGGTTTTTGCGCTTCTTCATTTTTCTCTTGCTGACCTTGCCACGGACGTTTTGCGCGGTGGGGAGAAACCAGCACCCAACGGTCAATCAATGGATTATAGCGGCGGTGTGGATGATCTGCCGCAACAAATTGTTCAGACATAATTATTCTCCCTTATCAAAAAGATGAAAGCGGTTACAAAAAGAAACTGCTATAAAATAGCAGATTGCCAAAAATAAACTATTAACTAGATCACAAATTGAGAAATAAGTCGTCTTTTTTTGTGATGGAGTTTTCATTTTTTAAAGTAAGCGTTTTCAATTAGAAAAAATTCTTTATATGATAAGTGCGGTATAAATTTTTTGCATTTTTAGGGGAGAAGATGATTACAATTCGTGATGTGGCAAAACAGGCGGGGGTTTCCGTCGCAACGGTTTCTCGTGTGCTGAATAATCATTCTTCCGCCAGTGAGAAAGCCCGTCTGGCGGTACAAAAAGCGGTGCAGGAACTGGGTTATCATCCCAACGCGAATGCACAAGCGCTCGCCCTGCAAAACACGGAGACCATCGGCGTGGTGGTAACCGATGTTACCGATCCTTTCTTTGCGATTTTAGTTAAAGCGGTGGATAAAGTGGCGGAACAGCATCAAAAAAGTATTTTGATCGGCATTGGTTATCATAATGCGGAAAAAGAACGCCGTGCTATTGAAACCTTGCTACGCAAGCGTTGTAGTTGCTTAGTGGTTCACGCCAAAGCCTTGAGTGATGAAGAATTAAGCCAATATTTAAGTCGCATTGCGGGAATGGTGGTGATTAATCGCGTGGTGAAAGGCTATGAAAATCGTTGTGTGAGCCTTGATAACACCAAAGGCACATTTATTGCCACAGAAAGTTTAATTCGCCTTGGGCATAAAAATATTGGCTATATTGGCTCGAATCATCAAATCAGTGATGAAGCGGAACGTATTCAGGGCTATTTAAATGCCCTTGAGCAACATCATTTACCCGCCGTCACTCATCGTATTGCACATAGCTCGCCTGATTTTGAAGGGGGCGAGCAGGCGATGATCCATTTATTGAGTTACAATTCTGATTTAACCGCCGTCGTCGCCTATAACGATACAATGGCAGCAGGAGCAATTTCCGTATTAAATGAAAACAATATCAACGTGCCGAAACAATTTTCCATTATCGGGTTTGATGATATGCCCATTGCCCGCTATTTGATCCCTAAACTTACTACCATTCGCTATCCAATTGATTTAATGGCAACTTATGCGGCTAACTTAGCGTTAAGCTTGGTGGATAACCGCATTAATACACCGATTCATACGCAATTTAATCCAACCCTAGTCAGACGATTTTCCACAGAACCTTGTGATTAATTTATGATCACCGTCACATTTTTAAACATTTTTTTGTAATCGTTTCCATTAATGTGAGAGGGATCACAGTCTTAACAATTATTTTTCGTTATGCTCTGTTCCGTTATTGAATTTATTTCATAACAAATCCTTGTGCTGTATGAAATAAATTTAGCAGTATGCACAACCTCTTTGCGATTATTTAATCCATTTAAGGAGCTATCTATGAAAAAAATGCTATTAAAAACCACCGCACTTGCTGTGGGCTTAGGTCTTGCTGCAACAACAGCACAAGCGGTGAACCGAATTGGTGTAACGATTTACAAATATGACGATAATTTTATGTCTTTAATGCGTCAAGAAATTGATAAAGAAGCGAAAACACTTAAAGACGTTGAATTATTAATGAACGATTCACAAAATGCCCAATCCGTGCAAAATGACCAAGTAGATGTGTTGATCTCTAAAGGGGTGAAAGCCCTTGCCATTAACCTTGTGGATCCCGCGGCTGCGCCAACCATTATTGGCAAAGCAAAAGCGGAGGATATTCCGGTGGTGTTCTTCAATAAAGATCCGGGCGCAAAAGCCATTGGAAGTTATGAACAGGCTTATTATGTGGGGACAGATCCAAAAGAATCAGGCGTCATTCAGGGGCAACTTATCACCAAGCACTGGAAAGCTAATCCAGCCTTTGACTTAAATAAAGACGGTAAAATTCAATATGTACTGTTAAAAGGTGAACCCGGTCACCCAGATGCAGAAGCACGAACCAAATATGTGATTGAAGAACTCAATAAAAATGGCATTGAAACCGAACAGCTTTTTATTGACACAGGAATGTGGGACGCAGCATTAGCGAAAGACAAAATGGACGCGTGGTTATCCAGCTCTAAAGCGAATGATATTGAAGTGATTATTTCTAATAATGACGGTATGGCAATGGGTGCATTGGAAGCCACCAAAGCACACGGTAAAAAATTACCGATCTTCGGTGTGGATGCCCTGCCTGAAGTGTTGCAACTGATCAAAAAAGGAGAAATGGCAGGTACCGTGTTAAATGATGGCGTAAACCAAGGTAAAGCCGTGGTGCAATTAGCCAATAACTTAGCTAACGAAAAACCCGCGACAGAAGGCACACAATGGAAATTAGAAAGTAAGGTTGTGCGTATTCCTTATGTGGGTGTCGATGCAGATAATCTAAATGAATTTCTAAAATAATATGCGTTATATATAAGGGGAGAATGGCTCCCCTTTTCTATGAGGTTGGCTATGAAAGAACATACACCAATGCCACAACACCAAGAGATTTTACTGACAATGACCAATGTAAGTAAAACCTTCCCCGGTGTTAAAGCCCTAGATCGGGCAAATCTCACCGTCCGTTCACATTCTGTTCACGCCTTAATGGGAGAAAATGGGGCGGGCAAATCCACCTTACTTAAATGCCTATTTGGTATTTATGCCAAAGATGAAGGGGAAATTCTCTTTTTAAATCAACCTGTTAATTTTAAAACATCAAAAGAAGCGCTAGAAAATGGCATCTCAATGGTTCATCAAGAACTCAATTTAGTTCGGCAACGCAATGTAATGGATAATCTTTGGTTAGGACGCTATCCGCTAAAAGGCATTTTTGTCGATCACGCTAAAATGTATCACGATACCAAAGCGATTTTTGATGAATTAGATATTGATGTAGATCCAAAAGAAAAAGTGGCAAATCTCTCTGTTTCACAAATGCAAATGATTGAAATTGCAAAGGCTTTTTCTTACAACGCAAAAATTGTGATTATGGATGAACCCACTTCCTCCTTGTCAGAAAAAGAAGTGGAACATTTATTTAAAATCATCGAAAAACTCAAAGCACGAGGCTGTGGGATTATTTACATTTCGCACAAAATGGACGAAATTTTCAAAATTTGCGATGAAATCACTATTCTGCGTGATGGCAAATGGATCAACACCGTGCCAGTCAAAGGCAGTACAATGGACGAAATTGTGGCAATGATGGTAGGGCGTGAGCTAACTCAACGCTTTCCTGCAAAAACCAACACGCCACAAGAAGTCATTTTAGACGTGGAACATCTCACTGCACTCAATCAACCATCTATTCAAGATGTGAGTTTTCAGCTTCGTAAAGGGGAAATTCTAGGGATTGCAGGGCTTGTAGGGGCAAAACGCACCGATATTGTGGAAACCATTTTCGGGGTACGCGAACGTAAAGCGGGTGAAATTAAATTGTACGGAAAAACAATGAAAAATCGCACCGCACTTGAAGCGATTAACAATGGTTTTGCTTTAGTGACAGAAGAACGCCGCTCTACGGGCATTTATGCCAACCTAAATATTGAATTTAACTCGTTGATTTCAAATATGAAATCCTATTTAGGTCGATTAGGTTTATTAAGTGGCAACAAAATGAAAAGCGACACCCAATGGGTGATTGATGCAATGAATGTGAAAACCCCTTCACACAAAACCACCATTGGTTCGCTGTCTGGCGGAAATCAACAAAAAGTGGTGATTGGGCGTTGGTTGCTCACCCAGCCAGAAATTTTAATGCTTGATGAACCCACTCGAGGCATTGATATTGGTGCAAAATTTGAAATTTACCAATTGATTATGGAACTTGCCAAAAAAGAGAAAGGCATCATTATGATTTCTTCCGAAATGCCCGAACTGTTAGGCGTAACCGACAGAATTTTAGTAATGAGTAACGGAAAAGTGGCGGGCATTGTCGAAACCGCCAAAACCTCACAAGAAGAAATTCTGCAACTTGCAGCGAAATATCTCTAATTTAGAAGGAAATGAATTATGTCAGCTTTAAAATCGAATAAATCGCTTGATTTCCTCAAACAAAATGCCATTTATTTTGTCCTCTTAGTCTTGCTTGGCATTATTATTATGCAAGATCCAAGCTTCTTAAGCTTACGAAATTTCAGTAATATTCTCACCCAATCTTCGGTTCGTTTAATTATTGCACTCGGTGTTGCAGGCTTATTGGTTACACAGGGAACCGACTTATCCGCTGGGCGTCAAGTGGGCTTGGCTGCGGTAATCTCTGCCACGCTTCTGCAAGCAATGGATAATATGAACCGTGTTTTCCCTGATTTAGGTGAAATCCCGATTCCTGTGGTGATTTTAGTTGTCTGCTTTGTTGGTGCAATCATTGGCTTGGTCAATGGCGTAGTTATTGCTTACCTGAATGTTACCCCATTTATTGCCACAATGGGAACGATGATCATTGTTTATGGTATCAACTCGCTTTATTACGATGCCGTTGGCTCATCACCAATTGCAGGTTTTAATGAACAATTTTCAACCTTTGCTCAAGGTTTTTTCAGAATAGGAAGTTTCAAATTATCCTATATCACCATCTATGCAGCAATTTGTGCCGCGTTTGTTTGGGTGTTATGGAATAAAACGCGTTTTGGTAAAAATATTTTTGCCATTGGGGGAAATCCAGAGGCCGCTCGTGTGTCAGGGGTGAATGTAACCCGTAACCTTGTCGCCATTTATATGATTGCAGGAATATTTTACGCATTTGGGGGGATGCTGGAAGCCGGACGTATCGGCAGTGCAACGAATAACCTTGGTTTTATGTATGAACTTGATGCTATTGCTGCTTGTGTCGTGGGAGGGGTTTCTTTCGCAGGTGGGGTGGGTACCGTAATGGGCGTTATTACCGGCGTGCTTATCTTTACTGTCATCAATTATGGTTTAACCTACATCGGCGTAAACCCTTACTGGCAATATATTATCAAAGGGAGCATCATCATCTTCGCCGTCGCCATTGACTCGCTTAAATATGCGAAGAAAAAATAATCCGAAAACACAGTATGCCTCACTGTTGAAATGATATCGCATTGGCTCGTTTTATCATACAACTCTCCGTATCAATAAACGGGCTACTTTATGTCATTTCTAGCTTAAAAACCGAGCAAAAAAATAACCGCACTTGAAAAAAACAAGTGCGGTTATTTTTATAGGCAGTATTTTTAAATTAAAAGAACACAAGATACCAGCAATTCAAAACTTACTACCCATACATCATAGACCCAGCAATACGGTATTATTATAGCTACCTTTATCCATTAATCAGCTAAACTAGAAAATAGCTAACAATCAAATGATTAGAAAAGCGTTTTACAACACCACCATATCATCACGATGTACCGCGACAGCGCCGTATTCATAGCCCAAAATTTGTGGAATCTCTTGTGATTTTTTGCCTTTAATTAAATTTAACGCATCGCTGTTGTAGCGAGGAATTCCAAGGGCGATAACGTTGCCGTTAGACTGTTGGATTTTCACCACTTCACCACGAGAAAAACGCCCTTCGATTTGTGCAATGCCTGCTGGAAGTAAAGATTTATGCTGCATTAGCACCGCACTTGTTGCACCTTCATCAATGATAATCGTGCCTGCTGATGGCGCGGCAAAAAGCCATTGTTTACGGCTTTCAAGGCGATCCGTTTGCACGGTAAATTTGGTGCCGATATTTTCGCCGTAAGCCAGATCCACAATTACATTTGGGCGATTACCCGGTGCGATAATGGTTTCCACGCCTGAACGGGTGGCAACATCTGCGGCGATCACTTTTGTGGACATTCCGCCTGTACCAAGATTTGTGCCACTTCCGCCTGCGATTTGGCGAATCGCATCGGTGATTTTTCCTACCACTGAAAGCAATTTCGCTTGCGGATTGTTTCTTGGATCGCTATCAAATAAGCCTTGCTGATCGGTGAGCAAATAAAGTTGTTCAGCTTGTGCCAAAATCGCCACAAGCGCCGATAAATTATCGTTATCACCAACTTTAATCTCGGCGGTGGCTACTGCATCATTTTCATTAATCACGGGAATAATACCGTTATCTAACAAGGCGTTAAGAGTGTCTCGTGCATTGAGAAAACGCTCACGATCTTCAATATCGGCTCGACTGAGCAAAATTTGTCCAATATGAATATCGTAAATAGAAAAAAGCTGTTCCCACGTTTGAATAAGCTGGCTTTGCCCCACGGCGGCTAATAATTGTTTTGAGGCAATGGTAGGCGGAAGTTGCGGGTGGTTGAGATAATCTCGTCCTGCCGCCATTGCGCCAGAGGTAACAATGATAATGCGAAAGCCTGCTTGGTGTAGTTGGGTGATTTGTCGTACAATTTCCATCATATGTGGACGATGAAGTTTGGTTGTGCCTTGTGTTAAGGTACTTGTGCCAAACTTCACGACAATGGTTTTCTTTTGTTCCATAAGGGAGTTTCCTGTTACTGTTGAATGCGCAAAACCCTATCATTAAATGCGAAAAATTTCATTAAATTTTCACCGCACTTTGTATGATTTAAAACAATTTTTATTACTCAAAACAGGGTATAATAGCATCATTTTTTAATCAACCCAGCGCAATTGAAATGTCAGAACAAAATCATATTGAACGCCAACGTGAAGTAACACGATTATGTATAAAAGTGGCATTAATGCTACTTCAACACGGTGCAGAAAGTGCGGTTGTGGTACAAATGTCTCATAGATTAGGGCGAGCTTTAGGAATGGATAGTGTTGAATGTGCCTTAACGCCGAATGCGGTGATTATTACCACGCTATATCATAATCATTGCATTACCACTGCACGCAAGAATGTGGATCAAGGCATTAATATGCATATTGTTACGGAAGTGCAACGCGTAGTGATTACGGCTGAGCATCATATTTATGATTTGCACCAAGTGAAAAAACGCCTTGAGCAAATTAAACCGTTTAAATATAACCGCTCTCTTGTGGTACTAATGATTGGGTTATCTTGTGCTTGTTTTGCCCATTTATCTGGGGGCGATAGTAGGATTGCGGTGATAACATTTGTTGCTGCTGCAATTGCAATGTTTATTCGTCAATCCCTTGCTCATCGCCATTATAATCCGATCATTGTCTTTTCAATTACCGCCTTTATCGCCTCAATTATTTCAGGAATGGCGTTGAAATATCAATTAGGCAATGATCCGCAAATTGCCCTTGCTTCGAGCGTGCTTTTACTTGTGCCGGGTTTTCCATTGATTAATTCCCTCGCGGATATTCTCAAAGGCCACGTTGGAATGGGCTTAGGGCGTTGGACCATTGCCACCATTCTCACCTTTGGCGCTTGCTTAGGTATTGTCTTTGCCCTTGCACTGTTAAATATTCCCTATTGGGGAGAATTAAAATGACCTTGTTGCTTAATTTATTAGATGATATGTTTTTCGCCGCTATTCCTGCGGTGGGCTTTGCCTTGGTCTTTAATGTTCCCCCTAAGGCATTGAAATATTGTGCAATTTTAGGCGCATTAGGACACGGCTTGCGTACCTTATTGGTGCATTTTGATGTGCCGTTAGTATTTGCGACCTTTGCTGGAGCCAGTTTAATTGGTTTTATTGGCGTGCATTTATCGCATCGCTATCTTGCCCATCCTAAAGTATTTACAGTTGCGGCAATTATCCCGATGATTCCCGGCGTTTATGCCTATAAAGCGATGATCGCGATTGTGCAAATTCACCATTATGGTTTTTCTGATGTATTATTTGCACAAATGATTGATTATTTTATTAAAACGGGATTTATTCTAGGGGCATTAGTTTTTGGTTTGGCATTGCCGGGCTTATTGTTCTATCGACAAAAACCTGTAATATAATAGCCAAAGCAAGAGAATCAAAAGGAAAGCAAATGACCCTCAGTTTAATTGTGGCAACGACGAAAAATAATGTGATTGGTAAAAATAACCAAATGCCGTGGCACTTGCCTGCCGATTTGGCGTGGTTCCGCCAAAACACGCAAGGCAAACCCGTGATTATGGGGCGGAAAACCTTTGAAAGTATCGGTCGTCCATTACCAAAACGCACCAATATTGTGCTTTCTCGCTCTCCCTTTGAGTACGATGGTGTTATTTGGAAAAGTGATTTTACAAGTGCACTGGATTTTGTGAACGAGTTTCCTGAGATAATGCTGATTGGTGGTGGCGAATTATTTAAACAATACCTTCCCCACGCAGATAAACTCTATCTTACTGAGATTCAAGCAGAAATTGATGGGGATACATTTTTCCCACAAATTAATTGGGCTGAATGGCAAATTGAATTTGAACAATATCGTCCCGCCGATGAAAATAATCCCTATGATTGCCGATTTTTGATTTTACAACGGATTAACCATTCGCGTTCCTAATGAAAAAGGAAGGCTTGCTTGCCTTCCTTCGTTTGTTTAATTAATTTTATACGAGTGCATTTTTCCCTATTTTCCGCCTTTTTTCTGACATTTTGGGCAGAAAAAACTATTACGTTGTCCGATGACTAAACTTTCAATTTTTGTACCGCACTTTGGACAAGGCTTGTCTTTATTGCCATAAACTCGCAATGCTTGAGCAAAATACCCCGGGCGACCATCAGGTTGTAAAAAATCTTTTAAGGTTGTGCCACCTTGTTGAATTGCGCTGGCAAGCACTTGTTTAATGGTTTGAACCAACAATTCACATTGCTCTTTAGTCAAATTTTTAGCTAATTTTAGCGGATGTAATCCACATAAAAATAAGGTTTCATTCGCATAAATGTTACCTACACCAACGACTACGGCATTGTCCATTAAGAAAGTTTTAAGTGCGGTCTGTTTTTTGCGAGATTTTTTAAACAGATATTCCCCGGTAAATTCTTCCGACAGGGGTTCGGGGCCAAGTTTCGCAAAAAGGTGGAAATCCGCCAAATTATCCGTATATAGCCACGCACCAAAACGGCGAGGATCGTTATAACGCAAAACTTTGCCATTATTCATCACAATATCTAAATGATCGTGTTTATCAATGGGGCTATCTTGTGGCACAACACGCAAAGAGCCTGACATTCCTAAATGCCCAATGATTGCCCCTTTTTCAGTATGAATGATTAAATATTTTGCACGACGAGAAAGGTGGCTCACTTTTACTTGTCTAAACTCACTCAATTGCGGACTCACTTCCCAGCGTAATCTAGGGTTACGCACGACAATTCTTTCAATGGTAAATCCTGTCAAATAAGGTGAAATGCCATTTTTGGTCGTTTCAACTTCGGGTAATTCAGGCATTTTTCCTCCTTACGAATGCTATATTGTTCCTAATGGAAATCGCTATAATTAACTAGGTAGATAAATAGAGGCAATCAATAAAAATCCAAGAAACGCAGATAGAAAAAAACCCGAACAAGTCGGGTTTTTCTAATTCATTAAAATCAAATTATTTGATTTTTGCTTCTTTATAAATAACGTGTTTACGCACAACAGGATCAAATTTTTTGATCTCCATTTTTTCTGGCATATTACGTTTATTTTTGGTTGTTGTGTAGAAATGACCAGTTTCAGCTGTTGAAACTAAACGGATTTTTTCACGAGCACCTTTAGCTGCCATTTTTTAGCTCCTTAGATTTTCTCGCCACGAGCACGGATTTCAGCTAACACTGCATCAATGCCTTTTTTATCAATAATACGCATACCTTTCGCTGTTAAGCGTAAAGTTACGAAACGTTTTTCAGACTCAACCCAGAAACGGTGAGTGTGTAAGTTAGGAAGAAAACGACGACGTGTCGCATTCATTGCGTGTGAGCGGTTGTTACCAACTGCTGGACGCTTGCCTGTTACTTGACAGACTCTAGACATATTAATCTCCAATAAATCAAATATAAGCTCGAGCTTAGGGTTCGGATTACTGCAAACTAAGTTTGCAAGCTACCTCGTCAGGTCGCTGTAACCGACCCGCATACTATATTAAAGGTGGCAAATTATACTCACTTTATTTGCTATACTCAAGCCTAAATCACTTAATTAACGCAATAAATGACAAAAAAATCAGCAATTCTGTTACATTGCGCTTTCAAGACTTCTGCTATAACCAACCTTTTTCACTAAAAGAAACATAACAACCTTTACCAATCACAAAATGATCCAGTACCCGAATCTCCACTAATTCTGCCACTTTTTGGATCTTTTCAGTAATGCACCGATCAGAATGGCTCGGCTCTGCAATTCCAGAGGGATGATTATGGGCTAAAATAATCGCTGCCGCATTGCAAAATAATGCTGTTTTCACAATTTCTCTAGGATACACAACGGCACTATTAATTGTCCCTAAAAACATTTCTTCTTTTTTAATTAAACGATGTTGATTATCTAGAAAAAGCACCAAAAAAACCTCCCGCTCTTTATGCTCTAGCTCCGTTTGCAAATACATTCGCACCAGTTCAGGACAGGTAAATGCCTGTGCCATTTCCAATTCTTGTAACAAATAACGCTTTGTCATCTCTGTACTGGCTTGAAGCTGGATAAATTGTGTGATACCTAACCCTTTGACGTTGCAAAAAGCGTGTTGATCCGCACTGATTAATTGCCTTAACGATCCAAAATGTTCAAGAACCAAGCGGGATAATTCCATCACTGAACAATTCTTGATCCCTGTACGTAGAAAAATTGCCAATAATTCACTGTCATCAAGGGCTTCTGCACCAAATGTTAATAATTTTTCTCGTGGCATTAAGGCGGTCATTTTAATGATGTACTCTTTTCTCTTAAATCAATTTATACTTACTTTTAGCATAGACAACCGCATTGTGATAGGTTTCCCCATCACTTTTGCGATCCTGATCGAAAAATAGGATTTTGTATTAAGGAAAATTACAGTAAAATTAACCGCACTTTTAATTTAAGGATCGCTAATTAATGCAAGATCTTCAAGGAAAACGTATCGTTATCGGCATTACGGGGGGTATTGCCGCATATAAAAGTATTGAACTTATCCGCTTGTTACGCAAAAGCCAAGCAGAAGTACGCGTGGTACTTACCGCAGCAGCGGCTGAATTTGTTACCCCACTCACATTACAAGCAATTTCAGGCAATGCGGTGGCTCAATCACTATTAGATCCTCAAGCTGAGTTAGCGATGGGGCATATTGAACTGGCAAAATGGGCAGACCTTATTGTTATCGCACCCGCTAGTGCAGATTTTATGGCGCGCTTAAATGCAGGAATGGCAAATGATTTACTCTCCACCATTTGCCTTGCAACTGCAGCGCCAATTTTGCTTGCGCCGGCAATGAACCAGCAAATGTTCCGCCAAGCCATCACACAACAAAATTTGACCAATTTAAAAGCCCGTGGTATTGCCACTGTCGGACCAAATAGCGGTGAGCAAGCTTGTGGTGATGTGGGCTTCGGGCGAATGTCAGAACCAGCCGAAATTTACACCGCACTTTATGAGATGCTTCTTCCTAAACAAGATCTCAGCCATTTAACGGTTGCCATTACCGCAGGTCCAACGCGTGAAGCCATTGACCCCGTACGTTATATTAGCAATCACAGCTCAGGAAAAATGGGCTTTGCTATTGCCGAAGACTTTGCCAAACGAGGCGCAAAAGTAAAATTAATTGCAGGGCCGGTCAATTTGTCCACGCCTGCGCAAGTAGAACGAATTGATGTCATTTCTGCTCAAGAAATGGCGGATGTTACCCTTTCACTTGCACCACAAGTGGATATTTTCATTGGCTGTGCAGCCGTAGCAGATTACCGCGTAGCCCAGATCGCCGATCAAAAAATAAAGAAAACGGCTGGAAATGATATGCTCACCTTAGAATTGGTGAAAAACCCTGATATTATTGCCGCTGTGGCTGCACTCACTGAGAACCGTCCTTTTGTGGTAGGATTTGCCGCAGAAACGCAAAATGTTGCCCAATATGCACAGGATAAATTAGTGCGTAAAAATTTGGATCTGATCTGCGCAAATGATGTTTCTGATGGAAAAGGCTTTAATGGTGATGATAACCAACTTCAGCTTTTCTGGCGTGACGGCAACCAACAATTACCACACAGCAGTAAAAAAGAGTTGGCACGGCAACTCACTCAATATATTGTGGAACGATTTTACGCTCAGTTTGAACGAAAGGAATAAACAAAAAAATGAAAAAGATTGATGTAAAAGTTTTAGATAGCCGAATTGGCACGCAATTTCCCTTGCCAGCTTATGCCACAAGCGGTTCTGCCGGCTTAGATCTGCGTGCGTTGGTGGAAGAAAGTTTTGAAATCCAACCGGGTGAAACGAAGCTCATCCCAACAGGGCTGTCTATTTATATTGCCGATCCTAATCTTGCTGCCGTCATTTTACCTCGTTCAGGACTCGGGCATAAACACGGTATTGTACTGGGTAATTTAGTTGGTCTCATTGATTCTGATTATCAAGGCCCTTTAATGGTTTCAATGTGGAACCGTGGTGATCAACCTTTCAAGGTGGAAGTGGGAGATCGCATTGCACAACTTGTGTTCGTTCCTGTGGTGCAAGCAGAATTTAACGTTGTGAATGATTTTGAACAGACAGAACGTGGCGAAGGCGGATTTGGGCATTCGGGTAAGCAATAGAGGGAATATGGTAGAAGAACAATTAGAAATTGCAGGGATTGAGCCAGCGCCCATCGCAGAAAAGCACACCACGACACAACGTACAGAAAAAATAACGAAAAGTGATAAACGTAGTGTTAAAGAACGCCGTTTACAAGTCCTCACCGTGCTGACCCATATGCTTCATTCCGAACGTGGAATGGAACGGATGACAACGGCTCGCCTTGCCCAAGAAGTCGGCGTTTCGGAGGCGGCACTCTATCGCTATTTCCCAAGTAAAACCAAAATGTTTGAAGCCTTGATTGATAATTTAGAAAGTAATTTATTTAGCCGCATCAACCATTCAATCAAAAATGAAACAAACACGATGAACCGTGTGCGAGATATTATGCAAATGATTTTAGATTTTGCACGTAAAAACCCCGGGCTTACTCGTGTTCTTACCGGACACGCCTTGATGTTTGAAGATCCGCTCCTAC
Source organism: Avibacterium sp. 21-599 (assembly GCF_026226765.1). Taxonomy (NCBI): domain Bacteria; kingdom Pseudomonadati; phylum Pseudomonadota; class Gammaproteobacteria; order Pasteurellales; family Pasteurellaceae; genus Avibacterium; species Avibacterium sp. 21-599. Next base: position 672,073 of record NZ_JAKKOB010000001.1, read on the forward strand.
AAGCACGCGTTGCGCAATTTTTTGATCGTTTAGAATTTCAATTTGTGAATATTTTACAAATGCGAAAATTACGTGAAGGAAAAGGGTTTCATCTCGATGAACGGATTATTGCCTCTTATCTTGTTAATCTGTGTGAAGGACAATTTATGCGTTATGTTCGTTCTAACTTTCGCCATCATTCTAGTCAAAATTTTGAACAACAATGGAAACTTATCGCGGTACACTTTGCATAATAACAATTTTTAGGTAATATGATGATTATTCCTTGGCAAGATTTAGAAGAAGAAACGCTCATTAATATTGCAGAAAGTTTCATTCTGCGTGAAGGGACAGATTACGGTGAACAGGAGCTTTCCCTCCAACAGAAAACGCAAAACTTGCTGACCAAAATACGTCAAGGAACGGCTGTAATTGTTTGGTCGGAATTACACGAATCCATTGATATTAAAGATAAAATGGAATTTCTTAAATCATAGATGATAAATGTAGGAGGACACCGTGCAAGAACAACATACTCCGCCAATGGATCCAACCTTAGAATGGTTTTTATCTCATTGCCATATCCATAAATATCCAACCAAAAGTTCAATTATTCACGCGGGTGAAAAAGCAGAAACGCTTTATTATCTCATCAAAGGCTCTGTGGCTATTTTAGTCAAAGATGAAGATGGTAAAGAGATGATCCTTACTTACCTAAATCAAGGCGATTTCTTTGGCGAAGCAGGATTATTTGAAGAAGGTCAAGAACGTTCAGCTTGGGTAAAAACAAAAATGACGTGTGAAGTGGCAGAAATTTCTTACAAGAAATTCCGCCAGCTCATCCAAGTAAATCCTGAAATTTTAATGTATTTATCTGGTCAGCTTGCTCGTCGTTTACAAAATACCTCAAGACAAGTTCGCAATCTTGCTTTCCTTGATGTGGCAGGGCGTATTGCACAAACCTTGCTAAACCTCGCTAAAATGCCAGATGCAATGACTCACCCAGAAGGAATGCAGATCAAAATTACTCGCCAAGAAATTGGTCAAATGGTCGGCTGTTCCCGTGAAACCGTTGGGCGAATTTTAAAAATGCTGGAAGACCAACATCTTATTTCAGCTCACGGCAAAACGATTGTGGTTTATAACTCAAGATAATCGCCTACTATCAGGAAATAAACTAGCGTAAAAGCGAAAGATAGTAAGAGAGATAATGCACGAGAGTTTTCTCTTCCGTTTAGATTGCCTCCTATTCTAAGCGGGAAACTCTCACGTTTTATAGCAAATTGACGACTTAAGCCTCTTTGCTAAAGTAATTATTACACTTTCCTAAAACCCGCTCCAATTCAGCCATATCGGTAATTCCTTGCTTTACCTTCTCCAATCCACTTTCTCGTAAGGATGCATAATCCGTTTGATAGGAACGTTCCCCGTTATGAAAGTGCGGTTGTAAAAATTGGTAAATGCCACTGCGCCCTTTATAGCCTTGATAACAATCGCAATCTTTAGTCAAATGATGACATTTCTTTCGTACCAATCGCTGTGCAATAACAAGCAATAGACTATTGTCAATTTCGTGCTGTTGGATACCAAGTTGCAACAAACGAGAGATCGCTGAATGTGCATCATTCGTATGCAATGTAGAAAGCACTAAATGCCCTGTTTGTGCGGCACGTAAAGCAATTGAAGCACTTTCTGCATCACGAATTTCACCAAGCATAATGATATCGGGGTCTTGCCTTAAAAAAGTGCGTAATAGGCGATTAAAGTCAAGCCCAATTTGGGGATTAATTTGTGTTTGGATAATGCCCGGTAGCTCGATTTCAATGGGATCTTCTGCGGTGAGAATATGTTTTTCTGAGTGATTTAACCACTCAAGTGCGGTATAAAGGGTGATACTTTTTCCGCTCCCTGTTGGGCCTGTAACCAAAATCAAACCTTGGGGTTGAGAAAGTGCTTGCTGCAAGGTGCTTTGCTGTGTTGTATTCATTCCGAGTTGTGAAAAGGCAAGGCTGACGGGTTTATTTTTTTGTAAACGCAGCACGGCTTTTTCCCCATACTGCGTTGGTAAGGTAGAAAGGCGAAAATCGAGTATATCGGAAAACGTCGTTTTAAAATGAAAACGCCCGTCTTGTGGCAACCTTGTTTCGCTAATATCAAGCCGAGCAAGCAACTTTAAACGCGAAATCAAACGATGACTAATTTGTGTGGATAATGGTGTTTGACATTGCAATACGCCGTCAATACGAAAGCGAATTTGCAACTGTTCACGTTGTGGCTCTAAATGAATATCTGAGGCATTCAGCTGCAAAGCATTTTCAAAAATCCGATCTAAGAGCTGAATAACGGGTTCATCGGTTTTTTCTTGCGAATCTTCCGCTTTAATCTGCTCCATAGGGCGATAAAAATCAGGTACTGCAGGCTCTTCCGCCACATTTGGTGCAAGGCTTTGTAAAAGTGATTTTAAATCTTGGGCTTGTAATAATACCGGTTCAACCACTTTTCCTGTTAAAAAAGAAAAGGTTTCACAAGCAGAAAGATTATTCAAATCATCAATGCCTAACCAAAGGGTTTGTGCATTTTCCTGCAATGGCACAGCAAAATAACGAATTAATAAGGCTTTTTGCTGTTGATTTTGCTGCCATAAGTGCGGTGCAATTTCAAAATATTTTCCATCTACCGCACACACCGTTATTTGTGGCTGTAACGCATATTCCGCCATTATTTAGCCCCATCAGTTACAAAATCCTGCGGGAAAAAGTTCCGCCGATTTGGCACATTTCACCGCCCAAGTTATTCCTTTGGCTGCATCACCGCTCGCGGTTAAAGAATAGCTTATCCCAGCTAAGTTTTCTCTGCCTGTAACGGTGATTTTACCTTTCTGTACATCAATCGACGCGACTTTGCCTTTATTCGTTAATTTTTTCTGAATCCCATTCGTTCCAGCATTACATTTGGTGGTTGATCCTGTGTTATACACACAAAGTTCCACTTCAGAACGGTAAGGACTTGCAGCTTGAATCAGTTCTGAAATTGCCGCTTTTTTCGTGTAATTTTGGTAGGCTGGCACGGTGATTGTTGCCAAAATTGCGACAATGGCGATTACAATCATTAATTCAATTAACGTAAACCCTTCTTGCCGCTTCAAACGCGTAGAAAATCTATTCATAAGTTGTCCTTGTTGATTTCTCTTAAGATTAATTTTCGATAAAATACGAGCAATGAATAACCCGCGTGAATAAGTGTGGCTCAAATTAAAAATAAAGCCAAAAAGCACCGCACTTTTTCTCGATCACGATCGCAAAAAATCTATGAAATCAACGTATTCCATTAATCAATCAGGCTGGTTGGCCAACCAAAAACATTGTCCTTCTCCCCATTATGATTTACGTCCCAATCCACAAGATATTTCCTTGCTCGTCATTCATTACATCAGCTTGCCCCCCGAGCAGTTTGGTGGAAATTACATTGATGCGTTTTTCCAAGGGCGTTTAGATCCTGCTATTCATCCCTATTTTGACGAAATTAAAGATCTTCGCGTTTCAGCGCATTGCTTAATTAATCGTGAGGGGAAAATAACGCAATATGTCAGTTTCAATGATCGTGCTTGGCACGCAGGTGTCTCTTGCTTTCAAGGACGTGAAAAATGTAACGATTTCGCCATTGGCATTGAATTAGAAGGGAGTAACAATCAGCCGTTCACCGAACAGCAATATGCCACGCTGACAAAACTCACACGAAGCATAATGCAACACTATCCCAAAATAGGAAAAGATCGCATTGTGGGGCATAGCAATATTTCACCCGGAAGAAAGATCGATCCGGGTCAATATTTTGATTGGGAAACATATCTTGCCAGTTTATAACTGTTTATATTTTAAGCAATAAAATCACTTTTCAGCACAATGAATAGACTTAAATCAAACCAATTAAAAAATTCCTTGTTGTATAAAAATTATGCTTTGCAAATAAGATAAAAGTGCGTATCATAGCACACCTTGCCCGTAGGGGCTGGCGATGAGTTGTATGTCAAAGGTAGTAATGTGTTAAAGGAAGGCAACAATGCGAATTGGTCATTATCAATTAAAAAACCGTATTTTGCTTGCACCGATGGCAGGTATTACTGACCAACCTTTTAGGCGCCTTTGTGCGAATTATGGGGCAGGATTAACGTTTTCAGAAATGATGGCAAGTAATCCTCGTGTCTGGCATACAGAAAAATCGAAACAACGTCTTGCGTATCATCAAGATGTCGGCATCAACGCCGTGCAAATTGCGGGATCTGATCCGCAGGAAATGGCACAAGCTGCACAAGTGAATGTGGGCTATGGGGCAGAAATTATTGACATCAATATGGGCTGTCCAGCAAAGAAGGTGAATCGTAAATTGGCAGGTTCTGCGCTTTTGCAATATCCTGATTTAGTCCAACAGATTCTTGAAGCCGTGGTTCGTGCTGTGGACGTGCCTGTAACACTAAAAATTAGAACAGGCTGGGATCGACAAAATCGAAACTGTGTGGAAATCGCTAAAATTGCCGAACAAGCTGGTATTCAAGCACTGACTATTCACGGGCGTACGCGTGAATGTTTATTTGAGGGCGAAGCGGAATACGACAACATTAAAGCGGTGAAACAGCAGGTTTCCATTCCCGTGATAGCCAATGGCGATATTACATCAGCACAAAAAGCCCAAGATGTACTCAATTACACAGGCGCTGATGCAATAATGATTGGGCGTGGTGCATTAGGTCAGCCTTGGCTATTTCAGTCTGTGGCAGATTTAATAGAAAACAGCTCAATAACTTCAGAACCAAGCTTAGAAGAAAAGTGCGGTGTTATTTTGCGACATATTCAGGCACTTCATCAGTTTTATGGTGAAGAAAAGGGGTATCGCATTGCACGTAAGCACGTTGCTTGGTATTTACAGGGAATTCAACCTAATTCCAACTTTAGACAGACTTTTAATGCGATTATTAATGCTCAAGAGCAAATAACAGCATTGAAAGAATTTTTTAATTTGATTTTATTGGATAAAAATAACAATGCTAGAACAACAACGTAATCCAGCTGAAGCACTTACTGTTTCAGTATTAAACTCACAATCACAAGTAACAAATAAACCACTTCGTGATTCTGTGAAACAAGCAATTAGAAATTATTTAGCACAATTAGATGGTCAAGATGTGGACGATCTTTATGAGTTAGTGTTGTCAGAGGTTGAACACCCTATGCTTGATATGATTATGCAATATACCCGTGGTAATCAAACTCGTGCCGCTACAATGTTAGGTATCAATCGTGGTACATTACGTAAAAAATTAAAAAAATACGGTATGGGCTGATAATTTCAGATTTTAAATAAAATGACACCGTACTTCATAAATAAAGTGCGGTGTTTTTTTTACGCCATTTTTCTCGCAGCACACCAACGTCCACCTTAGAAAAGAGACAAGAAATTCTCGACAAAAAGAGTTGGGCTAACTGACCCCATTTAAATCTAACTTTTGGAGGCAGATCACACATGCCCTGCTTTTTTACTTTCTTATGATTACTTTAATATAGGCTAAATGATTGAATATAAGGCAATTTTCCTGCTTTTAGCATTTTTTCAATGCCGCTGCGGTGATCGGTGGTGCCTAAGCCACGTAACTCAAAATTTACCCCAAAACTATGATCGTAAACCACTTCGTTTGACGTTTGTCCTTCTTTACTTGTGACATAGCGGCGTGCGCCTACTCCCACCGACCAACAGCAGGTGTTGTATTTTACCCCGAGATATTGCTCAACAGGCTTTTTCAAGGCTAGATCTTGGTAATAATGTCCAACCACTGCCCATTTGTCCGCAATTTCCCACGCTGCCACTAAACCAAGCTGTTTAATGTCTTGATTATACGCATTTGCACCAGTGAGATTTTGGTCAATATATTGCTGGCTGGCATAGCGATAACTTAATTGAACGAGGTTATTACCACTTGGATTAAATTCTAGTACGGTATTTGCCAAAGAAGTTTGATGTAAGCTTGTATCATATTGGTAACTTGCACGCCAGTTCCATTGTTTATTAATTCGCCAATTGGTTTCTAATGACCAAGAGGAAGTGGAACGATCACTACTATTGTTTGGGTTATTATCAATCCTTGAATCACTAAGGTAATAAATTTGCCCTAAAGAGAGGTTAAAACGTTCATTCCCTTCTTTATCATAAAAACGCGTTGTTCCCCCGAGGGTAAACTGATTCGCTGAGGCAATGCGATCTAATCCACTATAACGGCGATCACGGAACAAGGAAAAATAATCTTGTTGCAATAATGCGGAATCATAACCAAAACCAAGATATTGGCTATTTAATTTTGAACCGATATTGCTTTGGTCCTTATAAGGGCGATAAAGATATTGAATATGTGGTTCAATCGTTTGTGTATAGCCATCAAACAAGGTTTCTTTGCTTGCAAGTAAGGTTTGAAAATCAACCTTCACTTGTGGCAAGACACGGGTTACCGAGCGTTCAATCTCTTCCGCATTTTGCCCTTTTCCTTTTGTTTGATTATAGTGAGTAGCGTAAAGTTTTGTTTCAATATTCACACTGCCGTAACGGTTTGTAAGCGGAATATTAAGGCTTGGTTCAAGATGATAACGCCAAGCTTTCGGCATTAAGGCACTGTCATTCTCAAAACGCGAAATTTGTGAGAATACGCGGAAATCCATTAAGCCGTTAGCAAGCCCATCGCGATAATAATTAAAATCTAATTGTGGAAAAACACGATAAGGTCCGATATCTACATCGTCAAACACTTGGAACTGTTTCGCCGATAAAGCGAAATTGTAGTTCGGCTGATAGTAAGCAATGCGGAAATTTTGATCAGCATAACCGTCTGTACTGCGCCCATAAGCAGAATCAAAATCAGAGAAATAACGTTTATCGCTTACCCTTGTGTAATCCACATTTAAACGCCAATTTTCTAAGAAACTGGAACTATGTCGCCAGTGGAATAAATGACGAGAGCGGTTGTCTCCTTGGTAATCATCATAGCGATCACGTGCTAAATATTCTCCTGCAATTAGTCCCTCACCAATTTGCGTGAGATAACGTGTTTCACCGTTAAATTGCCAGCCTCGTTTTGACATATATTTTGGTGTTACGGTCATATCAAAATTGGGGGCAATGTTCCAATAAATTGGCTGTGCATACGAATAACCATCACGGCTAGACATTCCCACATTTGGAATTAACAAACCAGAACGACGACGATCGCCGATAGGAAGTTGCAAATAAGGGGTATAGAAAATCGGCACGCCATGTACTTTAAAGCGTGCGTGCCACATTTCGGCATATTCTTCTTGGATATGCTGACGCATTTCGCTTGCTTCAATTGACCAACTATTATCATCAGGCAAACAAGACGTAAAAGTCGCATTTTTAAGTAAGCGATAATCATTGCGTAGCTCAACGTGTTGTGCATTACCTCGCCCTTGACGCCCAACAAATTGGTAATCTGCGCCCTCTACATCTGCATCTTTATTATTCAAGTTTATCTTGGCAGAATGCCCTGACAAATTGATAAGATTATCTTTATAATCAAACCCCTTTTTGGCATAGGCAAAGCGCTGTACATTAGCCCCTTCGCCACGTTGAACAATTTCTGCAATTTGGGTAGTTAAATGGCGATTACCCTGTTTAATCTCAACATCACCCTCATAACGCGCACTAACAGGCTGATTTAATTCTGCGCGATCTGCCTCGATATAAACAGGCAATTGGTTTGGATCGCCCTGCACCACCTCACCTTGAAACTGTGGTACGCCAGCTAAGCATTGCTGCTGTAAACTTGCCCAACTTGGTACACCATAAAGTGCGGTCAAAATTGAGAAAGAAAGCATCGTGTAGTAATTTTTTTTCATTAATAACCCATTTTTTAAGGTGTGAAATTAAGCCGATTATAAAGAAAAATGATGAAAAAAGCATTTTATTTATACTTACAAAAACAGCTATTCAGATGATCGTTTACCAGCCCCATAGATTGCATAAAAGCATAACAAGTGGTCTCTCCAACAAAGACAAAACCACGTTTTTTTAAAGCCTTTGAAAGCTGTTTTGAAACCGCTGTCTTCGCTGGCACTGCGGATAAATCAGGGACATCATTTATTTGTGGCTGGTGATTAACAAAGGCCCAAATAAAATCGCTAAAATTTTCACCGCACTTTTGCATGGCTAAATAGGCTTTTGCATTCTTTACAATTGCCTCTAATTTCGCACGATGACGAATAAGCCCAGCATTTTGCATTCTCTCATCAATATCTTGTGCCGTCATTTGCGCAATCTTTTCAGGATTAAAGTGAAAAAATGCCTGACGATACTGTTCCCGTTTTTTCAAAACGGTAATCCACGAAAGCCCTGCTTGCTGTCCTTCTAAACAAATTTTCTCAAATAATTTCAGACTATCATATTCTGGCTTGCCCCATTCATTATCGTGATAATCTTGATAAATAGACGAGCCTTCGGCCCAACTGCAACGTGTTTTCATCATTCATTCCTTATATTGTGATCAGGATCACAGATTTTCTTTTCCTCATTCATTGAATTTAATTTAGAATCTACCTATTAATACTAGAGCTAAAATAGCTATATGCGCATCAATAAGATGTGATATTGTATTCCAACTTAACCAACAATCAAATTAGAGGTAAATATGACAACACAATTAGATGCATTACGCGAAATGACCGTAGTTGTGGCAGATACAGGAGATATCGAAGCCATTAAAACCTACCAACCACAAGATGCCACCACGAACCCATCACTCATTTTAAGCGCCTCCGCATTGCCTCAATATGCGGCATTAATTGACGAAGCCATTGCCTATGCCAAAAGCAAAAGTGCTGACAAAGCACAGCAACTTATTGATGCAGAAGATAAATTAGCGGTAAATATTGGTTTAGAAATTCTTAAAATCGTACCCGGACGTATTTCTACCGAAGTGGATGCACGTCTTTCTTACAATACCCAAGCCACTGTTGAAAAAGCACGTAAATTAATCGCACTTTATAATGAAGCTGGGGTTTCCAATGATCGTATTTTAATTAAAATTGCCTCCACTTGGCAGGGTATCCGTGCAGCAGAAATTCTTGAAAAAGAAGGCATTAACTGTAACTTAACCCTCTTATTCTCAGAAGCCCAAGCTCGTGCTTGTGCTGAAGCGGGGGTATACTTAATTTCACCATTCGTCGGTCGTATTCTTGACTGGTACAAAGCCAATAGCGATAAAAAAGAATATGCACCAGCAGAAGATCCCGGTGTGATTTCAGTAACTAAAATTTACAACTATTACAAACAACACGGCTACCAAACCGTAGTAATGGGGGCAAGTTTCCGTAATGTAGGCGAAATTACTGAACTTGCCGGTTGCGATCGCTTAACCATTGCTCCTGCTTTATTAAAAGAATTACAAGAAAATAACACCGCACTTGCTCGCAAACTAGAATATAAAGGTGAAGTGAAAGCTAAGCCACAACCACTTACAGAAAGTGAGTTCTACTGGCAACATAACAGCGATCCAATGGCTGTCGAAAAACTGGCTGAAGGTATCCGTAAATTTGCCATTGACCAAGAAAAATTAGAAGCGATGTTATTGGCGAAGTTCTAATCTCCTCTCAATAAGACAAAGCCCCAACTCACTGGGGCTTTTGCTATATATGAAAATTCTGCCAAAAATCTCACCGCACTTTTAATACTTGTAATGGGACAAACGCAAAACATTCGACCGCTTTTAGCGGTTTCTTACAATGTGTCTCACCACAATAAAGTGCGGTGCAAATGTTAAACTTTTTTCTTTATCCTTCCATATAGCTTTTTAGTGCCTCGCCTTGCAATCCTGCATTCAGCGCGATGAGTAATTTTAAGCGAGCTTTCGGGGCATTCAGTTCTTTCACAAACATTACGCCCTGTTCCTGCAAACTTGCCCCACCGCCATCATAACCATAAACAGGCTCAGCAATACCGTTAAAACAACGAGAAACTAACGCAACAGGAATATTATGTGCTAACAATCGCTGTAATCCTTTCGCAGCTTGCGGTGGAATATTTCCTGCCCCTAATGCTTCAATCACTAAGCCGTCCAATTGTTGCAAATCTAATTGCTCAAACAGCCAGCTATCCATTCCCGCATAAGTTTTGATGACTTGCACATTTCCACTCACTGTTTCTAAATCAAAACGCACGCGAGGCTCGGCGGTTTTGAAAAAGAGAATATCTTTTTTCATAATCACCCCCAAAGGGCCGTGAGTGGGTGTTTGAAAGGTGGAAACATTAGTGGTATGGGTTTTGGTTACATATTTCGCCGCGTGAATTTCATCATTCATAACAACTAACACGCCTTTATCTGCGCTTTTCTCAAAAACTGCCACGCGCAATGCAGAAAGGTAATTATAAATGCCATCACTGCCTAACTCGTTATTTGAACGCATTGCCCCCGTAATGACGATAGGTATTTTAGGAAGTTGCATTGTATCAAGAAAATAAGCCGTTTCTTCCAGTGTATCCGTCCCGTGTGTAATCACCACACCATCATAATTTTGTGCCTCTTGCTTAATTTTCTGGCTTAGGGCAAGCATATGTTCAAGGCGAATATGCGGGCTGGGTAAGTTGAGAAAATCCACCGATTCCACTTCAATATTATGTAAATCCAAACCGACTTTGGTCATAGGATTACGGCTATTTGGTGTCACTTTTCCACTGCTATCCGAGTGCATTGAAATTGTGCCTCCTGTGTGGAGGACGAGGAGTTTTTTCATAAAATTAATACATCATCTGAAATAAAAAATAAACTACGCTTAATGGGCGTCTTTCTCTAAAGCCGTGATCAGTTTCTCAAGGGCTACAATTTGCGTTTTTAGCCCCTCAATTTCACGCTCTCGGCTGGCTAAAATAATATGCTTTATCCTCTTGTAACGCAAGATTGCTGACAGTAAGCGTAAAATAGCTGGAATACGTGGCATTATCATAAGAATAATTAACATCATCCTTTTTCTCGCTTCAAACATTGGGTTATACTTACCATCTCTAGCAATCCTAGGTGCGGTTTCCTCCTTTATTCTTATGCATTCACCCTATGACATAGGTAAGGAATTCCGTACTTCTCGCTTAGGAGACTTTATCTCCTCCTATTGAATATCTTGTTGAGAAATCCGTATTTTTATACATATTTCCCCGATTTTTCACTCGTCTATTTTTTCAGCTTTTTATATCCCATTGCGCTATTGTTTTTTTTTGTACAATTTGAGGCGTTTTTATACTTTTATATGGAGATCTTTAGATGCGTAAACTCGTTTTAAGTGTTCTCAGTTTAGGGTTTGTAGCCTGTCAAAGCCAGCCACCTATACCTACCGTTAGTGATGAAGTTGCTATTTCACGTTTAAATCAATTAGAACGCCTTGATGAGAAAGAATATCAAACTAGGCGGAGTCGCCTTTTAGAAGGCTTAGAAGATGAAAAACTTATCTTACAAAATGAGCGGATTCACTATCAAAATCAAGCCATTCAATATCAAAATACTCGTCAAGCAACTAAAGATGCTATTGATGATTACGGCAGAATATTAATGCATGAAGCAAATGCTATTAATAAATCCAACGAAAATTTAAGCAAAAAACAAGATATTCATATTCATAAGCAACCTGTATTTATATACTAATTGGAGTTAATCATGAAAAAATCGTTTCTTTTCACAATTTTTCCTTTTATTTTAAGTGCTTGTGCTAGTGGGGATTACCACCGTAGTGCCGCATCTATCAATGCTGAACGTAATTCAGCGCAAAGTATTGTTACCGCTGCATCACTTGAACAGGCACGTATGCAACGCACCAATGAACTTGAAGAAAGCATTAAAGTTCGCCAACAACAAGCGTTAGAAAATCAATCTCGCCGTGAGAGTTCATCTGTTGTAACAGAGGCTATTGGTAATGGATTATGTGCGCTTGGAGCAATTATAGGCGCTTGTCGATAAGGATTCTCAATGAAGAAACAGTTATTTTCTATCATTCTTGCAACGGGATTATTGGTTGGTTGTGCTGAGCTGACAAATTTGCAAAAAATGGTTGTGCCAGCTAATTTTAAGCAAAGTGATTTAGTGAATAAAAAATGGTATTGTTCATCTTCCTACGCCACGTGGAATTTGCTTACTAAAGAATATTATACTTATTCACCAAACGGGCGAGTTGTGAGTGATGGTACAATGCGAATTTTGAAAGATGGTCGTGAATTTAACTATAAAATTCATTCTGAGGGCATTTGGCAACTAAACGGACGATATTTATTTGAACGAGCAACTAAAGCATCTGTAACAAAAAATTATAGCGTAAATGCCAAACAAGCATTAAAAGCAAATCCTAAATTAGCTAAATGGGAAAAAGAAATGTTTTTAATATTAAAAACAATGGAAACATCTGCAAAAAAAGGAGCAATTAGAGAAATTGAAACGCTAACCCCCACAGAACTCACCACCATTTTTGCGTCTAGTTATGTGATTTGTGCTAAGCAATAATCAGTTGCGAACTTAGGGAATAAGTTCGCAATTTTTAGCCTCACTGAGAGGATGGGATTATATAACTAAATGAAATCACTTTTAAAATTAAATATACCTCAATATTTGCTACGCAATGATAGCGTGAGCTAAAACAAAAAACCGCACGTTTTAGGCGTGCGGTTTGTTCGTTTTACTCATCCAAGAAACTACGCAAGGTTTCTGAGCGGCTTGGATGACGTAGTTTGCGTAACGCTTTCGCCTCAATTTGACGGATACGTTCACGGGTTACATCAAATTGTTTTCCCACTTCCTCTAAGGTGTGATCCGTATTCATATCAATACCAAAACGCATTCTTAGCACTTTCGCTTCTCTCGGTGTTAAACCTTCTAACACTTCGTGCGTAGCGGCTTTAAGACTTTGTGCCGTTGCGGAATCAAGTGGCAATTCTAAGGTGCTGTCTTCAATAAAATCACCTAAGTGGGAATCATCGTCATCACCAATTGGGGTTTCCATTGAGATCGGTTCTTTGGCAATTTTTAGCACTTTGCGAATTTTATCTTCTGGCATTCCCATTCTTTCTGCCAATTCTTCTGGTGAAGCCTCACGCCCCATTTCTTGCAGCATTTGACGCGAAATACGGTTCAATTTATTGATTGTTTCGATCATATGAACTGGGATACGAATGGTTCTTGCTTGATCTGCGATTGAACGTGTAATTGCCTGACGAATCCACCAAGTTGCATAAGTTGAGAATTTATAACCACGGCGATACTCAAATTTATCCACCGCTTTCATCAAACCTATATTCCCCTCTTGAATCAGATCCAAGAATTGTAAACCACGGTTGGTGTATTTTTTCGCAATAGAAATGACCAAACGCAAATTAGCCTCAACCATTTCCTTTTTCGCTCGGCGTGCTTTTAATTCACCTTGAGAAACCGCATCGCAAATATCGCGAATTTGGCTTATCGTTAAGCCTGTATCTTGTTCAATCTGTCCTAATTGGGCAATTGCCTGACGGATAGGTTCTTCATACTGCGATAATTTTTCAGACCAATTTTTCCCAGCGTTAAGGGCTTTTTCTAGCCATGCATCTTTGGTTTCGTGTCCAATAAATTCTTTTTGGAATGTGCCTTTTGGCATTTTCGCGTTATCCACCGCCATTTTTTGAATATGACGTTCCTGCTGACGCACGCGTTTCATCATATTACGCATAGATAACACTAACGTATCAAATTGTTTTGGCACCAAACGGAACTGCGTGAAGATCTCTGCCAAAATTTGAATTTGATCTCTTGCTTGTTTTTTATGGCGACCGTGTTTTGCAATCGTTTCTAAGGTTTTTTTGTGCTGAGCCTGTAATTCTGCAAATTTTTCACGCGCCACTTCTGGGTCAATACTGTTATCAGAATCACTGTCATCGGAAGAATTACTTTCATCACTTTCTTCCTCTTCGTTTTCATCATCTTCAATTGATTCTGTTGAAACGCTTTCCTCATCTTCTTCGTCAGAAAGCATTTCGTGTTCATCTGATACAGCTTCTTCCACGACGGCATTTGGATCAACAAAACCTGTGATGAGATCAGCTAAACGCATTCCCCCCTCTTCCACCAAAGCGTATTGATGTAAAAGATCGCTCAAGGCTTCGGGATAAGCTGCTACGGCAGTTTGTACTTCATTGATCCCTTCTTCGATACGTTTCGCGATGTCAATTTCGCCTTCGCGGGTTAAAAGCTCCACACTCCCCATTTCACGCATATACATACGCACGGGATCAGTGGTTCGCCCTAATTCCGCTTCCACGCTAGATAATACTTGGGTGGCTTCTTCTACCGCATCTTCATCAGTGATATTTTCATTTAACATCAAATCATCGGCATCCGGTGCAGTTTCTAGCACTTGAATACCCATATCGTTAATCATTTGAATGATGTCTTCAATTTGATCTGCATCTACAAGCTCTTCTGGCAAATGGTCGTTTACTTCAGCATAAGTAAGATAACCCTGCTCTTTCCCTTGTGCGATTAACAGTTTCAATTGAGATTGTGGATTTTGTTCCATATCCATATTATATATCCGCCTCGATGTGTAATTGTGGGAGATAAAATGCTTTTGATTTTATCACCGTTATGTTGGATTAACTATTTATTTTGCTGTTTTTTCAATAATAATTGTGCAAGTGTGTGCCGTTCTTGTTCATTTAGACCTTCTGTGCGTGCTTTCGCGATAAGCATTTCGATATTTTTCTCCATTAGTTGCAAATAAAAAGAACGCAAGGTTTCACGAAATGTGTCTTCGATTTTATCCTCATCGACTAAATGATCCCACACAGCCAGAATTTCAAGGGGGCGAAAATGCTCAGTATCACGGTAATGTTCTAAAATTTGTGCCGTCGTCATCCCCACTCGTTCACGACAAAGTGCGGTGATTTTTTCAAACAAATCTAGCCCTGCCTCATTGAGTACCGACAAGGCACTTAAATTCTCTGGCACAATGTGGATCAACTCTGGATTTTGTAATAGCAAAGCAATCAGCACGCGCATAGGTGTGCGTTTTACCACATTTTGCTTCGGCGTTGATGAGGTATTTTCTTTTTGTGCGGGGATTAAATGCTCAATCTGCGTTTCATTAAAGATCCCCAATTTTTGCGCCAAAAGCTTACGCAGAGATAAACGTAGCAATTCCCCCGGAATTCGGTTAATCAATGGTACCGCAAGCGCAGCCAGTTTTCCCTTGCCTTCTTTACTTGAAAAATCCACCTGTGAACTCAGTGTGGCAAATAGAAAATCACTCAGAGGCTGTGCTTGACGAATATAATCCTCAAACCCTTCTTTACCATATTGACGAATGAAGGTATCAGGATCTTCGCCATCAGGTAAGAAAATAAACTTAATTTGCCGTCCATCTTCTAAAAAAGGCAACGCATTTTCTAACGCTCGCCACGCCGCATCACGCCCGGCACGATCAGCATCGTAACAACAAATAATCTGTTCACTAGAACGAAATGCGAGCTGAATTTGCTCAGGCGTTGTCGCTGTGCCTAAAGACGCAACAGCATAATCTACCCCAAATTGGGCAAGCGCCACCACATCCATATAACCTTCTACCACCAGCAACATTTCAGGACTATCATTAACTTGCAATGCTTCAAACAAGCCATAAAGCTCGTTGCCTTTGTGGTAAGTCATACTTTCTGGGGAGTTCAAATATTTTGGTTTTTCATCCCCTAACACGCGTCCACCAAACGCGATGGTTCGCCCGCGACGATCACGGATAGGAAACATAATGCGATTACGAAAACGATCATAAACATCTTGCTTTTCGTTGCGCGATAACATTCCCACATCAAACAATTTTTGGCGAGCGTCTTGATTGCCTCCAAACTGTTTAAGCACCGCATTAAACTGATTCGGCGAAAAACCGATTTGAAAACGTTCAATCACCTCAGCAGATAAACCGCGCTTTTGCACATAAGATTGTGCAGGAATATGATGCGCAAGTTGCTGATGATAAAATACTGCAATTTCTTGCATTAGCTGGTAAAGATCTTTCTTAGTGCGATAACTCGCTTGGGATTTGCCTTTGTTATCCAAGTGCGGTGAGTTTTCATAAGGAATTTCCAGCCCTAAATGATTGGCAAGCTCTTCTACTGCCTCAATGAATTCGAGCTTATCATATTCCATTAAAAAATTAATCGCATTACCGTGCGCGTGGCAGCCAAAACAATGGTAAAACTGCTTTTTAGGGCTTACGGTAAAGGAAGGCGTTTTCTCGTGATGAAAAGGACAACAAGCCTGAAATTCACGCCCTGCTTTTTTCAGCTTAACCCGTGAATTAATTAATTCGACAATATCTGTTCTGGCAAGAAGATCATCAATAAATGAACGTGGAATATGGCCTGCCACAATAATTTCCTCTCATTTCAATCAATGTAGATTTAGAAAGACATACCTAAGATAATAAGAAATGACAGAGCTAAAAACAACAAAACCGTGATTCCAAAAGGTTTCACGGCCTGCTTAACTCGAGTTTAATTAAAAAATTTTTAATTAGTATAAACGTACATTACGTGCATTCTCACGAGCAACGCGTTTTGCGTGGCGTTTAGCACGAGTTGCGTTTTCACGTTTACGAATTGTTGTTGGTTTTTCGTAAAATTCACGGCTACGAACTTCCGCTAAGATTCCTGCCTTTTCGCAAGAGCGTTTGAAACGACGTAATGCTACGTCAAATGATTCATTTTCACGAACTTTAATTACCGGCATAAGCCATCACCTCAATATGGATTAATATTTTGCAAAATTTAGACCGTTTTGATAAACGGCTTATTTAAACTAATAAGGGTCGCAATTCTAATTCAAATTAAGCGCAAAAGCAAAGAAAAGATCCAATTTTTGTTGAAATTCTGCTTTTCGCTGAATGGAAAAATGATCGCCAACTGGTGAAAAGACAATAAACAGGGTAAAATCACCTCAATTTTTCCTATATCAAAGAGAGAAAAAATGCGAATTTTAGGCATTGAAACATCTTGTGATGAAACAGGTGTGGCGATTTATGATGAAAATAATGGGCTTATCGCCAACCAACTTTACACTCAAATTGCATTGCACGCCGATTATGGTGGAGTTGTACCTGAATTAGCATCACGCGACCATATCCGTAAAACCGCTCCGTTAATTCAAGCTGCATTAGCACAAGCAAATCTAACCGCCAGTGATATTGATGGTATTGCTTATACTTGCGGGCCCGGACTGGTGGGCGCATTATTGGTTGGCTCAACCATTGCGCGTGCTTTGGCTTATGCGTGGAATGTGCCAGCCATTGGGATTCATCATATGGAAGGGCATTTACTCGCCCCAATGTTAGAAGAAAATGCACCGCACTTTCCTTTTGTTGCCTTGTTGGTATCAGGCGGTCATACTCAGCTTGTACGGGTTGATCGCGTAGGACAATATGAAGTGCTTGGCGAAAGTATTGATGATGCTGCAGGCGAAGCCTTTGATAAAACAGCGAAATTACTTGGTTTGGATTATCCGGGAGGGGCGGCATTGGCACGCTTAGCGGAAAAAGGCACGCCTAATCGCTTTACTTTTCCACGTCCAATGACAGATCGCCCCGGCCTTGATTTTAGTTTTTCTGGCTTAAAAACCTTTGCGGCAAATACCATCAATCAAACCATTAAAGAAGAAAGAACACTCACCGAGCAAAGCAAAGCAGATATTGCTTATGCGTTCCAACAGGCGGTGGTAGAAACCTTAGTGATTAAATGCCGCAGAGCCTTGAAAGAAACGGGCTTTAAACGCTTGGTTATTGCAGGTGGGGTGAGTGCTAATCAACAATTACGCCAAGCCTTGGCAGAATTAATGGCACAGTTGGGGGGAGAAGTTTTTTACCCACAACCGCAATTTTGTACGGATAACGGGGCAATGATTGCCTATACAGGATTTTTACGCCTGAAACACGGTGAGCATTCACCATTAGAAATTGAAGTGAAACCACGTTGGGCGATGACCGAACTGAACGAAATTAAATAAGGATCATTTATGCAATCTCACCAATCTAACGCAATGCGTGCCGCTGGCATCGGCTGCGTGCTTATGCTTCTTGCTATCGCTGTTGTCTTGATCAAATTACCGACTGCACAGGTAATGGATCTACTTACCCTTGCAGGACAATGGGTAGGACAAGGCACTACTGTTGGCATTTTTATGCTTGCCACGCTCCCACCATTGACGGGGCTGGTATTTTACTTTATTTGGAAATGGCTAACAAAATAACCGCACTTTATTATGGCTAAACTTTATTTTTATTATTCTACGATGAATGCGGGCAAATCCACGACCCTGCTACAATCAGATTACAACTACCGTGAACGGCAAATGAATACGCTGGTTTACACCGCCGCCATTGATGATCGCTTTGGGGTGGGCAAGGTAACCTCTCGCATTGGGATTAGCCAGCAAGCGAAATTGTTTCATAAAGAAACGGATCTTTTTGCCGACATTGCTCTGCATCTTGAACAAGAAAGTCTGCATTGTATTTTGGTGGACGAAGCACAATTCCTCACCAAAGCGCAAGTTTATCAACTAAGCGATGTGGTGGATAAATTACATATACCCGTTTTATGTTATGGATTACGCACCGACTTTCAAGCGGAACTCTTTGAGGGTAGTAAATATTTACTTGCTTGGGCTGATCAGCTAGAAGAGTTAAAAACCATCTGCCATTGTGGACGCAAAGCCAATTTCGTATTGCGTTTGAATGATCAGGGTGAAGTGGTCAAAGATGGCGCGCAAATTCAAATTGGTGGCAATAATCATTATGTTTCCGTATGCCGTCGTCATTACAAAGAAAAAATTGAACAGGCATAAAACAGACTATTTTTTCACCGCACTTTATTTGTAAACAAGAATTGATCGCATTTAACTAGGAAGGACACAGGAAAGCTGATATAGTTGAATGATGATTAATCCTAAGGGAGGTAATATGAAAAAAGAAGAAATGGGACATAATTTTCTTGCCCGATTAGGCAAAACACGTTTACGCCCGGGCGGGCGCAAAGCCACAGAATGGCTGATTGCTAACGGCGATTTCAACGCGCATAAAAAAGTCTTAGAAGTGGCGTGCAATATGGGAACAACGGCCATTGAGTTAGCCAGTAAATTTGGCTGCCATATTGAAGGTGTAGATCTTGATGAAAACGCATTAGAGAAAGCAAGAAAAAATATCGCTGAAAAAGGGCTACAAGATAAAATTCACGTTCAACGTGCCAACGCAATGAAATTGCCCTTTGCCGATAACAGTTTTGACATCATTATCAATGAAGCAATGCTCACAATGCTACCAGTGGAAGCCAAAATTAAAGCGGTACGCGAATATTATCGCGTTCTCAAGCCCAACGGCTTTTTGCTCACTCACGATGTCCTTCTTACCACAGACGATGCAGACAAGGTGCTCCAACAGTTACGCGAAGCCATTAACGTTACCGTAACCCCATTGACAAAACAGAACTGGAAATCACTCTTTTTAGACGCAGGATTTCGCAACGTGGAAACCTATTCGGGCAAGATGAGCTTACTTTCTCCAACAGGAATGATTTATGACGAAGGGGTATTCGGCACAGCCAAAATTATCCGCAATGCCTTAAAGCCAGAAAATCGCCCAACATTTACAAAAATGTTTAAGGTTTTCAATGATCCTGAGAAAAAATTAGGCTTTATCGCCCTATGTAGTCAGAAATAAATTAAGCGGAAATCCTCCGCCCTTATCACGCTAAAGTGCGGGGATTTTTTAGTGAATTTTGGTTTTTATACAAACAAATTTATGTGCAAGTTCCCGCTTTACACGGAAAATGTACCGCCTTATATTTTACGATAAAAATAAAAAATAGCCCCAAAGGGGCTATTTTTAACAACTAGAATTATCTTTTTCTTGAACGAGATTTAAAACCGCCTTCATCAAAAGTGCGGTGATTTTTTTCTTTAAATTTGCGTTCACCTTTGCCGCGGGCAAAACGCTCATCAGCGCGACTTTTGCCTTTTCCAGCAAAGCCTTTTCCTTTACCCTCGCCCCCTTTCACTTCACCAAGGAAAGACATTTGCATTGGTTTGTTCATTACACGAGTTTTCGCGAAATGATTGAGCAATTCTTTCGGCATTCCTTGTGGTAATTCAATGGTGGAATGACTATCGTAAAGTTTGATATGCCCAATATAACGGCTGTTAATATCCCCTTCATTAGCAATGGCACCAACAATATGACGCACTTCAACACCATCTAAACGTCCTACTTCAATGCGGTATAAATCCATCGGCTGCGGATTACCATAGCCACGACGTTCAGCTGAACGTGGATTCTCACGGCGGCTACGCTCCCTTGGGGTATGTTTATCAAATACAGGATCAGGTGGGAGAATTAATTTTTGTTTACCTTGTAATAGCATTAGCATTGCAGCAGCAATGTCTTCCTGATCTTGATCAGCAGTGAATAGATCTTCTAATAAGCTACGATATTGTTCTAGATCGTGATGCTCTAGCTGTTTGGTAATTTGTGCCACGAATTTTTTACGGCGGCAAGCCTGTAATGCTTCGTGGTTTGGAATTTCCACTTCTTCAATTGGCTTTTTGGTTAAGCGTTCAATATTTTTTAACAAGCGGTTTTCTCTTGGTTCAACAAAAAGTAAAGCTCGCCCTGCGCGTCCTGCACGACCGGTTCGCCCAATACGGTGAACATAACTTTCTGCATCAAGAGGAATATCATAATTTACCACTAAACTAATACGCTCAACATCCAGACCACGCGCAGCAACATCAGTGGCGACGAGTATATCTAAACTGCCGTTACGCAGACGGTCTAGAGTTTGCTCACGCAATTGTTGCGTCATATCCCCATTTAATGCAGCGGCACGGAAGCCGTGTTTTTCCAGTAACTCAGTAATATCAAGGGTGGCAGTTTTAGTACGTGCAAAGATAATCGCCGCATCAAATTCTTCCACTTCAAGAAAACGTAATAATGCCTCGTTTTTACGAAATCCGCGAACATACCAACAGCTCTGTGTAATATCCGGTGCGGTGCGTTGTGTAGATTGAATTTTCACCTCTTTTGGCTCGTGCATAAAGCGTTTTGTAATACGGCGAATAGGTTCGGGCATTGTTGCCGAAAATAAGGCTGTTTGATGCTTCTCTGGCAGTGCTGCCATTACTGTTTCCACATCGTCAATAAAGCCCATACGTAACATTTCATCTGCTTCATCTAAAACAATGGCTTTTAACTCAGAAAGATCAAGAGTGTTACGTCTAAGGTGATCTAAAATACGCCCCGGTGTCCCCACCACCACTTGCGCCCCTTGTTTTAAAGCGCGCAATTGAATGTCATAACGTTGTCCACCGTAAAGGGTAACAATATTGATGCCTTTGGCATATTTCATAAATTGTTCACAAGCATCTGCCACTTGAATGGCAAGCTCGCGGGTTGGTGCCATCACTAACATTTGTGGCATTTTTTTATTTGGCTCAATTTGAGCTAAGAGTGGGAGAGAAAAAGCAGCGGTTTTTCCACTCCCTGTTTGTGCCATTCCCAGCACATCATCACCCGCCAAAAGGTGAGGGATACAAGCCTGTTGGATTGGTGAAGGGGATTCAAATCCCATATCTGTTACAGCATTAAGGATAAATTCAGGAAGTCCTAAATCATTAAAAGTGATGTTTGTTTCAGTCATTAAAATACTCGAATATAAAAGGAAAGCTCAATTACTTTCAGTTTGGCAAAGCCGAGGTGTTACTAATAGATAGCAGCTTTGCGGATAACATTGTTGAAAATTTTTACGTTTTACAACACCAAATCTAGGTAAATACCTAGCTTATTTTGCTTGCTGACGTTTTAATTTCGCCAATTCAAGCACTGCAAAACGATACTCAACAAAGTTATACACCTGATTCGCTATGGTCAGTTTAAACAGATTTTCTGCTTTTTCTTTTTGACCCAAATTGAGTTGTTGTTTTGCTAGATAAAAATAGGTTTCGGTCAATACTTCAGCATAAGGGATTTTTTGCGTTTCAGCAAATTCTCTCCCTTGCTGTTGTAGCTCTGCAAGCGATAACTGACCTAAATAATATTGCACAATATAACTGCCCCACTGCTTTTGCGAGAGTGCAGAGGCTTGTTGTGCTAACTGCTGTTTAGCCTTTTTAGGATTGATTTCTAGTTCATTGAGGTATAACCATAATGCACGGTAAGCATCGCTTTGATCTTGTTGATAAAACTGCCAAAAGTCCTGCTGTGCAAGTGGGTAACGCGCTATATAATAAAAACCTAAACCTCGATTAAATAGGCTATATTCATCTTTTGGATTAAATTCCAATGCCACATTAAACGCTTCTAAAGCCTCATCATAATTTTCATTAATAAGCTGATAGACGCCTAAATAATTATAAAGTGCGGCATTTTTTGGCTGAAAAATTAAAGACTGCAAAAAGTCATAACGTGCTAATCCCCAAAGACCAAGAGCGTCATATAGCACGCCTCGCTCAAAATGTAAGGAAGCACGATCTTTTTTATCCATTCCGCCAATTTGTAATACTTGGCTAATCCGAGCAATCATAATTTCTTGCTCAAGATGGCCATTTGGTGTCTGCGTCGCAATGAGCAATTTATTTTTTGCCATAAATGGTTGCGAATCTACACAGCCGACAAGTAACAACGTAAAACACCAGATTGAAAACAACCTGAAAGATTTTATACGCCAATTACATTGCATCATTGTTTAGCCTTAGTTTTTTAGCTTAAGTATGCCTGACTGACAATGTCAGCCAGTTTTCCATTAAGGAAAATAGCTCCCTAACAAGTAGGGAGCAGAGTTTGTTATTCTTGCTCGCTCACGTCAAGCACAATCTCTTCTGATTGGCTTGTTTCTTGTTTTGGAGCAATATCTTTCATCGTTAAACGGATACGACCTTGACGATCAATTTCAACCACTTTCACGCTCACTTCCTGACCAACAGTCAAGTAATCACTTACTTTCTCTACACGTTCATCAGCAATTTGTGAAATGTGAACTAAGCCTTCTTTATTGCCTACTAATGAAACAAATGCACCGAAATCAGCAAGGCGAGTTACTTTACCTTGATAGATTGCACCTGCTTCCACTTCCGCAGTGATATCTTCAATGCGAGCCATTACTTCTTTCACCGCATTATTATCCACGGCTGCGATTTTCACTGTACCGTCATCATCAATATCAATCGAGGTACCCGTTTCTTCCGTTAATGAGCGGATCACAGCGCCACCTTTACCGATCACATCTTTAATTTTCTTCGGATCGATTTTCATCGTGTGAATACGCGGTGCAAAATCTGAAATATCTTCACGCGGTGCGGGAATGGCTTGTTCCATTACACCAAGAATGTGCATTCTTGCCCCTTTCGCTTGATTAAGCGCAATTTGCATAATTTCAGGCGTAATTCCTTCAATTTTGATATCCATTTGCAGTGCAGTTACCCCTTCGCGTGTCCCTGCAACTTTAAAGTCCATATCACCTAAGTGATCTTCATCACCTAAAATATCAGAAAGCACGACAAATTTTTCGTCTTCTTTCACTAAGCCCATTGCAATACCCGCAACCGCCGCTTTAATTGGTACACCTGCATCCATTAAAGCTAATGATGCACCACATACTGAAGCCATTGATGAAGAACCATTTGATTCGGTAATTTCAGAAACAACACGAACAACATAGGGGAATTCGCTCAAACTAGGCATTACCGCAGCCACCCCACGTTTTGCCAAGCGACCGTGACCAATCTCACGACGTTTTGGTGAGCCGATCATACCCGTTTCACCCACAGAATATGGCGGGAAATTGTAGTGGAATAAGAAATGATCGGTTTTTTCACCAGTTAATTCATCAATAATTTGTGCATCACGCTCTGTACCTAAGGTTGCCACTGCCAACGCTTGAGTTTCACCACGAGTGAAAATCGCTGAACCATGTGTACGTGGCAATACACCGGTACAAATATCCAACGCACGCACCGTATCCACGGTACGACCGTCAATACGAGGCTCACCATTTAAAATGCGTGAACGAACGATTTGACTTTCAAGTGCGGTAATAATATCAACAATTTTTCCTTCACTGATGGTTTCATCTTCCGCTGTGAGTTGGCTCACAACATCTGCTTTAATTGCATCAATTTGCTCATAACGTGATTGTTTTTCGGTAATACGATAAGCATCGCCTAAACGGCTTTCGGCTAATGCTTTCACTTTATCAATCAACGCGGTATCTGGTGCTGGAGGCTGCCAATCCCAACGAGGTTTACCTGCTTCTTGAGCAAATTCTTTAATCGCTTCAATCACCACTTGTTGCTGTTGATGACCGAACACCACTGCGGCTAACATTTGTTCTTCGGTTAAAATATCCGCTTCCGATTCCACCATTAATACGGCTTTATCAGTGCCTGCTACCACTAAGTCTAAACGGCTTTGTTTTTGTTCGCTCGTGGTTGGGTTTAAAACAAATTGACCATCAATAAAACCAACGCGCGCCGCACCAATTGGTCCGTTAAATGGCACGCCTGAAAGAGTAAGTGCCGCAGAAGCCCCAATCATCGCGACTAAATCAGGGCTAATTTGTGGATTTACCGAAACCACGGTTGCCACGATTTGAATTTCGTTGAAAAAGCCTTCAGGGAATAATGGACGAATTGGACGATCGATTAAACGTGCAATTAAGGTTTCGCCTTCTGATGGACGGCCTTCACGTTTGAAAAATCCTCCCGGAATACGTCCCGCGGCATAAGTACGCTCTTGATAATTTACCGTTAATGGGAAGAAATCTTGTCCTTCTTTAACCTCTTTTTTCGCTACCACAGTAACGAAAACGCTGGTATCGTCCATACTCGCCATCACTGCTGCCGTGGCTTGACGGGCAATTGCACCGGTTTCTAAGGTTACCGTGTGCTGACCATATTTAAATTGTTTAACAATTGGATTCACAATATTTTCCTTTCAATTAAATGAAATAAGTGCGGAATATTCCGCGTGAAATGCTTTTCGTAAATCAACCTTTTATCTAACCAGTTGATTTCACTACTTTTCCCAATTGCGACTAGCAAAAATCATCTCAAAAAAAGACCGCACTTAATCTCTTACCAAAGATCATTTTTGATAGCCGCACGCCAACGGGAAAATAAAAAGCCCTGCTATTATACAGGGCTTTTTCGTTTATTGATACCAATTCAACCAAATATCTTTTTCGCTGAGGAAAAATTAGAAATCGTTAATATGTTACCGTTGTGTCAGTTTAAAACGATAAAGTACCGCATCATTACTATAATCAATTAAAATCGAAAGCGATTGGCGTGAACCTCGGTACTTTTGGCATTCTTAATTGAATACGTTCGCGGTTGATTTTTAGCGCCTGTTCTGTGGGCTGATAATCTTGCCATAGGCTAGGATCTAGGGGTAAATCCGCCGACCAAAAATATTGTACGTTAAAACCACGCGCTTGGCATTCTTGGTGTAATAAGTCATAACGTTTTTTTAGAAAGGCGAGCTTATTGAAGAAAAATCGAACGTGTCCTTCACCTAATTTGTAGTCTGCTGGTTGCCCTGTGAGGTTGTATTTCCCTTTTGCAACCGCGTTGGGAATACGTGTGAGTTCACGATGCTCAGCAAGCAAGTGCTGATCACAAAGTTCTTGTGGTGGGACAACATTGATCCTTGTCATTGTTTCTCCTTACTTATGAAAAAGTTAAGCCCAAATCTATCTCTTTTAATAATTTGTTTTCAGCGATGAGATCATTTCGTACTAATGGATTTTGTGCTAAATAATTTGTGTCAAATTGGATTGTCCATTGGGCTAAAGTGCAGTCAATTTTGAGCGAATTTTTTTCACTTAATACCGTAGCTTGGCGGGATTTATTGAGCAAAATCGCTAAACGCAATAAACGCACAAGGGCGAGGATATCTTGCTCGGCATAACGAGAAAATTTAGTGAAATCCGTTCGTTTGATGTTGTTGATTTGATAGCGTACTAAGGTGGTGAGCAAGCGTTGTTGCTCTTTATCAAAGCCGGGCAGTTCCATATTTTGTAGAATGTAGGCAGAGTGCTTTTGCAAGCCTTTATGATTGATGACAATGCCCACTTCGTGTAGTCGCGCCGCCCAAAGTAGAATTTCCACCATTTCTTCTTGTAATGTACTGTTTTGCCAAGTGTGATACTGCTCCGCAAGCTGTTTGGCGCATTGATAGACCCGTTCAGATTGTGCCACATCAAGGTTAAATTGTTCTGCAAGGGCAAGGGCGGTGCGCTGGCGGATATTACTTACTTGGAAATTTTTTTCTAGGCTATACATTACGCCTTCACGTAATGCCCCGTCGGAATAACGCATTTGCTCAATACCGAATACTTCAAATACCGCCGTGAGAATGGCAAGCCCCGGTACGAAAACGTCTGCACGATCTTCATTTAAACCGTCTAAATGTAGATCGTCAAAATGGGCGACTTGCAAGACTTTCTCGCTGAGCTGGGCTAAACGCTGGGCGGTGATAATTCCGTTGGGGTCAAGATTTGCACTAATGACTTGATAGACGGTTTTAATTGTTCCTGATGATCCTAGAACCGATTGCCAACCTAATTTGCGATATTCAAAAGCTAAATCTTCAATTTTATTCACCGCACTTTGTTTTGCGCGCTGAAAGTTTTCGGCAGAAATTTGTCCTTGAGGGAAGAATTTTTTGGCAAAGCTCACACAACCCATATGGCGACTTTCTGCAATCAGTGGATGAAAATCATCGCCGATAATCATTTCTGTTGAGCCACCGCCAATATCTACGACAAATTTTCGTCCTGTTTCTGGTTGTGTGTGAGAAACGCCAGCATAAATGGTTTTCGCTTCCATTTGCCCTGTGATAATGTTAATTGGGTAAGGAAAAACCTGCTCGGCTTGGCGTAAAAATTCTGCATTATTGACGGCGGTACGTAGGGTGAATGTTCCCACCACATTGACATTTTCAGCCTTAAAACCTTGTAGCCGTTCAGCAAAGAGGGCAAGACAATTGACCCCACGTTGAATCGCCTCTTGGCTTAAGTGATTATTTTCATCTAGCCCTTCAGCAAGTTGAACTTTTTGTTTGAGGCGTGAAAGCACTTGGATTGAGCCATTAATAATGCGGGCGATAATCATATGAAAGCTGTTTGAACCCAAATCAATGGCTGCGATTTCCCGTGCTTCGCCACGCTGATGTAAATAATCAGAGGCTTTGGTTAGAAGGTTTTCGTTATTCATAAAATTGCCCTAAAATTCAAAATGATAAAGTAGATCAAAGGCTTGATTTACCCCTGAAACAGATTGTAAATAAAGCTGTGGTAACAATTTGTAGCGTACCGTAAATTCAGCTAGGCCGTCAAATAAGCCCACACCGTATTTAAGCTGTAGGCGTGGGGTAATGTTACCGCTGACAGTCACTTTTGAACTATCGCCCACCCCTTGCGTGCCTAGACTGAGGTTTTGAACGCCAAAGGCCTCACCAATTCCGCCAACCAATTTTCCACTTTTTGCTAAGCCCATACCAAGTAATGCCGCGCCAATCGAACCACCCGAACCGGCCTCTCCACTATTTTCTAGTGAACGCCCTGTTAGTAAATAAGAAAGGGCTTCATCTTGTGAACTTGCTGGATCAGAAAACACGGTAACTTGTGGCGCTGTCGCTAAGCCGATCACTTTTACCCCAGCGGTAATGTTGCTATTTTCCATCGCCGTTGGATTGCGAATCGCCTCAATATTTAACATCGGCTGGGAAGGCAAGCCAGAAAAACTAATTTGTCCTTTACGGATTAATAAATCTTGCCCATAGGCGGCATAGCGTCCATTTTTGAGATAAATTTGCCCGAATAACCCCAATTTTCCTTTATCTTGTTTAACTGAAAGCAAGCCGTTTAAGCTCGTATTTAAGCCGTAAGCGTTGAGGGTAACATCATTACCAATACTAATTTTCAAATCAGAACGAATCTCCATACCACTTTTCGTACGTGCTTTAATTTCACCGTTTTTTAGCCCCACTTTGGTTTTATCCGGGCCGTCTAAAATCACTTCATCGCGACTCACCGCAACGGCGCTGTCTGGTAATTGTTCAATGGCAATTCTTGCCCAAGGAATATCGACTGTACCAGAAATATCTAGTAGTTTTGGATTGGCGTTGAGTTCTACATTTGGGCTAATTTTTAATTTTGCCATTGATGGAATATTCACATTAAAGCGATCCGCTTTCGCCTGCACGTGGGTGTTCCAATGATCTATATCCTTCCAATCGGCGTTGCCCGTAATGTCTAAACGGCTTTCGGGACTTTCCACATAGCCTTGTAACGTCGAACGATTGCCGGCAAAACGCATAGATAAATTGCCATCTTTAATAGTAAATGGCAGAGATTTCATCGTTGCAGTGAGATGGTTTACATCAAAATTACCGTGAATCAGTGGGCTATTGAGATTGCCACCGAAAGTTAAGTCGGCTGCAATTTCACCCTTTACCTTTTCACCACTGGAAAGCAGTTGATTGGCTAAATTGAGGTTTAAACGATGAATACTCAAGCTTCCTCCTAAGGTACGAGATTTGGCTAAATCTTGTAATTTTAGGTTGCTGGTCACTCGCCCCTGATCCGCTAAATCAATGGCGGAATTTAAATTTAGGTTGTTGTTTTCCATTTGTGCGTTAATATCCACTTTTGGAATGGCAAGGTTAAAGGTGCGATAATCAATTTTCTGCGCCACAGATAAATGATTGCCCGTTACTTGCACATTCAGCTTAAGTGGTTTATCACTAAACCACGCCACCGATCCCTGACTTTGTAATTGCCCTTTGATCTGCGTTTGGTTTTGTTCTTTATCTAATAATTTGTTGATTAGTGCTAAATCTAATTTACGCACTTGGAATGGCACCTCACCGTTTTTTCCAGCGGTGAAAGTTTGTGGAAAACACAGTTCAATATCACTGTTTAACCAACAATGTGAGGAAACGGTAGCTGCAATCTTATTTTGATTATAATTTACAGTAATTCCTTGATTTGTCTGCCATTTCCCAACAGGTGATTGAATATCTATGCCGCTAATTTGTCCTTTCCAGTTTTGTGAAGTGCGGTCGAAATTTCCCACAATTTTTAGATTGGCTGCCACGGGTTTGCCTTGTGATTGCAGTTGTAGTTGGTGATTTTTTTCATCGCCCGATAACGCAAGGGTTGCTTGGTTAATGGCTACATCAGCGTATTTCAAGCCAGCGACATTGGCGTTTAACTCACCGCTAATGATTTGATGTGAGCGAATATCCCCTTTAATCGCGAATTTATTCAGCTGTAATTGTTGGAAGCGAATATTGTTACCTGTTAAATCCACGCTTAAATTTGGCTCGCGAATATCCCCTTTTAATTTGGCATAACCAAATAAGGTGGCAGAAAGTTCAGGCAATAAACCACGTAAATTTGGTGCGTGAATATCAAGAGATAAATCGGATTGTTGGCTAATTTCCCCTTGCATTGCAATGCGGTTTTCACCGTAATTAAGTAACAGATTTGGCACACTTAACCATTTGGTGCTATCCGCACTCAGTTTCCCTTTTAGGCTTAATGGCTGGCGTGAAAGCGTACCGTTAATCGTTAAATCTGGTACTTGAATAGCCCAATTTTGCCCGTCAATTTGTCCTTGTGAGCTGAAATTGCCTGACAACAACGCTGGCATTGATGGTAAATATGGGGTGAGATTTAATTGTGAAAAATCCACCGCACTTTGCCATTGCCCCCCTTTTTGCCAGTTTACTTCACCGCTTAGATGAGCATTACCTTGTAAGGCATTAAGTTCAAATTGCTCAATGCTTACCTGCCAAAGTTTACCGTGAAGTTGGCTTGTCAGCTGTGTCTTTGGGGCGCCCATTCCTGAAAGCTCTGCATTAAGCTGAGCGTGGTAAGCAAGCAAATCTCCGTTGAGATTAAGCATAACATTTTGTACTTTGAGTGGATCTTTTGCTTTTTTATCAAAAGGATACTGTAAGTTTTTACTCGTTAATTTGAGATCAAAAGGTGTTTTTTCTTGGTTGAGTGCGACATTCCCCACCAGCTCTGCATTAATATCCCCTTTGCTTTGCAAATGAAGTTGCGTTTGCCCACGCAATTTTCCAGAAAGTTGCACATTGAGATCTGCTTGTGGGATTGTTAATGGTGCATAGCCTTTCAGGTGGCTGTTAAGTTGAAAATTAAGAGGAAAATCTTCATCCAGTTGCATTGTGCCTTGCCCTTCTAGCGTTCCTACTGAGCTTATGATATTCAGGCTCTGTAGTTGAATTTGATTGCCTGTGGCATCGGCTTTTATTTGTAACGAAGGGACATCAATCTGTTGTGTATCAGTGGATGTGGCTTCATTTTTCGCCGTGTTATTTTGGCGGTTAAAATGGGGTTGATATTGCCAGTTTTTACCTTGAATATCCGTAATATGCAAATCGAAAGGCAGTTCAATTTTGCTTAAATGGGCAAGCAATGCGGGGGTAAGTGTCTGTTCTAGCTGTTGCCAATCAATGGCTTGCATCGTTGGCTTGGTTGATTTTATCGCGGTTTTTTCTGCGTTTTTTTCTTCTTCTGATAAGGCGTAAGTTTGCACTAACAAATCATTAATGAGTGTTGGTGCAAGGGTAAAACCACTTTCATTATTTAGGCTAAGTGCGGTGGAAAAATGAGCTAAATTGATTTGTGTTTGATCGATATTTAACGCTAAATCCTGCACTTGCACATTATCTACTTGTACTGCCACAGGGAGGTGGATTTTTTTCATTGGGCTAGGATTGTTATCCTTTTCTTCTGAAGGCGGAAGCCGTGAGGTATCAATCTGAATTTTCGGTTGTTGAATGCTGAGATCATTCAGGCAAATTTTGGCTTTTAACAAGCAAGCTAAATCCAGTTGCAGATGGGCTTGTTGAACTTGAGTATCGACGCCCTCTGACTGAAATTTCACATTATGCAGGGTGAGTCCATTTTGCAAGCCGCCTTCCACTTGCTCAATAGAAAGGCTATCCATAAGTTTATCGACAAGCTGAATAAGACCGCGCTGACCTTGGCTAGTCGCAAGAGTGGCAAGCAAGACAAAAATGGGTAAAAAAATTACCGCACTTAGGCATAGCAACATTCGCCATAGGGAACGTTTTTTCTTTGGTGAAGGGGATTGTTCCGTCTGATTTTCTCCGCTTTGCTGTTCAGCAGTTTGATGTTGTATCTCTTGGCTGGACGGCATGGTTTGTTGCGTTTCTTTTGTCATTTTTTCTGCCTATAATTCTGAACCTAACCCAATGTAAAATTGCACATTTTTACTCTTGTCTTTATCCCGAATGGGCGTGGCAATATCCAATTTTACTGCGCCAATCGGTGATGCCCAACGTACCCCGATGCCTGCGCCATAACGTAATTCATTAACGGAGTACGTATTTGCTGCAAGCCCTGTATCCGCAAAGGTGGCGAGCCACCAGTTTTCATAAACTTGGTATTGATATTCCAAACTTCCAGCCATAAGGTGAGTTCCCCCTATAAGCTGTCCATCAGAATTTTTAGGTGAGATTTTTTTATAACCGTAACCACGCACACTGCGATCGCCCCCAGCAAAAAAACGAAGTGCGGGTGGAATTTTCTCAATATTTTTGGTGTGCAACCAACCAATTTCACCTCGTAAAACAAATCGATGAGTATCGGCAAAGGTACGAATCCAAGCGCTAGAGGCTTGAATTTTTAAGAAATTTGCATCAGAAAGCCATAATTTACGTCCTAAATCCACCGTCAAACGCTGTGCATCGCCCCAAGTGGGGAATAATCCTCCTTTTAAGCGTGTTCGGCTGATTGAGCCTGTTGGGTAAACCAGCCACGTTCTATCAGAATGATCGGCTTGGGTAAAAGAATCATAACGTACACGTAATCCTAGTGCGTGTTGCCAGCCAGAAACGCGATTCCAATAACGTAATGCGGCAAAGGTGCCTGACGATGTTTCGGTATCATTTGTTTTTTCACGTTCATAACCGGTGGAAAATTCATAATAATAACGTAGGGGATTTTTTAACAATGGCATTTTATATACCGCTTCCACCGTTTGTTTCGGTGCAGAAGCATACAGATTAAAACGGAAGCTATGCCCACGACTGTTGATCCAAGGTTTTGTCCAGCCCCATTGGAAACGAGGTCCTACATCGGTGGAATAACCGATACCGAGATCCATCGCATTTTTTTTGCGTGGCGTGAGTAACACATCCACATCAACGATTTTGTTTTTTTCATCAAGGTGAGGTTGCACTAACACGGAGCTAAACCAGTTAGTCGAGGTATAATCATTGGTAAAGTTTGAGAGATCATTAATTAAATAAGGTTGCCCCTCTTTAATTTCCATCATATTACGCAAATAATCTTCGCGAATTTGTGAGCGTTCAAAGGTAAACTTGCCGAAGCGGTAACGTTCGCCACTATCAAAAATAATCTTCCACCAGCCTTGATAGGTGGAAGGGCGAACTAAAAGCTGGGAAACGTCAAAATCTGCATCAAAATAGCCTCGGGCTAGGGCTAATTGTTGTAATTCACTTTTGTAATCTTCGTATTTGGAGTGATAAAGCAATTCACCAAGTTTGGGTAATTTTTTATTCAATGCTTGAAAAGTGTCATCTTCCTTTGCTTGTCCCAAGATTTGAATATCCATTCCTGTCAGCAAAACAGGTTTACCTGCATTGACATCGGCGATGAGAACAGGGCGTTTTCCCCCTTTCGCAGGTTGCAAGGTGAAATCAATGTTAATGTTGTAATAGCCGTAAACGCGCAAGGCTTTTTTGATCGCTTCGCTCACAATATATTGATAGCGTTCTGAACCATCGGCTTCTTCAGGATCGATCATCTTGGTGTAAATATCCACATTCTCAATGGCTTTTACCCCTTTTACACCAATGACCTTGAGATCGACAGTATGCTCAGCGTAAACATTTAGACTGGTTAAAACACAAGTCGCCAGCAAACTCAGCACACTGAGTGAATGGCGTTTTTTCTGCTGTAATAATTTCATAATGTTCCCCAATAATCTTGTGTTAGTTTACGTTTTCGCAATGTGCTTCGCAAATATTCAACGCTAAAGTGCGGTATTTTTTAGTGAAATTTTTTGTTATTTTGATAATACTGTCTATGAATGCACTAAATGGCGTTTGCGGATGCCTAAAAGTAGCAAAGCACCGCCATAAATCAGTGCGGCGAGTGCGATGAGCCACACTAGCCAGTGAATACGCTGAAGCAATGCCATTTGTTGCCACTGAATTAAACTTGGGCAATAGTGCCAAATGACAGCCCCCATTATTAGCCCAGCGGTAAAAACTTTGACAAAAAACACCGCACTTTGTTTACTAAAGTGATACACATTGGCTTGCGCCAGACCACGGTAGAGTAAATAGGCATTTAAGGTGGCAGACATTGCCGATGCAATGGCAAGGCCAACATAACTAAATGGAATCGCAAGCAGGTTGAATGCCATATTGCTCACCATCGCAATAATACCGATTTTCACCGGCGTTTTGGTATCTTGACGGGCATAATAGCCATTGGCCAGAATTTTGATGAGCATAAAACTGAGTAACCCCATATTAAATGCCCATAAAGAATAAGACGCGGCTTGCACATCAGAAAATAAAAATTCACCGCGCATAAAGAGAACGAGTAACATTGGTTGGGCAAGTACTCCGATGCCAATCATTGCTGGCACGCCAAGCAATAAAATCATTCGTACTCCCCAATCCATCGTGTTACGGAAATCCAGCGCACTTTTTTCTGCATTATCTGTACGATTAACGTGGTGGCGCGCAAGTGTTGGCAAAATCACAGTAGAAATCGCAATACCAAATAACCCAAGAGGAAATTCAAGCAAGCGATCGGAATAATAAAGCCAGCTGATGGATCCTGTCATCAAGAAACTGGCGATAAAGGTATCAAGCAATAAATTGATTTGACTGACGGAAACCCCGAATAATGCTGGGAGCATCAGTGTGCGAATTTTTTTTACCCCTTCATCATTCCACGCCCATTTCGGTTTTACTAATAATCCCGCTTGTTTTAAAAAAGGCAATTGAAATAAAAACTGCAACAAACCACCAATAAAGATCCCAATGGCAAGCGCAAGATCTGGGCTGGCAGTGTGGGGGGCGAGGAAAAGGGCGGCGCAAATCATTGCAATATTAAGTAACACGGGCGAAAATGCCATTACACCAAATTTACCTAGCGTGTTTAAAATTGCCCCCGACAAGGCAACAAAGGTAATAAACCATAAATAAGGAAAGGTAATCTTGAGTAACAGAGAGGCTTGCTCAAATTTCACCCCATTTACCCCATCATTCAACCAATCAATAAACCAGCCCGTGCCGAAAATGGCGGCAACCACTGGAGAGAAAATCATCGCAAAGGCGGTAACAAGGGTGACTAAGCCCCCTAATGTTCCCGATACTTTACTGATAAATTGTTGCGTTTTGTTGAGATCACCTGTTTTTTGGTATTCTGCTAAGACAGGGACAAAGGCTTGGGAAAATGCCCCTTCAGCAAATAAACGGCGTAAAAAATTAGGGATACGGTTGGCGAAAAGGAACACATCAGCACTTAAACCCGCCCCAATAATGTGGGCGATAATCACATCTCGCACCAGTCCAAGCACGCGAGATAATAAAGTCATTGTACTGACGATAATGCCAGATTTTAATAATCGTTTACTCAAAATTGCTTTC
This sequence comes from Avibacterium sp. 21-599, assembly GCF_026226765.1. NCBI lineage: Bacteria > Pseudomonadati > Pseudomonadota > Gammaproteobacteria > Pasteurellales > Pasteurellaceae > Avibacterium > Avibacterium sp. 21-599. The sequence continues at coordinate 706,830 of NZ_JAKKOB010000001.1, forward strand.
TCATCAAGAAAAATTTGGCTTAATTGTATAGAAATTTCGTTTTTAAGCTATATTCTAGGCAAAAAAACTGATAAAATTCGCCCACATCGTTTCGGTGGGCTAATTTCAAGCCAAATTTTTAGCGAACGATGCAAATTTTCGGTTGTGTCTCACCGAGCCTCAGACAGTATTTAATAAATTGTTTTATTGACAATTGTATAGAGAAAAGGCATAGTTCACGCCTTTATTTGTAAATTCAACAGAAATTTTAGGAGTTTGACCTTGGCTAATATCAAGTCAGCTAAAAAACGCGCGATTCAATCAGAAAAACGTCGCCAACACAATGCAAGCCAACGCTCTATGATGCGTACTTACATTAAGAAAGTATATGCTGCAGTTGCTGCAGGTGAAAAAGCGGCTGCACAAGCGGCTTTCTTAGATATGCAAAAAGTTGTGGACCGTATGGCATCTAAAGGCTTAATCCACAAAAATAAAGCGGCAAATCACAAATCTAAATTATCTGCTCAAATTAAAAAATTAGCATAATTTAAGATTAAAAAATTTAGCAAAATCAAACCGCACTTTTAAAAGTGCGGTTTTTTTATGCTTTATTTTTAAATCGTCTGCGTTTGCGATGATAGGTTAAACGGTTTGTTGGAGAGGATGGCTTTTTAACCGGTTGTGAAAGCTCAAGTTGTTTGCGTTTCACTCTGCGATAACGGCTCAAAAAATAATGAATGGAACTGGCAAATAGCACGCCAGTGAGAAACACAATAATGATCTCACCGTAAAGACGGTTAAAAATCAGGTTGATTTTGCTTTGTGTCGTTTGTCCATATTTATTATTGAAGGTAACACGCAAAAAACCTTCTACCCCCTCAGAAGAATAAATCGGTTCAACAATTTGCTGATTGATGATTTCTTTTGCTGCGGGCTGATCAAGCCCTAATTGCAGACGTAATAATGAGGCATTGGAACTCTGTGCTAACAGCTCGCCCCGTTGAGAATAAACCGAGGCGTCAAGGATAAAATCTTCTTTCACAAAATTATCCAAGTTTTCGGTTAGTTGTTCTGATTTTGCATTATTGAGCAAGAGCATTGAAAATAAATTCGCTTGCTGACGCACTAATAAATGGGAAAGATTAGTGACTTGGTTAATACTGGCTAATTGTGATCCTAGCTTAAATTGCTGCACGCCGAATAAAATCACGCCCATTATGCCAAGGCAAAATAAGATGATGATAAAAATCATCGCAATTTTTAGTGCTTTTTCTTTAATAAGTTGCACGTTATTTTCCCCAAGATTTCACAAAATAAGCTAGAATAAGGCGTTATTTTAGTCTATTTATGATTGCACGACACAATAAATCGTAAAAATGCCGATAATTTACAGGATTTTCTATGCGAACACAAAATCTCAGTCAATTACAACAACACTATCCTAATCTACCTTGCCCGTGGCAAAGCGAACAACCTGCTTCCACAGGACAAGATTATTTTATGCTTTATGGTGAAACATTAAGTCTTGCCAAGTTACAGCAATTCCAACAAAAGTGCGGTGAAAATTTTATCATTTTTGACTATTGGCTCGAAGGGCATTATCTTGCAGTGCTATTACAAGGTCATTGGCAATCACAATGGCAAGCCTACGCACAGCAATTAGAGGTGGATATTGCATTACTCAATTTTTCTGCTCGTTTGCAGAAAAGAGGCTTATTAGTGATGGATATGGATTCCACCGCCATTCAAATTGAGTGTATTGATGAAATTGCGAAATTGGCTGGCACAGGTGAGCTGGTGTCTGAAATCACCGAGCAAGCAATGCGTGGTGAATTAGATTTTGAGCAAAGCTTGCGTCGCCGTGTCGCTACATTAAAAGGGGCGAAGGAAACAATTTTGCAACAAGTGCGAGAGAAATTACCACTCACCTCAGGTTTACGCGAAACCATTCAAGGTTTGCAAAAATATGGTTGGCGAACGGCAATTGCCTCAGGCGGCTTCACTTATTTTGCCGATTATTTAAAAGCCGAATTAGGGCTTGATGCAGCAGTTTCCAATCAATTTGAGATTGTGGACGGTGTTTTAACCGGTGAAGTACAAGGTCGCGTAGTGGATGCACAATATAAAGCGGAAACCTTGCGTCAATTAGCCGAACAATATGGCGTGCCAATGGAAAACACGGTTGCTATTGGTGATGGCGCGAATGATTTAGCAATGATGAACGTCGCAAATTTAGGGGTAGCATTCCACGCTAAACCGAAAGTGCAACAACAAGCACAAATTGTGGTAAACTTTGCCGACTTAACCGCACTGTTATGTATTTTAGGTGCGAATGACCGAATAACGAAAAACGAGGAGTAATGATGCCTTCATTTGATATTGTTTCTGAATTAGACGCACACGAAGTGCGTAATGCGGTAGAAAATGCCAACCGTGATTTAGCAAACCGTTGGGATTTCCGCAATGTGCCTTCTTCTATCGAACTAAACGAAAAAAATGAAACCATTAAAGTCGCAAGTGAATCGGATTTCCAAGTAGAGCAGTTGGTAGATATTTTGCGTAATGCCTGTATTAAGCGTGGCATTGATTCTGCATCATTGGCTATTCCTACTGAATACGAGCATAGCGGAAAAACCTTCAGCAAAGAAATTAAGCTGAAACAAGGGATCGAAACCGAGATGGCGAAAAAGCTCACTAAGTTGATCAAAGAATCTAAGCTCAAAGTGCAAACTCAAATTCAGGGAGAGCAAGTGCGTGTTACAGGAAAATCTCGTGATGACTTGCAAGCTGTGATTCAATTAGTGAAAAATGCCGAACTAGGGCAACCTTTCCAATTTAATAACTTCCGTGATTAAAAGGAAGATCATATTCGCTTAATGCCGCATATTTATGCGGCGCTTTTATTGGGTGAAAAACGCAATGTGCGGTTGTTTTTATTGGCGTTTTAGCGGAAAGCCGTTAAACTATGCCGACAGTTTTAGCAAAGGAATAATGAATTTATGGCATTACTTGATGTATTGATTTACCCCGATGAGCGCCTTAAAACCGTCGCGCAACCGGTGGAAACATTTGACCAAGAATTACACCAGTTGATTGAGAATATGTTTGAAACAATGTATCACGAACAAGGGATCGGCTTAGCAGCAACCCAAGTTGATGTACACCGTCGTGTGATTGTGATCGACATTGAAGGCACGAAAGAAAATCAAATTGTGTTAATTAACCCTGAAATTATCGAAAGTTCTGGCGAAACAGGCATTGAAGAAGGCTGTTTGTCTTTACCGGGAATGAATGGTTTTGTGCCACGTAAAGAAAAACTTACAGTACGCGCATTAGACAAAAATGGTAAAGATTTTTTACTTAATGCCGATGGCTTATTGGCGATCTGTATCCAGCACGAAATTGATCATTTAAATGGTATTGTTTTTGCGGATTATCTTTCTCCGCTTAAGCGTCAGCGTATGAAAGATAAATTAATCAAATTAAAAAAACAGCTTAAAAAATAGTCTTGGCTAGTGAGATTTTTATATGGTACAGGGATGTTGAGCCAGTGATTTTATCGTTGTTTCAACTAAAACAAGGGGCTAGATAGATTAGCCCCTTATTGTTAAGCAATTAAGCATTCAAAATTTTCTGAATTTCCGCCATACTTAAATGATATTCGTGTGGGCAGCTACGCCAAACTTCGAGCATTTTAATATATTTGTCCCACATTGGCGTTTGTGAATCACAGCCGTGTTCGCATTGCATAAATTCTGCGTATTTCCCTTCTGTGGTGGTGATAAAACGTAAGTAGTGAAGATATTTTTTCTCACGTACAGCACAGTAACCCGCAAATTGTAAGCGGTGTGGGGTTACAGTGGTTGTGTCGCCTAAGTTGTTATAAGAAACGTGTAAAGCATGATACATTTCAAGCGTATCTCGAACAGTTTGGCATTCTTGTTCTGAAAGATTAGAAAATTCTTTATCTAATTCTTTCAATTCTAGTCCAAATCCCCCTTTTACAATCGTTTCTAAACGGGCATATTTCGCGGCGTTATTTGGATCTAATAAGCCCATTAATTTATATTGATTAGCTAAAATTAAGCGCTGAGTTGAGGTCATTTCCATAGTATTTATTCCTATCATTAATCAATTTCTTTAAGTTCATCTTGTGAAAGGGTATTGCCTTTGGTTTCCACATTGCCGTCTTTAACGTGATATTCTAAGTTTTGGAAATAGGCTTCGCGGAAAGTAACATAAGGATCTTGCGATTGCTCTAATAATGCGTCTTTATCAAGCATTTTTGCGCGACTATCAATACCTTGAATACCCCATTTTAATAATCCCCAAGGACCTAGTAAAGACAGCATTGGGTAAGTGGTATCCACTAAATTACCTAGATCTTGACGAGGGGTGGCAGGCCCGTACATCGGCAACATTACATAAGTACCTGTTTCGACACCATAAGCCCCTAAGGTATCACCAAAACGGCGTTTTTCTTCTACGCGTAATGGTGGGCTGGCACTTGCCCAGTCAATTAAACCGCCTAAACCGAAAATACTGTTGATCCAGAAGCGATTGAAATGCACCATTGCTTTTTTAAATTCACCTTGCAATAAGCGGTTTACAAAACTGGCTGGTTCATCAAGATTATTCGCAACATTAATAATTCCTGTTTTAATAGGCTGTGGCACGTAATTTTTCCAACCTTTGGCAACTGGTTTCAGCACATAGGGATCGGCAACCTTATAGTTGAAATCCCACATTGCTCGGTTAAATCCTTCCAATGGATCTTTACGTTCTCCCGTTTGTGGATCGATTGTGGCACAGCCCGTGAGTAAAGCTGAACCAAGTACGAGTGAGACGACGAAAACGGATTTTTTCATAATATGCCCTGTGACTAAAAAATAAGATACATTGTAAACAACTTGGTGAAAATCTACAAAATAAATCAGAGAAAAATAAATTGCTTGCATTACAATGATTATTTATGCAATATTAATGAATAAATATATTTCTTATTCCTTGCGAATTTGCTTGAATATCGTGCTATTGTCTTTTAGAATTAGCCCGTTTAGCCTGTGAGCTAACCACCAATGCAATTTAGTACAACTGCAAAATAAAAGTGCGGTGTTTTTTTCGCTAAATTTCGGTTAATGAGCATTTGCAAGTGTTCACCTACAATTAAGGAGTTTTTTATGTCTAGTCCAGCAATTTTAGTATTGGCTGACGGCAGCGTTTTCCACGGCACATCTATTGGGGTGTCTGGCTCAACGACGGGAGAAGTGGTTTTTAATACCGCTATCACGGGTTATCAAGAAATTCTCACCGATCCTTCCTATTTTCAACAAATGGTTACCCTTACCTATCCCCATATTGGCAATACTGGTACCAATAATGAAGATCAAGAAAGCAATAAAGTCTATGCTAGTGGATTAATCATTCGTGATTTGCCTTTGTTACACAGTAATTTCCGTGCCAATCAAAGCCTTGCCGATTACCTAAAAGCAAATAATGTGGTCGCCATTGCTGATATTGATACACGCCGTCTTACCCGTCTTTTACGAGATAAAGGGGCGATGGCTGGCTGTATTATGGCAGGAGAGATCGATGAACAAAAAGCACTCGTGCTTGCACAAAGTTTCGGTTCTATGGCTGGCAAAGATCTTGCCCAACAGGTAACTTGCCAAGCACCTTATGAATGGACACAGGGAGAGTGGGCGTTAGGTAAAGGTTATCATTCACAGCCTGAACAAGAATATCATATTGTTGCTTATGATTTTGGCGTGAAGCACAATATTTTACGAATGCTTGCTGAACGCGGCTGTAAAATTACCGTTGTACCCGCTCACACAACCGCAGAACAAGTGTTAGCTTATCAGCCTGATGGCATTTTCTTATCCAACGGCCCCGGCGATCCTGAACCTTGTGATTATGCGATTCAAAATATTCAAACCTTATTGGCAAGTAAAAAGCCGATTTTTGGTATTTGCTTGGGGCATCAATTATTAGGCCTTGCGGTGGGCGGAAAAACTAAAAAAATGCCATTTGGCCACCACGGAGCCAACCACCCCGTGCAGGATTTGGATACGCAAAAAGTGTTCATCACCAGCCAAAACCACGGCTTTGAAGTGGACGAACACAGCCTGCCAAAAAACGTGAAAATAACCCACCGCTCTTTATTTGATCATTCCGTGCAAGGCATTGAGCTGACCGATCAAGTGGCATTCTCTTTCCAAGGCCACCCAGAAGCTAGCCCCGGCCCAAATGATGTTGCCTATTTGTTTGATAAGTTTGTGGCGGCGTTGAAAGCAAAATTTAAATTGACATAAATATTGAATAATATATATTTATTACATAAGTATTAATCATCTACCTTTTAGGTATGAAATATGTCTTGTAAAAATTTTTATGAAATTTATTGGAAGCTCTATGATAGAAACAAATTTTTAGAGATTCTTAGATTTGTCATTATTATTGCTGGGGGTATCAATTTCTTAGGTGCTGTAAGGTTTTTTATTAATTTAATTCTAAAGGAAGAATCTTCCTTATATACAGTATTATGTTTTATTGCAACGATCGCAACATTCTTTTTAGGATTTATTATTCCACTTCTATGTAAAGAAGTTAAGAATGTGTATATCGCTATCAAGGAAGAATTTTCGGCTAAACCTCGAAATTGTTTAAGAAGAATATATGTGGGTTTAGGTGGCCTTTTTGATGTATTATTTTTCGGGATTGTGTTTTTATATTGCTTTATAATATTTATCTTATCTCATCATTCTAAAATAAAATGTTTTCTAGATATAATTAATAATTACAAAGATTATGAGTTAATAGAAAAACTTATGTCATATTTTTCTCAAATAGTATTTCCATGGTGGTATATCTTTATACCAATATCTTTATTTCATTTGATAATTTTATATAAGGTTGTATATGTACCACCAAAAGAAATGTAAATAATAAACAGTAAATAGATATAAAATATTCGAAATGACAAAACGTACAGACATAAAGACAATATTAATTATCGGTGCTGGCCCGATTGTGATTGGGCAGGCTTGTGAATTTGACTACTCAGGCGCGCAGGCGTGTAAGGCGTTGCGTGAAGAAGGTTATAAAGTGGTGTTAGTGAATTCTAACCCCGCCACCATTATGACTGATCCTGATATGGCAGATGTAACCTACATTGAGCCAATTACTTGGCAAACGGTCGAAAAGATTATTGAAAAAGAGCGTCCCGATGCGATTTTACCCACAATGGGCGGGCAAACTGCCTTGAATTGTGCCTTAGATCTTTCTAAAAATGGCGTGTTGAAAAAATACGCTGTCGAACTGATTGGAGCAACGGAAGATGCTATTGATAAAGCAGAAGATCGTGGGCGCTTTAAAGAAGCAATGGAAAAAATTGGCTTAAATACGCCAAAATCTTTTGTTTGCCATACTTTTGAGGAAGCTTGGGTAGCTCAGGTCGAAGTCGGTTTTCCAACGTTAATCCGTCCGTCTTTCACTATGGGTGGTTCAGGGGGGGGCATAGCCTATAACCGAGATGAATTTATCGCCATTTGTGAACGGGGATTTGATGCCTCACCCACCCACGAGTTACTTATCGAACAATCGGTATTAGGCTGGAAAGAATACGAAATGGAAGTAGTTCGTGATAAAGCCGATAACTGTATTATCATCTGCTCCATTGAAAATTTTGATCCTATGGGCGTACATACGGGCGATTCTATCACCGTTGCACCCGCGCAAACTCTCACTGATAAAGAATATCAAATTATGCGTAATGCCAGCCTTGCTGTGTTGCGTGAAATTGGGGTGGATACAGGCGGTTCAAACGTGCAATTTGCCATTAATCCAGCCAATGGTGAAATGATTGTGATTGAAATGAATCCACGCGTGAGCCGTTCTTCTGCGCTGGCGTCTAAAGCGACAGGCTTCCCTATTGCAAAAGTGGCAGCCAAATTGGCGGTGGGTTATACGCTCAATGAATTGCGTAACGACATCACCGGTGGACTTATCCCTGCGTCTTTTGAACCGTCTATTGACTATGTGGTGACTAAAGTGCCACGTTTTGCCTTTGAGAAATTCCCTCAAGCAGACGATCGTTTAACCACGCAGATGAAATCCGTGGGCGAAGTAATGGCAATGGGGCGTACGTTCCAAGAAAGCTTGCAAAAAGCGTTACGAGGATTAGAAACGGGTATTTGTGGTTTCAATTTGCTGTCTGAAGCGCCTGAAAAAATACGCACCGAACTTGGTAACCCCGGGCCTAACCGCATTCTTTATGTTGCCGATGCTTTTGGCGCAGGCTTTAGCTTGGAAGAAGTACATCATTACTCGAAAATTGATCCTTGGTTTTTAGTACAGATCCAAGATTTAGTGAAAGAAGAATTAGCCTTAGAGCAAAAAACACTTGAACAATTAGACTATGCAGAGCTTCGCCGTTTAAAACGTAAAGGTTTTTCAGATAAACGTATTGCCCAATTAGTGAAAAGTAATGAAAGTGCGGTGCGAAATTTGCGTAAATCATTCAATCTGCACCCTGTCTATAAACGGGTTGATACCTGTGCTGGGGAATTTAAATCGGATACGGCTTATCTTTATTCTACTTATGAAGAAGAATGCGAGGCGAAACCCTCTGATCGTAAGAAAATTATGATTTTAGGTGGTGGACCAAACCGAATTGGGCAAGGCATTGAATTTGATTATTGTTGTGTCCATGCCGCACTTGCCTTGCGTGAAAGCGGTTTTGAAACCATTATGGTGAACTGTAACCCTGAAACGGTTTCTACCGATTTCGATACCTCAGATCGCCTTTATTTTGAACCGCTTACCCTTGAAGATGTGTTAGAAATCATTCACCTTGAACAGCCTGATGGCGTCATTGTGCATTATGGTGGTCAAACACCGCTAAAACTCGCGAACGCCCTTGCCGAAAATGGCGTGAACATTATTGGTACATCAGCGGACAGTATTGATGCCGCAGAAGATCGTGAACGCTTCCAACAAATCCTACAACAACTCGGCTTAAAACAACCGAATAACCGTACCGCAAGAAATGCCATAGAAGCAGTCAAATTGGCTGATGAAGTGGGCTATCCACTCGTGGTTCGTCCTTCTTATGTGCTAGGCGGACGTGCAATGCAAATCGTGTATAACGTGGAGGAACTCAACAAATATATGCGTGAAGCGGTGCAAGTTTCCGAAGATAGCCCAATTTTGCTTGATCATTTCTTAAATAATGCTATTGAAGTGGATGTGGATTGCATTTGTGATGGTGAACAGGTGGTCATCGGCGGGATTATGCAACATATTGAACAAGCAGGGATTCATAGTGGAGATAGTGCGTGTTCTCTGCCACCTTATTCCTTAAGTGCAGAGATTCAAGATGAAATCCGCCGGCAAACTGCAGCGATGGCAAAAGCATTAAATGTGGTGGGATTGATGAATGTTCAATTTGCTGTGCAAGAGGGCGTGATCTATGTCTTAGAAGTAAACCCTCGGGCAAGTCGTACTGTGCCATTTGTGAGTAAAGCCACAGGACGTCCATTAGCCAAAATTGCGGCGCGTGTAATGGCTGGCATCAGTTTGCAAACTCAACAAATTCAAGGTGAAATTCAACCGCACTTTTATTCTGTGAAAGAAGCGGTGTTCCCGTTTATAAAATTCCCGGGGGTAGATACCATTTTAGGCCCTGAAATGCGTTCAACAGGAGAAGTGATGGGCGTGGGCGAAACATTCGCAGAAGCGTTCATTAAAGCTCAGCTTGGCGCAGGGGAAAAAATCGCTAAAACAGGAAAAGTGTTTATTTCTGTTGATGACAAGGATAAGCCACGCTTATTGCCGATTGCGAAAGGATTACAAGAACAGGGATATGGTTTATGTGCAACCCTTGGGACAGCCAATTTCTTACGTGAAAACGGTATTTTTGCCCAAACGGTAAATAAAGTTCGCGAAGGGCGTCCACATATTGTGGATGCAATAAAAAATGGTGAGATTGCGATGATCATTAATACGGTAGGTAGTTTCCCTGAAAGCATTGAAGATAGCCATTCTATCCGTCGTAGTGCGTTGCAACAAAAAGTCTTTATTCAAACCACCTTGGCCGCGGCAGAAGCCTTAGTGCAAAGTATCGGCAATTTGCAAAATTACGAGGTGTATTCCTTACAATCCTTACAGACTATGCTAAAAAGACAGTAAATCATTTACTGGTCATTTAAATTCAAAAATAAGGCACTTTAATCAAAGTGCCTATTATTATGCTTTAAGGCAATAAGAGAAAACGGTACAACGAGCCAGTGGGATCTGGGTAAGGTGAAGGATAGGGATTAAGAAAGTCTTATCTTAGTTTGCAATGAAAAGGCTTATAAAATTAAGCCTCTGTTTTATGGCATCAGTAAATTTTTATCTACGAGATGAATACAAAATAAATAAAATTGGATTTCATATTGAAATACCATTCTATTTTTAATTTATTTTCATTCTTTTTTCTTTTTTATTTGACGAAATCTTTATTTTTCATTATTTTGTTATTTGTGATTTACCTGTTTGGTAATGGCATTTGTGGAAAGGGTGATAAAAACTTATCCCTCCAAAAGCAAGCAATAAAACGGCGATTTAACGCAATGAGAGGATATTAAAATGAAAAAATATAGTGGGTTATTAATGCTTTTATGCTTTCCCCTGACAGCAAAAGCCGTTGATTGGCTACAACCTTTTTCGGTCATCAATACTGGCGATACAGCTTGGATGATGCTATCGACGATTTTAGTGTTATTTATGACGATCCCGGGCTTGGCATTATTTTATGCTGGAATGGTGCGAAAAAAGAATATTTTATCCGTTATGGTGCAAAGTTTTGCTGCCTGTAGTTTAATTGCGGTAATTTGGTTTATATGTGGTTATAGCCTAGCCTTCACCCCAAATAACGCCTTTATTGGTGGATTTGATCGTCTCTTTTTGCAAGGGTTAAATGTACTCACCACAGAAGAAAAACTCACTGTCTATCCCGGAGCAAGCACAATTCCAGAGTCTGTTTTTATGCTATTTCAGATGGCCTTTGCCATCATTGCAGGCGCCATTATGACAGGGGCATTTGCCGAGCGAATGAAATTTAGTGCGGTGCTAATTTTTGTCGGTTTATGGACATTGCTGGTTTATGTTCCAACGGCGCACTGGGTATGGGGGATTGGCGGTTGGTTGGCTGAAGATGGGGTATTAGATTATGCCGGTGGAACAGTCATTCATATCAATGCGGGTGTAGCCGGATTATGTGCGGCAATTTTCATCGGAAAGCGTTATGGCTATGGAAAAGAAGTTATGGCGCCGCATAACCTCACCTTAACCCTCATTGGTTGTGCGATGTTATGGGTTGGCTGGTTTGGTTTTAATGCGGGATCTGCCTTAGCCGCAGATAGCCGTGCGGGAATGGCGCTTGCAACCACACAAATTTCTGCCGCCGTGGGGGCATTAACTTGGGTGCTTTGCGAAGTTGTCAGTAAATATAAACCCTCTGCATTAGGTCTTGCCTCAGGGGCAATAGCAGGATTAGTCGGGATAACCCCTGCTGCCGGCTTTGTACTACCACAAAGTGCGGTATGGATTGGTGCGATTACCAGTGTAATTTGTTTCTTTACTGTTACCAAACTGAAATACAAATTAGGCTACGATGATTCTCTTGATGCCTTTGGTATTCACGGAATGGGTGGCATTGCTGGGGCAATTTTAACGGGAATTTTTGTTTCGAGTGAAGTGACTGGAAATAATAACGCAAGCCTTTGGTTACAAATTGAAAGTGTCATTATTACTTTAGTGTATAGCAGTATTATCTCACTGCTTCTATTATGGATAATGAATAAATGTATGGATCTTCGTGTCACCTTAGATGAAGAACGCCAAGGTTTAGATCTAATTTCTCACGGCGAACGTTTGGAATAATCAGGGGCTTATCAGGAGCGTAGCTCCTGATTTTTTTTTATGCGTTTAACGTTGAAATTCTTCTTTCTGACTTGGGAGATGATTTATTTCCTTTTCCGTGTATTCACGCTTAATATTAGCAAGGGATACAGCTAACAGAAACACCCCTATCAGCCCTTAATCCATTGAGATATGGTTTCACTTTTATGGGCAAATCAAAGTGCGGTGCTTTTTTCTATTGTTTTTTCGGCTGTGGCAAGGCGTGATCTGGCTTATACCCTAATTCTTGTGAAATAAGCAACGCCGTTTTTTGAATTTCATTCAACAGATAGGGAATGCCTAATTGTTTTAATTTATAAGACGACATTGACACCGAAACGGCATAATCCACATTTCCTTGATAATTAAAAATCGGGCAGGCAACGCAAACAACGCCAATTTCATTTTCTTCACGATCCATTGCAAATTGCTCTTGTCGAATATCATTCAGTTCTTTTTCCATTAAAGGAAGATGGGTTACAGTATTTGCCGTGAGTGGTTTGATATTCTCGGCTTGGCTTTGCCAATAATGTGGCAGATAATCTTTATTTTTTTCATAGGCGAGATAAAGTTTACCCATCGCGGAACAATAAAGGGGTAAACGTTGCCCAATATAGGCCTGTGTTCTCAGCATTCCTGTTGTAGGTTCTAATTTATAGATCATAATGGCATAGTCGTTTTCCCGTTTAGAAAAATTCACGGTTTCGCCTAAGGTTAAATTCAGCGCTTCTAAATAAGGAGCGGCAATATTAATAATATTTAACGACATTAAGATTTTTTGCCCAATACTCAAGCATTTTGTAGTTAAACGATAATTGCCAGCGGTTGCCGTAGGCTGTACATAACCTTCACTTTGTAAGCCTTGTAATAATCTATGTACGGTACTTTTATTGAGCTGCGCAATCTCTGATAATTTTGCTAATGGGCAGCCATTCGGGTAATTGCTCAAAATTTCAAGTAATCTTAAACCACGACTTAAGCTCTGATTTCCATTGGATTTATCGTCTGACATAAGGTTGCTCCTCTCTTTTCTGTTAGCCAGAAGTATAATGAATTTTTACTTCCTTTTCTATTTCACATTGTGAAATATTATTTCTATTAATTGAGATGTAGATCACAATTCTAGAAAAATATTTTTAACACATTGATTTTTAATGGGTTTTATTTTCTCTTTAAGATTGACTTTCTACATAGCCATAATGTAACTTATGAAACATAATTTCACAATATGAAATAAGAGGTGAGTATGTTAGTTTCTTATAATGAGTTAAAAGCTGAATTTAAACGTGTGCTGCTTGCACGTAATGTCCGTGAAGAGATTGCCGAAGAATGCGCAACGGCCTTTGCAGATACCACGCAGGCGGGGGCTTATTCTCACGGCGTGAATCGTTTTCCACGTTTTATTCAACAACTAGAAAATGGCGACATTGTGCCAGAAGCCGTGCCGACCAAAGTGCTTTCTTTAGGGGCGGTTGAACAGTGGGATGCCCATCAGGCAATGGGGAATTTAACCGCTAAAAAAATGATGGATCGGGCAATGGAAATTGCCGATCAATATGGTATCGGCGTGGTGGCATTGCGTAACGCAAACCACTGGATGCGCGGAGGAAGTTACGGCTGGCAAGCTGCAGAGAAAGGTTATATCGGCATTTGCTGGACCAATGCACTGGCAGTAATGCCGCCTTGGGGAGCAAAAGAATGTCGAATTGGCACAAATCCTTTGATTGTTGCTGTCCCAACTAAGCCAATTACAATGGTAGATATGTCTTGTTCGATGTATTCCTACGGAATGTTAGAAGTTCACCGTTTAGCTGGACGACAAACATTTGTTGATGCTGGATTTGATGATGAAGGCAACTTAACGCGCGATCCTGCCACAGTAGAAAATAATCGTCGTTTATTACCAATGGGATTTTGGAAAGGGTCGGGATTATCTATCGTACTAGATATGATCGCCACCTTGCTTTCTAATGGGCTATCCACCGCTGCCGTGACAGAAGATAAAGATGATGAATACTGTGTTTCACAAGTGTTTATTGCTATCGAAGTGGATCGTCTTATTGATGGAAAAACCAAAGAAGAGAAACTCACACGTATTATGGATTATGTCCGTACTGCGGAACGTGCTGATCCTGAGGTGGCGATACGTCTGCCGGGACACGAATTTACCACGATTTTAGCGGAGAATAAAGCAAATGGCATTCCCGTTGATGATACGGTATGGGCAAAACTCAAAGCCTTATAAGCTGAAATAGAAGGAGTGACAGGATGTACTTTGGACATATTTCTAATGTAAATAATAATGGGTTTCCCGACGCGATTAACATTGCCTTGGCTTATCTAAAAAATACCGATTTTGACACCCTGCCTGCGGGTTGTTATGAAATTAAAGAGCGGTTGATTTTTGCCCAAGTTTTAGATCTCGAAACAAAGCCTAAATCTGAGATTTTGCCCGAAGTTCATCGCCGTTACCTTGATGTGCAATACCTACATTCAGGGCAAGAACGTATCGGTATTGCACCAGATCTTGGCAATAACCAGATTGCACAAGCGTACAATGCGGAAAGAGACATCCTGTTTTACCAAGATGCAGAAAATGAAAGTGAATTGATTATGCGAAAAGGGAATTTTGCTATTTTCTTTCCTGAAGACATTCATCGCCCTGCGTGTATTGATCAGCAATCCAGCAATATTCGTAAGGTTGTCGTCAAAATTGCAATCAGTGAGATTTGAGGTGAAAAATGAAATCTCTTGTCAATTTTATTCAAAAAACACTCAGCATTACCGTGGTGAGCATTCTTGCTACGATGTCGTGCTTAGTTTTTCTCAATGTGGTGTTACGTTATGGCTTCAACAGTAGCATTAACATTACCGAGGAAGTCTCTCGCTATTTATTTGTGTGGCTGACTTTCCTTGGCGCAATTTTAGCCTTTAATGATGATCAACACGTTCACGTAACGATTTTAACCCATAAGCTTTCTGCTTATCAGCGTCATCTTCTCAGTCTATTGACTGACGGACTTATGTTGTTCTGTTGCTATTTGATTATTCGCGGTGGTTGGACACAATTTGAGCTTAATTTAACCAATTATGCACCCATTTCTGGATTACCACAGGGGATCACCTACTTAGCAAGCGTTGTTGCTGGTGTCTTTATTGGCTTACTGCTAAGCATACGTTTAGTTGCAAACGTTCGTTTATTATTGAAAGGGGGCATTCAATGACCGTTATTATTTTCCTTTCTGTTTTACTCGGTGCAATTATTTTAGGTATTCCCGTTGCTTTCTCACTCTTAATTTGTGGGATTGCCTTGATGATCCATTTGGATTTATTTGATGCTCAAATTTTGGCACAACAAATTGTGAGCGGTGCAGATAGCTTTTCATTAATGGCTATTCCATTTTTTATTCTTGCCGGCGAAATTATGAATGAGGGCGGGTTGTCCAAACGCATTATTGATTTGCCAATGAAATTGGTCGGACATAAGCGTGGTGGGCTAGGGTTTGTTGCCATTTTAGCTGCAATGATTATGGCAAGTTTATCCGGCTCGGCGGTGGCGGATACCGCGGCAGTGGCAGCAATGTTATTACCAATGATGAAAACCACAGGCTACCCTTTAGGGCGTTCTGCGGGATTAATTGGTACGGCGGGTATTATTGCCCCGATCATTCCCCCTTCAATTCCGTTTATTGTGTTTGGCGTGGCGAGCGGGGTATCCATTACAAAACTCTTCTTAGCGGGTATCTTCCCCGGCGTATTAATGGGCTGTTGCCTAGCCGCACTGTGGTGGTGGCAAGCAAAACGGCTTAATTTAATGACATTTTCTAAAGCAACAAAACAAGAACTATGTATTTCCTTTAAAAACAGTGTATGGGCGTTGTTATTACCTGTCATTATTATTGGGGGATTCCGTTTAGGCATCTTCACCCCAACAGAAGCCGGGGCAGTCGCAACGTTCTACGCCTTGTTTGTGGCAGTATTTATCTATCGCGAACTGAAGATCAGCGCGTTATATAAAGTGTTATTTTCCGCAGCAAAAACAACCGGCGTGGTAATGTTTTTAGTGGCAGCTGCGAATGTAACGGGGTGGCTAATTACCGTTGCAGAGTTGCCTCAAATGATTACAGAGTTATTAGAACCTTTGATTAACTCACCAACCTTATTGCTGATTGTCATTATGCTGGTGGTATTTATTGTGGGTATGGTAATGGATTTAACCCCAACCGTGTTGATTTTAACCCCTGTGTTAATGCCACTAGTTGAAGAAGCGGGCATTGATCCCGTGTATTTCGGCGTGCTATTTATTTTAAATACGTCGATTGGGTTAATTACCCCACCTGTCGGTAATGTATTAAATGTGATTACGGGCGTGTCAAAACTGCCATTTGATGAAGCCGCAAAAGGCATTTTACCTTATATGTTAATGATGATTATTTTGCTCTTTGCTTTCATCTTTGTCCCTTCATTAATTTTAACGCCACTTTCGTGGATGCAACCTTAAACCCAAGGAGAGAACTATGAAACTATTCAATCTAAAAACCTTAGCAACCTTAGTAACTAGTGCGTTTATGCTAGCTTCAACCGCTAATGCGGCAACCACATTACGTTTTGGTTATGAAGCTCCTCGTAGTGATACACAACACATTGCCGCGAAAAAATTTAATGAATTGTTAAAAGAAAAAACCAAAGGAGAATTAAAGCTCAGCTTATTTCCAGATAGCACCTTAGGTAATGCACAAACGATGATTAGTGCAGTACGCGGCGGCACTATTGATATTGAAATGTCTGGTTCACCGAATTTTACTGGGTTAGAACCGAAATTAAATGTGATTGATATTCCGTTTATTTTTAAAGATCGTGAACACGTGTATAAAGTGCTAGACGGTGAGATTGGACAAGGGTTATTGAAAGATCTTGAAGCGCAAGGATTAAAAGGCTTAGCATTTTGGGACGTCGGATTCCGTGCCTTTTCTAATTCTAAACACCCCGTAACTAAACCTGAAGATATTAAAGGATTGAAAGTGCGTACAAACCAAAATCCAATGTATATTCAAGCCTTTAGCCTATTAGGTGCAAACCCCGTTCCAATGCCACTTTCAGAGCTTTATACCGCACTTGAAACCCGTGCGGTGGATGCACAAGAACATCCCATTGGCATTTTCTGGTCAGCAAAATTGTATGAAGTACAAAAATATTTAAGCCAAACCAATCACGGTTATACGCCATTAATTGTTGTGATGAACAAAGCCAAATTTGATGGGCTTAGCCCAGCATTACAACAAGCGATTGTTTCTGCGGCAAAAGAAGCGGGGCAATATCAGCGTGATCTGAATGTAAAAAATGAACAAGAGATTATCGCGAATTTACGCAAAGCAGGGGTAGAAGTGATTGAAAAAGTCGACACCACCCCATTTAAAGCGGTGATTGAAGCGGACGTACGCAAATCGTTTATTGATAAACACGGCGATACCTTAGTAAAAGAAATTGATGCGTTAGCACAATAATTCATCGGTCAATCATTAGAGAAAGTGCGGTGTAATTTTTACGCATTTTGTATAGAACACCGCCA
Organism: Avibacterium sp. 21-599; assembly: GCF_026226765.1. Taxonomy (NCBI): domain Bacteria; kingdom Pseudomonadati; phylum Pseudomonadota; class Gammaproteobacteria; order Pasteurellales; family Pasteurellaceae; genus Avibacterium; species Avibacterium sp. 21-599. The sequence goes on from NZ_JAKKOB010000001.1 coordinate 724,324, forward strand.
CTTTTTGATTGAAGAATAAAAGAGGTTGCCTGATGAATTGCAGTTTGGAGTAGAAAGAATGGATTACTATTTAGGCATTGATTGCGGTGGTACCTTTATCAAAGCCGCATTATTTGATGCAAAGGGCAAAATGTTTGCCTGCATACGAGAAAATGTGCCAGTCATTAGTGAGCAAGCCGGCTATGCGGAGCGTGATATGAGGCATTTATGGCAAGTTTGTGCTAACGTCATCAAAAAGACCATTACGCAAAGTGAGATCTGCCCGACACATATTAAAGGGGTTGGCATTTCTGCTCAAGGTAAAGGTGTTTTTTTACTTGATCAACAAAATGCCCCGCTTGGACGAGCCATTCTTTCCTCAGATCAACGCGCATTAGAAATTGTACGGCAATGGCAACAAGCAGGGATTCCTGAAAAATTATATCCCCATACACGGCAGACATTATGGACCGGACACCCTGTTTCGATTTTACGCTGGCTTAAAGATTATGAACCTGAGCGTTATCACAATATCGGGGCAATCTTGATGTCGCACGATTACCTGCGTTTTTGTTTAACGGGGGAATTGGCTTGTGAAGAAACCAATATTTCAGAATCCAATTTATACAATATGCAGACGCAACACTATGATCCTCAGTTAGCGGAAATGCTTGGATTAGATCACATCACCGAAAAACTGCCCCCAATTGTTAAAGCCAATCAAATTGCCGGCTACGTCAATGCCGAAGCCGCCAAACTCACTGGCTTAGCCCAAGGCACGCCCGTTGTAGGGGGATTGTTTGATGTGGTTTCTACGGCACTTTGTGCGGGATTAGATGATGAAACAAAATTAAATATCGTGTTAGGGACTTGGTCTGTTGTGAGTGGCGTGACAGATCATATTGATGATACTCAACACATTCCCTTCGTATATGGACGTTATGCACAAAAAGGCAAATTTATTATTCACGAAGCTAGCCCTACTTCAGCGGGCAATCTTGAATGGTTTGTAAAAGAATGGGGCAATCTGAGTTATCAAACCATCAATGATGGCGTTGCCGCATTACCCGTCAGTGAAAGTGCGGTGCTTTTTGTGCCATTTTTATATGGTTCAAATGCAGGGCTTGGTATGAAATCAGGGTTTTATGGTATTCAAGCTCATCACAACAAAATGCATTTATTCCAAGCAATTTATGAAGGTGTGCTATTTAGTATGAAATATCACCTTGATCGTATGTTGCAACGATTCCCTAATCCACAAGTGTTGCGTATTACAGGTGGTCCTGCAAAATCCCAAGTATGGATGCAAATGCTCGCTGATCTCACGGGAATGAAAATTGAAGTCCCTGAGATTGAAGAAACAGGCTGTCTTGGTGCGGCAATGATGGCAATGGAAGGCACGCGAGGGCATACAATGTCAATGACTGCCAAACAACAATGCTTTATACCTAATTCGCAAAACTTTGCAAGTTATCAGAAAAAATATCAGCGTTATCAACAGTTTGTTTCCGCATTACAAGCCTTGCTGTAAACAAAAGTGCGGTTGAAATTTTATGACTTTTTATTAGGACGAAACAATGAGAAAACACAAACTCGGCATTTATGAAAAAACCCTACCCAAAAACATCAGCTGGCAAGATAGACTTTCCATCGCCAAAGCCTGTGGCTTTGATTTTGTCGAAATCTCCATTGATGAAACAGATGAACGATTGAGCCGATTAGATTGGAGCAAGACACAACGCCTTGAACTGGTGCAAGCCATTATCAATACGGGGATCACCATTCCCTCAATGTGCCTTTCTGCCCATCGTCGCTTTCCTTTTGGCAGTCACGACGAAACGCTTCGCCAAAAAGCCTATGAGATTATGGAAAAAGCCATTCAGTTGGCGGTAGATGTGGGTATCCGCACCATTCAATTGGCGGGTTATGATGTGTATTACGAAGAACAAGACGAAAGCACGTTAGCACGCTTTCAACAAGGAATGGAATGGGCGGTTGAGTTAGCGGCAAGCAATCAAGTCACACTTGCAATGGAAATTATGGATACCCCATTTATGAGTTCCATTACCCGCTGGAAAAAATGGGATAACCTCATTCGCTCCCCTTGGTTTACTGTCTATCCTGACCTCGGCAATCTTTCTGCGTGGAATGATAATGTGGTCGAGGAATTACAATTAGGCATCGACAAAATTTCCGCGATTCATTTGAAAGACACCTATAAAGTTACCGAAACCTGCAAAGGGCAGTTCCGCGATGTCCCCTTTGGCAAAGGCTGCGTAGATTTTGTTACCTGCTTTAAAACCCTTGCCGAACTAAATTATCGCGGGGCGTTTCTCATTGAAATGTGGACAGAAAAAGCCGATGAACCGATTGAAGAAATCATTAACGCACGCCGTTTTATTGAGCAACAAATGCAACAAGGAGGATTCCAATGCTAGCCGAATTACGCGAAAAAGTGTTACACGCCAATCTTGCCCTACCAAAACATCATTTGGTGACCTTTACGTGGGGAAATGTCAGCGAAATAGACCGCACTTCAGGGCTGGTCGCCATTAAGCCATCAGGGGTGGACTATGACAAGATGACGGCAGAGGATATTGTGATTGTCGATGTGCATACAGGGGAACGCGTGTGGGGAAATAAAAAACCGTCTTCAGATACCCCAACTCATCTAGCCCTGTATCGTCAATTTCCTGATATTGGCGGGATTGTACATACCCACTCACGGCACGCCACCATTTGGGCGCAAGCTGGGTTAGATTTAATTGCCGCCGGCACAACCCACGCGGATTATTTTTATGGCAGCATTCCTTGTACACGAAAAATGACTGACGAAGAAATTAACGGGAATTACGAGCTTGAAACCGGTAATGTGATTGTGGAAACCTTCCGCCAGCGCAAGATTAATGCGAAAGACGTGCCTGCCGTATTAGTCCATTCACACGGGCCTTTTGCGTGGGGAAGCGATGCAGAAAATGCGGTGCATAACGCAGTTGTGTTAGAAGAAATTGGCTATATGAATTTATTCAGCCATCAGTTAAATGCAAATTTAACCTCAATGCAACCCGTGTTATTGGATAAACATTATTTGCGTAAACACGGCAAAAATGCGTATTATGGGCAGTAAAAGGAGGCAATAATGGCAAAACCGTTATTACAAATTGCATTAGATTCACTAACTCTTGAAAAAGGATTAGTGGATGCCAAACAGGCCGCCCCTTTTGTTGATGTGATTGAAGTCGGGACGATTTTAGCTTGTGCAGAAGGAATGAAATCAGTCAAAATTTTGACCGCACTTTATCCTGAACATATTATTGTCTGTGATCTAAAAACAACCGATGGTGGCGCAATTCTCGCGCAAATGGCCTTTGATGCAGGCGCTGATTGGCTGACAGTTTCGGCGGCAGCACATCCAGCAACCAAAGCAAGTTGTCAGCAAGTTGCAAACGCCTTTAATAAAGCCCACCCCGATCTGAAAGTAAAAAAAGAAATCCAAATTGAATTGTATGGTAACTGGACACTTGATGATGCAAAACAATGGTTAGATCTCGGTGTAACGCAGGCGATTTATCACCGTTCTAGAGATGCTGAATTGGCAGGGAAAGGGTGGACAGAGACGGATCTTCACTTGATGAAACAACTTTCTGAACTTGGTTTTTCGCTTTCTATTACAGGAGGCATTGTTCCACAAGATATTCATTTATTTAAAGAGATTAAAAATGTGAAAGCCTTTATTGCAGGCAGAGCGTTGGTTGGGGATAGCGGACAAGCAACGGCGAGCGCAATATTAACTGAAATAGATCGTTACTGGTCGTAATGCGTTCTTTCAGTCCCTTGTCAGATACCAAACGATGATGTTTGGTATCTTTTATTCATTAGGCATAACGCTTATAAATACTAATCAAATTAATTGCTATTTTTTCACAATAAATCGGGTAGAATAGCCAGCATTCAGTTTTTACATTTGATAACTAGGAGAACAAAAATGTCGAATCGAAAAGAATTAGCCAATGCCATTCGTTTTTTAAGTATGGATGCCGTGCAAAAAGCCAAATCAGGGCATCCGGGAGCGCCAATGGGAATGGCGGATATTGCAGAAGTATTATGGCGTGATTTTTTAGTACATAACCCAACCAATCCTAAATGGTCAAACCGCGATAGATTTGTGTTATCAAATGGTCACGGCTCGATGCTTATTTATAGCTTATTACACCTTACTGGCTATGATTTATCTATTTCCGACCTTCAACAATTCCGTCAATTACATTCCAAAACCCCGGGACACCCTGAATATGGCTATGCACCGGGCGTAGAGACCACCACCGGGCCATTAGGTCAGGGTATTACCAATGCGGTAGGTATGGCGATTGCGGAGAAAACTCTTGCAGCCCAATTTAACCGCCCAGACCACGAAATTATTAACCACTACACTTATGCCTTTTTGGGTGACGGCTGTTTAATGGAAGGGATTTCACACGAGGCGTGTTCATTAGCGGGAACCTTAGGCTTAGGCAAACTAATCGCTTTCTATGATGACAACAATATTTCCATTGATGGCGAAGTAGACGGTTGGTTTACCGATAACACAAAACAACGTTTCGAAGCCTATAATTGGCAAGTTATTGGTCAAATTGACGGGCATAATCCCGAAGCCATTGCCGAGGCAATTAAACAAGCGCAAGCAGAGAAACATCGCCCAACCTTGATTATCTGTAAAACAACCATTGGTTATGGCTCACCAAACAAAGCCGGTTCACACGACAGTCACGGTGCGCCATTAGGTGAGGAAGAAATCGCCTTAACCCGTAAAAATTTAGGATGGAACTACGCACCGTTTGACATTCCAGCAGAAATTTATGCCCAATGGGATGCGAAAGAAAAAGGTCAGCAAGCAGAACAGGCGTGGAATGAAAAATGGACAGCCTATCGCCAAGCTTATCCTGAATTAAGTGCTGAGCTTGAACGTCGCTTAAGCGGGGAATTACCGGCGAATTGGGCAACCGAAAGCCAAGCATTCATTGAAAAGTTACAAGCAAATCCTGCCAGCATTGCGAGCCGTAAAGCCTCACAGAACGCCATTGAAGCTTATGCCCCATTATTGCCAGAGTTGTTAGGCGGTTCAGCGGATTTAGCGGGGTCTAACTTAACCTTATGGTCAGGTTCACGCCCAATTCGTGCAACAGCAAACCAAGATGGTAATTACCTCAACTACGGCGTGCGTGAGTTCGGTATGTCTGCCATTATGAATGGAATTGCCTTACACGGTGGCTTCATTCCTTATGGTGCAACGTTCTTAATGTTTATGGAATATGCGCATAATGCCGTAAGAATGGCCGCATTAATGAAACAACGTGCGTTATTTGTTTATACTCACGACTCCATTGGTTTAGGTGAAGATGGCCCAACTCACCAGCCAGTAGAACAAACCGCGACATTACGTTTAATCCCAAATTTAGAAACGTGGCGTCCGTGCGACCAAGTGGAATCAGCAGTCGCGTGGAAAGCCGCCATTGAGCGTAAAGATGGCCCGAGCGCGATGATTTTCAGCCGTCAAAATTTAACTCAAATGGACAGAACCCCAGCACAATTAGCCAATGTCGCACGTGGTGGTTATATTTTAACAGATAGCGAAGGTACGCCAGATTTAATCTTCATTGCAACTGGTTCAGAAGTTGAATTAGCCGTAAAAGCCGCGGAGCAACTTCGTCAAGAAGGTAAAAACGTGCGTGTGGTTTCAATGCCTTCAACCAACGTGTTTGACAAACAAGATGACGCATACCGTGAAAGCGTGTTGCCAAGTAACGTGACCAAACGTGTTGCAATTGAAGCTGGCATTAGCGAATTTTGGTATAAATACGTTGGTTTTGGTGGACGAATCGTGGGAATGAACACCTTTGGCGAATCAGCACCAGCGGGTGAATTATTCAAACTGTTTGGCTTCACCGTAGAAAATGTCATCGCAAAAGCGAAAGAAATTCTCTAATTTTTGACCGCACTTTAAATTAACCAAAACCTCAGGAAAACCTGAGGTTTTTATTTACGGGGAGGTTTTGTGAAGTGTATAAGTAAAAGCCAGCATTAAAAGAACATTTAAACATCAACACTATGCCTTTTTCCTTTGAATAATGGCTTTTTATATCAAAAGAATTCGCATTATCTATATTTGTAACCAAAAAGTCACAGGGCCATCATTGGTCAGGCTAACTTGCATATCCGCAGCAAATCTTCCCGTTGCGGTTGAAATGCGTTCACTGCATTTCTGGACAAAATAATCATAAAGCTGCTCGGCTTTTTGTGGGGCTGCACCATTAGAGAAACTGGGGCGTAGCCCTTTTTGTGTGTCTGCGACAAGAGTGAATTGGGAAACGACAAGCAATTCACCGTTTACTTGTTGGACATTTAAATTCATTTTACCTTGTTCATCGCTGAATACTCGGTAGTTCAGTACTTTTTCCATTAAGCGATCTGCTTTGTTTTCATCATCTTCTTTTTGTACGCCAAGTAACACGAGCAAACCCTGTTGAATTTGCCCTGTTATTTCGCCATTGATTTCTACTTTGGCTTGGGTTACGCGTTGAATTAATGCGATCATTATTGTTCCTCAATTTGTTGTAATTCAATCTCACCGTTTTTTAATAAACGCATATCACCAAGAACGGCGGCAAGTTGTGCACCGAGTAAAATGGCAATCCAGCTTAATTGAATCCACAGTAACATAATGGGCAGTGTTGCCATTGCACCATAAATAAGCTGGTAAGAAGGAAAGTTAGTGATATACCACGCAAAGGCCTGTTTGCCTAAGGTAAAGAAAATTGCGGCGACTAATGCACCTACGGCAGAATGTTTTATGCTAACGGGTTTATTCGGCACAATTTTATAAATTAAGGTGAAAATAAACCACGTCAGTATAAAGGGGATAAAACTCAGTATTTTTAAGCCAAAGGGTAGGCTCAGATCTGATTGGAGAAAATTGCTCGCAAGATTGGTGACATAAGTACTCACCCCAATACTGGTTGCAATGATGATAGGGCCAAGCGTGAGAATTAACCAATAAATTGCAAATGAAAAAATGGTTGGGCGCACACTGCCATCGTGCCAAATACTATTTAAGGTGCGGTCAATCGAATTGATGAGTAATAATGCCACCACAATTAAACTGATGATACCTACCGCACTCATTTGTTTAGAATTAGCAACAAATTGGTCAATATATTCGCCAACCGTATCACTGGCAGCAGGCGCAAAGTTGGTAAAAATAAAGTGCTTTAGCTCCCCAGTTACTTCGTTAAATACTGGAAAGGCAGAGAAAATAGAAAAAATCACCATAATCAGCGGAACAAGCGCCAACATCGTGCTGTACGTGAGATACCCCGCTGCTTGGGTAAGTTTATTTTGGTTGAAACGTAACCAAAATACGTTAAGAAAGAGGCTTAGTTTTCGCCATAAAACTGACATAACATCACTCCACAACAATGTTTAAATTTTTTTCCTGAACCGCAAATGCAAGGCTGTTTCATCGCCGGCAGGCTAACCGTAGGATCAGCAAAATACCAGCGTTCATCTACTTTGACAAATAGCGATTTTTCGTGATGAATTTGCTTTCCCTCAGGGCTAGCAAATTGTGCGTTAAATTCCACCACACTGTGCTTTTTATCTAATTCAGGTTCGTGCTTTATGATTTCTAAACCAAGCCATTGTGTTTGTGCCGCCCATTGCTTTAAGGCCTGATAGTCCAAAAGGTTTTGTTGGCTTGGTACGGTGGTTTCCACAATATAATCAATCTGTTGCAGAACAAAAGCGGCATAACGTGAACGCATTAGCTGCTCGGCATTTTGTGCCATTTTGCGCTGTTGATGTAATGGTTGGCAACAATCTTGATATGTGTTACCCGATTGGCAAGGGCAAAGTGCGGTGCTTTTTTCGTTCATTTTTCAACAATAATTCTTCAAAGATTTAGCAAATTAGCCTAAGCATACCACATCAATTTAATGATTTCATTTGCCAAAAATAAAAACGACAGCTCCAGAAAATTGGTGATAATTTTTGACCGCACTTTATTTTTTTTTTATTATGCCCCCACATTTTGATCGATTTTAGAGGCTTATATGCAATATTCATTAGCACAAACAGAACAAGGCGAGGTTTTAGGTTTAACCGCCAAAATGGCAAACCGCCACGGTTTAATTGCGGGCGCAACTGGAACGGGAAAAACGGTTACCTTGCGTAAAATGGCAGAAGCATTCAGCGATGACGGTGTACCAGTGTTTTTGGTGGATGTCAAAGGCGATTTATCGGGCTTAGTTAAAGCGGGTGAATTTCAAGGCAAAGTGGCAGAACGAATTGCGCAATTCCATTTAGGTGGGGAAAGCTATTTGCAAGGCTATCCTGTTTCTTTCTGGGACGTATTTGGTGAAACAGGTATTCCATTGCGTACCACTATTTCAGAAATGGGACCATTGTTACTTTCTCGTTTACTCAATCTTAACGCCACGCAAGAAGGCTTACTCAATTTGGTATTCCGTGTGGCAGATGATAAAGGGTTGTTACTTATTGATCTAAAAGATTTACGCGCAATGCTCAAATATGTGGCAGAAAATGCAAAAACCTTCCAAGTGGAATATGGCAATGTTTCAGCCGCTAGTGTAGGGGCAATTCAGCGTGCCTTACTCACATTAGAGAATGAAGGGGCAACTAACCTTTTTGGTGAACCCGCATTAAATCTTGATGATTGGCTACAAACCCGTGATGGGCGTGGTGTGATTAATGTATTGAATTCAGAAAAATTAATTAACTCCCCTCGTATGTACAGCGCCTTTTTACTTTGGCTGATGGCAGAATTATTTGAGCAATTGCCTGAAGTGGGCGATCCAGAGAAACCGAAATTTGTGATGTTCTTTGATGAAGCTCATTTATTATTTGATGGCGCGCCAGCCGTATTGGTGGATAAAGTGGAGCAAGTGGTGCGTCTCATTCGTTCTAAAGGGGTAGGGATTTATTTTGTTACACAAAATCCATTAGATTTACCCGATACCGTGCTAGGACAGTTAGGGAATCGTGTACAACACGCCTTGCGTGCCTTTACGCCTCGCGATCAAAAAGCCGTTAAATCTGCAGCTGAAACCTTCCGCACAAATCCAAATGTGAATGTGGTAGAAACGATTTCTACCCTCGGTGTTGGGCAAGCATTAGTGTCTTTCCTTGATGAGAAAGGAATGCCAACCCCCGTGGAAGTGGCGTATATTTATCCACCGAAAAGCCAGCTTAAACCGATTTCTCTTGAACAGCGTAGCCAATGGGTGAAAGACGATGATCTTTATCCTTATTACCATAATTATGTGGATAATATTTCGGCTTTTGAAATGTTGCAAGAGCAAGCTGATCTTGCCGCCGTTGCACAAAAACAAGCAGAACAAGCGCAAGAGGAAGAAGAAAATGGCTTTATGGGTAGCTTAAGCAGAATGTTGTTTGGTAAGAAAAAACGTGGCGAGCAACTGAGCGTAACGGAACAAGTGGTTAGTGGCGTGGCTAAATCCGTAGGACGCAACATTCGTAACCAAATCACCAAGCAAATTATGCGCGGGATTTTAGGCGCGTTAAAAAAATAATATTTTAAATTGCATAGCGAAAGGCTTAAAACCAATGATAAGGTTTTAAGCCTTTTTTAGAGTGAATTCATATTGTGATTTTGCTAAATAAGAAGGACATAGAAAACAAAAGTGCGGTGGAAAATTTGTGATTTTTCCACCGCACTTGTATTTTTGCTCATTAACAAACTACTTCTGCTCAACCTTCAATCCAGCATTTTCAGGTAAGTGAATATTCATTTGTGGGAATGGGATTTCAATACCCGCCTCATCAAACGCAAGTTTGACTTTTTCAGTGACATCAAAATGCACTGCCCAGTAATCCGCCGTGTTTACCCAAGGGCGAACGACCAGTTGCACACTGTTTGCGGCTAACGCGCCCACGGCAATGGTTGGCTCAGGATCTTTCAATACGCGTGGGTCTTGCGCCAAGATGTTTGCCACAATGGCTTTTGCTTGCTCAATATTGGATTTGTAGGCAATATCGAAAATAAAATCAATGCGACGAGTAACGTTTCTAGAATAATTAGTAATATTATCTGCGAAAACTTTACCATTTGGTAATAAAATAGTTTTGTTATCTCCTGTTCTGAGTTCTAAAAACAATAAGCCTATCTGTTCTACTTTACCCATTGCACCTGCTGATTCAATGACATCCCCTTTGCGGAAAGGTTTAAAGATTAAAATCATTACCCCAGCGGCAAAGTTTTGGAGGGAATTTTGTAAGGCTAAACCAATCGCCAAACCTGCTGCGCCAATTAATGCAACCAGTGATGTGGTGTTGATACCAAGCTGTGAAAGTGCGGCGATAATCACCATTAAGAGGAATAAAAAATAGCTGATTGATGAGACAAAGCTGTGTAACATTTCGTCTTTAGTAGAATGCAATACGGCTTTACCAAGCAAGCGGCTGAGCAAGCGAGCGATACTTTTACCAATCACATAGATCGCAATGGCAAGCAAAATTTTTGTACCATAAGGGATCACATAATCATTCAAGAGCGTGTTCATATCCATTGAATGAACTTTATCAATTAACGCTGAGGTTTGTGCTTGAATATCCACCGTATTTTCTGCGGCTTGAGCATTTTCAGTTGTCATAAACTTTCCTTTCGATCATTAAAAATAAAAACAGCGATAAAATGCACCGCACTTTATCGCAGGGCATCATTACTTATTGTTGATGAACGTTGCATAACGGCATCGCTATTTAGTCAAAAAGATTGACGAGATGTTCCGTTCACTTTCGCTTTTTTTTTCACCGCGATAATTGTCTCTGTTTATCGACAAAACCCTAAAATAACCTATTTAAATCATATCTCGTAGGGGCGGACCTGTGTGTCCGCCCGTTTAAACATCTCTTTTTTCATCGCGCTTTATTTTGTCAAAAACAAAAGTGCAGTGGAAATTTTGACGATTTTTCCGCGATTAATTCCTTGGCTTCGGGCGAACACATCGGTTCGTCCCTACAGAATAAAGTGCGGTGAGAAAATCGCTTTTGACTAAAAAATCATCGTAATAAGCAATGAAGTAAACCAGTTATTTTTTGGCAATTTTTTCTGGGCGCTTCCACCCTTGAATATTACGCTGTGGAACGCGTGAGATCACCAGTTCATTTTCCGCAATATCTTTGGTTACCGTTGTACCAGCGCCAATGGTTGCCCCTTTCGCGATAGTAACGGGAGCAACAAGTTGGCTGTCTGAACCAACAAACACCTCATCACCAATCACGGTTTTGAATTTATTCACACCATCATAATTACAAGTGATCGTCCCTGCCCCAATATTACAATTTGCGCCAATTTCGCTATCGCCAATATAGCTCAAGTGGTTCACTTTAGAGCCTTTGCCAATGTGTGATTTTTTCACTTCAACAAAGTTGCCGATATGGGTTTGTGCAGCAAGTTTTGTACCGGGACGAATTCTTGAGAAAGGTCCAATTTGCGCGCTTTCCCCAATGACTGCATCTTCAAATACCGAGTAAGGCTTGATTTCCACATCATCGCCAATCACACAGTTTTTAATTACACAACCCGCGCCGATTTTTACACGATTACCCAATGTTACGACGCCTTCGATAATCACATTCACGTCAATTTCCACATCTTTACCGTGGGTGATTTCACCACGCAAATCAAAACGGTTTGGATCACGCAAACTCACCCCCGCAAGCAATAATTTTTCTGCTTGTTTACGTTGATAATACCGCTCAAGCTCAGCCAGTTGTAAGCGGTTATTCGCGCCTTCTACTTCCATTAAATCTTGCGCTTGCACTGCCGCCACTTTACAACCATCTTGGTTAGCAAATTTAATCACATCGGTCATATAATATTCGCCTTGAGCATTGTTATTATCCAATTTTGCTAGCCATTTTCTGAAACTCGCACCACTGGAAACCATTACCCCCGTATTCACTTCTTGAATCGCCAACTGTTCTGGGCTGGCATCTTTTTGTTCTACAATGGCGACCACATTCCCCGCTTGACGAATAATTCGCCCATAGCCAGTTGGATCTTCTAAATGCGCGGTTAATAAGGCAATGCCATTTGCTGGTTTCGCTGCAATCAATTTTTGCAACGTTTCCGCCGTAATAAGTGGCGCATCGCCATAAAGCATTACGATATTTTCATCATCGGCGAAAAAGGGCGCAGCCTGTTGCATCGCGTGTCCTGTGCCAAGTTGCACAGGTTGCAGCACCCAGTTTACATTTTCATCGGTAAGATGTTGTTGTAATAATTCTGCACCGTGGCCATAAATTAAATGAATATTATCCGCATTGAGCTGTTTCGCGGTATCAATAACGTGTTTCACCATTGGCTTACCCGCGACTTTATGCAACACTTTCGGCAAGTCGGAATACATTCTTGTGCCTTTGCCCGCTGCCAAAATCACTACACTTAACTTGTTCATAAAAATCCTTGTTCTGTCGGTTTAAGATAAAAATCTGCGCTATTTTATAATAGAATATCGCCAATTCAAATTTTCAATGGAAAAGTTTATGCTCCCTCATTATTACCTTGGCGTAATGTCTGGCACCAGTCTTGACGGCGTTGATCTCGCACTGATGGATTTTTCTGCGCAATCTGCTCAGGTGATTGCCACCGATTTTGTGCCAATGCCACCAAATTTACGAGAAAATCTCACCGCACTTTTACATTCTGGACAAAGCACCCTACAGCATATTGGTGAACTCGATCATCAACTTGGCGCACTTTATGCAGAAAGTATCAACCAGTTTTTGGCAAAATATTCTCTCCACGCAGAACAAATTCAGGCGGTGGGTTGCCACGGGCAAACCATTTGGCACGCACCGCAAGGCCAATCGCCCTTTACTTGGCAATTGGGTGATGCCAATATTATTGCCGCTCGCACAGGCATTACTACCGTGGCGGATTTTCGCCGTAAAGATATGGTTTATGGCGGACAGGGCGCACCGCTTGTACCTGCTTTTCACCATAATGTGTTTGCTGATCCCTCACGAAATACCGTGGTGTTAAATATTGGTGGGATTAGCAATATTTCTGTGCTTATTCCAAACCAGCCCGTGCTAGGTTACGACACGGGTGTGGGCAATGCGTTGCTAGATAGTTGGATCGCAAAACATCAAGGAAAAAGCTATGATAAAAATGGCGAATGGGCGGCGTCTGGGCAGATTAATCCAGCATTGTTGCAAAACTTGTTGGCAGATCCCTATTTTTCCTTGCCTGCGCCGAAAAGCACAGGACGAGAGTTATTTAATTTAGCTTGGCTAGAAAAAATTCTGCAAAAACACACCGTTCTTTCTCCTCGAGATGTGCAAGCGACGCTGGCAGAATTTACCGCACAATGCACTGCACAAGAGCTACGGCATTTAAGCCAACATAATGATCTTCCCTGCTTATTACTCGTTTGTGGCGGTGGCGCGAAAAATCCTGTTATTATGTCACATCTCAGTCGTTTACTTCCTGAATGGCAAATTGCCACCACAACAGACTACGGCTTAGACGCAGATTATTTAGAAGCCGCAGCCTTTGCGTGGTTAGCCTATCGCCGAATACATAATTTGCCCTCTAACCAACCGAGTGTAACAGGGGCAACAAAGGCAGTGAGTTTAGGCGTGATTTATCCTAAAGATAATTAAATCAGGAAAACCTGAAAACCCAGTAGGGGCAAACCGATATATTCGCCCGAAACTAAGAAATTAATCGCGGGAAAACCGTCAAAATTTCTACCGCACTTTTGTTTTTGACAAAATAAAGCGCGATGAAAAAAGAGAGGTTTAAACGGGCGGACACACAGGTCCGCCCCTACAATAATGAGCGTATTCAAGCAAAGCTAAAAGGACTAAGCCCTGTGGAATACAGAACTCAGTCCTTGAATTAAAATAGAGCCTAACTTTTTGGGGGCAGATCAAATCATGTTGGCTCTTTTCGCTGGAATTCAGGTAAATTCTCTAAATTATCAGATCTTCTTTTATTTCCTGCGGTTGTGATAAATTCATCATCATAAAGAACGACATCATCCCCAGTAATCCATTTACCATTTCTTTTCGTACCAGTTTTGATTGATAATTTTTTGTTTTCAGTAAGGATACTATTAATGCTCTAGATAAATTGAAAGTGGAGCCATCTGAAGTAAACTCTCCTTTGACACCACTGATAGAATTTTTATCTTCATCATACTGAACTTTATAAATATAGATGTCTGCTTTATTCATTTTTTCCTCCATCATTGCTTGTTCCATAAATTGTCTGAATATTCTCATTCATCCTCCCTTGGCAAAGAGGAACAAATAAAAACACGAACGGTTTACTGAGGGAGTATTTTCCGAATTACGCCCTTTTCGGAAGCACAAATACAAACCGTGGTCGATAAATTAAATCACCGACCACGCAAATGTTTAAACTGGAAAACACCTTATGAAGTTTATTTTGATAAAGTGTTGCAGTTAGTTTGACAATTTACGGCTTAATAAATAGCGTTCTTCTTTTCCTGTGGCTTCCAGTTTATTGATAGGAGTAGTGATCTACTAATTTAAAAAAGTTGGAGGAATTAGACCGGCAAAAACGACGACAGAAAAAGAGCCGCCATTCACGATTTAAAGCAAAAGTATGCGTTAGATGATTTACTAAAAGCGGCGAAAATGGCGCGCTCTACCTTTTATTATCAAGAAGTTAAGCGCGATTACACGGCAGAAAAAGCGGCAATATTCTCGTTGTATCAAGCAAGTAAACAGGCGAGATGGCTACCGCCCTTTAACGTTCAAATTACGTCAAATCGGGTTTATGTTGAATCATAAAACCGTACTGAAATTAATGAGGGCGTTGCAAATTCAGTCGATTGTTCGCCAGAAAAGGCACGGAAAGCGAGGTAAGACGGCTTTGATTGCGCCAAATGTGCTGAATCGTGATTTTACTGCGACAAAACTGAATCAGAAATGGGTGACGGATGTGACCGAATTTCATATTGGGCGAGAGAAGCTGTATTTTTCCGCATTAATGAATTTGGTGAATCGAGAAATTATCGCCTATCAGTTTGCGAGGCGCCCCAACTTTCCTTTGGTAAAAAAGATGCTGGAACAAGGGTTAAGCCAATTAAACGCCACGGATTGCCCCATTATTCACAGTGACCAAGGCGTTCTTTATCGTACAAACGCTTGGCGAAAAATGCTGGAGGGGTGCGCGATACCGAGTATGAGCCGACGCGGGAATTGCTATGATAATGCGGTGATTGAGCGTTTCTTTGCGATTTTAAAATCCGAGTGTTTTTATACGCGTAGCTATACATCAAT
Organism: Avibacterium sp. 21-599; assembly: GCF_026226765.1. Lineage (NCBI taxonomy): Bacteria > Pseudomonadati > Pseudomonadota > Gammaproteobacteria > Pasteurellales > Pasteurellaceae > Avibacterium > Avibacterium sp. 21-599. The sequence continues at coordinate 739,657 of NZ_JAKKOB010000001.1, forward strand.
AGAGGAATCGCAATCTGAACTTGAAGAATCTGTAGTGTATGACAATCAAAAGCGTATTAAAATGGCGTTAAAAGGACTGAGTCCTGTTCAATACAGAACTCAGTATTTATAGTTTTACAACCTGTCCAACTTTTTGGGGGCAGATCACAAGTGCGGTGTAATTTTTGATTATTTTGCCTAAATCAATAAAAATCACTTTTCTTTCTAGCAAAAAAGGGTACTATATCCCGTCTTTTGTAAGGCTTCCGCTTTACAAACTTCCAACTTTCCAATTAGGAAAAATAAAAAAGCTGAAACGCTTTTTTTAATAAGTAGCGAGTCAAAATGCCCCATGGCATCTTATTTTTAAGAATAAGAAAGCTTAGGCTTATAACGCGTATTTATTTTATTCTCAGGCAAGGCGAAATAACGCAGAATGAGGACAACAGAAATCGCGTTATCCCGCAAGGCACCCGACTTATTTTTTTAACCTCTTATTGAAGGTATAGATTAGCATGACAAACACGCCTGTAAATCCAATCAACAACGCAACCAATGAATATTATCTCAACCGCCAAAATGCAATGGAATCGAATGTGCGTAGCTATCCACGCAAATTGCCATTAGCCATTGCCAAAGCACAAGGTTGTTGGGTAACGGATGTTGAAGGTAATGAATATCTTGATTGCTTAGCTGGTGCAGGAACATTAGCGCTTGGGCATAATCACCCTGCGGTGATCCAAGCGATTCAAGATGTATTAAGTAGCGGTTTACCGCTTCACACATTAGATTTAACCACGCCATTAAAAGACGCTTTTACTGAAGAACTGCTTTCTTTCTTCCCGAAAGATCAGTATCGTCTGCAATTCTGTGGTCCTTCTGGTGCAGATGGCACAGAGGCAGCAGTAAAACTTGCCAAAACCTACACTGGACGTGGTAATGTTATCGCATTTTCTGGTGGTTACCACGGAATGACCCACGGTTCACTTTCTATGACAGGGAACTTAAATGCGAAAAACGCTGTACAAAACTTAATGGCTGGCGTGCAATTTATGCCTTATCCGCACGAATACCGTTGTCCATTGGGTCTAGGTGGCGAAGCGGGGGTAGAGGCACTAACCTATTATTTTGAAAACTTTATTGAAGATGTAGAAAGCGGTGTGGTAAAACCGGCAGCGGTGATCCTTGAAGCGATTCAAGGGGAAGGCGGTGTGGTAACGGCGCCTGTGAAATGGTTACAAAAAATCCGTGAAGTAACGAAAAAACACGGTATTGTGTTAATCCTTGATGAAGTGCAAGCGGGTTTCTGTCGTTCAGGAAAAATGTTTGCCTTTGAATATGCCGGTATTGAACCTGATATTGTGGTAATGTCAAAAGCCGTAGGGGGCAGTTTGCCATTGGCAGTGCTTGCCATTCGTAAAGAATTTGATGCGTGGCAACCAGCAGGACATACAGGCACATTCCGCGGTAACCAAATGGCAATGGCGACGGGGTATGCGTCATTAAAAATTATGCGTGAGCAAAACTTAGCGCAAAATGCCTTAGAACGTGGTGATTTCTTACAAACTGAATTGAAAAAATTAGCACAACAATTCCCTTGTATCGGTAACGTGCGCGGACGTGGTTTAATGATCGGGATTGAGATCGTTGATGAACGTCAAGCGCAAGATCGCATTGGGGCATATCCAGCAGATGGTGAACTGGCTGCCGCAATTCAAAAAGCCTGCTTTAACAATAAGTTATTACTAGAGCGTGGTGGTCGTGGTGGTAATGTCGTGCGTATTCTTTGCCCACTTATCATCACGCAAGCGGAAAGTGAAGAATTAATCAAACGCTTTGCTCAATCCGTAGCAGATGCCTTAAAAGCCGTGCGTGGCTAATTATTAATCTAGCTAAATGGGATAGCACAACGTCCCATTTAGCTATTTTTATTTCAACCATCTTTCAGGAAATTCTCAATGGTCGATTTCGCAAAACACAAACAATCCCTTCTTTGCAATGATCCACAATCTATCGCCGATTATGAAAAAAATATGGCAACGGCAATAAGTGCGGTAGGAAATTGGCTCAAAAATAATAAAATGTACACGGGGGGAAGTATTAAACAGCTCCGTGAAGAAATTACTTTTCAGCCGTCGCAACAAGGTTTCGGATTAGAAAAATCCTTAGCACGCCTCACTGAATTATTCTTAAACAAAAGCCTGAAAGTGCATCATCCGCATTCTTTGGCACATTTACATTGCCCGACGATGGTGGCTAGCCAAGTCGCTGAAGTGTTTATTAATGCCACTAACCAATCTATGGATTCTTGGGATCAAAGCCCAGCAGGGTCATTGATGGAAGTGCAATTAATCGAATGGTTACGCGAAAAAGTGGGGTATGCCGCAGGTGATGCCGGTGTGTTCACTTCTGGTGGCACACAATCGAATTTAATGGGCGTGTTATTAGCACGCGATGCTTGTATTGCTAAACATTGGAAAAATGCCGAAGGGAAGGAATGGTCTGTACAGCAAGATGGCTTACCCGCAGAAGCATTACAACGTGTAAAAGTGTTATGTTCAGAAAATGCCCACTTCTCTGTGCAAAAAAATATGGCAATGATGGGAATGGGCTTTCAATCTGTGATCAGTGTACCTTGCAATGAAAATGCACAAATGGATACAACGGCATTAGCCAATATCCTCAGTAAGCTCAACGCAGAAGGGAAATTAGTTGCCTGTATCGTGGCAACCGCTGGAACAACGGATGCAGGGGCGATTGACCCATTGCAAGACATTCGTCAGCTTGCAGATCAGTATGGAGCGTGGCTACACGTTGATGCGGCGTGGGGCGGTGCATTATTGCTTTCTAATGACTATCGTCATTGGCTAAACGGCTTAGAATTGGCGGATTCCGTTACCCTTGATTTCCACAAACACTTTTTCCAAAGTATTTCTTGTGGGGCATTCTTACTTAAAGATCCACAAAACTACCGTTTCATTGATTACAAAGCAGACTACCTGAATTCAGAATACGATGAAGAACACGGTGTCCCTAACTTGGTAGCAAAATCCTTGCAAACAACACGCCGTTTTGATGCATTAAAATTATGGTTTACCGTAGAAGCCTTAGGGGAAGAACTTTATGGCTCAATGATTGACCACGGCGTGAAACTTACTCGTGAAGTGGCGGACTACATTAAGGCAACAAAAGGGCTAGAATTATTAGTTGAACCACAATTCGCGTCGGTGTTATTCCGCGTAAATCCAGCGAACTACCCTACGGAATTTATTGATAATCTCAATCAAAATATTGCCGACGAATTATTCGCTCGTGGCGAAGCCAATATTGGGGTAACCAAAGTTAATGGCGTACAAGCTTTAAAAATGACTACGCTTAGTCCTATCGCCACCTTGGAAAACGTACAAGCCTTACTTGATCAGGTGCTTGAAACCGCTGATAACATCAAAGAGGCCATCGTTGCAGGTAATTATGTGCCTGCGATTGATTAATCTTTCTGAGCGATAATAAAAAGTGCGGTAAAAAATACCGCACTTTTTGTTTTTGTGTTTTTATCCCTTTCGATTACACATCAGTAACCCTAGCACAATCAATGCTCCACTGATGAAATGATACCAATAGAGCTTTTCACCCAAAACGCTAATGCCAAGCAGAGCAGCGAATAAAGGGGTAACATTGGTAAACACTGCGCCTTTCGCGCCTCCGACGAGATTAATGCCGTAGTTCCAAAAGGCGTAAGACAAAATAGAAGGGCCGACAACTAAATAGCCGATCATTGCCCAATGGTTTGGAGAAATTTGGCTGATAATCGGTTCGCTGGCAGTCAAGGCTTTCCATAGAAATACAGGGGTAAAGCACAACATTGCAATGGCAACAAGTAAGGTAAGCATCACCGAGTTGGGTAACTCTGCTGGGCGTAGGCGGATAATGCAGCAATAAACAGCCCAGCTCAATGCCGACCCAATCGCCCATAGATCCCCTTTATTCACATTGAATTGTACTAAGGTTTGTGGATCGCCTTGGCTTAATAAACAGAATACACCGAAGAAACTTACCATTGCCCCCGCAAGCATTAAAGGACGAATTCTATCCCCAAAAATAAGGCGATTGAGCAATAGCACCGCAATAGGGACTACAGCAAGATAAATACTCGCGTTAAGTGCCGTGGTGGTTTGTAAGCCTTGATAAAGAAACAAAGGGAAGATCACAATGCCGAGTAACGAAAGTGCGGTTAAAATTTTCCACGTTTTTTGAATTGAGGGAACGAAAGCAATGACAGGTTTAACAAACAGCAATAATAACAGCACAGCGGCGGGAAATCAACGGAGATAAGTCAGCACGATGGGATCAACGTCACGGCTTAGTATTTTGCCGAAGATATAATTTCCGCCCCAAAATAACGTGGCTAAAATTAAGCAAAGATAGCCATAATACGGTTTATTCATCTTGTTCCACGTTCCACTATAATGCCAACATTGCGTGCTTGTGCCACTGCTTTGGGCTTACTTAATTTAATTTTTAGCCAGCTTAATCCGTATTTTTGTTCAAGCTGCTGCGCCACTTCATAAGCGACGCGTTCAATTAAGAAAAAAGGTTTAGATTGTACATAATTGATAATAAATTCGCTGACTTCGGCATAATTTAGGCAATAGGCAACATCATCGGTCTCTGCTGCCTGACGACAATCCCACGCCATTTCCACATCAAAAATCAACGTTTGTTTGATTTGCTGTTCCCAGTCATAGACGCCAATTTGAGCGAAAACAACCAATTCTTCAATAAAAATGCGATCTATCATAAAATTCTTCAATCTCCTGAAATACTATTAGGCGTATGCTATCAAGTTTATGTACAATAGACGAACAAATTTTTCACTTGACAGTTCAGGGAGGTAAAATGAGCCTTTTCGCCCTTTTTTATATATTTTGTGCGTATTTGCTCGGTTCAATTTCGAGCGCCATTTTATTTTGTCGCCTTGCCGGTCTACCTGATCCTCGCACCACAGGCTCACATAATCCCGGTGCAACCAACGTGCTACGCATCGGCGGACGTTGGGCTGCCTTAGCGGTACTTATTTTTGACATTCTAAAAGGAATGCTTCCTGTGTGGGCAGGTTATTATCTCGGTTTAACCCAATTCCAATTAGGTATGGTTGCATTGGCTGCCTGTTTAGGGCATATCTTCCCCTTATTCTTTAAATTTAAAGGTGGGAAAGGCGTCGCCACCGCATTTGGCGCCATTGCCCCTATTGGTTGGGGCGTGGATCTTTGGATGCTTGGCACGTGGCTTGCCGTCTTTTTACTCACGGGATATTCATCCTTAAGCGCGGTTATCGCTGCCATCACCATTCCTTTTTATGTATGGTGGTACAAACCTGAATTCACCTTTCCTGTCGCACTGGTCTGCTGCCTGCTCGTTTACCGCCACCACGATAACATCCAACGCCTATGGCGCGGTCAAGAAGACAAAGTCTGGAATAAATTTAAGAAAAAATTGTGAAAAAACCACCGCACTTAGTTTTGCGTAGTCTGTTGTGCTTTCAATAATGCAATAATTTCTTTTAACGAGGCGATCTCTTTATCTTTTTGTGCTAATAACTGATCTTTATAGCTTAATGCTAATTTGAGTTTTTCATTTTCAATGGTAACTGCTTCATTTGTTGCATAATAATTCGAGCTAAGATGACTATTTTCATTAATTAAAAAGCAAATATGGCGATCATCTCTTACTAATTCAGAAATATCCATATCAAAAATCTGTGCAATTTTCTTTAATTTTTCGTAATGTAATTGTGTTTCACCGCGTTCAATTTTTGCATAACCACTTGGCGATAAATTCATTTTCTCCGCCATTTCTTCTTGGGACCAGTGATTCATTTCCCGTATCAATCGAATTTTTTCGTGTATCGCCATTACCTGCTCCATTTGTTCAATTCCTGCTCAAAATGAGTAGAAAACTGTCTTCCTCATCTATGGTTTATTATCAGGGGAGTGTTATAGAATTTCGTCTGTTTCAAAAACAGACATTTTACATCTTTAATAAGGTTTATCTATGAAAAATTTATTAAAAGTTACATTATTAACAAGTGCTTTAGCTAGTGCGGCTTCTCTGTCTTATGCGAAAGATTTTTCTGGCTTCTATATTGGTGGCGCACTTGATTTGAATAAACAGTCTTTTTCCGTGCCAGTACAAGAACTTGGTTATCACTATGACGATGGTAATTATACGGGGTCTAGCTCTCGTTCTGTTGGCGTGGGTATTGTTGGCGGCTATATGTTTGATTATGGCAACAATTTTGTTGGTATTATTGAGGGAAAAATTAGTCTTCCGAATAATAAAACAGAAGATGATTTGGGCAATGAAATCGCCAAAGAGAATTTCCGCGTAGGCGTACATTATTTGCAAGGCTATCAACTTGATCGTTTCTTGCCTTATGTCAAAATCGGTGTAGAAGCAGGCAGTTTCACGATGAATGAAGATAATCCAGCGTTTAGAAATGTTTATGTTGAAGATCATGGTGCGGTTGGATTTAGTTACGGTTTTGGCGTGAAAACAAAAATTACGGATAATTTAGTTGCAGGGCTTGATTATAGCAGAGTCACGTTAGAAGCGAAAAATAGTATTGAATTTAAAAGCAATACGATCGGTTTAAATATTAGCTATTTATTCTAATTAAGGTTAAATGGTGAATATGATGAAAAAGATCCTCTCCGTTTTAATGCTTGTTGGCACGTTAATTTTAACGGGCTGTGCGAAAGTGCCTATGGCTTCAGAAGCAGAAGATGTGCAAGCAAAACAATTTGTTACCCCTAATAACACAATGTCTGGCTTGTATATTTATCGTGATTCAACATTTGGGGCAAGATTAAGAAAAAATCTTTATGTTGATGATAAATTTATTGGACAATCAGCACCTAAAGTCTATTTTTATAAATTAGTTACGGCGGGAAAACATAAGATTTCTACTGAGTCAGAATTTGGTAATAATGACTTACATATTATGACGGAAGGTGGGAAGAATTATTTTATTCGTCAGTATATAAAAATGGGCGTTTTTGTTGGAGGTTCAAACCTTGAACAAATTGATGAAGAAAAAGCAAAAGCAGCGATCAAAAAGTTAAAACTTGCTCGTTCGCCACAATAAAGCACTTATCTCAGAGCCATCAGTGAATGATGGCTCTTTCATTCGCTAAAAACGTTATAAAAAAACCACCGCACTTTTATTTTACTTGCTTTTCTTTTTGCGCCGAATAAGCCGCACCTTTAGCCAGCATTCGCAGTTGTAAGATCACCCGTTCTTTGAGCAACTCACGCTCTTCCTTATTCATATCCAACGCGTTTGCGCCCGCAGTAAATACTAGCGTAACAATACCTTCTGCTTGGATATACGCAATGTGGCGTGAATAGCCATTACGTTCGGCGATATATTCTGCCAGTTCATCAATAAAATGTTTAATCTCGCGTGCTGCCGCTGTGCGGAAAGCATGCGAAGTGCCAGAGCTTTCACGCAATAAAAGACGAAAAACGTTAGAGCTGTGTGTGATAAATTCAAAGAAAGTATTGACCGAAATCACAATAACGCTTCCACCATTTTCTAGCCGTTTGCGTGCTTGGCGCATTAATTGGCGGAGCATTAGACCGGCTTCATCAACCATTTCTAATCCAAGTTCGTCCATATCGCGAAAATGGCGATAAAAAGAGGTGGGGGCAATGCCCGCTTCTCTCGCCACTTCACGCAAGCTCAGATTGGAAAAACTTTTTTCTGCGCTGAGCTGATTAAACGCAGCACTGATTAATGCACGTCTGGTTTTTTCTTTTTGAATTGCACGAACACCTGCCATTTTGCCCTCTTATTTTTGCTGAAGGATTGGGGAAATAATCTGGCTAATGGTGTTTGCCACACGTTCATAACGCATTCTTAGCGGTGAGCCGGGACGATAAATTAATGCCACAGTGCGTGAAGGCTCAGGCACACAAGGAAGGTATTTTACCCCAGTGCGGTTCCCTTCGTTTAATACCGCAAGCTCTGGCATTAACGTCATTCCTGCATTGGCAGAAACCATATTGCGTAAGGTTTCAAGGCTGGTCGCTTGGAAATGTGGATTTTCTTTTGCCCCTGCGGTGAAGCAATAACCCAGCGCTTGATCACGCAAGCAATGACCGTCATCTAACATCAGCATTTCACAGCCTTTCAATTTGTCCATTGGGATACTTTTCTCTTTCGCCCAAGCGTGTTCTTGAGAAATAGCAAGCAACATTTTTTCTTTAAATAATGGCACTTCAATAAAGGCTTCCGTTTCTGGCACTGTGGCAAGAATGGCACAGTCTAAACGTCCACTTTCCAGTTGTTCTAACAGCTGGTGAGTTTGTGCTTCATATAAAAATAGCTCTAAATCAGGAAAGGCTTGTTTCAGCGCTGGCATAATGTAAGGTAAAAGATAAGGCCCAAGAGTTGGAATCATTCCAATATGCAATGGCCCAGTCATTTCTTTACCTTGATTGCTTGCCATTTCTTTTAGCACTTTGACTTCGCGTAATACGGTACGTGCTTGTTCTACGAGAAGTAAACCCGATTGAGTAAATAATACTTTACGGCTAGTACGTTCTAATAAAATAATGCCCAGTTCATCTTCCAACTTGCGGATTTGCCCGCTTAAGGTTGGTTGGCTAACGTGGCAAGCATCGGCAGCACGGCGAAAATGTTTATGTTCGGCGAGTGCGACTAAATATTCTAAATCACGGATATTCATATTTTCCTCAGCTTTCCTCATCATAGAAAGGAACAATTAAAAGGATAGGTATTAATCGTTTGTAACTATATCACGATTTTCACTATAATTCACCCCGTCAATAAGAAATCATTACTTTAATCGCAATAGGAGAAAGATGATGACAGCAACAATGGAAGGAAAAAAAGTTCCTCAAGTAACATTCCATACTCGTCAAGGTGATCAATGGGTTGATATCACCACCTCAGAATTATTTGATAACAAAACGGTAGTGTTATTTTCATTACCGGGCGCATTTACCCCAACTTGTTCATCAACACACTTACCACGTTATAACGAATTAGCTTGTGAATTCAAAGCCTTAGGTGTGGACGATATTATCTGTTTATCCGTAAACGATACGTTCGTAATGAACGCGTGGAAAGCGGATCAAGAAGCAGAAAACATCACCGTAATTCCAGATGGTAACGGTGAATTTACTGAAGGTATGGGTATGCTCGTTGATAAAGATGACCTTGGTTTTGGTAAACGTTCTTGGCGTTATTCAATGCTTGTGCGTAATGGCGTGGTGGAAAAAATGTTTATTGAGCCAAATGAACCGGGTGATCCGTTCAAAGTCTCTGATGCCGATACAATGATTAAATATTTAAAACCTGATTGGCAAGCAAAACCTTCGGTATCAATCTTCACTAAACCGGGTTGCCCATTCTGTGCGAAAGCAAAAGGGTTATTAAAAGTGAAAGGTTATACCTTTGAAGAAATCGTGTTAGGCCGTGATGCAAGTACCATTTCTGTGCGTGCTATTACAGGTAAAACAAGCGTACCACAAGTCTTCATCGGTGGAGAATATATTGGCGGTAGCGACGATCTAGAAAACTATTTCGCAAAATAAATGTTAATTCCATAGCATAAATTAGAAACTTCCTATAAAAACCTTTGGCTAATCCTTGTGATTAGCCTTTTTTCTGTGTTTAATAATGAGGTGGCGGCGTTTCTTCTGCTTGACTCGCAATATTGGAAGGTTGCAAATCTTTTAACTTCGCCGCCAAATGACGTAGCTGTAACTGCATTTTCTCAAGTATAAATTGTTGTTCCACCAAGGCTTGGTTTAACTCCTCAATAGCCTGTTCCTGAAATGCCACTTTTGTTTCTAATTCGGCAATTTGTTTTGCGTGTTCAAGTTGAATTTGCATAAATAATCCTTAAATAATGGTTGTTAAATTGTGCAATACAATTTAACCTATCAAAAATTCCGATTCATTATAAAGGATGATAAACAATGTTAAAAATTCAAAAATTCTCTCTTATCACCCTCGCATTAAGTGCGGTGGTTTCTAGCTCCGTTTTTGCTAATCAAGCAACGGATAAAAATTTCAATGATGAAGCTTCTTATGTGGTGGGTTATGCCACAGGAAAACAATTCCTTGAGACCTTAATTAATGATCAAAAAGATGTGATCAATTATGACAAAACCCGTGTATTACAAGGGGTAAAAGATGCTTTAGACGGAAAAGGCGATCTCACTGAACAACAAGTTCAAGAAAAATTAAAAGCGATTGGCGACAAAGTCTATGAAGCACGTCAAGCAAAAGTGAACGCTGAAAATGAGAAATTTACCGCTGAATTTATGAAAAAAGAGGGCGCGAAAAAAACTGCTTCTGGCTTAATGTATCGCATTGAAAAAGCAGGCGAAGGCGTGGCGATCAAACCTGAAGATAAAGTGAAAGTACATTACACAGGCAAATTAGCAGATGGCACGGTATTTGACAGTTCTGTTGAACGTGGTCAGCCAGCAGAATTCAAATTAAATCAAGTCATTAAGGGCTGGACGGAAGGACTTCAGCTCGTGAAAAAAGGCGGTAAAATTGATTTATTAATTCCTGCTGACCTAGCTTATGGTAAACAAGGCGCAGGCCCAATTCCACCAAATGCAACGTTATATTTTACGGTTGAAGTATTAGACGTAATCCCTGAGAAAAAATAATCAAAAATGACCGCACTTTATTTCTTAAAAGCAAAGTGCGGTCGATTTTTCCATCATTTTGAGAAAAAACTAATGCTAACAGATAGACGCCCTTTTACGGATGAAGATCGTGCTATTTTAACCTCTTATGTCGCAGTAGTAGATGGTGTGAGTGCATTAATCGGCAGTCATTGTGAAATTGTGCTACATTCTCTTGAAGACTTTGAGCATTCTGCCATTTGCATTGCTAACGGGCATAATACCCATCGTCGAGTTGGCTCGCCCATTACGGATTTTGCATTGAAATCGCTCAAAACAATGCAAACGGAGAATGTTTCCAAGCCCTATTTTACCCGCGCAAAGGGTAACGCATTGATGAAATCAGTGACCATTGCGATTCGTAATCGTGAAAAACGGATCATTGGTTTATTATGCATCAATATCAATTTAGATGTCCCCGTGAACCAATTTATTCAAGCATTAATGCCCCCTGCGGAACAACATTCTGCTTCAGAAGTGAATTTTGCCAGTTCTGTTGAGGAATTAGTTAGCCAAACCATCGAACAAACGGTAGAAGAAATTAGCACCGATCCCCAAGTTGCGAATAACAATAAAAATCGTCAAATTGTCCTTTCTTTATATGAAAAAGGCATTTTTGATATAAAAGATGCAATTAATTTAGTGGCGGAACGCTTAGATATTTCTCGTCATACCGTGTATTTGTATATTCGCCAAATTAAACAAGATGAGCTTAAATAATGCGTTATGTCATCGCCGTAAAACAGCCTATTTATGGTTCACAAGGTGCATTTCTTGCCTACCAACTTGCCCAAGCCTTGATTGAAAAAGGGCATCAAATCAGCCAAGTGTTTTTTATGCAAAATGGGGTAAGCAACGGCAACGGTTTTGTCTATCCCGCCAATGACGAATTTAATTTACAACAACATTGGCAAACCCTGAGCAAACAGCATAACATTCCTTTGCATCTTTGCATTGCCGCTTCACAACGCCGAGGTATTGTGGACGCATTAAGCAGCAAAGATAAACAACAAAATAATTTAGCAGAAAACTTTGTGTTAGCCGGACTTGGCGAATTTAGCCAAGCGTTATTGCAAGCAGATCGAGTGATAACCCTATGATTAAACTGGCTTTTGTATTTACCCAACCGCCTTACGGCACAGCAACAAGCCGAGAAGGTTTAGATGCCCTACTTGCCGCCACTGCTTTTTGTGATGAAAGTGAAATTGCCGTATTTTTCTTAGATGACGGGATTTTTAATTTAATTGCTTATCAAAAAAGCGAAGAAATTTTACAAAAAAACGTGAGCCAGCCTTTTAAATTGCTCGATTTATACGATATTGAACAGCGTTATCTGTGCCAACAATCAGTGCAAGCCTTACAGCTTGAAAAAACAAATTGGCTGATCGATTGCGAAATACTCCCCCGTACCGAGTTAATGGAAAAATTACAACAGGCAGAAAAAGTACTGACATTTTAACCTGTTTCGTTTCATTCTTTTTTCAGGAAATCATTATGCTTTATACCTTCGCCAAAGCGGATTATGACAGCCAAACCCTCGCCCGCTATTTTGCTCATTTCACCCAACAAGATTGCCTTGTGTTGTGGCAAGACGGCGTACTTCTTCCCCTCAAACACCCTGAACTTTTCGCGCAATTAAGCCAGCCTTATTATGTGCTAGAAAACGACATTCACGCCAGAAATTTACAAAAAATCGCACCGCACTTTGTAAATAACGATGAAAATAAAGTGCGGTTAATTTCTTTGCAGAATTTGGTGGAACTCACTGAGCAATATTTCCCACAGGTGGGGTTGTAGGGATATAGTAAAACCCAATTTTCACTCTCAGTGATTGCTTATAGTTAAATTCCTAAAAAACCGAAACAACTGTTAAAATTCCCAAAATAAAGTATCAACACAATTTCGGGTCGGCTAACTTTTGCTTGGGTTTACACTCTACCCGTTGTTGATAGTGTTCTTGAGCTGATAATGCCGCATATTCGCCCTGACAGCGCTTCAATTCTCGTGAAATGGTCGATTTATGTCGCTGTAATCGCTGAGCAATCTGGGTTATTGTTTTACCTAATGCGTGAAAAACCATTATCTTTTCGCATTCACAAAGTGTAAGAGGTTTGTAGGTGTTCATAAGTTCTCATCAGTGATTTTGTTGTCTCAAACAAATTATCGTCGATTTCCTTATGAACACTTTTTTATTTGTTACAGTTAGATTGTAAATTCAAGACAAAAAAATGCGATTTAATTTGACCAATAGTCAAAAGAAATCGCAAATGTTTATTTAAACTATCCTAAAATTACAACTTCAGATAGATTGACATCTGGAGTAAATTTAACAAACTCCACGGGATCTTGATTAACGCCTTGATAAGAAATGCTGTGAGCATCATTATCTAATATGATATAAGCCTTTCCTGTACCTGTTGGAACCGAATTTTTATCAACAACCTGTTTCCAGTCTATTGATAAATTAGGATTTGTACCAAGTAATGATCTTAAACCAGATAAGTCTAACCTATCCTCTTTTGTCTTAAAATCAGTAATAGAATCTACACCTTGACCTATATCACTTGCTTTAAATACAAAAACATCTTTACCTGCACCACCAGTAAGCGTATCACTTCCTTTATTACCCCATAGAACATCCTGACCTTCACTACCAATAATTCGATCATCTTTCATTGTTCCTTCAAAAGAAATACTCTTATTTGAACTCACAAAATTTGGAAGTGCATTCTTACTAAAATTCGTAATATTAGTATAAGCAACATCTTTTGCCACGCTAAATGTAATACTTTGATCTGTATTATATTCCGCACTAAACGTCACGCCCTGTGCTGATTTAACATTTCCATTCTTATCTTCTTGTGTAACAATAGCTTGCAAAACCGGCAATGAATTAGGGTTATTACGATCACTATACAATATATTTTCTATTGCATCACTAAAACCATCATTATCACTATCTTGTTTATAAGGGTTTAAGTAGTAATCATCCATTCGGTTTCCAACTGTAAAATATTTTTGCAAAGTGGTATTTTCTTTAAAGAAATTCCCCATATCATGTTTGTCAGTCGGCGAACCACTAATTCCAGTAATTTCAGTCGTATTCTTATATTTCCCCTGCAAATTACTCACAAATTCACCCTTAATCACATAAGAGTTTGTTTTATTTAATGATCTTGGCTCTGATAAATTACTGTTATCCATCATTCCAGCTTCAACGAGATCATTTGCTTTTGTTGCGATATCACTCGGTGCTTTAATAATAGCAGGATTAAAAATAGCAGTATGTCGAACAAGTGAAGTAAAATTCGATGTGGCATTCGTCATTAAATATTGCGCTAAATATCCTCCCAAGGATTCACCTGTAACATAAATATTGTCAGGGTTTGAAGCTAATACAACGCTTGGAATTTCTTTTGCTGCTTTTTTTGCTTGAGCAGGAACCCCACCTGCACCTATTTTGAGATCAGCAGATCCATCTACGCTAAAGACACCTCCCTTAGTACCCGGAAAAGCAATCACGATGTTATGGTAAGCTGTCTTTCCAGCGCTATTAGTATATTTCCCATTACCAAATAAAGAATAATCTAAGCCAGATGTGCTATCGTGAAACAAAGTTATCACTTCCCAATCATTACTAATTTCACTGTAACTCGCTGCATTGTTCAATTTATTTATCTTCTGGCTATCAATAATACTTTGTTTACCATTTAAAACATTGTTTACAAGCTTATCACTAGAATAAGATAAACGGGCAAAAAAGCGTAAATCTCGATCTGAAACATTCCATACCGTTGGATCTTTATCTATAAGATCAATTAAACCATCGTGATCAGTGTCCTTGTTATAATCAATCTTCGCAGTCGGCTTAAATAAAGAATTGCTAACTGTAAACAGTGAGGTATTTCCCGCAAAAGAGTATTTTAATGAGGAAAGATCTAATGCTGTACCTTGATCGTGCTGTAAAGTAAGTATCGTTCCATCGCCATAATACACTTTAGTATAAAGAGATTCAGTAGCACTAAATGCTTTTTCTGCCGAGCTGTTATTCGCCTTATCTGTCGCCATAATCACAAGGCGTTCACCGTTTTTCTGCGCTGTCGTTAACCTCACATCAAACTGTCCCGTTTGATTTGTGCTCGCTCGTCCCAACTCTGTGCCTGTCGCACTTTTTACGATAACCGTTGATCCCGCTTCAGCAGTCCCTGTGATGTGTAGCCCATCATTGCTTTGACTCTGTATGGTCGGCACCGCTGGCGCTGTACGGTCTATCGCATTAAACGTTTTCTCCGCCGAGCTGTTATTCGCCTTATCTGTCGCCATAATCACAAGGCGTTCACCGTTTTTCTGCGCTGTCGTTAACGTCACATCAAACTGTCCCGTTTGATTTGTGCTCGCCCGTCCCAACTCTGTGCCTGTCGCACTTTTTACGATAACCGTTGACCCCGCTTCAGCAGTCCCTGTGATGTGTAGCCCATCATTGCTTTGACTCTGTATGGTCGGCACCGCTGGCGCTGTACGGTCTATCGCATTAAACGTTTTCTCCGCCGAGCTGTTATTCGCCTTATCTGTCGCCATAATCACAAGGCGTTCACCGTTTTTCTGCGCTGTCGTTAACGTCACATCAAACTGTCCCGTTTGATTTGTACCCGCTCGTCCCAACTCTGTGCCTGTCGCACTTTTTACGATAACCGTTGACCCCGCTTCAGCAGTCCCTGTGATGTGTAGCCCATCATTGCTTTGACTCTGTATGATCGGCACCGCTGGCGCTGTACGGTCTATCGCATTAAACGTTTTCTCCGCCGAGCTGTTATTCGTCTTATCTGTCGCCATAATCACAAGGCGTTCACCGTTTTTCTGCGCTGTCGTTAACGTCACATCAAACTGTCCCGTTTGATTTGTACCCGCCCGTCCCAACTCTGTGCCTGTCGCACTTTTTACAATAACCGTTGCCCCCGCTTCAGCAGTCCCTGTGATGTGTAGCCCATCATTACTTTGACTCTGTATGATCGGCACCGCTGGCGCTGTACGGTCTATCGCATTAAACGTTTTCTCCGCCGAGCTGTTATTCGTCTTATCTGTCGCCATAATCACAAGGCGTTCACCGTTTTTCTGCGCTGTCGTTAACGTCACATCAAACTGTCCCGTTTGATTTGTACCCGCTCGTCCCAACTCTGTGCCTGTCGCACTTTTTACGATAACCGTTGCCCCCACTTCAGCAGTCCCTGTGATGTGTAGCCCATCGGGAGTTTTATTCTGCACTACGGGAGCCGCTAGGGTATGAGTAACGTTAATATCTGTTGTAGGATTCGCATTTATTGGAGTAGAAAAATCAGTATCTTGATCAAAATAAGTATTTCCTTTTCCATCCCAATGCTTATATATACTAGTAGCAATGAAAGTCGTAGAAATAGAAGCCAGAGTCAAAAATGTTGTATCACTCGGCTGGGTCATATGAATAGGATCGTTGTATAGAAACTTATTATTAAATTGTTGCTCTGTGTATTCCTCAATATATTGTTTTTCAGGAATATTAACCTCAATAAGATCACTTTTCTGCTTTTCAATAAAAAGCCTAGGTTTTAATAAAAAATAATCCTGTATTGTAATAATATCGCCATTTACTAAAATAATTTCTAGATCATTATTTTTCTTTATAAAAAATTTTATTTCTTCTAGTTCTAAACCTGAAATGATTTGTGATTCTACTTTAGCTTCAAAATAAATACGATTGATCATGGGCATAATATTTTATATCCGTATATAAAAATAGTTTAAATTATAATCAAGCAAAGAATATTACGCAAGAAATGTTTACACTCAAACGTATATAAAATATATTTCAAATAAATAGTTAAAATTTCAGATTACTTCTACTAATAGAATACATAAAATTGCTATAAAATCACTTGCTCACTACCAGTAGCTAAGATATTTACTAAATAGTAGTTCCCAAATAAATATTTTGAGCTAACAATAAAAAAAGAACGAGGAAAAACACCTTTAAAACCCACCGCACTTTCTAATTCTCTACCACTATAAATATCCCGCACCATTAATCTCATACTTTGAGCTAAAAAAGAAAACAAAGAGCACAAAAAAACACACAATACAGAAAACCAGAAAAAAGCAGTGTAAAAGTGTAAACAGAACAACAGCGTTAATATGATACCAATCCATGAAGACATAGGACTAGGTTAAACAGCCATATAAGCAAATAAAAAGTAGATCGAAAGCAGAAAGTAGGAAGTAGAAAACAAAAAACTCAAAACAAATCCCCTTCTCTCCCCCTAAAATAAAAAACACCATCCAGTCTCCCAGATAGTGTCTCCTCATATTAAAATCTGGCGGTGCCCTACTCTCACATGGGAAGCTCCCACACTACCATCGGCGTTACAGCGTTTCACTTCTAAGTTCGGCATGGATTTAGGTGGGTCCACTGCACTAACGCCGCCAAGATAATCCTTTCGCTTATCTCTCTTCTTTATAGACTTCAAAGCCTTTCGCTCTAAAATCCCTACTCTTTCAATCAAAAACAAGCCAAAACCCTTGAGTGTTGTATAGTTAAGCCTCTCGGGCAATTAGTACTGGTTAGCTCAACGACTCACATCGCTTACACACCCAGCCTATCTACGTCTTAGTCTCAAACAACCCTTACCAACTTAAAGTCGGGGAGAACTCATCTTAAGGCAAGTTTCGTGCTTAGATGCTTTCAGCACTTATCTCTTCCGCATTTAGCTACCCAGCAATGCCTCTGGCGAGACAACTGGTACACCAGTGATGCGTCCACTCCGGTCCTCTCGTACTAGGAGCAGCCCCTCTCAATTCTCCAACGCCCACGGCAGATAGGGACCGAACTGTCTCACGACGTTCTAAACCCAGCTCGCGTACCACTTTAAATGGCGAACAGCCATACCCTTGGGACCTACTTCAGCCCCAGGATGTGATGAGCCGACATCGAGGTGCCAAACACCGCCGTCGATATGAACTCTTGGGCGGTATCAGCCTGTTATCCCCGGAGTACCTTTTATCCGTTGAGCGATGGCCCTTCCATTCAGAACCACCGGATCACTATGACCTGCTTTCGCACCTGCTCGACTTGTCTGTCTCGCAGTTAAGCTTGCTTATACCATT